>JAEEJK010000117.1 GCA_016281815.1 Prevotella sp. | reverse complement strand
ACCGTCCTTAGTCTTGCCATTGGGATGTCCATAGAGGATGACACCAGTACGCTTGGGAATGACATTGAGGCGCTGCAAGGTAACTTCGTAGTTGCCGTCATTATTTGGCTCGACCTTGTTGACCACGTAAGCCCTGAGACCTTGGGGAACAAGATATGCATAATCGTAATCACTGAATGTGCGGAGAATGATGGATTGATATTCGGGACCATCCTCAGGGGCACTGGGGCCTGAATTGATGAACTCATACCAGCCATTCTTGTGAGGATTGATGGCCTGATCATAATGAGCCTCCAACCATGAATGGAACAAGCCTGGGTTGGTAACAATCTCGTCTGTCAGATAATGCGAGAGGTTGGCATAATGCTCAGTCTTCTCCTTCGGGAAATGAAGGGTGGCGAAATTGGCACCTGCATCGCCTGCACCCCAGGAGATATCCTGGTCGAATGCATTGTTGTCGCATTGGATTTCTGCCAAGGTGTTGATGTAAACATCTGTAATGGCCTGGCACTCCTCGAATGCACCTTGACCTTGACCACCAGAGCCTTGAGCACCAGCAACTTTAGTAGCGGCACCAACGCAATCTCCACAACTCTTGTCAAAGGCCTCAAAGATGACAGTGGTCAACTGCGTACAGCCATAGAAACTGTGTTTAGCAAGTTCCTCCATAGAGGCGGGAATGCTTATTGTAGTAATGGCAGCAGAATGGAATGCCTCAATA
The DNA here is from genome assembly GCA_016281815.1 of Prevotella sp. Classification (GTDB taxonomy): domain Bacteria; phylum Bacteroidota; class Bacteroidia; order Bacteroidales; family Bacteroidaceae; genus Prevotella. The sequence goes on along the minus strand of JAEEJK010000117.1, from coordinate 41,743 downwards.
CCAATCGAGGAGATATTATTGGAAAGAGTAACTGTAGCAAGCGATGGTTTCTCCTTGAAAGCCTTGTCTCCAATAGTACACGGATTCTGGAGAACGCAATCAACATAAACAGCAGAACCTGTGAACCTCACTGATTCAACTGCCGTGCTAGCATTGAATACTCCCATACCGGAATCATCAGGTACTGCTGTCAGATATGGAGGGAGAATGATGGTTTTAAGAGCAGTACAACTTGCGAATGTCTTGTAAGTACTTCCATCATTATTTTTACTTTGGAATTCTGTGATGCCTGTGCAATTTTCCATATCAACAGTGGTGATACCTGACTTATTGAAAGCATCATTGCCAAGGAATGTAAAGGTGCTTCCTGAAGGGAATGTGACTGTTGTTGCACTTGCGCACTCCTCGAAGGCCTCGTATTTGATGGCCACAAGTGATGTGCAACCACCAAGATTTATTGCAGTCAATGGTGCACTATGGAAAGCCTCACCGCCAATCACCTTCAGACCTGCTGGGAAAGCAAATTCGGTCAATTGTGAATTTTTAAACGCTGCTTTGCCAATCCACACCAAATCGCTGCCGACAGTAGCGCTTGCAAGATTTGCAGCACCGCTTTCACCGAACACGTTATCGGGGATGGCGGTGAAATTTGCATGGTCAGGGAATGCGATGCCATTCAACTTGCTTACATTATTGGAGAAATTACTTCCACTTAATGAGAAAGGATCACCAGAAGGCTGAACCATAGCTGTGCCTTGGTCGGGATTATTGGGATTAACAGTGACACTGCTGGTAGGTACTTCTACAAAACTATTCTGATTATTATAATAACCCCAAATAGTTTTAGGATAAACCTGATGTTCACCATTGGAAGTACCATCCCAACCTGTCCAGTAATAATTGCCATCTCTTGATTGCACTTGGCTTTGAGCCCAACTCTCCAAAGGTTTTGTACAATCCTCATCAAAGTAGTAATAATTCTTTTTAGTAACATTTATCTCTTCAGCAGGAGCATTGCTGTAAGAGTAAGTGAAATTGTTGCTTGTCCAATCAGGATCGCCTGTGCCAGTGTAATTGATCATGGACACCATATTCTCACATGCGCTCAGGTCGAGGTAAACGTTGTTGTTGAATTTGCCAACAATCTTGCCAATTGTGGCAAGGTCTTTGTTGGCCCAGTCACCGGTAATCTTCAATGTCTCACCATTGCGCATGTGCGGCTTGATCAAATCATCTAAATTCAGATTTTGTAGCTCGTTGGAGTTGTTAGGGTCTGCCGTATAGTTGACGGTAACAGTTTTTGACCCCGGAGGACACTCTGCTGTGACGTTTGCCCAGCCACATAGGGCAACTCCCATCATCAGAAATGTTGTGAAAAGTTTTTTCATGTTTTAATGAATTTATAGTTAATAAAATGATTGATTTTGTTATTAGTATCACTGAATTTCAACTTGCCAGATCTTCGTCATCACTGTCCTTTCCGTCTGTCCTGGGAATCCAAGATGTGGATGGAAGGAGCGATTCAAAAAGATGACAATTTTTTTTATCAATTCATGTAATTTTTTGAGATTTTTTTAGTTTTAATGATATGTTGGGCGCCAACATAACTCAAGAGAAAAATAAGGATGATGTAAGTTTGGTAAGTCAATGATAAACAATATGTTAACGATATTGCGACATTTTGCGGTGGGGGGGAAAAAACCACCGGATGTTTTCTGTTAATCTATGGTTTGCACTAAAATAGGCACTAAATGTTGTCAAAAAGTTTACAAGTAGAATAATTTTGTTTATCTTTGTACTCGTTAAGTTGGCAGATACCTGAATCCGTCAAGTTGACAGACAAAGACTAAACGACGAAAACAGACCATCAGATGAAAGTATACAGCGCAGTTGTCAGGTTGGTGCTGCGCACCAATAAGACACTGGCCAACGGACTGCACCCCATCATGCTCAGGGTGAGTTTTGGCTATACGAAGGAGAAATCGACTGGCTACAGTTGCGACACCGCCCACTGGGACAAGAAAAACCAGTTGGTGAAAAAAGGATTTGAGCATGCAGAGATCATCAACCGCATCATCACCGAATATAAGAATAAGGTGGTGGAGCGGAAACTCAGGTTGGAGATGAGCGGAATGCGCTATACCCCCGACATGCTGCTTGATGATTCGCGGACGGATTTCAGCGCACGCACCCACGAGTATAAGGCCATCATGGAAGACTTCCTTTCCGACCGTCAGATTCGCAAGAGCACCAAGGTTTACTATGATTATGCCTATCGGTTGCTGGCGGAGTTTATGGGCAACGAGCACTTTTTGGTGAATGACCTCACAGAGAACAGGATGGCGGCTTTTATCAAGCAGGCAAAGGAGCACCTGAGCGAAGGCACCATCCACACGGCATGTGCCAAAATTGCCGCCGTCTGTCATCATGCGATGGCCAAGGGCATGCTTCAGGCATGTGACTACTGCTTCCAGTTGAAACCGTATGCCCGGATGGTGAGAAAGGCCAACCGCAAGGCATACATCGACAAGGACAATCTCATCAGGATCGAGGAGTATTACCTGCGCCTCGTCACTGAGGACACGGAAGAGGGGTGGCAGTTCCGCGATGGGGCAGAGGAGCGTATCCGTAAGCGGTCGACTGCGGAGTTTGCTCTCTGTTTCTGGATTGCCATGCTCAAACTCAACGGGAGTGCTCCCATCGACGTGGCATTGCTGCGTTCCGACAACTACAGCCTGCGGCATATCGCCGATGAGCATGGACAGGTGACCTCCTATTATTGCTTTGACTTCAAAAGATCGAAGACAGGAACGTTTGTCAGGCCCCGCATCAGATGCGACAGGCTCGCAAAGGCTGTGTTTCAGCCGTTGCTCGACAGTGCGGGACTCCGCGATGGGTTTCTCTTTCCCATCGTGCAGAACGACAGTCACACCCTCAAGCAGAACCGCACCGAAGAGGGCATCAGATGTGCCGTGCAGCACATCGCCTGTTCCACCAAAAAGAGGATGAGGACGATCTGTGAGGAAATCAACGCGGAGGTGGAGAAAATCAACCGGGAGACGGGGCAGTGCCGGCCCCTCATCAACATCAGCCAACTATCATGCTACAACATGAGACATTCATTTGCCATGGCCTATCTCTCGTCGCCGGGAGCCAATGTCAATGCGCTTGCCACCTTGCTTGCCAGGAGTCCCAACACCATCGGTACATACATCACACAGTTGTGCAACGACCAGCAACTCGTGCAGTTGGTGTCAGGTTTGGGTATATAGGCATATAAAAACGGCACCATCACTGGCACCGCCGCAGTTCTTCGGACTTGACCAAGGTCTATCCGGAAAATCAAAAGGCTTTACAGACCGCCACCGGGGTCCTCCCCCTCGCCGTCGTCGATGTGCAGGGTGGGGTTGTCGGGATCGTCCCAGGGAGTGCCCATGATGATTTTCACCACAATCATCACATCAGCCACATTGATACGTTTGTCTCTGTTGGGGTCAGCGGCATATTCCGAAAAATGCACGCCCGACAAGTCCTTTTCGGTAATGTAGTTCACCATCAGCATCACGTCGGCCACGGTAATGTTGCCGTCGCCGTTCACATCGCCGGCTTTTGGCTTCGTGCCCTCCGCATGCAACTGAAGGGATGCCGTGAACAACATGGCAACCAACAGGGCAAGATGTCTGAAAAAACGGGCATTCATGGTCAACAGTTTATAGTTGTCGCAAAGATATTGAATTTTGGGCAATAATCGCCGCTTTTTCCTAAATTTAACACATTCCACCACGAAACTGCACGAATCTGTACGAATGATGGCTAATGATTATTTGTCTAAGGAATCTGGGAATCAAGGAATATATCGCCGCTCTGCGGCGAAGCAATTAATGGTAATTAATGGATATATTACATGGAAATTCGCGTTTCCTTTTTTTTTACATAAATTACCGCGAATTATGCATGAATTTATTCATGAATTGTTTTCAACCACGAAACTGCACGAATCTCCACGAAAGAATATTTGTTTCAAGTTTCGCATTTGCTCAACTTTTTGGAGTTTAGGAGTTTAGGAGATTGGGAGTTTAGACAATAGAATAGATTGCACCCCGCCAATAGAGACTGATGACTTGCAAGAGTAATGTCTACACTCCTAAACTCCCACACTCCTACACTCCTTTCAACTTGAGCACGTTGATTATTTGTCTGGAGAATCAGGGAGTCAAGGAATGACCCAATAACTGTTGCGTGTGTGATAATTTAGTGAAAAAAAGTAGTTTTTTGCTCGCTCATTCATTTTTTTCACTATTTTTGCAACATCAACCCATTTTCTATTACAAATAATCTTGATTCAGTTATGAGAAAGTTTTTTTATGCAGTATGCTCACTCGCATGCATGGCCCTGATCGTGGCTTGCACAGAGGCCGCCCCATCCCTCGTAGGACAGTGGAAGTCAGAACCTGTGCTGAACAATGACTCAAGTGCAAATACCTCGATGGTGATTAACCTCAACCTCGCCGAGGACAGCACGATGACCTTCTCCGCCAATGCTGTGATGGATTCCAAGGAAAAAGAAACATCCATCCACATGCCCTTTACCATGGGATTCAAGGGAACTTGGAATGATGCAGGTGACGAGATGACTTGGAATGTCGCTGACTCCAGCCAGTTCTTCAAGTTTGAGAAAGACAGCATCAAGATTTCCTTTGGAGACCCCACCATGGAGGCTTTTGGCGACAAGATCATCAAGAGTTTAATAGAGAACCTCGAGAAGGAAGGCCGCAAACAGTTCCTCGGAGGCTTTGAGAAGGCTGAGCCAATGGACTACGTCCTCGAGGGCGACGTGCTCAAGATCGTTTCCGACATCGACACCATGGTGTTCCGCCGTCAGGCAGTGAAATAACTTAGTTGAAAGGAGTTTAGGAGTTTCGAAGATGAGGAGTTTAGACAATAGTCCTCATTACTCCTCGTTGATAGAGAACGCTGCTAAATAAGAGTAATGTCTACACTCCTATACTCCTACACTCCTATACTCCTACACTCCTATACTTCTAGAATGACAGAATAATGATGAAAAACTACTGGATACTTCTTGTCTTTGCCGCATGCCTCACCGCCTGCGGCACAAGGCGTGAGGTGCCAGTCAATTTCCCCTTCACCTTCAACGACAACAACCCGCACCAACTCGCCGCAGCGAAGAAATACGGCATCGAACCGTTGGAGGACCGCTCACAACTCACCAAAAAGGTGAAGAGGCACCTCAAACTCATCGAGGAGGGAAAATACTACAGCATCGACCCTCTGACCCATTCCGTGCCTTACCTCACCCCACAGGCAGCCAAACTGCTCAAGGATATCGGGAAAAACTTCCAGAAGGCAGAGAAAAAGCATAAGATGGGGAAATACAAGATCATCGTCACCTCTGTGCTGCGCACCAAGGAGGATGTGCGGAAACTGATGAAGGTGAACAGCAATGCCGTGCCTAACTCGGCTCACTGCCATGCCACCACATTCGACATCACCTACAGACGGTTCAAGTATGTGGAGGGAAAAGAAAACGACAGCCGGCAGATGAAATACCTTCTTGGCGAGGTGATGGACAAACTGCGACAGAAAGGCAGATGCTACGTGAGGTATGAGACTCAACAGACCTGTCTCCACATCACTGTCACACCATAGAAAATCCGAGTCCGACCAGTCCGACAGATCCGACCAGTCCGTCAGGTCCGACATAATAAAAATACATAATATGATGACACTATCCGTTTTCAGGAGAAAGCAATCCCAGCCGTATCACGCATCGCGATATATACCGATGCTTATCTTTGCCATGCTCATGCCCCTGGCAGTGAGCGCCCAGCAAACAGAAGTTAAAAAACTGATAGTCAGCAACTCCCAGACCTACAGAATCCGTTATGTGGATGAGCGGAAACTCTTCCAGGAAGGCGATGTCGTCACACTTGCTGTCCTCAATCTCGAATGGCCAGAGCGCATCAGCGGGTCAGGGGTGGCCGACTTGCAAAGTTGGTTGTGCACCACACTTTTTGGCAATGAATGTCTCTCTCTCGATGAGAGCAAGAAACAGTTTTATCAGACATTGGGAAAAGAGATCAATGCTGTGCCCGAGGGGCCCAACATCAAGCGCCAGTATGTCACACTCACACTCACCGAGTTGGCATGGGAGAAAGACAGGTATATGTCGTTCAGGGTGACGGCGCAGCACAGGGATGGCGATGCCCCTCACCCAAAGGTCAATGTACAGCGCCTCATCACCTATGATGTGATAGGGGATAAAATACTCACTGCCAAAGACATCATCAAGGGGAAATTCATGCCCGGCAAACTCTTCCATTATGATCTTCTCGGCTTGGTAGCGACGGCTTCTGAAATACAGGGCAAGCCAGGTTCTGGTGTATCCGATTTTTTGTTCAATGGCGTAAGTACAACACCCATTGCTGGCAAAACGATGCGGGCGGAAGACTTGCCCGACCAGGTGTGCCTGCTCGGAGGAACCAAGGGAGTGGCGTTCAATCTCAAGAATGTCCTTGATGAAGATGGGTTGGACATGCTCGTCGGAGTCTTGCGCTACAATAACTTGGACTTCTTCCTGACAGCCAAAGCCGTCAGGTTGCTTGACAGAGTAGATGTGTGGAAGAAGAAAAACATCCGCCAGACTTTGGAACCGGAGAAGGAGGAGGTGATGGAGGACGGACAACCCATCTACCTTTTGGCGGACAGCATGCCCCATTATCCGGAGGGAACAACGAAAATGTCAGAGTTTCTCATGCAGCAGTTGAATTACCCTGTGCTGGAGTTGGGCAGCAATATTCAAGGGCGGGTGGTCGTCTCCTTCGTTGTGGCTGCAGATGGCAGGATATGCCGCCCCTCGGTGATTCTGCCCCTTTCACCCGCCTTCGACCGCGCTGCCGTGAAAGCGATTCTTGATATGAAACCTTGGATTCCTGGAAAACAGAATGGCACTCCTGTCAATGTCAGAGTGGCCCTACCTCTATATTTCAAACGGTAAGGTTGTGAGGTGACCTCACAACCTCATTATTTCAAATCTACCTCTACCGGACAGTGGTCGCTGCCCATGATGTCGGTATGGATCAGAGCGTCGGCGACAAGGGGCATCAGACGCTCGGATACCAGGAAATAGTCGATGCGCCACCCGGCGTTCTTCTCGCGGGCACGGAAACGGTATGACCACCAGGAGTAGGTCACCTGCTCAGGATAGAGGCGGCGGAAGGTGTCGGCAAAACCGGCTGCAAGGAGCGTGCTGAACTTCTCGCGCTCCTCATCGGTGAAGCCAGCGTTGCGGCGGTTGGTCTTCGGGTTCTTCAGGTCAATCTCCTCGTGGGCGACATTGAGATCACCGCAGACGATGACCGGTTTGATGGCATCAAGACGCTGCAGGTAGGCACGGAAGTCGTCCTCCCATGTCATTCGGTAGTCCAAACGGCGCAGGCCGTCCTGGGAGTTGGGCACATAGACCGTCACCAGGAAAAAGTCCTCCATCTCCAGCGTGATGACACGTCCCTCATGGTCGTGCACCTCCTCGCCGATGCCGTAGGTCACATTCAGCGGATGACGCCGCGTATAAATGGCAGTACCTGAATACCCTTTTTTCTCAGCGTAATTCCAGTAAGACTCATAACCCTCAAACTGTAGGTCGAGTTGCCCTTCCTGCATCTTGGTCTCCTGCAGGCAGAAAAAATCGGCGTCAAGGGCTTTGAAGGCTTCCTCAAAACCCTTGCCGCTACAGGCGCGGAGCCCGTTGACATTCCATGATACAAATCGAGTCATGACATCCGGTTATTTCTTGCCGTTCACCAACATGGCCCTTCCGGTCATGTATTTCGTCTTGTCCACCGTGACGGACTTCACCAGGACATACCATTCCATCTCATGATTGAGATACAGGCCATAGGCATAGAACTGCTCTGTCATATAGCCGGTGGTATAGGCGGTCATCCCATCGGTGAACTCTACCTCCACCTCGTGGCTCACATCCTCATGATCTAAGGTGAACTCCATCTTGTAATCGCGTGGAATGACCCAGAAGGCATAGAAACCCTCGGTGTTGGAGTTGACGGCATAGGGATGAAGGGTGGCAGAGAACGTGGCTCCTCCTTCTTGCATGAGAAGATCGCGGGAAGCGGATTTGGGAAGACCTTGTGCCAGAATCTTCAACGGGAAATTCCTGACGGTCAGTGTCGAGTCATGTGGTGTCACTTGCCAGGAGATGTTCAGAGAGTCGGTCTTGCTGGTTGTGTCGTTGATGAAGAGGATATGCCCGTTGTAAATTCCAGCCATGTCGCGCAGTTGCGCCTCTTTATCCGCCTTGGTGAGCACTTTGTAGTTGTTGTCATTGTCTTTGTCGCTCAGACAGGAGGTGGCACTCAGGCCGATAGCCATGCAAAGCATGAGATAATACAATTTTTTCATCGCTTTCTTTTTTCTTTTGATGTTTTTTACTCAAACGTCCGAACCCTGAAAACCTTGCATCAAAAAAAGAATTTTTAATTCAAGTTTTACATTTGTTCATCTTTTGGGAGTTTAGGAGTTTGGGAGATTTGGAGTTTGGACAATAGAATTGATTATTCATCGTCAGTATAGACTATGACTTGCAAGAGTAATGTCTACACTCCTAAACTACTACACTCCTACACTCCTTTCAACTTGAGAAAGTTGAATTCTTCACTCTTCACTCTTCACTCTTCACTCTCTAAGCAGGTTCATGAATTCCTCGCGCGTCTTTGCCTGATTGAAGGCACCGCTGAACGCACTCGTCGTGGTGATGGAGTTCTGTTTCTCCACACCGCGCATCTGCATGCACATATGGCGGGCTTCCACCACCACCATGACACCCATCGGATGAAGGGTCTGCTCGATGCAGTCCTTGATCTGCTCTGTCAGCCGCTCCTGCACCTGAAGGCGGTGACTATAGATGTCCACCACGCGGGCAATTTTGCTCAGACCGGTAATGCGGCCCTTGGGGATATACGCCACATGAGCCTTGCCGTAGAAAGGCAACATGTGATGCTCGCACATCGAGAAGAAATCAATGTCGCGCACGATCACCATCTGATTGTAGTTCTCCTCAAACAGGGCATCGGTGAGCACCTTGTGGGGATCCTCGCTGTAGCCACGAGTAAGCACCTGCATGGCTTTCGCCACACGCATGGGTGTCTTCTCCAGTCCTTCGCGGGACGGATCCTCACCCAAGAGCCGGAGAATCTCAGCGTAGTGGGAGGCCAGTTCGTCAAGTCCTTCTCGGTATCCGGGTTCTATGTTCATGAGTAAATGGCGTTGAGGATTATTTGTTGACAGTGATGGCAGTTTTGATGACGCAGGCATTTTTGAATCCGTCCTTCTTCACCTTCTTGAGCAGTTTGGTGGCTGCCTCCTGGTTGCGGAAGTTGCCGAAACGGCAGCACCAGCGAGGGGAGTAGAAATGCACATAGACGGGATGTCCGGGGAATTTCGTCTTCACCAGGGCGCCCATCTCCTGAGCCTTGGCACGGTCGGCACGGGTGTTGCCGCCGGCAAAGACCTGGATGCGGTATCCCTTCGCACGCTTGCTGTTGCTCATCAGTTTCTTGCGGGAACTGCTGGCGTCCGTGTTCTGCTCAAATTCCTGCATCTTCTTGGCGCGTGCAGCCTCACGGGCCTTGCGCTCACGCTCGCGCCGGGCTTTGTCGCGGGCCTCGTCTTCCGCCGAACTGCCTTGTTCGCGGTCGTAGTCGCGCTGACGGCTCTCGCTGCGGCTCTCACGCTGACGGCTTTCCTGCCGTGAGCGGTCCTCAGACGGGCGGGTGGCTTCCTGTTTGCTGCCCTGCTCCTTGCTCTTGCCGGAACCATTGACCAGGTTGCTGATATCCTCGCTTTGCTTCACCGACACCTGACCGCTGCTCTTGTCGTCGTTCTGCAAATGGTCGAGGAACGTTTGGGCATGAGCAATGGTCAGGCATAGTGATGCAGCCAAAATGGCTGTTGCTCGTTTAATCATATTATTGTGGTTATCTTCAACACAGAGACACAGAGAAACAGAGTTTTTAAGAATTCTCTGTACCTTTGTATCTCTGTGTTTAGCTATTTATCTTCAACACAGAGACACAGAGAAACAGATTTTTTTAAGAATTCTCTGTACCTTTGTATCTCTGTGTTTTGCTATACTTAACCAAGATGCTTTTTTAAATCATCACTTATTTCCAAGCATCGATGATGCCCTTGAAGTCGGCTGCCTTCAATGAGGCTCCTCCGATCAGACCACCGTCGATGTCGGGCTTGGCAAACAGTTCTGCCGCATTGCTGGGCTTGCAACTGCCACCATAGAGGATGGAGGTAGCGTCGGCAACCTCTGCGCCGAACTTCTCGGCAATCACCTGGCGGATGTAAGCATGAATCTCTTCTGCCTGCTCTGCAGTGGCGGTCTTGCCGGTGCCAATGGCCCAGATAGGCTCGTAAGCGATGATGATGTTGCTGAACTGCTCTGCGGTCAGGTTGAACACGCTGCCTTCCAGTTCGGCCTTCACCACCTCATTCTGCTTGTTGGCCTCGCGCTCCTCCAGACTCTCTCCGATGCAGAAGATCACTTTCAGACCATTGCTCAGGGCGAGCAGCACCTTCTCCTTCAGAATCTCGGGAGTCTCGGCATAATATTCGCGGCGCTCGGAGTGGCCAAGGATCACGTACTGTGCTCCGGTGCTCTTCACCATGGCGGCGGAAACCTCACCCGTGTAGGCACCTTTCTCCTTGTCGGCGCAGTTCTCGGCACCCAGACCGATGATGTCCTGGTCGAGGAACTGGGCGATGCTGGCCAGATGGATGAACGGGGTGCAGATCACCACGCCGCAGTTGGGCTTGTCAGCACTCAGGTTCTCATTCAACTCCTTTGCCAAAGCAATACCATCTTGCAGGGTCATGTTCATCTTCCAGTTGCCTGCTACAATTTTCTTTCTCATTTTCTTAAATAATAAATAATAGGTGAATGTATTTTTAAATCAGTTGTTTTCTTTTTCCAACTTGTCGGGTTTGTCAGATTTGTCGGATTTTTGCCGCCTTTTCTTGGGGGTGAGCATCCTCGTCCAAGCCCAGAGCCTGTCGGCAATGGTAAGGGCCAGCAAGGGAAGTGCAAACCACATGAGGATGGCCGCAATCTTGCGGGGAGCAGCACTGGGAGGCACCTTTCCCATCTCGCTTTCCTCCAGCCGATCGGTCAGTTGGGCAGCATCAGGGAGGAAGTTGTGGCTCCATTTGCGCACCACCACTCCGTTGTGAAGGAGCAGCAGTCCGGGGTTGCTGCGGATGATGGTCTTCAGCGTCGTGCCATCAGTGGAGCAGAATGGATACTCTGCTCCTGTCAGGTCGCGCCACCGCTCAATGGCGGGTGCTCCGCTGGAGGTCAGACAATAGAATGCATATCCATTGTCCTCGCAGTATTCATAGATTTGGTCTATCTGCCCGAAGTCGCTATCGCTGGCATTCTCAAGGGTAGGGGAGATGAGCAGGAAGGTATAGCCTGTGTCGCCGATCACCTCTTCGGTAATGTCCTCCCCATCGTCTATCCTCGTGATGGAGAAATCATGGATGGGCGGCTGGTCTCCCTCGCTGATCTGCACCGTCTCGCTGTCGATGAACGTCCAGGTGGAGTCGGGATAGTCCTCAAGGGTGAACGTGCGCCGCTCGCCGTCTTTCTCAAGGATGAACTTTGTCTCAAACTGCGGTTGGGCAGCAGAGTCGGGAAGTTCCATGCCTGCACGGATGTCGGCTCCCTCATGGTAGGGACGGAAGTCGAACAGCGGAGTGTCGTAGAGACACCACAGGCTGACGGCGATGATGAACAGCAGTGTGTAGTTGATGACGATCCACTGGTTGGTGCGTGAGATGAGCCTCACCATGCTTAAAGGCCACCGGCACAGCAGCACCGCACATGTCAGCAGCACGATGTTCTTCGCAAAGGTCTGACCGTTGGACAGCACCAGCGCATCGCCGAAACAACCGCAGTCGCTGATGGGATTGGCTATCCAGAGCCACAGGGATATGAGCGTCATCACCACCATCAGCGCGACCGTCAGTTTGGTCACCATGCGCCGATGCATGGCGAAGAGCAGGAAAATGCCCAGACAGAACTCCGCCGCCGACAGGGCTACGGAGAGGCTCAGCGTGGTCCAGTCGGGCAGAAGACCTTCCAAGCCCAAGGCAGTCAGATAGTCCTGTATCTTGTATTGGGTGCCCCGCGGGTCAATCGCCTTCACGAATCCCGACAGGATGAGGGTCACCGACAGCACCAGCCGGCAGAGGTTCAGAAATATGCGAAGCAGACTATTCACTGAGTTTGATGATGCCGAAAACGGCGTAGTTGATGATGTCCATATAATTGGAGTCGATGCCTTCGGATACGAGCGTCGAACCTCCCAGGTCCTCTATTTCCTTCACACGCTGAATCTTTGTGAGGATGAAGTCGGTGTAACTGCTCACGCGCATACCGCGCCAAGCCTCACCATAGTCATGGTTCTTCTTCAGCATCAACTCGAGCGTCGACTTGGCATAATGGTCGTAAAGCGACATCGCTTCCTCATTGCTGATGTCGGCCGAGTCGCTGTATCCTTTTTCCAACTGGATGAGGCCCACCAGACCATAGTTGACCAGAGCGATGAATTCCGGGCGGATGCCCTCACCGACGAGGGTGGTGCCTGTCACCTCCAACGAGCGGATGCGCATCGCCTTGATGAACAGTTGGTCGGTCAGTGAGGAGGGACGAAGCAGACGCCAGGAGGCTCCGTAGTCGTGGAGTTTCTTCTCAAACAGCGAGCGGCATTCCGACATCGCCGCTGTGAATTGCTCCTCTGTGAGAGTATGAGACTGTGACATGGTCTATTCTGTTTATAACGGTGCAAAATTACACATTTATTATGAACCTGCCAAAAAAACGCTTATCTTCTTTCTGCCACAAAGCCCAAACCACAAAGCCCAAACACCAAATCTCAACACCCAAATCACAGATTTCAAAGTCCAACTCTCAAAACTTTTCCAAGATTATCTTTGGTTTTTTCAACGACAACGAGTAATTTTGCACCCTCAAAACCAAAACGGATGAAGAATTACTCCGATGCCGAACTGGCACAGTTGCTCGACAAGGAATTGTTTCATACCATCTCCCGTGTGGCCGACGACATGGGCGTGGAGTGCTATGTGGTGGGAGGATATGTAAGGGATATCTTCCTCGACCGCCCCTCCAACGACATCGACGTCGTCGTCGTGGGAAACGGGATAGAGGTGGCCGAGGCTGTGAAAAAGGCCATGGGAAGAAAGGCCCACCTGTCCGTGTTCCGGAATTTCGGCACCGCGCAGGTGAAATGCAAGTTCGGTGAGGTGGAGTTCGTGGGCGCAAGGCGTGAGAGTTACAGACGGGAAAGCCGCAAGCCCATCGTGGAGGACGGAACGCTGGAGGATGACCAGAACAGGCGCGACTTCACCATCAACGCCATGGCGATATGTCTCAACAAGGATCGGTTTGGTGAACTCGTTGATCCCTTCGACGGGTTGGGCGACCTGGAGTATGGTTGCATCAGGACACCACTCGATCCTGATATCACTTTTTCTGACGATCCCCTGCGCATGATGCGCTGTGTAAGGTTTGCCACACAACTCAATTTCTATATCGACGATGAGACTTTTGAGGCTCTCTCCCGAAATGCCTCGCGCATCAGCATTATCAGCAAGGAGCGCATTGTGGATGAACTCAATAAAATCATGATGAGCAAGACTCCGAGCCGCGGATTCGTCGACCTGCAGCGGTGTGGGTTGCTTGCTCTCATCATGCCTGAAATCAACAATCTTGACCTGGTGGAGACCCGCAACGGGAAGGCTCACAAAAACAACTTCTACCATACACTGGAAGTGCTCGATAATGTGAGTAAAAATTCTGACAATCTTTGGCTCCGTTGGGCGGCACTGATGCACGATGTGGGCAAACCCAAGAGCAAGCGGTGGGACCCAGTCGCAGGATGGACTTTCCACAACCACAACATCATCGGGGCCAAGATGGTGCCGGAGATTTTCAAAAGGATGAAGTTGCCGCTCGACAACAAGATGAGGTTTGTCCAAAAAATGGTGGACCTGCACATGCGGCCCATTGCCATTGCTGACGAGGAGGTGACCGACAGTGCTGTGAGAAGGTTGCTCAATGACGCGGAGGATGACATCGACCAACTGATGATTCTGTGTGAGGCGGATATCACCAGCAAGAACATGGCCAAGAAACAGCGTTTCCTTGATAATTTCCGCAGCGTCAGGGAAAAGATAGAAGCCCTTAAGCAGAAAGACTACAAACGCTTGTTCCAACCCTGCATCGACGGTCTCCAGATCATGGAAATGTTCGGACTTAAACAAGGCCCGGAGGTAGGTGTGCTCAAATCCTACATCAAGGAGGCTGTGCTGGACGGAAAAGTGGAGAATGAGCCTGAGGCCCTCAAAGCCATGCTTGTTGAAAAATACGAACAAATGAGGGGCGAGAAGATTGAAGATTGAGAATTGAAGATTGAAAATTGAGGATTGCTGTGTTCGGTCGGGTTTGTAACCCGACCGCGTTTAATATCAGCATTTTCAATGCGCTAAATCGGATTTTAAATCCTAATATTCAGACTATCTGGATTGCAAATCCCGATGAACGAAGAAATTGAAAATTGAAGATTGAAAATTGAAGATTGACAATTGAAAATCGGAGATTTCTGTCATATGGCTTTACTTCTTTAACTACTTAACTTCTTTAACTACTTCATTATCTACTTTCAATTTGCTATTTCAATCGTTGAATAATGTTAAAATGACACTTAAAGCAGTCTCTTTTGAGAGATTTTGGCTTTTATTTTGTAATTTTGCATCTTGAAAACTTAATCGTTCGTTTGAGTTTTCTCCGAAGAATTCAATTATTGAAAAAAATAGGTATGAAACGTGTAAATTTATTCTTGCTTGTAGCAGCCGCTGCATGCCTGGTGGCATGTGGTGGAAAAAGTGGTGGTGCTCCCAATTTCGGAGACAATGAGTTTCCTATAGAGACTGTGGGCACTACAAGTGCTTTGTCGCAAACCACCTATCCGGCCACCATCAAGGGTGTGCAGGATGTGGAGATCCGTCCTAAAATCTCTGGTTTCATCACACGTATCAACGTGCATGAGGGACAGTCGGTGGGTGCCGGTCAGGTGCTCTTCGTCATAGACAATGAGACCTATCAGGCAGCCGTCAGACAGGCTCAGGCCGCTGTCAACCAGACTCAGGCGGTCATCAACACCGCTGAGGCTCAACTCAATACGGCCAAGTTGCAGTATGACAACAGTGTGCAACTCCATGCCAATGGCGTCATCGGAGATTTCGAACTCCAGTCGGCTAAAAACACCTATACCAGTGCTCAGGCACAGGTCAACCAGGCCAAGGCCAGTCTCGCACAGGCACAGGCCAGCCTTGCTTCAGCCAAGGAGAATCTCAGTTTCAGTTATGTGAGGAGCCCGTCCAATGGTGTGGTGGGAACCCTGCCCTTCAAGGTGGGTGCTCTCGTGAGCGCTTCCAGTCAGCAGCCGCTCACCACGGTGTCGAACAACAGCGCCATGGAGGTCTACTTCTCAATGACAGAGAAGGATGTGTTGGAGATGACCAAATCCTCTGGCGGCATTTCCGCAGCCGTCAACTCCTATCCTCCCGTCAAACTCAAGTTGGCAGACGGCACCACGTATCCTTATGAAGGTAAGGTGGTGAAGATGAGCGGTGTCATCGATGCCTCCACCGGTTCGGTTTCAATGATCGCACGTTTCCCCAATCCCGAGCGGTTGCTCAAGAGCGGCGGTTCTGGTTCCATCATCGTACCGCGTGAGAATGGTTCGGCTATCGTCATCCCGCAGGGTTGCGTCTCAGAGGTACAGAACAAGAAGTTCGTCTATGTGATGGGCGCAGACAATAAGGTGAAATACACTGAGATCACAGTCAACCCGCAAAACGACGGTGTCAACTATGTCGTGACAAGCGGTCTGAATGTAGGCGACAAGTATGTCACCAATGGTCTGACAAAACTCAGCGACGGCATGGAGATCGTGCCCATCACCCAGGAACAGTACAAGAAGAAGATTGACGAGTCAGGAAAAATTGGCACCGACGGTACGGCAAAAGGATTTGTCGATGCCATGACCGGTAAGAAATAATACATACGCCTCACCTCTGAGACTCCAGTTTAATCAACAACAGAGAACATGACATTTACAACATTTATAAAACGCCCGGTGCTCTCGACGGTGATTTCCGTCGTCATTGTGCTGCTGGGCTTTATCGGACTGGCTACGCTCCCCATCGAGCAGTATCCAGATATCGCGCCGCCTACTGTCGTGGTGTTCACCAGTTATCCTGGTGCTGATGCCGAGACAGTGAAAAACTCGGTGCTCGTGCCGCTTGAGGAGAGTATCAACGGTGTGGAGGGTATGGACTATATCAGTTCTTCAGCCTCCAGTGGTTCGGCCAGCCTCTCCATTCTGTTCCGGCAGGGCATGAACCCAGATATGTGTGCCGTCAACGTGCAGAACCGCGTGCAACAGGCATTGGCACTGATGCCTGCCGAGGTGACCCGAATCGGTGTCACCGTGATGAAGCGCCAGACATCGCAGGTGATGATGTACACCCTCACCAGTGACGGACGTTATGATGACGAGTTCCTCACCAACTACAGCAACATCAACGTCGTGCCCGCCATCAAGCGTATCCAAGGTGTGGGCGACGTCCAGTCGCCGGGTGTGAAGACATACTCGATGCGTATTTGGCTCGACCCCGAGGTGATGAAACAGCACAACCTGATGCCTTCGGACATCTCAAACGTGCTGGCTGAGCAGAACGTCGAGGCCGCTCCCGGTGCCTTCGGTGAACTTTCTAATGTGGCCTACGAATACGCCATGCGTTACACCGGACGTCTGAAAAACGCTGAGGAGTTTGGCAATATCATCATCAAGAGCGACAATGCCGGCAACACCGTCAAACTGAAGGATGTCGCCAAGGTGGAACTCGGCGGTTTGCAGTATTCGGTGTCGATGAAGAACAACAACATACCCTCTGTGATGGGTATGGTGCAGCAGATTGCTGGTTCCAATGCCAACGAGATTGCCAAGAATGTGAAGAAAGAACTTGAGGAGCAGGCCAAGTTGTTCCCTCCGGGCATGACTTACAAGATCAACTATGATGTCACGGAGTTCCTCTATGCCAGTATCGAAGAGGTGGTGTTCACCCTCGTGATGACGCTCTTGCTCGTCTTCCTCGTGGTGTATATCTTCCTCCAGGACTTCCGCTCCACGTTGATCCCGATGATCGCTGTGCCGGTGTCGCTTATCGGTACGTTCTTCTTCCTCAAGATTTTTGGATTCTCCATCAACTTGCTCACCCTGTCGGCTTTGCTGCTCGCCATCGCCATTGTGGTCGATGACGCCATCGTGGTGGTGGAGGCGGTGCACGCCAAACTCGACCAGGGCTACAAGAGTTCGCTCACCGCGTCGATAGATGCCATGAACGAGATCTCGAGCGCGATCATCTCCATCACCCTCGTGATGGCATCCGTGTTCATCCCCGTCTCGTTCATCGGTGGCACCACAGGTACGTTCTACCGCGAGTTCGGTATCACCATGGCGGTGTCCATCTTTATCTCGGCGCTCAACGCCCTTACGCTGTCTCCGGCCCTCTGCGCTATCTTCCTCAAACCCCGCGATGAGGAAGGCAAGGAGGTGAAGATGTCGCGCATCGACCGCTTCCATGCCGCTTTCAACACTTCCTACGAGAAGATTCTGGGCAAATACAAGACCCGTGTGGAGAAACTGGTGCGCAAACCATTGGCCATCGGCATCGCAGTGATCATCGGTATCGCAGTGCTGGCTGTGACCATGCAGACCACCAAGTCTGGTCTGGTACCGAACGAGGATACCGGAACACTCTTCTGCACCATCTCGATGCCGCCCGCCACATCAGTGGCCCGTACAAGACAGGTCATCAATGAGGTGGACTCCATCCTTGCCTCCAATCCGGCCATCCAGTCGCGTGAGCAGATCCAGGGTTACAACTTCATTGCAGGTGCGGGCAGCGACCAGGCCACATTCATCATCAAACTCAAGCCCTTTGATGAGCGCCAGAAAGGTTTCTGGTGGAAACTCTCCGGACTGTGGCAGGGAGACGGCATCTACCGCTTCCTCGTCAATCCCTATGACGCTAATTCGGTGCTCGGCATGATCTACAAGCAGACGGCTTCCATCAAGGATGCACAGATCCTGGCCTTCTCACCGCCTATGATTCCTGGCTTCTCTGCCAACAGCGGTGTGTCACTCGTGATGCAGGACCGTACCGGCGGTGAACTCCTCAGGTTCTTTGACGTCGTTCAGGAATACCTGGCCGAACTCAACAAACGGCCTGAGATACAGACTGCCCAGACATCATACAATCCGAGTTATCCGCAGTACATGATCCACATGGATGTGGCAAAGTGTAAGCAGGCGGGCATCTCGCCGCAGACCGTCCTCACCACCCTGCAGGGCTATTATGGCGGTCTCTACGCCTCCAACTTCAATGCATACGGAAAACTCTATCGTGTGATGGTGCAGGCATCGCCCGAATGCAGGATGACGCCCGAGAGTCTCAACAGCGTCTATGTGCGCACGCCGGCGGGCATGGCTCCCGTCAATGAGTTCTGCAAACTCGAGCGTGTCTACGGACCGTCGAACATCAACCGATTCAACCTCTTTACGGCCATCAACGTCACGGCCACCGTGGCCGACGGCTACTCCACCGGTGAGGCCATCAAGGCAGTGGAGCAGGTGGCTGAGCAGATACTGCCGGCAGGATATACCTATGATTACTCAGGACTGACCCGCCAGGAGGCCCAGTCGAGCAACTCCACGGCGCTCATCTTTGTCCTCTGTATCGTGTTCATCTACCTCATTCTTTCAGCACAGTATGAGAGTTACATCCTGCCGCTGGCGGTGATCCTCTCCGTACCATTCGGACTGGCAGGCGCCTTCCTGTTCACTCAATTGTTCGGACATTCCAACGATATCTACATGCAGATCTCGCTCATCATGTTGATCGGTCTGCTTGCCAAGAACGCCATTCTGATCGTGCAGTTCGCCCTCGAGCGCCGCGAGACGGGTATGGCCATCTCATGGTCGGCAGTGCTTGGTGCCGCAGCCCGTCTGCGACCGATCCTGATGACCTCGTTGGCCATGATCATCGGTCTGCTCCCCATGATGTTCGCATCGGGAGTAGGAAAGAACGGCAACCAAACCCTGGGTGCTGCAGCCATCGGCGGTATGCTCATCGGTACGCTGTTGCAGATTTTTGTGGTGCCCACGCTCTTTGTCATCTTCCAGTCGCTGCAGGAGAAACTGAAGCCCATGAAATTCGAAGATGATGTCGACGAGGCTGTTCATGCCGAATTGAAGCAGTATGTCAACCATGCCAACAACTATACAGTGGAGGAATAATATGAAGAAACTCAATATCATCCTGATGGCGGCCGGCCTGACTTTCCTGTCGGGCTGCGGCCTCTACCAGAAATACGAGAGACCCGATGTGAATACCACGGGACTCATCCGCGACAATGTGTCGCTGACCGACACCCTTGTCGCTGAGGCCGATACGGCCAATTTCGGCAACCTGCCTTGGAGAAGTGTGTTCACCGACCCACAGTTGCAGGTGCTCATCCAGACCGCTCTCGACAACAATCCCGACTTGCTCAACGCAGCACTCAACGTGAACATGGCGGAGGCACAACTCAAGGCTGCCCGGTTGGCCTTCCTGCCGCAGTTCACCTTCTCCCCGTCGGGAACCATCGCTTCATGGGATGGCAATGCGGCTACCAAGACTTATCAGTTGCCCATCGCTGCCAGTTGGAATGCCGACCTCTTCGGCAACCTCCTCTCGCAGAAACGTGGCGCACAGGTGCAGTTGCTGGCGACGAAGGATTACCAGACTGTCGTGCAGACCAACATCGTGGCGGGAGTGGCCAACATGTACTACACCCTCCTCATGCTCGACAAGCAGATGGAGATCCTCAACGACATGACCACGCTCACCAAGGATACCTGGGACATGATGAAACTGCAGATGGAACTGGGAAGGGCACGCTCGACCAGCGTGCAGAGCGCCGAGGCCAACTACTACTCAGTGCAGGCACAGGCCGTGGACATGCAGCGGCAGATCCGCGAGGTGGAGAACTCGCTCTCGCTCGTGATGGGACAGCCCGCACAGACCATCAAGCGCGGAAAACTCGAGGAGCAGAACCTGCCCTCTGAGTTCAGCACCGGCGTGGGCATCCAACTGCTCGCCAACAGAGCCGATGTGCACTATGCCGAGATGAACCTCGCCAAGTGTTTCTATGGCGTGGAGACGGCCAGAAGCCGCTTCTATCCCAGTCTGACCATCACACCTACAGCCACATTTACCAACAGCGGTGGCGGGGCCGTCGTCAACCCAGGCAAATGGCTCCTCTCGGCCGTGGGAAGTCTCACACAGCCCATTTTCATGCGCGGACAACTTACCGCCGGACTCCGGGTGGCTGAGGCTCAGTATGAGCAGGCTTTCAACTCATGGCAGAATGCCGTGCTGAAGGCTGGCAGCGAGGTGAGCGACGCCCTCGTGCTCTACAATGCTTCGGATGAGAAAGCAAAACTCGAGGCCAAGCGTGTGGAGACCCTCACCAAGAATGTGGAGCACACACGGATGCTCTTCAAAAACTCTTCCAGTTCATACCTTGAGGTGATCACTGCTCAGCAGTCGCTCCTTAACGCACAACTCACCAAAGTCACCGACGAATTCTACAAGATGCAGGCGGTGGTCAGCCTGTACCAGGCTCTCGGAGGAGGCGGAAAATAAACCTAAAACATCATTGACTATGCCAAGTGATATCAGTCCAAGAGCCGAAATCGACCCCAGGGCGAAAATCGGTAACAATTGTAAGATATTCCCCTTCGTGTATATCGAGGGGGATGTGGAAATCGGTGACAACTGCATCATCTTCCCTTTCACGAGCATCCTCAACGGTGCAAGGGTGGGCAACAACAACAAAATCCACCAGGGGTCGGTGATTGCCGCCCTGCCACAAGACTTTGAATTTGTGGGTGAAAAGAGTGAGTGCATCATCGGCAACAACAACATCATCCGCGAGAATGTGGTCATCAACCGCGCAACGCACAAAGGATGCCAGACCATCATCGGCGACAACAACTTCCTCATGGAGGGTGTGCATATCTCGCATGACACGAAAATCGGCAATGACTGTGTCTTCGGATATGGTACCAAGATAGCCGGCGACTGTGTCATCAGCGATTTCGCCATCTTCTCCACCAGCGTGATCGAGAATGCCGGCACAAGGGTTGGCAAGGGAGCGATGGTTCAGGCCGGAACGACATTCTCAAAGGATGTTCCGCCTTATATCATCGCCGGTGGCTCACCGGTGAAGTACCATGGCATCAACACCACCGTTCTCAGCATGCATGGGGTTTCGGATAAGACTCAGAAGCACATCGCCAATGCCTACCGCCTCATCTTCCACGGCCAGACCAGCGTCTTCGATGCCGTCATGCAGGTGAAGGAGCAGGTGCCCGATAGTCCGGAGATACAAAACCTCGTGAATTTCATCTCTGAGACTCAAAGGGGAATTATCACGAAGATATAACCTCTTTCTGAACCTCCCCAAATGGGAGGGGACGCCTTCCTAGGATCATTCAATGGAATGACAATAATAATGGGGGACTTGCTGCTGCAAGTCCCCCATTATTATAACTATGCACTATGCACTATGAACTATGAACTAACAACCGCCACCGTTCCACTTTGGTTGGTGAGCCAGCCTTGTCGCTCCAGATAACTGACTGCCGACATGACGGCATCGTCGGTCTTGGGGGTGCGGCGGGCGAAACCAAGCAGGCGGGCAATTTGGCGCAGCAACTCCTCTACGGGGGCGGTGAGTTGCTGGCTCATGGCCATTTTTACCACATTGACCACCTCGACCAAGGGGATGTCCTCGATGCTGCGGCCATTGGCCTTGCGGTAGGTGTCGTAAGCCTTGGCAGTTGTCACATTCTCCCAGAAGGTGGGGTTATCGGGTGAGGACAGAGGGTCGACATACGCCTTCTCAACTCCTTTGGAGAGGCAGTGCGTCAGACGGTCGGAGATACGGGGCTGGTTGTATATCCACATGATGCGCTTGCGCAGAGTGCCCAGCGTGACAGGTTGCTCTTTGCGGATGATGGTGAGGATGTCGCTCTCCACATTGCGGCGCTGCAATGCCAGTACGTTGGGACTGGTGGTGCCCTGGAAGCGCTGTGCGATCTGCGCCTCCTCATAGGGCTTCTCCTTGTCGTTGGTCAGTTCGATGATGTCGCTCTCATCCACCTCAAAGGGAATGTCAGAGAGACGTTCGGAGCGTGACGGGGCGGCTGTGCCTTTGTCCGTCGGTGCTTTGCTGACTGGCGGTGTGGCGACGAAAGCCTCCAAGGGGGCTTCCTTCGGCGCGTCCTTGGCGGCTAAGAGTTGCTCGATGCGCTCAATGATGCGGTCGGTCACTTGCTCCTTGCTGAGGAACCAGTCGGCAGACCACACACGCATCAGGTTCCAGCCCAGACCCTGGAGCACGCCGGGCTGACAGATCTCACGGTCGCGCTGGGTGGGGGTGGCGTAATAGTTGGCACCGTCGCAGAGGATGCCGAGCAGGTAGTTGGCGGAGTCGGCAGGGTCGATGACAGCCAGGTCGATCTTGAAATGGGAGCGTCCCACAAGGGTGTCGACCTCATAGCCATGTTGGCGGATCTCATCGGCGATGGAGTCGATGACCGAGGTGTCGGTCTGCGTCTCAATCTGAGAGGAAATGACGGGCATGCGGCCGTTCTTGGCAAACTCCAAAAATCGTTTCAGACCCTCCACACCGCGTGCACGGCTGCGGTTGAGGTCAATCTGCTCAGGCTGCAAAGTCGAGAAGACCATCATCTCGTTGCGGGCACGGCTGACTGCCACGTTCAGGCGTCGCTCGCCACCAGCGTTGTTGAGCGGACCGAAGTTCATCGACACCTTACCGCTCTTGTCCGGACCGTAGCCCACGGAGAAGAGAATGACATCGCGCTCGTCGCCTTGCACATTCTCTAGGTTCTTTACAAATATAGGTTCCTCGCAGTCGTAGGCAAGCCGTTCCAGTTTGGGATGCTTGCTCAGTTCGTCTACTAGGATGTCTTCGATGAGGTCCTGTTGGGTCTTGCTGAAGGATACGATGCCGATGCTCAGTTTTGACAACTTCGGGTCATTCAGACGGCGGACCACCTCGTTGACGATGGCCTCGGCCTCAGCGCGGTTGCGGCGTGACTTGCCATAGTCGTAGGTGCCCTCGATGGGGACGAACGTTACCTTCGAGGCACGGTCGTCGACAGACGGGAAGGTGTAGAGTTTGCCGTCGTAGTACTGGGAGTTGCTGAATGCAATGAGGCTCTCGTGGCGGCTGCGGTAGTGCCAGGTGAGGTAATGCTCCGGGAACGACAGGGTGATGCAGTCGTCGAGGATGCTCTCCATGTCGTCCACGTCGGCCTCGCTCTCATCCACGGCGGTGGTGGTGAAGAAACTGGTCGGCGGCATCTGCTTCGGGTCACCCACCACGATCAGGGCCTTGCCGCGGGCGATGGCACCCACTGCCTCGCTGGTGGGCATCTGTGAGGCCTCGTCGAAAACAACGATGTCGAACTTGTCCTGGTTGAGGTCGATGAACTGTGCCACGGAGATAGGACTCATCAGCATGCAGGGACAGAGTTTCGGGAGCAGCGTGGGTATCTGCTCAATGATGTGGCGGATGCTGCTGCCACGGCCGCCAGAGGCAATGTGGCGCTTCAGGATGCCTATCTCGGAGTTGCTGGCTGCCTCGATGGTCAGTGAGGGGATGCGTGACGCCAACTTGCAGTAGAGGGCGCGTTTCGTCAGGTTTTGGTATTGCTTGGCAATGGCGCGGTATTTCTCAATGGCATCTTCGAAAATCATGCCGTTGAACACGCGGAGCGTCTCATTGCTGTCAATCACGTTCATCGCCAGTTTCTTGTACAGTCCG
Organism: Prevotella sp.; assembly: GCA_016281815.1. Lineage (GTDB taxonomy): Bacteria > Bacteroidota > Bacteroidia > Bacteroidales > Bacteroidaceae > Prevotella. The sequence goes on along the minus strand of JAEEJK010000117.1, from coordinate 17,652 downwards.
CGCTGCATGGCATCGCTGGCCTCAATCACCGTATGGCCTTCCTCGATGTAATCGACAACAGGTTTCAGGTTCTCAGCGATCAGTTTCTTGCGCCTGAGGCACCACTGTGACCAGTTGCGCAGATGACCGATGTTCATCACCCATACATTGGCTTTCTGTATGATGTCGCTCAGGCTGAGTTTGGCATTGACGGTGATGAATGAGGCAGAACTGCGGATCAGTTCGTTCAACTCCCTGGCCGGAGCGGTATTGACCCCTTTGGTCGCATCAATCGACAATCTGTCGTAGTCGACGCTGATGCCGCTCTCGGAAAACAGTTGATGGATGGCGGCTGCCTGGTCAAGGACCTGACTCATGCGGCCCCATTGCTCATGGCCTTTCTGTCCGATCTGACCGAACACCGTCTCAGGATTCTCCCTGCCTTGGGCGAGTTGGGTGTCGAGGTCATGGTATGCCTCCAACTCGCTGATGAGTTGGTCGATGCTGTCGGAGGTACCGCTGCGGCGGTAGCCATTGACGAATTTCTCCACATTCTTCTTGGCGAAGTACTTGGACACCATCCACTTGTCGTTGGCTTCCGTCCAGTTGCGCTTCAGGTCCACCAAGTCGATGCCGAGAATCTCTGGCTTGTATTTTGCAATCAGTGCCTGACGGGCCTTGGCGAGTTGCTGACCGGTGTTGATCTGTTGGTTCCAGAACGCGCGGCGCTCCTTGTCGGTGGCGGCACCGATGAGTTGGGCATTGACCACCGTGGCTCCGGAGAGTGCCTGGGAAAGACGCTCCGCCCACTGGCTGCCAAAGAGGCTCTCGGGGATGTTGATGCCGTTGGCGCGTGAGAGGTCTCGGATGACGGTCAGTGCATTGGGCATCAGTTCGAGCAGTCTGCGCAGGAACGCATTGCCGCGGTTCTCGATGTCGTTGGTGTCGTGAACATACAGTCCGAAGAGTTTGCTCTGGCAGGGATGGCCGGTGAGCCGGAACACGGCACCCAGTTCCTCGATGGCCGCCGCAGCGCTGTCGATGCGCTCGGTGGTGATGCCTTGGACGAATGGTTCGGAGGGCATGATGGCGTCCTCGCTGTCTATGGCCGTGTATCGCGAGATATAGTCGTGCAGCGACAGTCCCGACGGTTGGCGCTCATGCAGCAGGTTGACATACTGGATGAGGTGCTGGCGCTGGGAGAAGAGTGCCTGTGACTCGTGCTCATATTCCTCGGGCGACTTGAGGCGGGTGAGGTCGATGGCCTGTTGCAACTGTTGCAGCAGGTGGGTCTTTGTCATCTTGTTGGAGTGCATCTCCAGGCAGAATGGGTCGAGGCCGATTTTGGCAAGACGTTTCTGCACCACCTCAAGGGCCGCCATCTTCTCTGCCACGAAGAGCACGCGGCGGTCGTGGAAGAGCGCGTTGGCGATCATGTTGGTGATGGTCTGGCTCTTGCCGGTGCCCGGAGGACCGTAAAGGATGAAACTGCGGCCCTCGCCCGACTCGATGACGGCCTCCAACTGTGAGGAGTCCACGTCGACGGGGATGGCGAAACTGTTGGGCGGCATGGTGCTGTCAAAATGGCGCACATCGGTGCCCGTGGCAGGTTCGATGCCGACGAGCCGGTTCTGGAGAAGGCTCTCGATGATGGGATTCTCACGCAGTTTGTCGGAATTGTTATGGATGTCGTTCCACATCACAAACTTGCTGAAAGAGAAGAGACCGAGTAAGTTTTCCTCGACGATGTCCCATCGGGCCTGGTCTTTGATGGCATTGCGGACAAGGGCGAACACCTTGCCCACATCGATGCCGCTCTCGTCGGTAGGCAGCGGGTTGATACCGGTGATGTTGACCTCATACTGCTGACGCATCATCTCCACCAATGTGGTGTTGAAGGTAATCTCGTCCTCGCGGAGTCTGAGCACATAGTTGTTGCCGCTCTTGCGGACAATATCGACGGGTTCGAGGATGAGCGGGGCATAACGGGGCTTCACGCTCACATCGGTCTCATACCATTTCAGCATGCCGAAGACCAAGTAGAGGGTGTTGGCGCCATTCTCCTCAAGGGCGGTGCGTGAGGAACGGAACAGTCCTTTGAGGGCGTTGCGCAGGTCGTCCTCATCGAGATAGGAGTAGATCTGCTCGTTTTTAATGCCCTCCAGAACGATGTTCTCTAACTTGTCGCGGAAGGCCATGGAGTGGTAGATGCCGTCGCTGTCGGGTGAGAGATGCTCTTTCAAGGGGAGAGGGAGCATCTTGAAGTCAGTATTGTCCTGAAGTTTGTCTTCCAACGTGTTGATGTTGAACGACACAAACGGCACCACATTCTTGCCGATGCGGATGTTGAGCAGGTTGTTGCGCAGCGAGAAGTCGAGCAGTTTGCGCTCCCAAATCTGCTGGCGTGTGACCTGGCGGCCAGACTCACCGCCAATGTCAAACTGCCGCACGTCGCGCACGGCACCGGTGGCGCTGCCGTTGTCGGCACCTTCCAACTCGGCTTCCTGACCTGCCACCAACGGCAGGGGGCGGACTCCGAGGAGGCGGCAGCGGAATACATCTACTGCCATGATGAAGTCGTCGGGAGTGAGACGGATATGGTCTTCCGCGGATTTTACCGCTGTCTCAAAGGATGCGTTTTTCTGAGCGAGCATGGTGGACTCGACGACGACCATCTCGCTGATGCCGTCGGCGATGGATTTGGAGATGAAACTCACGTCATCGCACAGTTGCTGGGGATAGTATTTGTCCTCCAGCCAGCACCCGATGAACATGTGGCCTTTGCTGAGGAGCAGCAGGGGATGGAGGCCGATGCTTTCCAGACAGGAGGCGAAGAGGACGGACAGGTCGGCGCAGTTGCCTTGTTTCTGAGTGAGCAGTTGGTCAGCCGTGCGGATGCGCTGTCCTTTGGTCTCAAAACTCTGGGGCGCGGTGATATAGACAAAGCCTTGCGCGTGCAGGGCTTCATACACGGCTGCCACCATCTTTCTCACGCGGTTGGGGTCCTTGGTCTGGTAACTGTTCAGTGCCGACGACCCGGTCAGTTCCTCCAGGATGCTCGCTGTGTTGAGGTTCATCTGGGCAAGACAGGAGGCGTTGGGGGTGACAAAGGCCGAGAGCAGTTCGGGCATGACATCGGAGCCGGGCCATTGGTCGAATGCCATCAGGTGGATGGGGTAGGTGTGGTTGTACACCTCTTCGCCGCCTGCCTGTATGCTCAGCGTGAACTGTGTCTCCGTGCTTTCGGTGATACCGCGCAGTTTGTCAATGTCGGGTTCGATGTTGATGTCGGCGATGCTCACGGTCTGTCCGGCGGGGATGAGATCGAGTCGGCACTCAGAGGGAGTGAGCAGGTCGCCGCTGATGGTCAGCGTCAGTTCGCGCCAGTCTTCCGATTCTTCATTGTGCAGTTCGAAATTGCTGATGTACTTCCTGCCGCTTGCGCTGATGGCATAGTTGATGCACGGCATGTAGTCGATGCGGATGTTCTTCTCGCTCAGTGGGTTTTTCATATATTTGGAGTTTGATGGTTGACAGATGGATGGGTCAGTAAGAAGCCGAGCATGGGATGCCGGAATCCCGCACCAGTTGGCAGATGCGGTCCAGTTCCTCATGGGTGGCTTTCTGCAGGCTATGGTCGGGTGTCTCGCGGTCGATGGTGTAGACCATCACCTCCCGCGGTTGAATGCGCTGGATGGCGGCGAGCCAGGGGAGCACATAAGCGTCACCGGTGTTGTCGGTGTCGAAGCCGTTGGATACACCTTTCATAAATATGGACTGGATGACGATATGGCCATTGAACTTCTCCATGTCGGTGATGATGCGGGCGACATCGTAGCATGGGTTGGTGGGACGGTCCACGCGGCGGATATATTCGGGGTCGATGGTGTCGAGTTTGAGGATGTTGTTGTCCACAAGCATCAGGGCCTCTCGCACTTCCTCTCGATGGATGAAGGTGGAGTTGCTCAGCACCGAGACCTTGGCCTGCGGGGCCAGTTCGTCGCGCAAGGAGATGGTGTCGCGGATGATGGCGGCAAACTCAGGATGGGCGGTCGGTTCGCCGTTGCCGGCAAAGGTAAGTACGTCGGGATGCTGACCATCGGAGGCCATCCGTGTCAGAACTTCCCTCAGTCGGGTATCCACCTCTTCACGGGTGGGGCGGGGGAGACGTGGGCGATGGTCGCCGTTGAAACCGCATTCGCAATAAATGCAGTCAAAAGTACAAATCTTCCCGTCGCCGGGCATGAGGTTGATGCCTAATGACAGTCCGAGCCGTCTGCTGTGTACAGGCCCAAAGATAGGTGAGGTGTATATAATGGTGCTCATTATTGAGAGGTTTGATGTTTGAGGTTAGAGGTTAATGGTTTCAGCCTTTTAGTTTATAGTTTTGCAGTGGTAACTAGTCCCCCTCTAAGATTAGAGGGGGTTGGGGGGCGTTGATACCAGCAAGTCTGGGGCGTTGATTCCTGTATGCTATACAAACCATCTTTCATCTCCTTGATTTCTCCCCATTTCAAAAAGCAAAGTTAAAAAATATTTTTCACTTCCAAGCGTTAATAGTCGTTAAAGTGTTGCGATGCCGCGGAAATTTTAGTAATTTTGCAACGATTATCGGCTTTTTACAACCATAAAAAATGGCAAATAGGAAGAATAAAACCCGCAACCGCCAAGGTTTGCAGGTCTTTACGTTGTGTATCAGTACTTCAATGGTGCTGATTCTTTTGGGAATGGTTGTCTTCACAGTTTTCACTGCACGCAACCTTTCGTCCTACATCAAGGAGAACCTGACAGTGGTCATGCAGTTGAGTGAAGACATTACCGACAGTGAGGCACAGCAATTGTGTGACAACCTGAAATCGAAGCAATATATCAACTCCCTGCAGTATATCAGCAAGGAACAGGCTCTTGAGGAACAGAAGAAGACGATGGGCACCGACCCCACTGAATTTACAGGAGGCAACCCCTATCTCGCATCGGTGGAGTTCCAACTCAATGCCGACTACGCCAACAACGACTCGCTGAAATGGATTTCGGAGGAACTGACCAAGATGCCCAGTGTGACCGACATCCGCTATCCTGAGGACTTGGTCGACAGCATCAACAAGACGCTCCGGAAAATCAGTCTTGTGCTCTTGGTGCTTGCTGCTCTGCTGCTGGTGGTTTCCATCGTTCTCATCAACAACACGGTGAAACTGGGTATTTATTCCCGTCGCTTCAATATCCACACCATGAAACTGGTGGGGGCCTCCTGGGGCTTCATCCGCAGACCATTCGTCAGACAAGGCATTGTGCTCGGCCTTATCGCGGGCATCATCGCCTTAGTGGTGCTCGGGGCGGGTGTGTATGGACTTTTCAGATACCAGCCCGATGTGATGGAAGTCATCACATGGCAGGTGCTTGCTATCACTGGCGTCACCGTCATCTTGGCTGGCATTATCATCACCACCATCTGCTCCTGGCTGTCCGTCAACCATTTCCTCAAGATGAAGGCCGGAGAACTTTACAACATCTGATTATTGATTTGAAACCTATTATATAGAATGGATAAAAGGAATTTGGCCTTCGGGCGTGTCAATTTCATCCTGCTGGCCATCGGAATGGTCGTTGTGATCATCGGGTTCATCCTCATGAGCGGGGCAGGGTCCGACGAGACGGCTTTCAAAACGGAAATCTTCAGCACCAGGCGCATCGTCGTGGCTCCCATCGTGTGTTTCCTCGGATTTGTCTCGATGATCGTGGCCGTGATGTACAAGCCGAAAGATGACGCTCAAGAAAGGGAAATAACGAAAAATAGCGAAAATCAGATTGTTAAATAATGGATTGGTTACAGACGATTATCATCGCTGTGGTTGAGGGACTGACGGAGTTTTTGCCCGTCTCCTCAACAGGACACATGATTATCACACAAAACCTGTTGGGAATAGAGCAGGGCGACCCCTTCGTCCATGCCTTCACATTTATCATACAGTTTGGCGCCATCCTCTCCGTGGTGTGTCTCTATTGGAAGAAATTCTTCCATATTGACCATTCACCGGCACCGGAGGGAAGTTCCGCATGGGGAAAACTGATACACAAGTTCAGGTTCTACTGGCTGCTGTTCATCGGTGTGCTTCCTGCAGTGATCATCGGACTGCTCGCCAAGAAGTCGGGTTTGCTCGACTGGCTGCTCGACAGCGTGGAGGTGGTGGCAGTGATGCTCGTTCTCGGAGGTATCTTCATGCTCTTCTGCGACAAGTTGTTCAACAAGGGAAAAGAGGAGAACAAGGTCAATGAGCCGAGGGCCTTCAAAATCGGTTTGTATCAGTGCATCTCGGTTATTCCCGGTGTGTCGCGCTCCATGGCGACCATCGTCGGTGGCATGACGCAGGGGCTTACCCGCAAGAGTGCCGCTGAGTTCTCGTTCTTCCTGGCAGTGCCCACCATGGCGGGCGCCACTTTGCTCGACCTCCTCGACCTCTTCAAGGAAGATACGGCATGGGCGACCTCGCATAATGTTGCCATGCTCATCCTGGGCTGTGTGGTGGCCTTCATCGTTGCCCTGCTGGCCATGAAGTGGTTCGTGGCCTTCCTCACCAAATATGGGTTCAAGGCTTTCGGTATCTACAGGATCATCGTGGGCGGCATCATCATCGCCCTGCTCCTGGCTGGTCACTCATTGGCAATGGTCGACTGATGGATTTCAACGAGGGAGTCATCATTCCCATCGACAAACCCTACCGGATGTCGAGTTTCGGGGCATTGGCACATATCAGATATGTCCTCTCACGCCGGCTGGGCGTGAAGCGGGTGAAAATAGGTCATGCAGGTACGCTCGACCCCCTGGCGACGGGCGTGCTGCTGCTCTGCACGGGGAAAGCGACCAAGCAGATAGACAAACTGCAGGCAGATACCAAGGAGTATGTGGCCGGACTGCAACTGGGGGCTACAACGGCCAGTTATGACAGGGAGCACACGGTCAACTTCACCTATCCCACCAAGCACATCACCCGGCAGTTGGTGGAGGAGACGCTCACGCAGTTTGTGGGCGACATCATGCAGGTGCCGCCAGAATTCTCCGCCTGCAAGGTGGATGGGAAAAGGGCTTACCTGCTGATGCGGAAGGGGCGCGAGGTGCAGTTGAAAGCCAAACCGCTGCATATCGATGAGATAGAACTGCTTGACTTCTGCCCAGAGAAGATGACGCTCACCATCCGGGTGGTCTGTGGCAAGGGCACCTATATCAGGGCTCTCGCCCGTGACATCGGACAGGCACTGGGCAGCGGGGCTTTCCTCACATCACTGCGGCGAACAAGGGTGGGAAAGTATCAGGTCAGCGAAGCGGTCGGTTTTGACGAATTCCCACAATGGCTCGAAGAGGCCATGTCTCAAGATTGAAAAAATTAAATTAGGAGTCTATATAGATGAAATTATCACAGTTTAAGTTCAAACTCCCTGAGGAGCAGATCGCACTCTATCCGACTTTTCACCGGGATGAGTGCAGGATGATGGTCGTTCACCGCAAGTCCAACAGGATCGATATGTTCCGTACCGACGAGAATGGTGAGCCTATCATGAAGGAGGACGGAACGCCTGAGTTTATCGAGTTCCGCCATCTGATTGAGTACTTCGACGAGGGTGACGTGTTCGTGTTCAACGACACCAAGGTGTTCCCGGCAAGGCTCTATGGCACGAAGGAGAAAACGGATGCCAAGATTGAGGTGTTTCTGCTGCGTGAACTCAATGAGAGCCTGAGGCTGTGGGACGTGCTGGTGGAGCCGGCCCGCAAGATCAGGATTGGCAACAAACTGTTCTTTGATGACAGCGGGACCATGGTGGCTGAGGTCATCGACAACACCACCAGCCGCGGACGCACCCTGCGCTTCCTCTATGACTGCCCTCACGACCAGTTCAAGCGCGAACTCTATGAACTGGGTTCTGCTCCGTTGCCTCACTACATCATCGACCATGAGTCGGAGCAGGAGGTGCCTGATGAGAAGGAACCGGGCAAGATGAAGACCGTCAGGGTGAAAGACCGTCCGGTGCTGCCCGAGGATATGGATGATTTCCAGTGCATCTTTGCCAAAAACGAGGGTGCGGTCACTGCTCCTGCTTCAGGTCTGCATTTCAGCCGTGAACTGATGAAGCGGATGGAGATCAAGGGCATTGAGTTCGCTTTCATCACCATGCACTGCGCTCTTGGCAGTTTCCACACTATTGAGGTGGAGGACCTCACCAAACACAAGATGGACTCAGAGCAGATGTTCGTCGAGCGTGAGGCCTGCGACACCGTGAATGCCGCCAAACAGAATGGCAAGCATATCGTGGCGGTGGGCACCAGTGTCATCAAGGCTACGGAGACGGCGGTGGGCACCGACGGACTGCTCAAGGAATATGAGGGATGGACCAACAAGTTCATCTTCCCTCCCTACGAGTTCAACCTCGCCGACGCCATGATTGCCAACTTCTATCATCCCTATTCCACACTGCTGATGTCCACCTGTGCCTTTGGTGGCTACGACCTTGTGATGGAGGCATATCAGAAGGCCATTGACAATGGCTATCGGTTTGGTTGCTACGGCGACGCAATGCTCATCCTGGATGACTGACACACATCTCGTCTATCTGGGGCTTGGCTCCAACTTGGGCGACAGGGAGGAACATCTCCGTGTGGCCATACAAAAAATTGAAAGGCTGATTGGCACCGTCGTGCGCCAATCGGCCTTTTATGTTTCCGAGCCCTGGGGGTTTGAGTCCGACAACCATTTCGTCAATGCGGTGGTGGCTTGTGAGACGTCTCTTTCACCATTACGCTTGTTGAAAGAGACACAGGCCATCGAGCGTGAAATGGGGCGGACGCAGAAATCTGCCAATGGCGTTTACCACGACCGCGTCATCGACATCGATATCCTGCTTTACGACGACCTCCGCATCGACTATCCCAACCTAAAAATCCCGCATCCCCTCATGCATCAGCGTGACTTCGTCATGATTCCGCTGGCAGAGGTCCTGCCCCTGTGTGTTCTTGGTGGTCACGCTTAGTCATTATCATTAGCGGAGGCAATCAACTCCCCATTATCTACTCCAACCTCGTAGGAGTGACCAGTTCCCCCTCTAAGATTAGAGGGGGCAGGGGGCGTTGATTCCATTATCTACTCCATTCTTGCAGGAGTAACCAGTTCCCCCTCTTAGATTAGAGGGGGCAGGGGGCGTTGATTCCATTATCTACTCCATTCTTGCAGGAGTAACCAATTCCCCCTCTAAGATTAGAGGGGGCAGGGGGCGTTGATCCCATTATCTACTCCATCCTTGCAGGAGTAACCAATTCCCCCTCTTAGATTAGAGGGGGCAGGGGGCGTTGATCTTTTCAATATTCTGATACGACGAAAGGCATTTATGCATCGGCAAACACCTTCCCGTCATCGAGAGTGATCTGCAGTTGGGTGTATTCGCAGTGGAAATCGTGCTCCAAGCGGTCCAGGTAGCGGGCGCTTTCCCACTTGCACATCGGCAGATCGTGGAGCAAGTAGTTGCCGCAGGCTTCCGGGCGTGTGGCGGGTACTTCACTCTGCGTGAGGATCCATTTCAAGCATTCGATGGTGAGTTGCCGCATGTCTTCCACGGTGTATGCGCCTGTCATGATGATATACATGCCTGTGAGGCAGCCCATGGGACCTACATATACCACGTCGTCCTTCGCCTTGGAATTGCGAAACCATGTGGCCATCAGATGTTCCAGACTGTGCATCGCTGCTGGTGCCACGGCGGGCTCTTTGTTGGGCTCCGTGATGCGCAGGTCAAAAGTGGTGAAGCCTTTGTCCTCACGTGAGACATAGATACCTGGCTTCAGGTGGGTGTGGTCAATGGTGAAACTCTGAATAACTTCCATGATAATGTATTGATTAAATGCAATTGATTCCTTACTTTTAAAGGGCCGGACGCTTGTCCTGCCCAAGGTTTCTGCAAAGATAGAGCAAAAATCTGATTATACAAGCAATCTGCCAATGAATATGCAGTAGGGACGCGATGTATCGCGTCCGAAGGCCTCTTTAAAAGGAAAAGGTTTTTCGTGTCTAAATAATCGGCCAATTCATTGTCAATGAAGAAATAATATGTATATTTGTAGTCGCAAAACCAAATCCCTTTATTCAGAAGCCGATTAACCAATATTTACAATTATACGACAACCTGTTAATAAAGCATAAATACGAATGTCCTCCATGCAGTCTTTTGCCATCTTTTGACACTATAAACGTAGAAAGCCACTTCTATTAGTGGAAACTGAACGAATGTGAAACGTTAAAATGTATTCTCGAATGAAAAGACAAGTATTATCAATTCTGATTGTGATGGTCACTGGCGGCATGCTGTTTTCATGTTCCTCGGATCAAGCCGATGAAATTGGGGAAGCAAAGATGGCGGTGAACATGCTCGGGGAAGCACGCCCGATCATGTTGACACAAGAGCAGAGACAATTTGCCAACGACAACAACGGCTTCACGCTCCGTTTCCTAAAGACGGTGAACGAGACCGATGTCTCTGGAAAGAGTTTCATCTACTCGCCGCTGAGCATCACATATGTGCTGGGGATGGTGAATGATGCCGCAACGGGCCAGACGGAGCGGGAACTGGAGCAGACGTTGGGCTTCCACGAGGGCGGCATACAGGCAGTGAACGACTACTGCAAGAACCTGATTGACAACATCCCCAAGGTGGACAAGAAAGTGACGCTGAACATTGCCAACGCCATTTTTGTGAATAAGCACTACCGTTTGAAAGAGCAGTTCCAAAAGGACATGCAGGAGTATTATGATGCCCAGGCAGAAACGCTCGACTTCTCCTCGCCAGAAACCCTCGGCCATATCAACGGCTGGTGTGATGACAAGACCAATGGTATGATTCCCACCATCCTCGACGGGGTGGACCCCGACATGGCATCCTATCTGCTCAATGCCATCTATTTCAAGGCGGACTGGGCATCGAAGTTCGACCCCAAGAACACCAAGACAGAGACCTTCACAACAGAGAAAGGCAGCATCGACCTGCCGATGATGCATCAGAATGTGCTCATCAACTATAAAGAGAATGACACTTATACGGCCATCATGATGCCCTACGGAGATGACTATTGGAACATGACGGTGATGCTGCCGAAGGAAGGCAAGACCACAGACGATGTCATCAACTACCTGGCAGGAACAGTATATTACAAAACAGAAGGCGATCCGGAGAGTGGCTATTACGTTCCCTATGAGGTAGACCTGAAACTGCCTCGCTTTGAGACAATGTCCGACACTGAAGACCTTGCAAGAAAAGACACCGATGTTCCCCAGGAAAGTGGTCTGATTACCCTGCTGAAGAAGATGGGTATCCAACTCGCTTTCGACTCTTTTTGTGAGGAAATATGCAACATGTGTGAATTGCCTGTATATATTTCCATGATGCGCCAGAAGGCCAAAATCAAGGTGAATGAGGAAGGCTCAGAGGCCGCTGCCGTGACTGTGGCAGGAGCGCGGGAGGAGTCTTTAGGTTCTGATGTACGCCCCAACCCCAAAGCCACTTTCCACGCCAACCGTCCCTTTGTCTATGTCATCCGAGAGGCATCATCTGGTGTCATCCTCTTCATAGGAAAGTTCATGGGTGAGTAGAATTGGTGATACAGGATACCACCATACTTGCTACAAAATAGAATTAAAAAAATATGAAACTGATTAAATTGCCTATTCTGATGGCTGCCATCACGATGCTGATGCTTGGTATGACTGCGTGCAGCGGTGATGATAGTTCTATTTCTGTCTATTTCACGCTTCAAGATGAAAGCGGGGTTGAGAAATCTTCCTTTAAAGAAGGAGAAAACATCATCTTTAGATTAGATATAACCAATCATTCAGAAGAGGAGGCACTTTTGTCTAATTTGATTGACATGTTTTTTAATGATGATATCTTCCATGTCTATTCTTCCAAAGGGGAAGACTTTGGACATCCTTTTGACGAATTATGGCTTCCAGCTATATTAGGTCCAATGAGATTTCCCCCAAAATATACTTTTACTACTCTCTGCCCATGGATTAACAATCCTGATTCAGAACTGCCCTGTGGTCAACTACCATATTTTCATTTCTTTACTGAAAAATATAGACCACTCCCTAAAGGAGAATACTATTCGAAATTTTCAATCAGATTGGACAAGAAGAAAACTGTCACCTGCAATAAATCATTTAAAATTGAATAACCATAATAGTCTGTCTCATTTTTGCTTGTTATTCAGTTGATATGTACATTTGCAATGGCATTTCCATAATTGAGGCTTGAAGTAAGCATGGAGCCGGTAACATCAGAACTGATCAGCAGGTGCAAGGCTGGCGAACGCCAGGCCCTGGACCTGCTTTATCAGCGATATAGGCCCGGACTACTGAACGTCTGTAAGCACTATACTAAGGAGGACAGTGTGGCGGAGGATCTGCTGCACGATGCCTTCGTCGTCATTCTCACGTCACTTGACCAACTGAAGCAGACAGACAATCCCGAATCGTGGATGACAGCCATTGTTCGGAACGTGGGCTACCACTACAGCCAGTATGTCACGCGTGAGCAAACAGCACTACGGCAGATGGCTAAGGAGAACCGCCAGGACAAGGTGGAATACTTGGCTCCTGACTACGACCAAATACAAAGTCTCATATCCCAACTGCCGCAAGGCTACCAAAAGGTTTTCCGACTGTCGGTCTTCGAAGACCTCACACATCAGGAAATCAGCCAGTTGTTAGGCATTGCCCCCCATACCTCCTCATCGCAACTCACACGCGCCAAAAGCATGCTGAGGCTGCTCATCAGACAGTCGTGGGTACTCATGCTGCTGGCCATAACCATTCCCACGGCTGTATGGTGGTTTGCCCGCAAACAGACTCCCACAGAGGAGCATCATGATGCGATCAGTAAGACCGTCCCTGAGCAAGCACCCTCACATTCCATGGATGAGCCTACACCATCATCCCATTATGCCCATTCTCCATCCGGCTCTTTCGCGCCGTCACGGCAGCATGCTCATAAACAAACGTCCGGGAAGGCCACCTCACAGGCTACATATACCCAGAACGGTACCGTTGCCGTCGCTGACAGCATTCCTTTCCTGCAGGCCGACAGCATGAAGATGGATCCAACCCTCACTGCAAAGACGAAAGAGGAGAAGGAACAGAAACAGCAGAAGGACACCGTCGTTGAGCAGCCAACACCATGGCAGTTCGACGGAGACCAGATGGCTAATCAGCCCACCAAAGAAAACCGCTCATGGAACATCAGTCTGGCCTACAACGGTCAGGCTGCGCGTGGCGATGACTTCATGGCGGCATCCACCATCAACTATAGTGATTTCCATGAGGCTTTTAGCAATAAATCCTATCATCAATTCAGCAACTGGGCAGACTACTGCAACTACCTGAAGAACTCATTCCCTGATGGCAGAGACGAGGAGACGCGGTCACTGATACGCATTGCCTCCCAAAACATTGATGTCAACAATGGAGCGATGGAGGCCCGCTATGAGCATCAACTTCCTATCACCCTGCAACTGATGCTCAGCCGCCAGATTTCAGAAAAAGCCTCCATAGAGACAGGACTCAGTTACACCCAACTGAATTCAACCATCACTACCGGCAGCAGCAGCGCCAATATTCAGGAACATCAAAAACTGTGCTATGTGGGTATCCCGATCCGTTTTGGATGGACATGGTATGACAAAGCCCGTCTCCGCTTCTACTCCTCGGCGGGAGGGATGCTTGAGATGCCAATTCACAGCACCGTCGGTGTGCGTCATTTCTATAATGGGACGAATACATTCCAGAAAGAGGTGTCGCCTCATGTGCCGGTGCAGTGGTCTGTCTCACTTGGTCTCGGAGCACAATACAACGTCACACCACATCTCGGCATCTATTTGGAGCCCAGCCTGCAGTATTTCATCAACAATGGCAGTGACCTCAAAACCTACCGCACGGAGCACCCCTTTGAATTCACCCTGCCTCTCGGCCTCCGTCTCCACTGGTAATTTCAACACAAAGGCACAGAGTTACATAGTTTTTTCTCTGTATCTCTGTACCTCTGTGTTGTATTTCTCAACTATTCAAATAAGTAAACACACAACCAGTAACGATACAACACACCTTTTGTTTGGAAATATTAATATATGTTAATGAATTATAAATTTTATGCACTTCCACGGCATATTTTCACTTCTTGGGACACTATATAAATACAAAGAGCAAATGATTTGACAACCAAATAAATTGAATTATGAAAAAGTTATTTTTCTTAGCATGTCTCATGACAGGAATGCTTGTGTCGTGCAGCAGCGATAATGGAATAATCTTTTCCGATGATGACGGGAAGTATTCTTCTGATGTCGATATATCATCAAAAGATCCTCGAAGGAGAATCGTGGGAATTTGGAAACTAATGTCTGATGGATATGATGATAAATCTTCGGAGGAAATCTACTATGTGTTTAGAACCGACGGAAAAGTGAGCTTTTATAATGTTATGCATGGAGAAGATGGTAGCAAATCCTCGTATACTGAAAGTTATAATTTCGATGGCGGCTGGACATATAATGAAAAGGAAGAATTGATCGAAACGAAAATATCTTTTACTGATAATAATAAAATAGTTCCCCTTTTGTATCTCTGTGCTATAGGTAAAAATATATTGTTTATAACTGTTGATGGCATTCCATTTAGATATAGTGCATTGAAGTTTATAAGGATATTATAAAACTAAATGTTATGAAGAAGATGGGCCTCATTTTTGCTTGTCATGCAGATTATAAGTACATTTGCAATGACATTTCCATAATTGAGGCTTTAAGTAAGTATGGATCCGGAAACAACAGAACTGATTAGCAGGTGCAAGGCAGGTGAACGCCAGGCCTTGGATCTGCTTTATCAGCAATATAGACCAAAACTCCTGAATATATGTAAGCATTATGCGAAAGAGGATGTTGTGGCGGAGGACCTGCTTCACGATGCCTTTGTCGTCATTCTCACCTCCCTCGATAAACTGGAGCAGACAGACAAGCCGGAGCCGTGGATGACGGCTATAGTAAAAAATGTGGGGCACCACTACCAACTTCATGTTAAAAAAGAACAGGCGGCACTCCGACAGATGGCCAAGGAGGGATGGCCAAGCGTTGAGGAGACACCTGTTCCAGACTACGATCAAATACAAGCCTTCATATCCCAATTACCACAAGACTACCAACGGCTATTCCGGCTGTCCGTTTTTGAAGGGCTCTCACATAGGGAGATTAGCCAACTCTTGGGCATCACACCCAATTCCTCTTCCAAACGGCTCTCCAACGCCAAACGGATGCTGAGGATGCTCATCAGGCAGTCGTGGGTGCTCATGCTGATGCTTGTCGCTATTCCCACGGCTGTGTGGTGGCTCTTTCACAAACAGGCTTCCACGGATGAACAGACACCTGTGGTCAGCCAGGACACCTCTAAACCGCAAATTACCACTTCCGCAAAAAAGCCAGAGGAACCACCTGTTTATACGCAGGCTTCCTCTTCGTCTCCTTCTCCTTCTCCTTCCATACGGAGGAGCAAGGGCATAAAGACAGGATGGATTCCCCAACAGCCAGCCCACCATCCAAATGAGGTGTCAATCCTGCCCGACAGTGTTCCCCGTCTGGTGAATGACAGCATGACCGTCCTCCCAACAAAGACGGCGCAGACCAAGGAGGAAGAAGTTTTGAAGGATACAATTATCTATCCACCAACACTTTGGCAACCTGATGGAAACCAGATAGCTATCTATCCTACCAAAGCCCACCAGCAATGGAACGTCAGTTTGGCATACAATGGTCAGATGGGCCGTGGGGAGGATTTCATGGCGGCAGCTACAATCGAGAACAACTTCTCCATGGGAGTAATACCTATTCCTTCAACCCAACAATTCACCAACTGGAAGGACTATTTCAACTATTTGAACACAAATCCCTCCAATGATTCGGAGTCACGCTCTTTGCAAAAAATCGCCTCCCAAAACATTTCTGTCAACAATGGGGCGATGGAGGCCCGTTATGAGCATCAACTTCCCATCACCCTGCAAATGATGCTCAGCCGCCAGATTACAGAAAAAGCCTCCATAGAGACAGGACTCAGTTACACCCAACTGAATTCAACCATCACTACCGGCAGCAGCAGCGCCAATATTCAGGAACATCAAAAACTGCGCTATGTGGGTATCCCGATCCGTTTTGGATGGACATGGTATGACAAAGCCCGTCTCCGCTTCTACTCCTCGGCGGGAGGGATGCTTGAGATCCCAATACACAGCACCGTCGGTGTGCGTCATTTCTATAATGGAACGAATACATTCCAAAAAGAGGTGTCGCCCCATGTGCCGGTGCAGTGGTCTGTCTCACTCGGTCTCGGAGCACAATACAATGTCACACCACATCTCGGCATCTACTTGGAGCCCAGCCTGCAGTATTTCATCAACAATGGCAGTGGCCTCAAGACCTACCGCACGGAACACCCGTTTGAGCTTACCCTGCCCCTCGGCCTCCGCTTCCACTGGTAATTTCAACACAGAGACACTGAGATACAGAGAGCACACTTCACTATCAGCCCCTATACGTGCTGTTGCTTACCGACGAGGGCTTTGTGTCGCTCGCCACTCAACATGTACAGTGGAATTATTGAATAAGAAAGATATGGAACGACAGACAATAGAGAAAAAGCATGGGAAGGAATCAAAACGTTCCCCATGATTTTAGTCACGTGAAAAATTCCACCGAAAGGGGTGATTTTCTGAGATTTAATGCTTATATCAACTCCTACGTCTTATGGCACAGAACAAGTGCGACATTGTATTCCGCTCCGACAGTCTCCATCTCACCCTTACCGACTATTACGACCGCCATGACACACCCAACGAGAAGATGTGGTGAAATAGATTAAGGATGAGAAACGTATCAAAATTCCCCGTCCCCATGATACATTTGACCATTCTTTACCTAAATTATATAAAACTAAAGTGTCCACCCTCAAAAAATTGTATATTTGTTCTGTTTTTGTGGTTTTTAAAAACAAAACTGCTTTTATTTGGCGAATAACTAAAAATAAAAGTTAAATGTGGGCATTTTAATGAAAAATTATCAACTAAAGTCTTAGATAACTAAAGACTTAGTATTATATTTGTCACAACAAAACACACTTTAGAACATGAAAAAAGACAATAACAAGACCCTCACCAGGGCGGAGATGCAGGTGATGAATATCCTCTGGAGTTTAGGCAAGGCCGCCGATGTGCATGAGGTGGTGGAGCGCTATGAGGAACCCCATCCTGCCTATACCACGGTGTCCACCTATATGAAGATACTGACAACTAAAGGTTTCGTAGATTATAAGAAAGGCAATGGTAAACAATACCTCTACTTCCCCGTCATCTCACGAGCAGAATACACCAGCAGAGTGATGCGCGACGTGAAGGACAGTTTCTTTGGCGGCAGCGCATCGTCATTGCTGCGCTTCTTTGTCGAGAACGAGCAAATCGACGAAGAGGAAATCCGTGAGTTGCTCGACTTGGTCAACCGTCAATAACCAAAGCCATGGGTGCATTCACGCTATATGCCATCAAGTCGGCCCTCTGCCTGGCCGTACTCTACCTGCCATTCACGCTGCTGCTGAGGAGGGAGACATT
>JAEEJK010000116.1 GCA_016281815.1 Prevotella sp. | reverse complement strand
AATGTCTCCCTCCTCAGCAGCAGCGTGAATGGCAGGTAGAGTACGGCCAGGCAGAGGGCCGACTTGATGGCATATAGCGTGAATGCACCCATGGCTTTGGTTATTGACGGTTGACCAAGTCGAGCAACTCACGGATTTCCTTCTCGTCGATTTGCTCGTTTTCGACAAAGAAGCGCAACAGTGACGAGGCACTGCCGCCAAAGAAACTATCCTTCACATCCCGCATCACCCTACTGGTATATTCTGCACGGGAGATGACAGGGAAATAGAGGTATTGTTTGCCAGTTCCCTTCTTGTAATCTACGAAACCTTTAGTTGTCAGTATCTTCATATAGGTCGACACTGTGGTATAGGCAGGACGGGGCTCCTCATAGCGCTCCACCACCTCATGAACATCGGCGGCCTTACCCATGCTCCAAAGGATATTCATCACCTGCATCTCTGCCCTTGTGAGGGTCTTGTTATTTTCTTTTTTCATGTTCTAAAGTGTGTTTCGTTGTTGCAAATATAATACTAAGTTTTTAGTTATCTAAAACTTTAGTTGATGTTTTTTCATCAAAAGGCCTACTTTTAACATTTATTTTTAGTTATTCAACTTAGAAGGCCGGACAAGTCCGACAAGTCCGACTCATTGGACAATAAAATACACATTTATTTTGCTGTCTCGCAAAAAATGACTATTTTCGCAGCCAAAGTGCAAAGACCGTCATGGAAACGCAGAAGAAAACACTGATGGGAATGAGCCTTGCCGAACTGCGGCAGGTAGCCAAAGACCTGGGAATGCCCGCTTTCACCGGCGGACAGATGGCCGACTGGCTCTATCGCCGCCATGTCTCCGGCATTGACGAGATGACCAACATCTCCAAAGCCAACCGTGCCCGGCTGGCAGAGCAATACGACATCGGACTGATGCCGCCTACCGACTGCCAGCGCTCCGTCGACGGCACGGTGAAATACCTCTTCCCTACCAGCAACGGCAAGGAGGTGGAGACGGTCTATATCCCTGACGGTGACCGCGCCACGCTCTGTGTGTCATCGCAAGTGGGCTGCAAGATGCACTGCCTCTTCTGCCAGACCGGAAGACAAGGGTTTGAGGGCAACCTCACCGCCGGTGACATCCTCAACCAGATTTATTCCCTGCCCGAGCGCGACACTCTCACCAATATTGTGTTCATGGGGCAGGGCGAACCGATGGACAATCTCGATGCCGTGCTCCGCGCTACAGAGATTCTCACCGCCCCATACGCCTGGGCATGGAGTCCGAAGCGCATCACCGTTAGCAGCGTGGGCATCCGCGGCAAACTGCGCCGCTTCCTCGACGAGAGCGAGTGCCACATCGCCATCAGTCTGCACACCCCTATCGCAGAGCAGCGTGCCCAACTCATGCCCGCCGAGCGCGGATACCCCATCAGCGAGGTGGTGGACCTGCTCCGTCAATACGATTTCTCCCACCAGCGGCGCCTGTCATTCGAATACATCGTCTTCGGCGGACTTAACGACACCGAGCGCCATGCCCGCGAGACAGTGCGCCTGCTGCGCGGACTGGAGTGCCGCATCAACCTCATCCGATTCCATCAGATACCTGACAGCGACCTCAGGGGAGCCGATGAACAAAAAATGGAATGGCTGCGCGACTACCTCACGTCGCATGGCATCTTCACCACCATCAGGGCATCCCGTGGCCAAGACATCTATGCCGCCTGCGGCCTGCTGAGCACAGCAAAACATATTGAAGAGTGAAGAATGAAGAGTGAAGAGTGAAGAATGAAGAGTGAAGAATGAAGAATGAAGAATGAAGAGTGAAGAGTGAAGAATGGTAATTAGTTGTTCCGTATGTTGCGTTGTTAACGCAACCCCCGCAAAAGGACTATTGTCTAAACTCCTAAACTCCCAATCTCCTAAAAAATATACATTATTTATATATAGCACAATGGAAGATAAGAAAATACGCATCGCCATCACCCACGGCGACACCAACGGCATCGGCTACGAGACCATCTTTAAGACCTTCGCCGAGCCTACCATCCTCGAACTTTTCACACCCATCATCTATGGGTCACCGAAAGTAGCAGCCTACCACCGCAAGAGTCTCGGCATGCAGGCCAACTTCAACATCATCAGCAAGGCAGAAGAAGCCCATCCCGACCGTCTCAATATCCTGACCTGCTTCGACGAAGAGGTCAAAGTGGACTTAGGCACACCAACTCCACAGTCAGCCAAAGCAGGCCAAATGGCACTCAACCGTGCCCTGACCGATTTCAGCCAAGGACTCTTCGACGCCCTTGTCACCCTGTCGGCAGATGACAACCCCGATGGCAGTACTGCAACAGACAGTCAGTTGACTACCATCGAGAAAGCCACTGCCCAGGCCGGTCAGGCACTCACCATCCATGTCGACGG
Source organism: Prevotella sp. (assembly GCA_016281815.1). GTDB lineage: Bacteria > Bacteroidota > Bacteroidia > Bacteroidales > Bacteroidaceae > Prevotella. The sequence goes on along the minus strand of JAEEJK010000116.1, from coordinate 5,001 downwards.
CGACCTGCGCATGGCATCGCTCACTGACAACATGCCACTGGGCGATGCCCTCCGTGAAATCCGAAAAGATCTCATCATCCAAAAAGCGAAGATCTTCGAAGAGAGTCTGCGCCGCGACTTCCGCATCTCCACTCCCCGCATCGCTCTGCTTCAGGCCAACCCACAACCTGGCGCTGAAGAAGAGGACATCATGAAGCCAGCCATCGCCGAACTCCTCGACTCCGGCGTGGGCATCTATGGTCCCTACCCCGCCGACGAATATTTCAGCACTCAGCAATTCACTCATTTTGACGGGACGCTGGCCATCTACTACAACCAGGTCATGACTCCTCTCCGCATGCTGACAGGCGAGTCACACGTGCTGTTCACCGCCGGTCTTCCCATCGTACATACAGCACCCAACTTCGGCCCTCGGTTTGACATTGCCGGCAAAGGTGAGGCCGATGAGTCGGCACTCCGTGAGGCCATCTACCTGGCCATCGATGCCGCCCGCTACCGCACCGATTATGACGAGCCACTTGCAGACCCGCTCAAGAAACTCTATCACGAGAAACGTGACGACAGCGAGAAGGTGAGGTTCGCCATCCCCAAGAAGCACGAGCCACACGCATGAAAGAGAAATACCGGAACGCCTTCTTTCTCTTCGGTCTCGCCGTACTCGCCATCATGGTATGGCAACTTGATTTCCGCGAGGCGTGGCGCCATATCCGCGAGGCAGGCTACTGGTTTATCGCTGTCGTGGCATTGTGGGCATGGCTCTACATCCACAACACCTTTTCCTGGTACATCATTATCCACAACGGATGGCCCAAGCAGCCCAAGGTGGGCTTTTGGTGGCTCTACAAGATTACGGTCTCCGGATTCGCCCTCAACTACGCCACACCGGGAGGTCTGATGGGCGGCGAGCCCTACCGCATCATGGCGCTCAAACCCAAGATCGGTACGGAGCGAGCCTCCGCATCGGTCATCCTGTTTGCCATGACCCACATCTTCAGCCACTTTTGGTTCTGGCTCCTCTCCGTCGTGCTCTACATCGCCATCCAACCCGTCAATGTGCTGATGGGTGTCATCCTCGCCGCCACCACCGCTTTCTGTCTGCTGGGCATCTGGTTTTTCATCTCCGGATACCGTAAGGGACTTGCCGTGAGAGCGATGACGCTGCTCGGGCACCTGCCGTTCATCAAGTCATGGGCACAGCGGTTCATCAACAAGCACCGCGAGCAACTTGACAACATCGACCGCCAGATAGCCGCACTCCACGAACAGAACCCACGCACGTTTGTCATGGCAGTGCTCTCCGAACTTTCATGCCGCATCGTCTCCGCGTTGGAAATCTACTTCATCCTGCGCGTGATCAGTCCGGATGCCAACTATCTCAACTGCATCCTCATCCTTGCCTTCACCAGCCTCTTCGCCAACATGCTCTTCTTCATGCCATTGCAACTGGGCGGGCGCGAAGGAGGCTTCCTCATGTCGGCACGCGGACTGAGCCTCACCACCGAGGCCGGCATCATGGTAGCGCTGCTGGTACGCATCCGTGAACTCATCTGGACCGGCATCGGACTGCTGCTCATCCGAATTAAAGATGAATAACAAAACTTTTCTGCCAAAATTGCAGCATTTCCACAAAAATTGTGTAAATTTGTCACCCCAATGAGAACAAGAGATCTTCAAGATATCAAAAACCGGTATAACATCGTGGGCAACTGCGATGCGCTCAACCGTGCGCTGGACATCGCTCTTCAAGTAGCCCCGACCGACCTCTCCGTGCTTATCGTCGGTGAAAGCGGCGTGGGTAAGGAGATTATCCCGCGCCTCATCCACGACAACTCGGCCAGGAAGGGAAAGAACTATTTCGCCATCAACTGCGGAGCCATCCCCGAAGGCACCATCGACAGCGAACTGTTCGGTCATGAGAAAGGAGCCTTCACCGATGCCATCGGCGAGAGCAAAGGCTATTTCGGTATTGCCGACAAAGGAACTATCTTCCTCGACGAGGTGGGTGAACTGCCATTAGCCACCCAAGCCCGCCTGCTGCGCGTGCTTGAGAGCGGCGAGTATATCCGTGTCGGTGGGCAGCAGGTGCTCAAGACCGATGTCCGTGTCGTGGCCGCCACCAACGTCAACATCCGCAAGGCCATCAGCGAAGGGCGTTTCCGCGAGGATCTCTATTATCGTCTCAACACCATCCCCATCCAGATGCCGCCGCTCCGAGAGCGTGGAGCAGACATTCTTCTGCTCTTCCGGCTCTTCGCCATGCAGGTAGCAGAGAAATACCGCTTGCCACGCATCACACTCTCCGAAGAAGCCGAGCAACGGATGCTCAAATATAAATGGCCGGGCAATGTGAGGGAACTCAAGAACATCACTGAGCAAATGTCTGTGCTCAGCGAGAAACGGGTGATTGACGCAGAGACCATCGCCCGCTTCATCCCCAATGACCACGAGACCACACTGCCCGCCACCATCTCCCCCGCCTCCGGCCCTCATAGTTACGAGAATGAGCGCGAGGCCCTCTACAAGGTGCTTTTCGAACTGCGCGCCAATGTGGGCGAATTGCGCCGTGAACTCAACGGTCTGCGACAGCAGATTGATGATGCAGCCAGCATCTCGGCTCAGGCACAGGCACTGAGCAATCAGTTTCCAACCAATATGCCTGCCACGATAGGCGAGAGCCATTCCAGTCACCACCAAGAGGCGGAAGATGCCGAGGCCGAGGAAATCGCCGACACGCCGGAGAGCCTCAACCTCAACGACCAGGAGCGGCAGGTCATCATCAAGGCACTCGAGCGCAACAACGGAAACCGCAGCAAGACCGCCCAGGAACTGGGCATCTCATCACGCACGCTCTACCGAAAACTGAAACAGTATGGACTCACATAACTACCGCCGCTTTTTGGCATGTCTTTTGCTCCCACTATTGGTGTCGGCATGTTCCGTGTCCTATAAGTTCAACGGTGCCAGCATCGACTACACCAAGACGAAGACCATTACCATCGCCGACTTCCCCATACGTTCCAACTATGTGTGGGGACCGATGCAGAACATCTTCAACAATGAGTTGAAAGATATTTTTGCCAACCATACTCGTCTGACACAAGTAAAGAAGGGAGGCGACCTCAAGATAGAGGGAGAAATCACCCAATACACCCAGCGCAACAAAAGCGTGTCGAGCGAGGGATACTCTGCTCAGACCGAACTGTCGATGACGGTCAATGTCCGATTCACCAACAATGTCAACCACAAGGAAGACTTCGAACAACAGTTCACCGCCACCAGCAGTTATGAGACCACACAGTCACTCAACTCCGTGCAGGAACAACTGGTCACCGAGATGGTGAAGAACATCACCGAGCAAATATTCAACGCAACCGTGGCCCAATGGTAAGTCATATGGATCTGAAAGAACTCATCGGACACCCCGAACGGATGAACAAGGAGACGCTCTACGAACTCCGTGAACTCACCGCGATGCATCCTTACTTCCAGACCGCACGCCTGCTGATGCTGCAGAACCTCTACCTGCTGCATGAGTCGTCGTTCGATGACGAACTTCGACGGGCAGCCCTCTTCATCACCGACCGCACCCGGCTCTTCGACCTCGTCGAAGCCAAGCACTACAAACTCAAGTCCAAGAAACAGCGGCCGTCCAAAGCCACCGCAGGCAGTGACTCCGACCGCACGCTGTCGCTCATCGATGATTTCTTAGGCACCATGCATCAGGACGACGGACAGCCTGAAAAGAAGAAAGAAAAGAGAAGAAAGCCTACTGCCGCCGACGCCACTGTCGACTATGTGGCATATCTGCTGGATGCTTCCGAGGAAGAGGCTGAGAATGTGAGCGAACAGGCACCCATGCGGGGACAGGGACTCATCGACAAGTTCATCAACGAAGAAGGGGGCCGCATGCAACTCCATGAGACGCCGGAATACACCCCACAGGCGGAAGAAGGTCACAAAGGTGCCGACGAAGGCTACTTCACCGCCACTTTGGCACGGATTTACGTCAAACAAGGACGATATTCCAAGGCTTTGGAAATAATTAAGCGTTTAAATTTGAATTATCCAAAAAAAAGTGCTTACTTTGCAGACCAAATTCGATTTTTGGAAAAATTGATGATCAACAACAATAAAAAATAGAAAAAAAGAGATGTATTATTTATTCGTAATCCTTATCGTCATCGCCTCTTTGCTGATGATTGGTATCGTACTGATTCAGGAATCCAAAGGCGGCGGTTTGTCGTCACAGTTCAATGCCGGCAACCAGTTGGCCGGTGTCCGCAAGACCACTGACTTCATCGAGAAAGCCACTTGGGGTCTCGCCATTGCCATGGTGGTGCTGAGCGTGCTCTGCGCATACGCTGCTCCCACTATCCACGAGCAGAATGTCATTGAGACAACCACCTCCAACCCGTTGACCAACCCGACCAACCAGCAGAATTTCGGTGCCAGCGAGGCTCCTGCTGATCAGAAAGCCGCTCCCGCTGCTACTGAGAAGGCAGCCGCACCCGCAGAGAAGGCAGCCGCACCCGCAGCCGCACCTGCTGAGAAGGCTCCGGCAAATTAACAAAGTGAAGTTACGCGACTGCGAAATGCAGCGTTTCCACTCTTCAAAAGGAGAAGAAATCAGGATTAGTTCAAAAAAAACCGCCAAAAGTTTGGCTGTTTACATGAATTATCTTACCTTTGCATCCGCTTTCGAATAGGAAGCGGTGACATGGTGCCCGTAGTTCAGTTGGTTAGAGCGTCAGATTGTGGTTCTGAATGTCGTGGGTTCGAGTCCCACCGGGCACCCTTCAAGAAAAATCCCTGTAAGTCAAGCACTTGCAGGGATTTTTACTTCCAAACACCTTCTGTTTTGGGATCTTCGTCACTTTTGTTGCAAAACCAGCCTCTTCAATCCTTCATTTTGTTTAATATTATCAAAATATTTAATTACATTATTTAACTGATAATCAGTAAAATATTTGCATTTTTAAAAGGCGTTTCTGACAAATATTT
>JAEEJK010000115.1 GCA_016281815.1 Prevotella sp. | reverse complement strand
TGTGCAGAAAGCCTGTTAAAAAAAAGGAAGCGCTTGAAAATCAAGCACTTCCGATTTGAATTTGTCGGGATTACTGGACTCGAACCAGCGACCTCGCGCCCCCCAGACGTGTGCGCTACCAACTGCGCTAAATCCCGATTTTGCGGTTGCAAAGGTAAGGCTTATTTTTGAAACTGCAAAATTTTAAGCCAGTTTTTTTATTCCGCGCATGTTTTTTCATGATGGAATGATAGTTCATTGCATGATATCCAACTTTTTTGGCTATCTTTGCGCATTACAATCCACTTCATCACATGCGGATCACTATCATAGACATACAGAACATTTTTGACAAATACAACGAACTCTGCTTCGATGGCAAACTCCCCATGCCACGAATCAGAATCGGCCACGCCAAGAACTATCTCGGCCAACTGAGATACAAAATGAATAAAGACAAGGACGGGAAGCGGACATATTATGACTTTTCATTGAACTTCAGCAAACTGTATGAGATGGACCAGCAAAAGTTGGAGGATGTGGTCATACATGAGATGATTCACTACTACATCCACTATAACCAAATCCAGGATACTTCATCCCACGGGGCGGTCTTCCGCAGGATGATGAATGACATCAACACCCGCTTCCAACGCAACATCACCATCTCTGACAGAAGCGGGCTGCCTGTCGCTAACGACAGTCAACAGGTCAAACTGTATCTCGTATGCTTGGCAGCACTGAGATCGGGTGACATGGGGGTCGCCGTATGCGCAAGATCACGGGCTTTCGAGATATATGACGAATTGCCACTCAGGTATGACATTCTCAAGGTCAACTGGTATTTCACCACCGACCCGTTCTTCAACCGCTTCAGAAGGACCAACACGGCAAAGTTGTACCGTGCCGACAAAGAGGAGGTCTGCAAACACCTTGCCTCAGCAACAGAACTGGAGCGGGTGGGTAACGTCATCAGACCCAAGAAACGCCGAAAAGTATAACCAAATCAATCATAGTTAATATGCAAGGAAACTTTTCATACCACAATCCCACCAAACTGTATTTTGGTGATGAGTCTTTGAACTTCCTCAAAGATGAATTGAAGAACTTCGGCCCAGTCGTGCTGCTGAACTACGGCAGCGGCAGTGTGAAACGCAACGGCATCTACGACCAGGTGGTGGACATCCTGCAAGAGTCGGGAAAGACCATCGTGGAGAACCCTGGCGTGATGAGCAATCCGACACTGGAGAAACTGCGCGAGGGCATTCAAATAGCCCGTGAGAACAATGTCGACCTGATTCTTGCCTTGGGCGGCGGCAGCGTCTGTGACTACTCGAAAGCAGTGGCAGCCTCGGTCTTCTGCGAGGGTGATTACTGGCAAAAATTCTGGCTGAGACAGGAGCAGCCTGATGCAGACCAGCGTCTGTTGCCCGTAGGGTGCATACTGACGATGGCGGGCACCGGTTCGGAGATGAACGCAGGCACGGTGATTACCGATGCTGAGCACACATTCAAGGTGGGACATGTCTTCGACGACCGACTGATGCCGAAATTCTCCATCCTGAACCCGAAGTTCACGATGACCGTACCAGACAACCAGATGAAGGCGGGTATCTACGACATCATGAACCACATCATGGAGCAATATTTCTCTGACTTCGACGACAACACGAGCGATTATCTGGCAGAAGGACTGATGCGCAGCCTGATCGTGTCATCAAGAGCAGCAGTGAAGAATCCGCAGGATTACGAGGCTCGCTCCAACATCATGTGGACGGCGACATAGGCGCTCAACACTCTCATCGGACTCGGCAAACACGAAGACTGGATGGTACACATGATAGGACACTCGGTAGGAGCATGGACACATGCCCCACACGGATACTGCCTGGCCGCTGTGTCGATGGCTTATTACCGCCGCGCCATGAAACCCGGCCTGGCCAAGTTCGTGCGCTTCGCCAAGAATGTGTGGGATGTTTGCACTGATGGCATGACCGACGAGCAAGTGGCAGAAGCAGGGCTCGCAGCCCTTAAATGCTGGATGCAGGAAATCGGACTCCCCTTGACCATCTCTGAGATTGGCGCCACAGCCGACATGATACCGGGCATCACCAAAGGCACCATCTGCTATCCCGCAGGCTACCTCGATTTGAAACCAGAAGACATCACCGAAATATTGAAGGAGAGCATGTAAGAGCGTGCAGGTGCCATGTAGGTCAAAAAACTTTGTGTTTTGTTTTGAATTGCTCTTGTTTTGCACTACCTTTGTAGCCGCTTCATGTCTTAGCAAGATGACACCTTACATCGTAGCACCTTTAGTGGGCAGCGTGATAGGTTACATCACCAACGCCCTTGCCATCCGAATGCTGTTCCGTCCACATCGGGCGAAATATCTCTTCGGGCACCGCGTCCCATTCACTCCTGGCATCATCCCCAAGGAGAAGGGGCGCATCGCGGCCTCTGTGGGCGGGTCCATCAGCGAAAACCTGATGAACGAGGAGGTGATGGAGAAGAGCCTGCTCTCTGAAGAACTGCTCAGGAAACTGAGCAACGGCATCGACCATTTCATCGATTCCCAGCGCCAAAATCCGGAGACACTGCGCTCTTTCCTCTCCCATTACATGTCGGAAAAGGAGATCGACGACGCTGCCTCGAAAGGAAGCGATGACCTGACGCAGTTGATTTACAAGAAACTGGCCGACAGCGATGTGGGCGATAAGATTGCCCATGCCTCCGTAGCCCATGTAATGGCCAAGATGCAGCATTTCGGAAGCGGTCTGGCTGGCAAAGAGCGCCGCGAGGGCATCGGTGACCTCATCGGCAAGGGCATCAGGAAGATTTTCGGACAGACAGGTGCCGATGCGACCTCCCAGTTAATCAACAGTCTGGCAGAACCTGTGGAGCACGCCCTCGCCAACAACATCAACGAGATACTGCACAACAACTCTCGTGAAATAGTGGGCGACCTGATCAGCACCGAGTCGAAGTCGCTCCTGTCTCGGCAGATGAGAGACTTGCTTGCTGGAAAGGAGCAAGAACTGACACAGGCCCGCGACTCACTGGTGCAGTTGTATGTGAAGATCATCAGGGAGCGGCTTCCAAGAATGCTTGCCGCTGTCGATATCAGCAAGATCATTGAAGACCGCATCAACGAGATGGACATGGCTGAGGCCGAGCGGCTCATCCTTGAGGTAATGGACAAGGAACTGCGCGCCATCGTGTGGCTGGGAGCGGGATTGGGATTCCTGATGGGATTTATCAATTGCCTGCTGTAGGAGAATAGGAAGAAAAAAACATCATATCATAATCACAGAAAAATGAGTGTATTATCAGAGCAACAAGCATTTGGCCAGTACATTGTCCAGACTTTCATCAAGAAGGGCATGTATGATGAAACCTATATCATAGCCAAGCCAGAGGGAGAACGGTTTTTCCTCAAACTTTTTATCCCCTCGGAAATACCTTCTGAAGCCAAGGATGCCGACGGGAACATCAGGGAAATCGTATTATCCAAATTGTTGTTTGAGTATGCCCATGTTGTCTACAACATCGGGGATGGCATACAAGCCATCGACGGCACCGATTATCCTTATTATATAGCACCCCTTTTCGAAGGCGAGTTGCTGGAGACCTATCTGATGCGCAAGAGCCATTGTTCTGTAGAGGAAACCATTCAACTGGGCTTAGATCTGCTGGTCGCCATCGAAAACATACAAGCCTTCAACATGATGCACTGCGACATCACCCCTCGCAACATCATCATCACCTCCCAGCAACCGGAAATGCACGGCGAACTGATCGACCTCGGGCATCTCTCGGAATATCCCATGGACAAAATCACCTTTCTGACGTCGGACCTGTCACCCTGGTATCGCGCCCCAGAGACCTTCCATGGTCATTTTGGTCCGGAGAGTGATATTTTCTCTGCAGCAGCCGTGCTTTACACCATGCTGTATGGGAAGGCGCCCTGGGAGAGAGACAACCTGAAGGCAGAGGACGATGAGAAGACCGTGCGCAGCAAGGTGCATATAGCACGCAAGGATACCCTTTCGTTCGAAGGGCGAGACGATGTTCCGAAATGGCTGATGAATGTCCTTACCCATGCGCTTCAACCCAAACCCGAGAACCGGATTTCCTCTGCCGCACTCTTTATCAAGATGCTTGCCAATGAAGGTCAGGTGGATGAGTCTGAGGACAAGGGCACAGGAGAAAACAGCGGCAAGCCCAGTTCGGGAGAGCGCCACGACGGACAGACCAAAGGTGGCCACGATGAGCGTGGTCAGGTGAGCACGACGAGCCAGTTTGAGGTTGCCTCGGGCAATGGCTTCGCCGATGTCGCCGGCATGGACGACCTGAAGATGCGGCTCCAGCAGCGCGTGCTGTTCGTGCTCAAGAACAAGAAGAAGGCGGAAGCCTATAAGTTGACACCCCCCAACGGAATGTTGCTCTATGGCCCTCCGGGCTGTGGCAAGACCTTTTTCGCGAGGAAGTTTGCTGAGGAGTCAGGGTTCAAATTCTGCATGGTGAAAGCCTCCGACCTGGGCAGCATCTACATCCACGGTTCGCAGACGATGATAGCCGACCTGTTCAAGAAAGCAGCGTCGAATGCCCCCGCCATCATATGCCTCGACGAGTTTGATGCCATCGCCCCGCGCCGGGGCACCCAGGGTATGGAGAACACCGCAGGTGAGGTGAACGAGATCCTTTCGCAACTGAATGAGTGCGGCAAGCGCGGCATCTTCGTCATCGGCACCACCAACCGCCCGCAACTCATCGACTCCGCCGTGCTCCGCAAGGGCCGTCTCGACATCCTCGAATATGTGCCCGCCCCCGACAAGACCACCCGCAAACTGATGTTCGACCTCTATCTGAAAGACCGTCCATGTGGGGATATCAACACCGAGCAACTGTCGGAGAAGACGGAGAACTATGTGGGCAGCGACATCGCCTACATCGTCAACGACGCTGCCCTGATCTCAGCGTTGCGCGACGAACTCATCACCCAGGACACCATCATGAACTGCATCCGCAACACCCGTCCGTCGCTCAATGCCAAAATGATAGAGGAATACAAACGAATGAACAAGGAGTTCACAGGCGAGGTCTCAAAGGTCAATCCCGTAGGCTTCAATGCCATCTTAGCCAAGGACAAATCATGAGCGACTCACCGCACCGCAAACTGACCATGGCGGACATCAGGCAACTCAGCGACAAGGCCATCGTGGAAGCCATCATTGCCAGAGACGCTGAGATCACCAAACTTTTCTTTTATGAGAAGTGCTATCCGCTGTTCAAGTCTGTCTTTGAGAAATACGAGACAGACTGCAAGGACTGCATCGAATTCATCAACGAGATCTATGTCCACATCATGGTCAGGAGCAGCAAGACAGGTTTGTCAAAACTTGAGGGTTTCGGATTCAACTGCACGCTGACCAACTGGCTGAAAATTGTGACCGAGAACTTCTGCCATCAGATTTTCAAGAAGAAAAAGCGGATGCCTATCGACGAAAAGCCTGATGGAAGTGATAGTTTGGACCAAATAACAGACTCTATAGGAATAGACCTACATTTCCTCGACCTCAGCGACCTTGACAAGTTGCTGGGCATGATGTCCAATGAGCGCTACCGCCTGCTGATCAGGTTTCGCTATGTGGAAGGCCGAACCAATGAGGAGACGGCAGGTCTGTTAGGAATGAACATGGACAATTATTACAACAAACACCGGCTTGCGAAGAAGCAATTCCGGCAAATATTGAAGAAGGAGAAACTCATATGAAAGACCAACTGGGGCTTTATGCAGAAACATTGGGCGCCTATATGGAAGGGAAATTGCCCAAGGGTGAGATGTCACTGATGGACAAGGTTGTGAAGGAGGACTGCCAGATCAGCAGCATCCTCAACGAGGTTCGATCTACCAAGGTCAACTGGAATGACGACATCCGCTCCGACTATCCGGAGTTTGACAAGCAATTCTCTTTGCCACCTGTCCCGGAGACGACCACAGACAAGAAACCCAGCATAGGAATTGCCGGTCTGGCTCCAAATGAATAAGACATCAGAATATCTATCAACAATCAAATACTCATCATTATGGAAAACGTTTTTGAAGTATATGAACAATGGTTCAAGAACAACGGCATCATCTACAACATAGATGAAGACGGCGATCTGCACTTCAAGTATCAGACATGCAATTTCTACATCCTCAATCCAAAGGAGGACACTCTGTTCCTGCATATCATCCTCCCCAACATCTGGTCTATAGACAGCGAGGAGGAGCGAGCCAATGCCATGCAGGTGGCCAATGAACTGAACATGAACCGCAAGGCACTGAAGGTGTTCATCACCCCGAGCAACACCATCCTTACAGTGGAGATGTTCATCGACAGCACACCCGATGTGGAGGACTTCATGGAGCGCATTCTCGACATTTTGATCACCGGGCGCCAACTGTTCGCCCAGAAAATGCACGAACTCCAATAACCATCATCATGACCGGTTCCCGGCAGGTCCCGTCCATCGCCGTCAGCCGGTCATTATCATTGGCTCCCATTAAGTGAGAATGGCGAAAATTTTCCAATGGTTTTGGATACCCTTGCTGGCCGTCCTGCTGTTGCTGATGGTCCGTGAGAGTTTCATCATCCTTCATGCCATCTTCGCCCCTACCCCACCGATGACCATGATTGGCAACCTGGAGATGTACCAATGGACGGGTATCGGAATCGTCATCTATTCGCTGGCCAGGGGGGTGATGCGCAAAAACCTAAACTGGTTGGAAGTGTTCTCCCACGAACTGACCCATACGGTGGTGTCCATCATGCTGTTGCGCAAAGTCCACTCCTTCCGGGCAGGCGACAGAGACGGGGAGGTGTCCACCAGCGGAGCGTCGTCTACGAGGATCTTCGTGACGCTCGCCCCTTACTGCCTTCCCATTTTCACCTATTTCTTTCTTTTCTTCCGTCCGCTCATCAAGTCTGACGGACTGTGGATCTATGACATCTTCCTCGGTGTGACCATCGCTTTCCACGCGATTTGCTTCAAAACCCAGACGGGAAATTATCAGCCCGACATCCGGCGTTTTCCACTTCCATTCTCCTATCTGTACATTTTCACCGCCCTGCTTTTCAATATCAACACCATCCTGGTGTCCTATTGGAGCAGCAAGAACGTCTTCACCGCTTTCTGGTATTCGCTGACAAGCATCTGGGAAGGACTGACAGCGTTCTGGGGCCTATTCTTTTAAGCCATGGTCAAAAGCAGCACATCAAGCAAGAGCAAGGCATCCAGGCGCAAGGGCAGGAAGCGGAGCCGTTCGCGGTGGACCGTCCGCCGCATCATCGGCACCGTGGTGTCGGTCATCTTCTTCATGGTGCTGTGGAGTTACCTGAGTCCTTCCACCTGGCGTGTGTTCAAGTCGTGGACCCACATCGATGAGATCATCCCCGAGCACAGTGGCTACGACGGCATAGACGTGTCGAAGCATCAGGGAAAGATCAATTGGAGCAAGGTGGCGGAGGACAAGAACATCCAGTTTGTCTACATCAAGGCCACCGAGGGCCGCACGATGCTCGACACGCGCTATCATGAGAACATCAACGGGGCACGCAAGGCGGGTCTGAAAACCGGCAGTTACCATTTCTTCACCAGCCGCCGCTCTGCCCGCGACCAGTTTGAGAATTTCCGCAAGCATGTCGACCGCAACAAGCAAGACCTCATTCCCATGGTCGATGTGGAGGAGTCGGGATGTCGGAATGCCAGCCGCAGTGAACTGCAGAAGAGCCTCGCTGAGTTCATGGAACTGATGAAGGCCGAGTATGGCTGCTATCCCTTGCTTTACAGCCAATACCGTTTCTACAACGAGAAGTTGGCTCCCGAATTCAACAGATATTTCATCTTCATGGCACGCTACAGCAGTTCAGAACCCAAACTTCGGGGCAACGGCAAGCACAATATCTGGCAGTACAGCGAGCGTGGCAAGGTGTCGGGCATCAAGGGCCATGTCGACCTCGACAGGTTTGTCAACGGCACGACATTCAATGACATCAAATGGTGATGGCATGAGATCTCACCGTTCCTACATAAACGAATCCGACCGGGCATGACGCTCGGCCGGATTCGTTTGGGATAAATACTTTTCTCACTCTATTCCTTGGTGAAATCGTCTATCTCCTCGATGACTTGCTCATAGTTGTCCTGATTCTTGAAGTGGATTTTCAGTCCGACAGCGCCACCAAGCAGGGCACAGACCACACACATCACCACTATGTAGATGCTGTCCTCACCACCGGTGACCTTGTACATCTCATAGCCGAAGTAAGCCAGCCAGAGGACGATGAGGGGGATGCCTATCTTCAGCCAGTCATGGTCGAGTTTCTTGGCCTTTGCCACCTTGGCACGAGCCTGCACCAGATCTTTCTCAAAGACACGGCTGCTGATAAACCTTCCGGTGTACTGCGTATAGACGAAAGCGATGAGCATCAGGACGCAGGTGGCCAGCCACAGCCATATCGACATGCCTGTCAGTTTTACAAAAGCCCAGTAGGAATAGGGCACCATCAGGATGCATAGGATGGAGACGAAGGTATATCTGCGGTTGATGCCTTTAAGGCTTTTCCGTGTGGAGCGACGGAACACTTTCTCATTGACGATTTCCTGCTTTTGCAGTTTTTCCTTCAGAATATTCATTTGCTGACGCATTTCTTCAAAATCTTTGTCCATGGTTGACGGGTTTTTTAATGGTTTGACATTTGTTTCAACTGCTCTTTGATTCTGAACAAGCGCACGCTGACATTTTTGGTGGAAATACCGACGATTTGCCCTATTTCCTCGTAAGAGAGATTCTCAAGCCACAGCAAGACGATCGCCCTGTCGAAAGGTTTGAGTTGTGAGATGCGCTGGTGCAGCATGTCCACCTGCTTCGTGTCATCATCATTGTCACGGAACAAGTTGATGTCCATCGACAGCGAAGTTTCCGGTTGTCTCCGCTTTTTTCGGTCCATCGTGATACATGTGTTGAGCGCCACGCGGTAGATCCACGTCTTGATGTCGCTTCGGTGCTCGAAGCCGTCGAATCCCCGCCAGAGATTGATGAGTGACTCCTGGAACAGGTCGTCCACCTCATCTGAGTCTGTGGAAAACATATAGCACACGGTGTAGATAGTGCTGCGGTTCTCCCTGATGGTTTGCTCGAATTGTTTTTCTTTTGTTGTCATTTTCGTTGCTTGTTCAGATGTTTCTGCCCGTTTGACGCGCTAAGATAGAAAAAACTACATCAAAAAGCACTTTTTTTCGAAAAAAAATAAAAAAACACGGAAACATAGGGTATAAAAGACAATTCTTCATCTCATTCATCATATTGAAATATTGTTTTTTATAGGCAAAAAATACTGCTTTGTTTGGAAAATCTCAGTTGATTATTTAATTTTGCAATAAACAATATCTATGCACTCTATGATGAAAACGTGGAAACCCAATATGGAAGCGGCCAAGCGTCGCTATATCGACTGGTGGAACCATCAGGGAGTGATCCTCAACATGTGGGAGCACTTCCAGGAAGGCGTGGCAGCACATGCCGACATCGCTCCCCCGCCCCCACCCCGCGACCTCCGGCAGAAATGGTTCGACCCCGAATGGCGCGCCCGCTATCTTGACTGGTATGTGGCACACAGTTCGCTGAAAGCCGACATCCTGCCCGTGGCCAACACCCATCTGGGACCGGGTTCATTAGCCGCCATCCTCGGTGGTGTGTTCGAAGGTGGCGAGGACACCATCTGGATTCATCCCCACCCTAGTTTCGACCCCAGCATCCCATTCGACCCCAATCATCCCAACTATTTGTTGCACAAACAATTGTTACGTTGCTGCAAGCAACGCTCACAAGGTCATTACTATGTGGGGATGCCCGACCTGATGGAAGGGCTCGACGTGCTGGCTGCCCTGAAAGGCACCGACCAGGTGCTCATCGACACTGTGATGCACCCTGAAACGGTGGAGCGCCAGATGCAACGCATCAACGACATCTATTTCACCGTGTTCGACGAACTCTACGACATCATCCGCGAGGGCGACGAGATGGCGTTCTGCTATTTCTCTTCCTGGGCACCGGGCAAGATGACCAAACTGCAGAGCGACATCTCGACGATGATCAGTGAAGACGATTACCGCCGCTTCGTGCAGCCATTCATCAGGGAGCAATGCCTGCGCATCGACTACACTTTATATCATCTCGACGGCGTGGGTGCCATCCGCCATCTGCCCGCTTTATTGGAAATCAGTGAACTCAACGCCATCCAGTGGACTCCCGGCGTGGGTGAGCCTCAAGGCGGGAGCAGCAAGTGGTATGACCTCTACCGACGGATACTTGACGGCGGCAAGAGCGTGATGGCTTCCTGGGTGACACTCGATGAGTTGCCCGACCTGCTCAGCCACATCGGTACGGAGGGCGTGCACCTCGAGATGGATTTCCACAACGAGCAGGAGGTGGACCAAGCCATGGAAATCGTGGCGCAGGCACAACGCACATCGCCCACCGCCGCAGCCACTTCACCTCACCCCTTCCCCACCGACCGCGTCATGGTGCTCGACGGAGGCATGGGCACGATGATACAACGTTTCCACCTGAAAGAAGAGGATTTCAGAGGAAAACAGTTTACTGACCACAACCGCCAGTTGCTCGGCTGCAATGACTTACTCTGCCTGACACGGCCAGACATCATCGAGGATATACACCGGCGCTATCTCGGGGCTGGTGCCGATATGATAGAGACCTGCACCTTCAATGCGCAGCGCATCTCACTCGGCGACTACGGCCTCGCGGAGGAGGCACGTGCCATCAACCTGGCCGCATGTAGGATCGCGCGCCACGCTGCTGATGACTATACGGCACGCACACCGCAGCAGCCCCGCTACGTACTGGGCAGTGTAGGACCCACCAGCCGCATCTGCTCTCCGGAAGCCGCCAATGGCAACCCGCTATCTCCTGACCTCCTCCGTGAGGCTTATCTCGAGCAGATGGAGGCCCTCATCGACGGTGGAGCGGATGCCATCCTGATAGAGACGATCTTTGACCTCCGCAATGCCCGCATCGCGTGTGATGCCGCCCTCGAGGCCATGAACCACCGAGGCAAGCGGCTGCCGTTGATGCTCAGTTTCTCCGTCGCCACACCCGACGGGCACAATATGCTTGGTCAGTCCATCATCCCATTTGTCAAGTCACTGACCGACCTTCCCATCTATTCTGTCGGACTCAACTGTCTGTCTGAGGTGCGGAGATTCATACCCCTGCTGCACCAACTGTCGCAGTCGGTTCCCTTCCGCATCTCCTTCTATCCCAATGCCGGACAGCCCGACAGTCAGGGCGTCTATTCCAAAACACCAGAGGAAGTGCTGGCTGAGGTGTGGCCTTTGCTCGATGTACACCGACTCAACATCATCGGAGGATGCTGTGGCACCACCGATGCCTACATCAGACAATTTGCACAGGTAGTCCAACCTGCACCGGGACTATTCCTCTCTTCCTATCAGCCCGGTCAATCACCCACGGGCGACAGTCTCCGCCGACTTCAGAGGCAGGAGGATATCAATGAAATCAACAGACAAATCGCAAGGGGAGAAACGAAGAAAAATCCAAAAATGGCTGAGACGTTGTTCGATGCTATCTACAAGGGCGATGAGAAAGCAGCGGTGAACCTCGCCCGACAGGCTATGGACGAAGGCAAATCTCTCCAGACGGTGATCGACCAAGAGATGATTGCGGCGATGACCCGTCTGGGGCAGGATTTTGAGGAAGGCAAGGCTTTTGTGCCTCAGTTGCTGATGGCTGGCCGCGCCATGAAATCAGCACTGAGCGCCATCCAGTCGCAGACTCAGGGACCGCGTCCCCAGACGGTGGGGCGCATCGTGATAGGAACGGTGAAGGGCGACCTTCACGACATCGGGAAGAATCTGGTGGCTTCGATGCTCGAGGGATGTGGCTTCGAGGTGATCAACATCGGCATTGACGTCTCTGCCGACCGTTTTATCGAGGAGGTGAAGCGAAGCCGCCCCGACATCCTCTGCATGAGCGCGCTGCTCACCACCACGATGGGCTATATGCGTGAGGTGATCAGCGCGCTGGAAGAAGCCGGTATCCGCGACCAGGTGAAAGTGATGGTGGGAGGTGCTCCCGTCACCGCCAGTTATGCCAGCGAGATTGGTGCCGATGGCTACAGCGACAATGCCAACGCGGCCGTGGCCGTAGCCAAAGAATTGCTCAGTTAGCGTCGCCGGAAACAATGGGTGAGTTGGCAGTGTTGACAGGCATAGTCATGGTACGAGACATCCTCTCCGAGTCCGATGATGCCGCTCACCGACTTGACGGGCCACATCAGGGCACTCTCTGTCAGCCACACCCCACACGGATTGGGGTCGCCGAGCAAGGGCACCAACAATCGCTGCTCATCGGTCGCCCATTCACAGTAGCCCGGAGAAAAGCGGTTGGTGCGCTTCCATCCCAATTTGTCAATGCTTGCCTGCAAGGCTTTCTCCATCTCATCGGCACATCGCTCTGCCACGACAGAGCCGAGTGCATCGGCGATGAATGTCTCCAACAGGTCATCCTTTTTCCTCCATTCCTCGAACTCTGCCCCTGCCGTAGCGACAAAAACTGCGAAGCGGGTGGCTCCTGCCAACTGGCGTGAAATGATGCGACCCAGATGAAACTCCCGCTCTCCCATCAGCAGCACTTCATGCTCGAGACGGCCTTCCATCACCATATAGCAATAACGGGGAACGGCCGACTGCGAGGCGCTGACAAGCAGCCGCCTCACCTCTTCCGCCGTGCGTTCATCGGGCGCTTCCTTTCCATACCCCATCTGCCGGTACACGTCCTCCGGAGGGATATGCAGGTCTTTCAAAGAAAGTCGTTTCTCGAACATCTGATCTATTTTAGGTCAAATACGTCTTTGGCAATTAGTTGAACAAGTCAGTCAGACGACAGGCAGTCCTCTATCAGCATTTCCACGAGCCGGGGGACGGCATAATCCCCGATATCGCTCTCGGGAATCCAGATATAGCCTTCGGGCAGGGTGGGTCTGTCATCCGTTTCCCACAGAAAGAAATCCGCCCACAGGATGCGGTGGGTGAGCACATGCTTCACCCCCTGGCGGAACAGGGTGAGTCTGCCTTTGCCGAAATCGACGCCGATGTCTTCCGTCTTTCCTTTCTCGCTGGTTTCTATCAGCAGGGGTTCCCAAAGTCCCTGCCAGATATCGCCTTCTCCACGCTGGTGAATGGCGACACGCCCACCGCATCTTACATAATAATAGGAAAGGTAGCGCTCCCTGACTGTCACCTTTCTCAGTTTGACTGGCAGTTCCCCTACCCTTCCATCATGCCATGCCACACAAGTTTCCTCCAGCGGACAACCTTGGCACAGAGGTGATTGTGGCGTGCACTGCATGGCTCCGAAATCCATCATCGCCTGATTGAATTCTGATGCCCTTGTGGCGGGGAGCAGCGACTGTGCCAATGCCGTGAACTCTTTTTTTCCTGCGGTGGAATTGATGGGGGTGTCGATTCCGAAATAACGGGCAAGAACCCGGTAGACATTGCCATCCACCGCAGCCACCGGCAAACCGAAGGCGATGCTTCCGATGGCAGCCGCCGTATAATCACCCACTCCCTTGAGACTGCGGATACCTTCGTAGGTAGTGGGAAAACCACCCATCCCGACAATCTGCCGTGCCGCCTGGTGAAGGTGGCGGGCCCTTGAATAGTAGCCCAGTCCTTGCCATTCCCGAAGTACTTGGTCCTCAGTGGCCTCAGCCAGTTGCTCCACAGTGGGCCAACGGTGCATGAACCGTTCCCAATAGGCCATTCCCTGTTGGATGCGTGTCTGCTGTAGGATGATCTCCGACAGCCAGATGGCATAGGGGTCGTGCGTGCCCCGCCAGGGCAGTTCACGGGCATGGCTTTCAAACCATCGCAGCAGGGAGGGGGGAAGTGAGCAGTTCATAGTTCAGAGTTCATAGTTCATAGTTGGGGGGAATGGGATATATTGGATATACGGAATGGGTTATTGTGTAATGTGTTGCAAAATTACTATAAAAAATGAAGGAAATTGCAGAAATTTAACTAATTTTGCAGCCAAATAGCATACAGTCATTAATAGAATAGCATACAGACATTGATAGAGAAGCATATTGTACTTGAAGACATCGACCCAGTGGTCTTCTACGGCGTCAACAACGTTCACCTGCAGATGGTGAAATCGTTGTTTCCCAAATTGCGCATTGTAGCGAGAGGCAATGTCATCAGAGTGCTTGGCGATGACGATGAGATGGAGCGCTTTGAAGACAACATTGAGGCGATGAGGAAGCATGTGGAACGCTTCAACACCATCAATGAAGAAGACATCCTCGACATCATCAAAGGGCGCAAGACGAAAGCCGAGAGCGTGAAGGGCGTGATCGTCTACAGCATCTCGGGCCGTCCCATCAAGAGCCGCAGTGCCAACCAGCAGTCGCTCATCGACCTGTACGACACCTGCGACATGGTGTTTGCCGAGGGACCTGCGGGCACAGGCAAGACCTATCTGAGCATCGCCCTGGCGGTGAAGGCGCTGAAGGAGAAGACCGCGAAGAAGATTATCCTGAGCCGCCCTGCCGTGGAAGCCGGCGAGAAGTTGGGCTTCCTGCCCGGTGACATGAAGGACAAGATCGATCCCTATCTGCAACCTCTTTACGATGCCCTTGAGGACATGATTCCTCCCAGCAAACTCCAGGAGATGATGGAGAAGCGCATCATCCAGATAGCCCCTCTCGCCTTCATGAGAGGTCGCACGCTCAGCGATGCCGTCGTCATCCTCGACGAGGCGCAGAACACCACCGCCGCACAGATTCGCATGTTCCTGACCCGCATGGGCTGGAACACGAAGATGATCATCACCGGCGACCTGACACAGATTGACCTTCCACGAGGTCAGCGCAGCGGTCTGAGCGAGGCCCTTGAGTTGCTGAGCGACATCGAGGGCATCGGCTTTGTGAGGATGGACAAGAAAGACATCGTCAGGCACAAACTCGTCACCCGCATCGTCAATGCCTACGAGACCCACGACAAGGCACACGGGAAAGAGGTATCCAACTGACAATCCAACAAGTGTATACTGTTTACAAGAATAAAAGATGAAAGCATTAACCAGAACAGACTTTGATTTCGCAGGACAGACCAGTGTTTACCACGGCAAGGTGCGTGATGTGTACACCATCAACGACGACCTGATGGTGATGGTCGCCACCGACCGCATCTCTGCGTTCGACGTGATTTTGCCCAAGGGCATCCCCTACAAAGGCCAGGTGCTCAATCAGATTGCCGCCAAGTTTCTTGACAGCACAAGTGACATCTGCCCCAACTGGAAACTCGGCACACCTGACCCTATGGTGACCGTGGGCCTGAAATGTGAGGGTTTCCGTGTGGAGATGATCATCCGCTCCATCCTCACAGGTTCGGCATGGCGTGCCTACAAGGACGGTTGCCGCGAACTGTGCGGAGTGGCACTTCCCGAGGGGATGGTGGAAAACCAACGTTTCCCGGAGCCCATCATTACTCCCACCACCAAGGCCGACGAGGGTCACGACATGAACATCTCCCGTGAGGAGATTATCAGTCAGGGACTGGTGTCTGCGGAAGACTATGCCGTAATGGAAGACTACACACGCCGGCTTTTTGCCCGTGGTCAGGAAATCGCTGCCCGCCATGGTCTGATCTTGGTGGACACAAAATACGAGTTTGGCAAGCGCGATGGCAAAGTGTACCTCATTGACGAAATCCACACCCCCGACAGCAGCCGATACTTCTATGCCGACGGCTATGAGGAGAAACTTGCTGCCGGAGAGCCCCAGCGCCAACTTTCCAAGGAGTTTGTGCGCCAATGGCTCATCGAGCACGGGTTCATGAACGAACCTGGTCAGGAGATGCCGGTCATCACCGACGAATACGCCGAGAGCGTCAGCGAGCGCTATATCGAACTCTACGAGCACATCACCGGCGAGACTTTTGTCAAGAGTGCCGCTGAGGGCGACCTGTCCGCCCGCATTGAGAAGAATGTGAGCGACTATCTTGCCACCCTCCGATAGGATGTACGAGCAAGAGAAAATCAAACCCTACGGCGGGGACGGAGCAAAAGGCGAGCAGGTCGAGCAGATGTTCGATGCCATCGCCTCACGCTATGATACGCTCAACCACTGGATGTCGCTCGACATCGACCGGCGCTGGCGCCGAAAGGCCATCAGTCAGTTGGCGCCCTATTCTCCGAAGGAGATTCTGGACATCGCCACTGGAACCGGCGATTTCGCCATCCAGACCGCCAAGATGCTCCACCCCACCCGACTGGTGGGTGCCGACATCTCCGAGGGCATGATGGAGATCGGACGACAGAAAGTGGCCCGCGAGCAGTTGGACGACATCATCTCCTTTGCCAAGGAAGACTGCATGCAACTGTCGTATGCCGATGCGAGTTTCGATGCCGTGACCGCTGCATTCGGCATCCGCAACTTCGCCGACCTCGACCAGGGTCTGAGAGAGATGTGCCGCGTGCTCCGACCCGGCGGGCACCTGAGCATTGTGGAACTCACCCACCCCACCCGCTTCCCGATGAAGCAGTTGTTCAAGATCTACAGCCACACCATCCTCCCCGCATACGGCAGGTTGGTTTCAAGAGACAAGCGAGCCTATCGCTACCTGACCGCCACCATTGAGGCTTTTCCCCAGGGAGAGACGATGATGGGTATCCTCCAAAAAGCCGGATTCAAGTCGGCCTCCTTCCAACGCCTCACTTTTGGCATCTGCACGATGTATATGGCGGAAAAGTGAAAAAGAGGTGAGAGGTGAGAAGTGAGAGGTGAGAAGTGAGAAGTGAGAGGTGAGGGGTGAGAGATATGATGATGAGAGTGAAAGATAACAGACAATAATATCAACTGAAAATGGAAAAGTACGGACTGATAGGTTATCCACTCGGACACTCGTTCTCTATTGGTTATTTCAACGAGAAATTCCAAAACGAGGGCATAGATGCCGAGTATGTGAATTTCGAAATCTCCCAGATAGATATGCTGTCTGAGGTGATTGCCTCGAATCCCGACCTCATGGGACTGAATGTGACCATCCCCTACAAAGAGAAAGTGATCAGTTACCTCGACTATGTCAGTCCAGAGGCCCGCACGATCGGAGCGGTGAATGTCATCAGCGTCATCCACAAAAACAAGAGTGTCATCCTGAAGGGGTACAACAGCGATGTGATTGGTTTCACAAAAAGCATCAAGCCCATGCTGGAACCATTTCACAAGAAGGCTCTGATACTCGGAACCGGTGGTGCCTCCAAGGCCATCGACTACGGTCTGCGCTCACTGGGTCTTGAGACCGTCTTCGTGAGCCGCTTCGACCGTCCCGGCACCATCCGTTATGATCGGATTACAGGAGACGATGTCCGTGAGTACAACGTGATAGTGAACTGCACACCCTGCGGCATGTTCCCCCACACCAATGAATGTCCGCTGCTGCCATACGAGGCGATGGACAGCCACAACCTGCTCTACGACCTCATCTACAACCCCGACGAGACGATGTTCATGCACAAGGGTGCCGAGCGGGGAGCCACCGTAGTGAACGGCCTTGAGATGCTGTTGCTGCAAGCCTTCGCCAGTTGGGAGTTTTGGCATAACCGATAACAGGAAAAACTCAAGAAATGGAATCCAATAAAAGCAACCGCTATATGATGCGCGGGGTGTCGGCCGCCAAGGAAGATGTCCACAGCGCCATCAAGAATATCGACAAAGGCCTTTATCCAAAAGCCTTCTGCAAAATCATCCCCGACATCTTGGGTGGCGATCCCGACTACTGCAACATCATGCATGCCGACGGAGCGGGCACCAAGTCGTCGCTGGCCTACATGTATTGGAAAGAGACGGGCGACCTGAGCGTGTGGAAAGGCATCGCCCAGGATGCCATCGTGATGAACACCGATGACTTGCTCTGCGTGGGCGCAGTAGACAACATCTTGGTTTCCAGTACGATCGGCCGCAACAAAAACCTCATCCCCGGCGAAGTGATCTCCGCCATCATCAACGGTACCGATGAACTATTGGCAGAGATGCGTGAGATGGGCATCGGCATCTGGCCCACAGGTGGCGAGACTGCCGATGTGGGCGACCTGGTGCGCACCATCATCGTCGACTCCACCGTCACCTGCCGCATGCGCCGCAGCGATGTCATCGACAATGCGAACATACGCCCCGGCGATGTCATCGTAGGACTCTCCTCCACAGGTCAGGCGACATACGAGAAACGATACAACGGCGGCATGGGCAGCAATGGTCTGACCTCTGCCCGCCATGATGTTTTTGCCAAATATCTCGCAGAGCGGTTCCCCGAGAGTTACGACCCCGCTGTTCCCGATGAGTTGGTGTACAGCGGCATCAAGCGGCTGACGGATGCCGTGGAAGGCGTGCCCCTCGATGCCGGTCAGTTGGTGCTCTCCCCCACTCGCACCTTCGCCCCTGTCATCAAGCGCATCCTTGACCTTCACCGCGCCGACATCCACGGCATGGTGCACTGCACGGGTGGTGCTCAGACCAAGGTGCTGCATTTCGTTGGCGACAACTGCCATGTGGTGAAAGACAACCTCTTCGATGTTCCTCCCCTCTTCCGCCTGATTCAGGAAGCCAGCGGCACCGATTGGCGCGAGATGTACCAGGTATTCAATATGGGTCACCGTATGGAAATCTACATTGCTCCCGAAATGGCTGATGCCATCATCGCCATCTCCCAGTCATTTGGCATCGATGCCCAAGTGGTAGGTCACATCGAGGAAGGTCCCAGAAGCCTTACAATCCAATCAGAGTACGGAGAATTCAACTATTGACACCCTTATTGCCATCATGAACAAAAAAATCTCACTCGTCGCTTTGATATTAAGCATAATATGCTTGATTGGCAACCTCGCCCTGATGGTCTACGACATTGGCCATGATTTACCATATTGGAAGGATCTTATCTCCGCTCTACTGATGGTTGTCATCGCGTACTCAGCATACACAAATTATAAGAAAAACAAATAGCCCAATGGACAACAACACGATATTACAGAAACTCGACGGTCTGGAAGCCCGTTTTGAGGAAGTTTCCACCCTCATCACCGACCCCGATGTCATCGCCGACCAACAGCGTTTTGTGAAACTCACCAAGGAGTACAAGGACCTGAGCGACATCATGGATGCCCGCAAACGCTACATCGCCTGTCTGACTACCATCAAGGAAGCCAAGGACATCATCGCCAACGAGAGCGACCCCGACATGCGTGAGATGGCACGTGAGGAACTGGCGCTGAATGAGGAACTCCAGCCTAAGTTGGAGGAGGAGATCAAACTCGCATTGGTGCCCAAAGACCCTGAGGATGCCAAGAATGTGCAGATGGAAATCCGCGCCGGAACGGGTGGCGACGAGGCTTGTCTCTTCGCAGGAGACCTGTTCCAGATGTACAAGCGCTTCTGCGACTCCAAGGGATGGAAACTCTCCGTCACCAGCGTCAGCGAGGGAGCCGTGGGCGGCTACAAGGAGATTGACTTTGCCGTGAGCGGAGCCGATGTCTATGGCACACTGAAATACGAGTCGGGCGTCCACCGCGTGCAGCGCGTTCCCGCTACAGAGACACAGGGCCGCATGCATACCTCCGCCGCCACCGTGGCGGTATTGCCCGAAGCCGACAAATTTGAGGTGAATATCAACGAGGGTGAGATCAAATGGGACACCTTCCGTTCGAGCGGTGCCGGCGGTCAGAACGTGAACAAGGTGGAGTCGGGTGTCCGCCTGCGCTATATGTGGAAGAACCCCAACACCGGCGAGACGGAGGAAATCCTCATCGAATGCACCGAGACCCGCGACCAACCCAAGAACAAGGAGCGTGCCCTCTCACGTCTCTATACCTTCATCTACGACAAGGAGCACCAGAAATACATGGACGACATCGCCTCACGCCGCAAGAGTCTGGTCTCCACAGGCGACCGTTCCGCCAAAATCCGCACCTACAACTTCCCGCAGGGCCGTGTCACCGACCACCGCATCGGCTACACCACGCACGACCTGCAAGGTTTCCTCGGCGGCAACATCCAGGACATGATCGATGCCCTCACCGTGGCTGAGAATGCAGAGCGTCTGAAAGAGACGGAACTGTAATTAGAGGTGAGAGGTGAGAAGTGAGAAGTGAGAAGTGAGAGGTGAGAAGTGAGAAGTGAGAAGTGAGAGGTGAGAGGTGAGGGATATGATGAGATAAGAAAGACTGACAAACTGACAAAATAATGACAAGAAAAGAACTCGTACACCAAATTACCAGCAAGCGCACATTCCTGTGTGTGGGTCTGGATACCGATATCAAGAAGATTCCCAAGCATCTGCTGACGGAGGCATCCCCCTTGTTTGTGTTCAACAAGGCCATCATCGATGCCACCGCCTCCTACTGCGTGGCATTCAAGCCCAACCTCGCCTTCTATGAGAGTCTGGGTGTGAGCGGCATGGCTGCCTTTGAGCGCACAGTCAGGTACATCCGCAAATACTACCCCAGCCACTTCATCATCGCCGATGCCAAGCGCGGGGATATCGGCAACACGTCGGCGATGTATGCCCGCACGTTTTTTGAGGAATATCACATTGACTCGCTGACTGTCGCTCCTTACATGGGTGAGGACAGTGTCTCCCCGTTCCTGAACTATGACGGCAAATGGGTCATCCTGCTCGCGCTGACTAGCAACCGCGGTTCCGATGATTTCCAGTTGATGGAAGGGAAAGACGGCGAGAAACTCTTCGAGCGCGTGCTGCGCATCTCCCAGCAGTGGGCCGGGCCCGACAAGATGATGTATGTGGTGGGAGCCACACAGGGGGAGAAATTCAGTGAGATCCGCCGGTTGGCACCCGAGCATTTCCTGCTCGTGCCCGGTGTCGGCGCTCAGGGCGGCAGTCTGCATGAGGTATGCCGTTATGGCATGATCGCCGACTGTGGTCTGCTGGTGAACTCCTCACGAGGCATCATCTATGCCAGCACCGGAGAGGACTTCGCAGAGGCTGCCGGTGCCGCCGCCAAAGCCTTGCAGGAAGAGATGGCTGCAGAACTCACCGCCTTTGGTATCTAACAAGCAACTTAAGTTGTTAAGTAATTAAAATCAACTACTTAACTGCACGGAAACTAAATTCATAGCGCATGACAGACGGCAAGATCATCAACGACCCTGTATTCGGGTTCATCAAAATTCCCGGCGGCACGCTGATGGATATTGTCGACCATCCGCTGATGCAGCGTCTTCGACAGATCAAGCAGGTGGGACTGGCCTCCGTTGTCTACCCCGGTGCACAGCACACCCGCTTTCAACATTCCCTCGGGGCCTTTTACCTCATGAGCGAGGCGGTGCTCTCGCTCACCCAAAAAGGCATTTTCATTTTCGACAGCGAGGCCGAGGCGGTGATGGCTGCCATCCTGCTCCACGACATCGGGCATGGTCCCTATTCCCACGTCCTAGAGCACACGCTGGTCGACGGGGTCTCACATGAGGATGTATCGCTGATGATGATGGAGCAGATCAACCGTGAGATGGGCGGCAGACTCAATCTGGCCCTCAGCATCTTCAAGAACGACTATCCCAAGCGTTTCCTTCACCAACTCATCAGCAGCCAACTCGACATGGACCGCCTCGACTACCTGCGCCGTGACAGTTTCTTCACCGGTGTGACCGAGGGCAACATAGGCAGCGCACGCATTATCAAGATGCTCAACGTGGTGGACGACCAACTGGTGGTGGAGTCAAAGGGCATCTATTCCATTGAGAACTACCTCACCTCACGCAGGCTGATGTACTGGCAGGTCTACCTTCACAAGACCACGGTGGCCACAGAGAAGATGATGGTCAACCTCCTGTTGCGGGCCAAGCACCTGATGCAGGAAGGCAAGTCTCTTTTCGCCACCCCATCGCTGAAGTTCTTCCTCCAGAACAACATCGACGCAGCCTATTTCACAGAGCATCCCGAGGCGCTGGAGCATTATGGCAGACTCGATGACACCGACATCCATTGCTCCATCAAGGAATGGACCAACAGCGACGACGCGGTGCTGGCACTGCTCGCCAGCAATGTGGTGGCGCGCCGCCCGTTCAAGGTAGAGATTCACGACACTCCCATCCCCTCTTCACGCATCGAGGAAATTGAGGACATGCTGATGGCCCAGACGGGTGTGAGCCGGGACGATGTGCGTTACCTCTACCGGGTGAGCACCATCTCCAAGGACATGTATGATGTGAATGACGACCACATCACCATCCTCTACAAGGACGGCACGATGAAAGACATCGCAGAAGCCTCGGAAATCCTTAATGTATCCTTGCTTTCCAAAAAAATCCGTAAATACTACCTCTGCTATCACCGAATGTGAAAAAAAAGTAGTAACTTTGCTCACTCTAAGGCAACATGAAAATGGAATTTACAGCAAAACAGATCGCAGAATACGTAGGCGGACAAGTGGAAGGGTCCGCCGAAACCACAGTCAACACCTTCAGCAAGATAGAAGAAGGCAAGCCGGGTTCGCTCTCCTTCCTTTCCAATCCCAAGTACACGCACTATCTCTATGACACACAGTCGAGTGTCGTGCTGGTGAACGCCGACCTGCAGTTGGAGCATCCCGTCAACGCCACCCTCATCCGCGTGCCCAACGCCTATGAGAGCGTTGCCAAACTCTTGCAGTTGTACGAGTCGATGAAACCTCGCAAGAGCGGTATCGACCCACTTGCCTTTGTATCACCCAGTGCCAAGATTGGTGAGGGCTGCTACATCGGCGCTTTTGCCTTTATCGGCGAAGGTGTGGAGATCGGACAGAACTGCCAGATATTCCCCCATGCCTACGTCGGCGACGGTGTGAAACTGGGTGACGACTGCATCGTCTATCCCAACGCTGTGGTCTATCATGGATGCCGCATCGGCAACCGCGTGACGCTTCACGCTGGCAGTGTCGTCGGAGCCGATGGCTTTGGCTTCGCTCCCACCCCGGAAGGTTACGACAAGATTCCTCAGATAGGCATCGTCACCATCGAGGATGACGTGGAGATCGGTGCCAACACCTGCATCGACCGTTCTACGATGGGCAGCACCTATGTGCGTAAGGGAGTGAAACTCGACAACCTGGTACAGATTGCCCACAACACCGACATCGGCAGCAATACAGTGATGTCGGCTCAGGTGGGAGTGGCTGGCAGCACCAAGGTGGGTCAGTGGTGTATGTTCGCCGGTCAGGTGGGCATCGCCGGACATCTCACCATCGGTGACAAGGTGGTATTGGGTGCCCAGAGCGGCGCGCCCGGCAGCATAGAGAGCAACCAGACTCTTATAGGCACTCCTCCGCAGTCTCACATAGGCTTCTTCCGCCAGGCGGCTCTTGGTCGCCGGCTGCCGGACATGTTCAAGCAGTTGGAAAAAATGCAGAAAGAAATCAACGAACTCAAGAAAAATATAGAGCATCATGAATAAGCAAAAGACCCTTAAGGGCAGTTTCTCCCTTTTTGGCAAAGGACTTCATACCGGTCTCAACCTGACTGTCACCTTCAACCCCGCGCCCGAGAACACAGGCATCAAGATACAGCGTATCGACATTGAGGGACAGCCTGTCATTGAGGCTGTGGCAGAACGTGTGACCGACACCCAGCGTGGTACCGTGCTGAGTCAGAACGGCGTTAAGGTTTCAACCGTGGAGCATGGGCTTGCCGCCCTCTATGCCCTTGGTGTGGACAACTGCCTCATACAGGTCAACGGTCCGGAGTTTCCTATTCTCGACGGAAGCGCCGCCATCTATGTCGACCGCATCCGCAAGGTTGGCATCGAGGAGCAGAATGCCCCCAAGGACTTTTACATCATCCGCCACAAGATAGAGATACGTGATGAGGCGAGCGGTTCGTGCATCACCATCCTTCCCGACGAAGCATTCAGCATCACGGTGATGTGCTCCTTTGACTCCAAATTCGTCAACAGTCAGTTTGCCACCCTCCACAACATCGACCAGTTCGCTGAGGAGGTAGCCCCTGCCCGCACCTTCGTTTTCGTGCGCGATATCGAACCTCTGCTGAACGCCAACCTCATCAAGGGAGGCGACATGGACAATGCCATCGTCATCTACGAGAAGCAAATTCCACAGGAGCGCCTCGACCAGTTGGCCGACCTGCTGAAAGTGCCTCACATGGATGCCACAAAGATGGGATACATCCAGCCCAAGCCCCTTCAGTGGGAAAATGAGTGCACCCGCCATAAATTGCTCGACATCGTGGGCGATATGGCGCTCATCGGCAAGCCCATCAAGGGCCGCATCATCGCTACCCGTCCCGGCCACACCATCAACAACAAGTTTGCCCGCCTGATGCGCCGTGAGATCCGCAAGCATGAAATCCAGGCTCCCATCTACGACCCTAACGACACCCCCGTGATGGACAACAACCGCATCCGCGAGTTGCTCCCCCACCGCTATCCGATGCAGTTGGTGGACAAGGTGATAGAACTGGGTCCCAACTACATTGTTGGTGTGAAGAACGTCACCTCCAACGAACCGTTCTTCCAGGGTCATTTCCCTCAGGAGCCAGTCATGCCCGGCGTGCTGATGATAGAGGCGATGGCGCAGTGCGGCGGTCTTTTGGTTCTCAACACCCTTGAGGAGCCGGAGCGCTGGTCAACCTACTTCATGAAGATTGACGATGTGAAGTTCCGCCATAAGGTCGTCCCCGGCGACACGTTGCTCTTCAAGGTCGAGTTGCTACATCCTGTCCGTCATGGTGTGAGCACCATGCGCGGCTATATGTTTGTGGGCGACCAGGTGGTGGCCGAGGCCTCTTTCACCGCCCAGATAGTAAAAAACAAATAAGGTCCAACCCCCAAAGCAATGAATACAATCAGTCCCCTGGCCTATGTGCACCCCGAGGCACAGATTGGCGACAACAACATCATCGGTCCGTTCTGCTACATCGACCGCAACACCGTGATTGGTGACAACAACGTGCTCCAGAACAGCGTCACCATCAACTACGGTGCCCGTATCGGCAACAACAACGAGTTCTTTGCCGGCGCGAGCATCTCCGCCAAGCCACAGGACCTGAAATTCCGTGGTGAGGACACCATCTGCGAGATAGGTGATTTCAACAGTTTCCGTGAGAATGTGAACATCTCACGCGGCACCGCCTCCAAAGGTTCCACGAAGATTGGCAACCACTGTCTGCTGATGGAAGACGCGCATGTGGCCCACGACTGCGTGCTGGGCAACAATCTCATCATCGGCAACTCCACGAAATTCGCCGGTGAGGTGATCGTCGACGACAACGCCATCATCAGCGCCACCGTGCTGGTTCACCAGTTCTGCCGCGTCGGAGGCTATGTGATGATCCAGGGCGGCACCCGTTTCAGCATGGATGCTCCCCCCTTCGTCATCATCGGTAAGGAGCCTGCCCGCTATTGCGGTCTCAACCTTGTGGGACTTCGCCGCCGTGGTTTCAGCGCAGAGACCATCAACCAAATCCATGAGGCCTACCGTCTGCTCTACTCAAAGGGTGTGCTGACAGAGGCCATCGCGGCCATCCGGGAGCAGTTGCCTGCCACGAAGGAGATCGACTATATCGTCAGTTTCGCAGAAAACTCCAAGCGCGGCATCATCCGCTAAGTCACCATCCTCAGTCTGATGGAAACCCTGTTTGTGATAACCGGTCCTACCGCCGTGGGCAAGAGCGAACTTTGTCTCCGCGTCGCCCGTCACCTGGGGGTGCCCATCATCAACGCCGACTCCCGTCAGATCTACGCCGACATACCCATCGGTACGGCAGCCCCCACCCTTGAGCAGTTGTCGGAGGTGAAGCATTATTTCGTGGGCACTCTGCGCCTGACCGACTATTACAGTGCCTCGATGTATGAGCAGGACGTGCTCGCCCTTCTCCAGTATCCCGGTGCCCTCAGCCATGCCCCCCACGCCCTTCTCTCTGGTGGCAGCATGATGTATATCGACGCTGTCTGCGACGGCATCGACGACATCCCCACCATCGACGACGACACCCGCACCTTGCTCCGTCAGCGACTGGAGGAAGAAGGACTGGAACGGTTGGTGGAAGAACTTAGGGTGGCCGATCCCGAATACTATGCCACCGTTGACCGGAAAAACACCCGCCGCGTGGTGCATGCCCTTGAGATCTGCTACATGACGGGACGCACCTACACTTCATACCGCGTGCGCGAACAAAAACCGCGCGATTTCGCGGTGGTGAAAATCGGACTCAACCGCGACCGCCAGGAACTTTACGACCGCATCAACAGGCGTGTGGAGCAGATGATGGCAGAGGGTCTGGAGGAAGAGGCCCGCCGCGTATTTCCCTATAAGGGGGCCAACTCGCTCAACACGGTGGGATATCGCGAACTCTTCGACTATTTTGAAGGCCGCTGCACACTTGCCGAGGCGGTGGAGCGCATCCAGGGAGCCACCCGACGCTATTGCCGCAAACAACTCACCTGGCTGAAGCGCGACAACCGCATCAAGTGGTTCCACCCCGACCAAGGTGACGAAATACTCGCCTATATAGACACATTGATCAACAAGACCGCAGACAGATGAGAAAGGTACTCAGATGGTGCTGGCACATCCTCAGGCGTCCCCTCTCCTGGTATGTGCATCTCTTCAAGGGTCGCCGATGGTATGTGAAGTTGCTGTCGGCGGCAGTGTCGTTTGTGGTGTTCATGATTGTTTATTTGGGCATGGTCGACATCAATTTCCTGGGCCTGTTTGGCAAATCCCCTGGTTTTTATGAGATTCTCCATCCCCCCACCAGCGCCGCGTCGGAGGTTTACAGCGCCGACGGCAAACTGATAGGGAAGTTCTACAACGAGAACCGCAGTCCAGTGAAATACAAGGATGTGGCGCCTGTCTTCTGGAACGCGCTCATCGACACCGAGGACGAGCGTTTCTACAAGCACCACGGCGTGGACTTCCGGGGTATCTTGGGAGCGATGAAGGACGCCATCGTGCACCATGATGCCCGTGGAGCCTCTACCATCACACAGCAGTTGGCCAAGAACATGTTCCGAATGCGCACCAACAACAGTTCGGGACTTCTGACCGGCATCCCTGGTCTGAGCATGGTCATCATCAAAAGCAAGGAATGGATCATCGCCACCAAGATCGAGATGGTGTATGAGAAGGAGGAGATCCTCACGATGTATGCCAACACGGTGGACTTCGGCAGCAACTGCTTCGGTATCAAGACTGCCAGCAAGACTTATTTCAACACCACTCCCGACCAACTCACCACCGACCAGTCGGCGGTGCTGGTGGGCATACTCAAGGCCACCTCGTTCTACAACCCCATCATCAACCCCGAGAACAGCCATGGCCGCCGCAACGTGGTGATGAGGCTGATGATGAAGAACGGGCATCTGTCACAAGCAGAATACGACCGGTTGGCTCCCGTCCCCACCCCCCTCCATGTGACCCTCGAAAGCGGTCAGAAGAGTCACACCGCCTATTTCAAAGATGCGGTGGAGGCCAGCCTTGCACAGTGGTGCCACAACACAGGATACGACCTCTACACCTCAGGTTTGAAGATATACACCACGCTCGACACCAAGTTGCAGCAATATGCTGAGGAAGCCGTCGCCAGTCAGATGCGCCAGGTGCAGGCTCAGTTCAATGCCGACTGGGGCGGACATGAACCATGGCGTGACGAGGACGGCAACGTAATCCCCTTCTTCGTGGAGCAGATTGCCAAGAAATTGCCCCAGTACAAGGACCTGAAGGCCCGTTTCGACGGCAACACTGACTCCATTGCCCACTACATGAACCAGCCCCATAAGGTGAAACTATTCAGTTACGACCGTGGCACCTACGAGGCAGAGATGAGTACGCTCGACTCCATCCGGGTGATGGCACGCTTCATGCATGCCGGTTTTGTCGCCATGGAACCGCAGACCGGCGCCGTCGTGGCATGGGTGGGCGACATTGACTACAACACATGGCAATATGACAAGGTGACAGCGATGCGCCAACCGGGTTCGACTTTCAAGGCATTCATCTATACCGAGGCGATGAACCAAGGACTGGTGCCTTGCGACAAGCGGCGCGACGAACCCGTCAAGGTGCCTATCTACGATGAGAAGACCCATTCTGAGTCACCCTGGAACCCCAACAACTCAAGCAAGAGTTTCTCTGGCGACTCCATGACCTTGAAACGCGCCTTTGCCAAGAGCACCAACAGCATTGCCGTCAGACTCGGCGTGGAGATGGGACTGAAGAATGTCATCAAGACAGCCCATGAGATGGGCATCAAGAGTGAGTTGGACACCCATCCCACGACACTGCTCGGCTCCTCTGATGTCAACCTGCTTGAACTGGTGAGTGCCTACAGCACCATCGCCAACGACGGGAAACGGCATGAGCCCGTACTGGTGACACGCATCATGGACAGCGAGGGCAATCTCATCTACGAGGGTCCCACCGACAGCCCCCGCGCCCTTCCCTACAAGAGTGCCTTCTTCATGCAGCAGATGCTGATGGAGGGAGTGCGCAGCGGCACCTCCAACGCCCTCTCGTCGTACGTCGGCTACTGGGCCAATACTGACATCGGCGGCAAGACCGGCACCTCCAACAATGCGAGCGACGGGTGGTTCATCGGCGTGACACCCAAACTGGTCTGCGGTGCCTGGGTGGGTGGCGAATACCGCCAGATTCATTTCCGCACCGCCCGCCTCGGTCAGGGTGCCCATTCCGCGCTGCCCATCTGCGGCAGGTTCCTGCAACTGGTGCTCCGTGGCACGGATTACATGAAGTACCGCAGCCGCTATGTGATGCCTCCCGGCGAGGATGTCAACGTCGACCTGTTCAACTGCGCTCCCAAACCGAGTTTCCGCTCCTCCAGTGAGGACAACGACTCCGCCAATGCCGGTGAGACATATATCTACGATATCGACGGCAACCTCATCCCAAAGAGTTCCATCACCCCGCCCTCCAAGGAAAATGATCTGAACATCCCCGAGGATGAGGTAGAATTCATCATCGACGAATAACCACGCCCCTTGTCAACAGCCATCCAGATAGACACTGAGAATGCAGAGATGCAGAAAGTGCTGCAACTCGTGCAATACACCAATCACAGCCTTTTCCTCACGGGCAAGGCAGGGACTGGCAAGTCGACATTGCTGCGCTACATCTGTGAGACCACCAAGAAGAAGCATGTGGTACTCGCCCCCACCGGCATCGCCGCCATCAACGTGGGCGGAAGCACCCTCCACAGTTTTTTCAAACTTCCCTTCCACCCCCTGTTGCCCAACGATGTGCGTTTCTCTGAGCGCAACATCCGCGAAACCCTGAAATATACGGGCGAGAAGCGGAAGATCATCCGAGAGGTGGAACTCATCATCATTGATGAGATCAGCATGGTGCGGGCCGACATCATCGACTTCATCGACAAGGTGCTGCGCATCTACACCCGCAACCGCTATGCGCCTTTCGGCGGCAAGCAGATGCTGTTTGTAGGCGACATCTTCCAACTCGAACCTGTCGTGCGCGATGAGGACCGTCAACTGCTGCGCCCGTGGTATCCCTCCCAGTTTTTCTTCGATGCGAAGATTTTCCAGACCATGACGCTGGTGAGCATCGAACTGACCAAGGTGTACCGTCAGGATGACAAGCAGTTTATCTCGCTGCTCGACCACATCCGCACCAACCAGGTGACTCAGGCAGAACTCACACGGCTCAACCAGCGCGTGGGCCAGTCCATCCAACAAGGGGACGGACTGTCCATCACCCTGTCGACACGCCGCAACACCGTTGACTACATCAACGAGCAGCACCTGAGCGAACTTCCCGGTGAGGTAACCATCCTGCACGGCACGCTCGAGGGTGAGTTCCCCACCACGAGCCTCCCCACCCTGATGGAGTTGGAGGTCAAGGTAGGCGCCCAAGTCATCTTTGTAAAGAACGATATGGACCACCGTTGGGTGAACGGCACCCTGGGCACTATCACGATGATAGACAGCGACGACGATGGCGAGGAAATCCTCACCGTACGCACTGACAATGGCGACGAGTATGAGGTGACCCGCGACATCTGGAGCAACATGCGCTACACCTTCAATGAGCAAGAAGAGAAAATCGAGGAAGAGGAAATCGGCCGCTTCATCCAGTTTCCACTCCGCCTGGCATGGGCCATCACCGTGCATAAGAGCCAAGGACTTACCTTCAGGCATGTGAGCATCGACCTGTCGGGCGGCGCCTTTGCAGGCGGTCAGACCTACGTCGCGCTTTCGCGCTGCCAGTCGCTGGATGGCATCTGCCTGAAGGAACCCATCCGCTACTCCGACATCTTTGTTCGCTCCGAGGTGGTGAGATTCTCACGCAGTTACAATGACGAGCGCGCCATCAACGCCGCCCTCGAGGAGTCGATGGCCGACAAGGAATACCATGATGCCGTCATCGCCCTCGACAGGAGCGACGCCGATGCTTTCCTCGACAACTTCTTCAAGGCCATCCACCACCGATACGACCTGGAGAAGCCTGTCGTCAAGCGCTTCATCCGACGAAAACTCAACCAGTTGCTGCACCTGCGCGAGGAGAACCAACAGTTGCGCGATGCCGCCGCCGGACGTTCCGACTTCCTGCAGCGTCTCGCCGCAGAATACACGCTGATGGGTAAGGACTGCGAGCGAGAGGGCATGCCCGATGCTGCCATCGCCAACTACCGCAAGGCACTCGAACTCTGGCCGGATGCCAAGGAACCGCAACGCCGCATCAAGAAATTAGAACGAAACAAAAAGAACTGACAAATATGGAAATCAAGACCTCCACCTTCGCCACGAGCAGTCCGACGCTCGACAGTTGTCCCAAGGACTTCAAACCCGAATATGCCTTCATCGGGCGCTCCAATGTGGGCAAGTCGAGCCTCATCAACATGCTATGCAACCACAAGGGTCTTGCCAAGACCTCTTCAACTCCTGGCAAGACGCTGCTCATCAACCATTTCCTCATCAACCACGAATGGTATCTGGTAGACCTGCCCGGCTATGGTTTCGCCAAGCGCTCCAAGAGCGTGCAGCAAAAGATTCAGAACATGATCAACTCCTATCTGCTGCTCCGCCAGCAACTGGCCAACGTGTTTGTGCTCATCGACATCCGCCTGGAGCCACAGGCCATCGACCGCGAGTTCATCAACTGGCTCGGACAGAGCAGCATCCCCTTCTCCATCGTGTTCACCAAAGCCGACAAACTGTCCAACATGAAAGCCCAGGAAAGCGTCAGGCGATTCATGGATGCCCTGAAAGAGGAGTGGGAAGAACTGCCGCCCTATTTCGTGACGAGCAGTGAGAAACGCGCGGGCAGAGACGAACTGCTCGGCTACATCGACAGCATCAACAAAGACATCGCCCAACCCTAATCCGCCGTTATGAATGCCTATCTCGACGTACAGGGACTGACCAAGAGTTTTGGTGCCCTCCAGTTGTTCGACAACCTCTCGTTCTCCATCAGCGAGGGCCAGCACGTGGGACTGGTGGCGAGGAACGGTACGGGCAAGTCGACCCTCCTTTCCATCCTGACCGGCAAGGAAGGCTATGACAGCGGCGAGATCATCTATCGCCGTGACCTGAAGGTGGGCTATCTGGAACAGTCGCCGCGCTTCGACCCCGAAGAGTCGGTGCTCGATGCCTGTTTCAACCATCAGGGTGACGAT
The DNA here is from genome assembly GCA_016281815.1 of Prevotella sp. Lineage (GTDB taxonomy): Bacteria > Bacteroidota > Bacteroidia > Bacteroidales > Bacteroidaceae > Prevotella. The sequence continues at coordinate 9,289 of JAEEJK010000115.1, read as the reverse complement.
GAGAAAGTGCTCCGCGCCAAGCAGGTGCTCACCCAACTGAAAATCCGCGACCTTCATCAGCCGATGGGGCAGTTGAGCGGCGGTCAGCAGAAGCGTGTCGCACTCGCCAATGTGCTGCTCACCGAACCCGACCTGCTGATTCTCGATGAGCCGACCAACCACCTCGACCTCGACATGATCGAGTGGCTGGAGGGGTATCTCTCACGCGGCAACCGCACACTGCTGATGGTCACACACGACCGTTTCTTCCTCGACCGCGTGTGCGACTCCATCATCGAACTCGATAGCCACACCCTCTACACCTACCGGGGCAACTACGCCTATTATCTGGAAAAGCGGCAGCACCGCATCGATGTGGCGCGGGCAGAGATTGAGCGAGCCAACAACCTGTACCGCCGCGAACTGGAATGGATGCGACGGATGCCCCAGGCACGGGGTCACAAGGCGAAATACCGTGAGGATGCGTTCTATGAGTTGGAGCGCAAGGCGAAACAGCGCATCGAGGAGCGACAGATGCGGCTCAAGTCATCCAATGTGTATATCGGGAGCAAGATTTTTGAGTGTCAGTATGTGTCTAAAGCCTTTGGTGACCATGTGATGCTCCGTAATTTTTATTACAACTTCGCGAGGTTTGAGAAAATGGGCATCGTGGGCAACAACGGCACGGGCAAGTCAACTTTCCTGAAATTGCTGCTGGGCCTCGAACCCGTTGACTCCGGGCGGTTTGACATCGGCGAGACGGTGCGCTTCGGCTACTTCTCCCAGGAGGGTCTGCAGTTTGACGAACAGCAGAAGGTGATAGACGTGGTGCGCGACATCGCCGACTACATCGACCTGGGCGGCGGACGGCATTTCACCGCCACCCAACTGCTTCAGCATTTCCAGTTCACTCCCGACCAGCAGTACAATTATGTTTACAAACTCAGCGGCGGCGAGCGGAGGAAACTATACCTTTGCACCGTACTGATGCGCAACCCCAATTTCTTGGTGCTCGATGAGCCGACCAACGACCTCGACATCCAGGCGCTGCAGATTCTGGAGGAATACCTCGCCGACTTCCCCGGTTGTGTCATCGTGGTGAGTCACGACCGCTATTTCATGGACAAGGTGGTGGACCACCTGCTGGTGTTCAAAGGCGATGGCGAGATCAAGGATTTTCCGGGCAACTACACCCAATACCGCGAGTGGTGCGCCCTCCGTCCGAAGGAGGAGTCCTCGGCTGACAAGACTGAGAAGCGGCAGAAACGGGAATACCGCAACACCGAGAAGCGCAAGATGACCTACAAGGAGAAGACTGAATTTGCGCAGTTGGAAAAGGACATCGCCGCTCTCGAGGAGGAGCAGAAAAACATCGAGGCCGCCCTCTGTGGCGGCACCTCCGACATCGAGGAGATTACACGCATGAGCAAGCGCCTGCCCCTGCTCAAGGAGGAACTGGATGAGAAGAGCATGCGCTGGCTGGAACTGAGTGAATTGATGTCTTAAGAGATGAGGAGTGGTGTTTTCATTATATATTATTTCAACACAAAGGTACAAAGGCACAGAGAATTAAAATACATGGATGATTAATGGGATCATTCATGGTAATTATATGTTGAAATATTTTAACACGCAACCTTATCCAATGCAATTATTCTTTTGTTTCTTTCCTTTCGTCATTATCCCCCAGGTGTGTGGGTAGGGACGCGATGTATCGCGTCCGCCTTGCCCTAAAAACCCGACCTGTTCGGACGCGATACATCGCGTCCCTACACTTTCCCGCCAGAGGTTTCTATGAATGCCAATGCCGACGCATGGACAGCAGTGGGGCTGACCACTGGGCGGATGCTTAGGCCATAGTAACAACCAATACCGTAACTGTTTATGAATACTGCACCTGGATGGAAGTCGAGATAGTTGATGTCATACCCATCTGACATGTACTGCGTGGACGACCAATATGCTGCCGTACGAGCCGGCATCGTAATGGTTTATTACTAAAGTTTTGACAATAGAACAAATTGTTCATTATCAGTAGAGGCTTTCATCAAAGACTGTCAAATTATAAAGTTATTCTTCCTTTTTCCATCTCTGGATTTGGCATTCATGGGTCTTCTTCTCACGGTCGTAGTTGATGCCCACAAGAAGGAGGTCGCCGGTGTGCTGCGCCACTTTGGCGGGATATTGGCGACGGAGAATCTGATCGATGGCGGAGTCTGCGTCGCAGTTAAATTTCAGTTCCAGGACAATGGCAGGGGTATTGACATTTTTACGGGGAATGAGCACAAGGTCGGCGAAACCCTTGCCTGTGGGCAACTCTCGATGAATGACATAGTCGTTACGGGCGTAGAAATAAGCGATGGAGAGCACGCACGCCAGTGAGTTCTCATTGTTGTAGGACAAAATGCTGGTGTTCTCGTCGTGCGCCACATCGACACCTTGCGCCACCGCCTCGCAGTCACCGTCAAGGGTGGCTTGCAGGAGTTGTTTCGATTGGTTCAAGGCATTGATGACCGGTAGCCAGTTGGTGGTCTTCACTGCATTCACCATCTCGCCTGCCACTTCCCGGTTGGGAATATAGCACTCGTCCTCACGCCAGTTGTACGACAGGTATCCCAAGTGGATGAGCACCGTCAGAACATCGTCGCGGCTGTGTATCACAGACATGTCATTTTGGAATCCCGTAGGGTCAACGGAACTGCGCCCACCAGCCAGCATTTTGATGATGTCGTCCTTCAGTCCCTCAAAATTCATGTGAATGTAATTGGCAACAGCGTCAAAAGCGCCCGTGCTTGCCCAAAAACTGCGGCAGCGGCGGCTTATGAGAGCCTGCATCACCGAGTTGGGATTGAACATCGACAGTTCGTCGCCAATCTGATAACCGTCATACCATTTCACCAATTCGTCAAAATCCATTCCGTGTTTCTCAGCCAATGCACGTACTTCTTCCTTGGTGAAACCGAAATACCGGGCCATATCCACCGGCTCCACCATGGAATATTCTATGAAGTTGTTGAGTGCCGACTCCGTCTTGTACTTTTTCACGGGCAGGATGCCGGTCATATAAACCCCAGCGAAGACGTTGGTGGCGTTCACACCCTTGAACATCCGCCGAAGCCAGTTCACGTAGCGGTCCATGGCTGTCGTGCCAGGTTTGAACTCACGGCAGATGGCGTCCCATTCGTCAATGATGAAGACAAACTGATCTCCTGTTTCCCCTGCGATACGAACAAGGCAATCCATCAAATCATCACCCTCCTGTGACTCCACTTGCGGATAGGCTTTCATTACATCTTCCCTCAGCCTTGTGTCAACAACCCCCACGATATCATCATCGTGGAAACGTGTCACAAACTCCGTCATATCGAGATAGATGACAGGGTATTTGTTGAGGTGCTCCTCAAACGATGGGTCACTGGCGATTTCCAAGTCGGTAAAGAGGCTGCGAGAGTCAACGGAGTGGTCGTAATAGGCACAGAGCATCTTCGCCGCCATTGACTTACCAAAACGGCGGCAGCGGGTGACACAACTGAAACACCGTTCCGTAAACAGAGAACCGTTGACCACGGATATCAGCCCTGACTTATCCACGTATTCACTGTTGCGGATTCTTTTAAATCCAGCATTGCCTATATTGATGAATGTACCCATGACTATTGTATGACTTTGTTATTGCTTTGCAAAAATATAATAATAATATGAGTTTACCAAAAATGCAAAGTTCTTTTTCATACATTCACTTCATCCCTATCATCATTCATTCATTATAATGGGTGCAGAGCAGACTCATGGCTGCATCTTTTTGTTAAATTCTTATAAATTCATGACCTTTTTGGAGTAAGAGCGAGAGAAAATGAAGCAAAATGCTTACCTTTGCAGCGTTTTTCAGAAACACCTTGGATTTTCTACTCTTGAAAGTCCGATATTCAAATCACATCTTATTATTTTTATGTACAGCAAAGACGATTTACTATCGAAGGATATCCCTGAATTGTTGGATATCGCAGCCTCCATAGGCGCTGACACGAAATCCGACAACCGGGACACACTTATATATGCCATCCTCGACCGTCAGGCCGATGTGGAAGGCAGCAAGAACCCCGCTACAACCAAGCGCAAGCGCGTCCGTATTGCGAAGAAAGACACGGACCACGTCTACAGCGTGAGTGGCAAGGAAGGCGAGAACTTTGACCTGAAGAAGAGCAAGCCCGCTGCCGAACCCCTTCCGCTGTTCCCCGACGAGCCGATTCCCGCTGCACCTACAGAAACACCTGCTGCACCCGCAGCACCCGCAGCAGAGGAGGCACCCGTGAAAGTGCCCGCCAAACGCGGCCGCAAGTCGAAAGCCGAGAAAGAGGCTCTCGCCGCTGCCGCCAAGGCCGCTGAGGAAGCAGCAAAGGCTGCCGAGGAAGCCGCCAAAGCCGCTGAGGAAGAGCAGAAAAAAGCAGAGGAGATGCAGGCAGAAGAGCCGCAGCCGATGCCAGAACAGGAAGCCGCTGAGCAGGAATCATTCATCGGTGACAACGATGTCGTGCCCGAGGCCATGTTCTCCGCCGATGCCCCTGCCGAAAGCGAGGGTGAGTCAGACCTCCTTGCCCAGTTGCAAGCCAAGGTGAAAGCGCACAACGAAGCCCAGGGTGAGAAATCACAGGCCATGATCGATGGTCTGTGGGAAGGCGATCCCGGCGACGGCACCGACTTCATCACCATCGTCGACCTGCCCATCGAGGACCAGGGCGCCCTGCCGACCTACGACATCTTTGACAACCCCACGACACCGGTCAACCAGCCCGCTCCCGCTCAGCATACCTATCAGGCTCCGAAGGAACAGGCAAACGCCAACTACAATTTCGACAACATCATCCTTGCCAACGGAGTACTTGAGATCATGCCCGACGGATACGGATTCCTCCGTTCCAGCGACTATAACTATCTCTCCTCTCCCGACGACGTGTATGTGTCGAGCCAGCAGATCAAGCAATATGGTCTGAAGACCGGCGATGTGGTGGAATGCCATGTGCGCCCGCCCCGCGACGGCGAGAAATACTTCCCCCTCACCGGCATTGACAAGATCAACGGCCGTGTGCCCTCCGAGATTCGCGACCGCATCCCGTTTGAGCACCTCACCCCACTGTTCCCCGAGGAGAAGTACAACCTCACCGGCGACCCGATGACGACCAACCTCTCCACCCGTATCGTCGACCTCTTCTCACCCATCGGAAAAGGACAGCGCGCCCTCATCGTGGCCCAGCCCAAGACCGGTAAGACAATCCTGATGAAAGACGTCGCCAACGCCATCGCAGCCAACCATCCCGAGGCCTACCTGATGATGCTGCTCATCGATGAGCGTCCTGAAGAGGTGACCGACATGGCCCGCACCGTCAACGCCGAGGTGATTGCCTCTACGTTTGACGAGCCTGCCGAGCGCCATGTGAAGATAGCCGGCATCGTCCTGGAGAAAGCCAAGCGCATGGTGGAGTGCGGACATGATGTGGTGATCTTCCTCGACAGCATCACCCGTCTGGCACGTGCCTACAACACCGTTTCACCTGCCAGCGGCAAGGTGCTCACCGGCGGTGTCGACGCCAATGCCCTGCAGAAGCCCAAGCGGTTCTTCGGCGCTGCCCGCAACATCGAGGGCGGCGGTTCACTCACCATCATCGCCACTGCCCTCATCGACACCGGTTCCAAGATGGACGAGGTGATCTTCGAGGAGTTCAAGGGCACCGGCAACATGGAGTTGCAACTCGACCGCACACTCTCCAACAAGCGTATCTTCCCGTCTGTCAACCTGGTGGCCTCGAGCACACGCCGCGACGACCTGCTTCAGGACAAGACGACACTCGACCGCATGTGGATCCTGCGCAAGCACATCTCCGACATGAACTCCGTGGAGGCCATGAACACAATCCACGACAGGATGCTCCACACCCGCAACAACGAGGAATTCCTCCTCACGATGAACTCCTGACGAGGAAAAGCCGACCGCTGATACGCGCATCCATGCCATCGCTCAGAAAACATCTCAGCCTATTCGTCATCCTGCTGATTCTAGCAGGATGCGGCACCACCACGCGTGAGCGCAACGAGAAGCACCGGCAGGAACAGGCCACGCTGGCACGCAAGGACTCGCTGGCCTTCAAGGTGGCCGTCACCCCTACCCTCGACTGCCTGCCGCTCTTCGTAGCCGTTCACACCGGTATCTTCGACTCCCTCCATGTCGATGTGAGTCTGAAGGAGAAAAACGCCCATATCGACTGCGATGAAGCCTTCATAGCCAAAGAGGTGGAGTGCATGGTCAGCGACCTGATGCGCACGGAGCGCCTCCGCCAACGAGGCTACGCCCTCGACTATGTTACCGCTACCGATGCCTATTGGCAGATGCTGGGCAACCAGAAGGCCCGCATCAACGCTATCAAGCATCTCGGCGACCGGATGATTGGCATGACGCGCTATTCCGCCACCGACTATCTCGCCACCCTCGCCATCGACAGCGTGAAGCCTCCGCTTCCCGTTTTCCGTGTCCAACTCAACGATGTGTCGGTGAGGCTGATGATGCTCATCAACAATGAGATAGAGGCCGTGATGCTCACAGAACCGCAAGCCACGACCGCCCGCATCAACAAGCATGTCGTCCTGTTTGATTCAAGGAACAAAGATATTTGTTTGGGGGTCATCGCCTCCCGTGGTGCACTTAACAATGATCCCTACCGCAAAGAACAGAGAGAGCAGATGATCAAAGGCTACAACTTGGCCTGCGACTCCATCAACGAACGTGGTCTTCAGCATTATAAAGACCTGATCGAGAAATGTTGCAAGACCGACGCAGGCACCGTGAAACAGTTGCCCCGCCTGACCTATCACCATGTCTCTCCACCCCGCCAGAAAGACATCGACAAGACCAAGAATGTGAAATGGCGCACTTACTGATCACATCCCATGGACAAGACCATTATCTACAATACCAAGAAAAGCCTTATCGCCAAAAACTTAGGCCAGGCTCTTGAACATATCCGTCCCTTATCTGAAGACCGATGCTATGTCGGTTTGCACGAGCGCATCGCCAAAATCCGGGATGACTACCACCTCATGCTCGACTACCTGAGGCAAGGTTATCCCGACCCCTCACGCAGCGATGTCTATCTCTCACTGCTGCGCCGCCTCGACCGCGTGACCAATGAGGCGACCCTGATGATGCGGGCTCTGAGAGACAACCGCACTGGCAACTACGTGAGCAAGGCGGCACAGGAGACACAACCTTTTTCGGCTATCGTCCATCAGATGGAGGATTTTGTCAGTGAGGTGGCGCTGCTCGGCCTTTCTGAAGGAGATGAGCGAGAACGTGGGAAACAACTCTATCAGGAGCACCACACGATGATGTCATCACTGTTCGACCGGGTCAGTTTCTCCCGCCAATGGCACACTGATGACCGGGAATTCTTCGAACAACTGATACTCTCGCCCACCACAGACAGCAATGATGCCGCCCTGCTGGTGAGCGCCATCACCCTCTCTTCCATCACCTATTTTGATGTGCATAAGTACATCGCCCTGGCGCACATCTTCCAAGGAGCCACCGAGGAACCTGTCCGGCAGCGCGCCCTGGTGGGATGGGCACTCACCACTACTCGCACCCATGCCCTCTATCTGGAAGTAGCCCCTCTTGTGGAGGAAATGACCCAAAATGAGGAGACCTCACGCCAACTTCTGGAACTGCAGACACAGTTGTTCTTCTGCATCAACGCTGAGCGCGACCAGGCTGAGATCAGCCGTAACATCATGCCCAACCTGATGAAGAACAAGGGATTCGACATCACCCGCCACGGCATCGTGGAGAAAGAGGACGACCCCATGCAGGACATCCTCGACCCGGAGGCTTCCGACCGCGCCATGGAGGAACTGGAGCACAGTTTTGAGCGGATGTCTGAGATGCAACGCAACGGCAGCGACATCTATTTCGGAGGTTTCTCACAGATGAAACGCTATCCGTTCTTCTACACGCTCTCCAACTGGTTCTGCCCGTTCTATTCCGCACATCCCGGCCTTGTGGCCACCCAGGAGAAACTGAAAGGCAACCGGTTTCTCGACACTCTGATGAGCAACGGTCCTTTCTGCGACAGCGACAAATACTCTTTCGCCCTCGCCCTGGCCACCGTCATCGACAAGATACCCGAGAACATGCGCAGCGCTCTCAATGACGGGGCAGCCCTGGGGCCCACCATGCCTGCCGAACAACTGCAGTCACCGAGCAACATCCGACTGATGTATCTGCAGGACCTTTACCGCTTCTTCCGGCTGAGTGATTTCCGCAACTGTTTCTACAACCCCTTCGGGGGAGATGACAGCCTCAACGCGCTGTTCCTGTGCAATGACATCCTGCAACACCATATCGCCGAGAACGACTTGCTGAGACTGGGCAATTTCCTGCTCAAGCGCGGACACTACGCCGCTCTCAACAGGTTGCTTGAAAAAAGCGACATCGGGGAGTCGGCCAAACGAGACATCCTCGCTGGTTACTGCCAACTGCATCAGGGCGACCATCTTGAAGCCATGAGACAATTCGGGAAAGCCCTGGAATCGGAGCCTACCAACAAGCGCGCCCTGGCTGGCTACGGCCGTGCCGCCATGATGACGGGTCATTTCGCCGAGGCCGAGAGTGCCTACAGCCAACTCTCACTCCTCTTCCCGGAAAACCGCAACTATGCGCTCCACCATGCCCTGTCACTCATCAGAAACGGTAAGGCTGCGGAAGCCACTCCCCTGCTCTACAAACTCAGTTACGAGCACGGTGACGATGCCGAGATCACGCGCGTTTTGGCATGGTGTCTGCTGGCCAGTCTCAAACCAGCCCAGGCACAGAAAGAATACGACCGCTTGCTCTCCTCTGGCAACGCGAAGGCTGAGGACCATCTGAATGTCGGTTACTGCCACTGGGTGACTGGCGACATCACTGGTGCCATCGGATGCTTCCGACAATATCTTGACTTGGTGGGCAATGACATGCAGATCGCTGAAGAACTGAGCAAAGACAAAGACACCCTCATGGCCAACGGCATCAGCGAATACGAACTCCTCATGATGGCGGACCTCATGAAAGAACAATAAAATCATCCCGAATTAAATCATCCCGAATTTGAGAATTGGAGAATTGGTGAGCACAGGAAATTCTTTAATTCGATAATTCGTGAGAAAAAATCCCGAATTTAAGAATTAGAGAATTAGTGAGCACAGGAAATTCTTTAATTCGATAATTCATGAGAAAAAATCCCGAATTAAAGAATTAGAGAATTGGTGTGCACAAGAAAATTCA
>JAEEJK010000114.1 GCA_016281815.1 Prevotella sp. | reverse complement strand
TTGCAAGCAACAACCGTGCTGCCCCTCGACTTGCATGTGTTAAGCCTGTAGCTAGCGTTCATCCTGAGCCAGGATCAAACTCTCCATTGTATAATAATGTATCGTCGACTCTGCTGACGGCGGAGCGGCCTTGCGGCCATCACACACCGCAGAGAATCTTTCTCTGTTCTCAGAACGCCTCCGAAATACCCAAGTTCAAAGCACCTCAATCAACTAAAAATTGACGGCTCGTTTCTTATACCCCCGGCATCTGCATCAAGCAGCGCCGGTGCTTCTTGTACTACTTCTCTGTCTTTATGAAATCCTTTCAAAGAACGCTTCTTCAAGTGTCGCCTGCGGGTTTTTGCCCGAAAGCGGATGCAAAGGTACGAACTTCAGACGCACCCGCCAAATATTTTCCAAACTTTTTTCCATAAAAACGGAAAGTTTTCGCCTTTATTGACATAAATCAAGCGGCGACAGTGCCGCCGCTTGAAGAAAGAAGGTTTCGAGGCATCGAAAACCCGTCAGCCCGCATTCGTCGAGATCAGTTTCAGACCTTAGGTGTCGTACATTCGTTGACAAGATAGACGATGCTCATATAGGGTATGCCCGTATTGCTTTGGAGACCGATCTCGCAGGTGCGGCTGTTGGAATAGCCCACCTCGATGTGGTGCTGCTCGATCTGCGGTTTCAGTTTGCGCAGCGCATAGCGGTTCATCTCAGGATAGGTGAATCCCCTGTCGCCAGCGAAGCCACAGCACCCCACCCCTTCGGGCAGATACACATTGTTGGAGCACAGACGGGCGAGAGCGATGAGGTCATTGGCCACCCCCATCTCACGTGTGGAGCAGGTGAGGTGGAGCGCGACATGGCGGTCAATGGGATGGAAATCGAGTCTGTCCTTTAGGTATTTCATGATGAACTCAGCAGGTTCATAAAGTTTCATCTTGCTGATGACCTTCCTCATCCTGTGCAGACAAGGACTCTGAGCACACAGCACCGGATAGCGCCCTTGCTCACTCGCCTTCCACAATGCCTCCTCCAGTTCACCGCTCTTACGGTCGGCGATATCAAGCATACCCTTGCTCTCCCAGATTTGTCCGCAGCACATGCGGTCCATTCCCTCTGGGAAGATCACCTCATATCCCGCCTTGTTGAGCAACTGGCATACCTCGTCTACCAAGGGGCGCTCTACGGGAGCCTCTTTGGACAAGCCCATCGTCTGGTTGATGCAACTGGGGAAGTAGACCACCTTGAGTTCCTCCTGAGCAGCCTTTCCCACATGGCTGCCCGGCTTGGGCTGTTTCTTTTTCTTCGGCATGGCCGTTGTCCACAGCGGCAGACCCATTTTGTTCATTCCCCTACAGATGGAGGTCATGAGCGACGGACCGAGCGTGACATGTCCGAGATGCGCCACATCGAGGACGACACGCAAGCCCGACTTGATGCCGCCGAGATGGTTGGCAGCAAACTCTCCGACACGGTAGCCCAACTTGCTTTCGAGCATGTCCATCTGACGGATGAGGTGGGTCAGTTCGCCCGTATTGATCTTCATCGGGCACGAAGTGGAGCACAGTCCGTCGGTGGCACAAGTCTGGTCGCCATAGTACTTGTACTGCTTCCTGAGCCTTGCCGCCCGCTCCAGGTCGGTGCCCGTGCTCTCCAGTTCACGAATCTCACGCTGCACGGCGATGCGCATGCGTGAGGAAAGGGTCAGTCCGCACGACATGCAGTTGACCTCACAGAAGCCGCACTCGATACATTTGTTCGCCCTCTTGACCGCCTCGATGGTCTCCTTGGCTGTCGACTTCTTGCCCTCACCGAGTTTGAGATACTCTCCGCCGTCGGGCACGCGGTCGAAGTCATAGTCGAGCACCGGCAGCGGTTTGAGGCATTTGATGAAGCACTCCGGATCGTCGTTGAAAATGACGCCTTGGTTGAGCAGTCCCTCGGGATCAAAGATCTTCTTCAACTCGCACATGGCCTCGTAGGCCTTGTCGCGCCACTCATAGCGCACGAACGGTGCCATGTTGCGCCCCGTGCCATGCTCCGCCTTGAGCGACCCGTCGTATTCCTCGACGACAAGGCGGGCCACGTCGCGCATCATCTCCTCGTATCTGCGCACCTCGCTCTCGCTTTTGAAACTCTGGTTGAGGATAAAATGGTAGTTGCCCTCGAAGGCATGGCCGTAGATGCATGCATCCGAATAGCCATGGTCGGCAATGAGTTTCTGCAGTTTGACAGTAGCCTCGGGAAGGTCTTCGATATGGAAAGCCACATCCTCAATGAGACAAGACGTGCCCACCGGGCGGGTGCCGCCCACCGACGGGAAGATGCCTGAGCGGATGGCCCAATACTTGCCATAGACCGCCGGATCATCCGTGAACTCTGCGGGGATATAGAGATGGAACTGGCCGAGGCACTCCTGGATAGCCTTGATTTTCTCTAATAACTGTTCGTGGGTGATGCCCTTCGTCTCGGTCAGGATAGCGGTCAGTCCGTGGTAGTCACCCGGAGCGGCGCCCTCGATACGTCCGGCATCCACATCCTCCTTGTACTTCAGAAAAACGGGGTCGTCGACCGAACTCAGCGACTTGTAGTCGAGCATCTCAGCACTCTTCACCACAAGGTTCTCGGCACTCATCGCCAGATCCTCATCGCCAGCCTTCAACTTCTTCATCGCCACGACAGCCTCGCAACTTTCGCGCATGGAGAGGAAATAAACCATGGCCGAAGCCTTGAAAGGATAGTCGCGCAAGGTGCGCATCGTCACTTCGGAGAGGAAAGCCAGCGTGCCCTCCGACCCCACCATAGCGTGTGCCATGATGTCGAAGGGGTCGTCGTAAGCGACAAGCGGACGGAGGTTGAGACCGGTGACATTCTTGATGCTGTATTTCATCCGGATACGGTCGGCAAGTTCCTTGTCGGCCCTCACCTTGTCGCGCAGTTCCTCGATCTTCTTCAGGAAATCGGGGTGTGACTGCCGGAATGCCTCACGGCTCTTCTCATCACCGGTATCGACAACGGTGCCGTCGGTGAGGATGATGCGGGCGCTGACCATCATGCGGTCGCTGTTGGCATGCACGCCGCAGTTCATGCCCGACGCATTGTTGCAGACGATGCCGCCCACCATGGCACTGCCGATGGATGCGGGATCAGGAGGGAATACCCGGCCGAAGGGCTTTAGAATCTCATTGACCCTTGACCCTACGATGCCCGGCTGCATCCTGATGGTCTCTTTATCGGGTGTCAACTCGTATTTCTCCCAATGCTTGCCCGCCACGATGAGCACCGAGTCACTGATGCTCTGTCCCGACAGCGACGTGCCTGCCGCACGGAACGTGAAGGGCAGGTGGTGCTTGGAACAGGCTGTGACAATGCGCGACACCTCATCCTCACCATCGCTGCGGACGACAATCTTGGGTATCTGCCTGTAGAAACTGGCATCTGTTCCCCATCCCAGGGTACGGAGTTCGTCTGTATAGATGCGCTCGGAGGGGATGAACTTTCTGATGTCGGCGAGAAACGCCGCGTAGTTTCCCGAAAGGGAAGTGTTGTTGGTTGCTGTCATATGTAGTTGTCTAAGGTTTTAAGGTTGTGGGGTGATAAATGAATTCAAAATGTAACAGAGGGTACAGGAGAAGGGGTTTCTCCCAGACAGATGGCCATATATATTATATAATAATGTATATCAAACGAAGTGTCTTTCTTATTTCGATAGCAAATTTAGATAAAAATTTGGGATTTATAAGCCAGTCGAGATAAAAATGTGACAAATTGCCCCGAATTGGACCTCTTGCTCAAAGAATCAAGGCGCACATACGCTCAATCCTAATCTTTCCGTGCTCTAAGTCACAATTA
>JAEEJK010000113.1 GCA_016281815.1 Prevotella sp. | reverse complement strand
TCGACTTAAATGTGGCTATCAAAACGGGCGAAACTGACCACAGAAAAGCAATGTTGTCTAACAGAATCAGAATCCCCTAAAAATCAAAGATGTAACAGCGTGAGAAAAAACAACTTTCGACCACCCATGATTTGCAATCCGCCTGAAATTTATTATAAGCATTTTCAATGCGCTACTACCAAAAAATGAGGGTATGTCAGAAATACCGACATACCCTCATTTCAATCAAAATAGTCTACCTTTTACTTGTCGAGAAGAATGTTCATCATCTCAACAGCGGCTTTGGCTACGGATGTACCGGGGCCAAAGATGGCGGCTACACCTGCCTTGTAGAGGAAGTCGTAATCCTGTGCAGGAATCACACCTCCGGCAATGACCATGATATCCTCACGGCCTAACTTCTTCAGTTCCTCAATGAGTTGGGGAATGAGCGTCTTGTGGCCGGCAGCAAGCGAGGAAGCGCCTACAATGTGCACGTCGTTCTCAACAGCCTCACGGGCAGCCTCTGCTGGTGTCTGGAACAAGGGACCCATATCCACGTCGAAACCACAGTCGGCATAGCCGGTGGCAACAACCTTGGCTCCTCGGTCATGACCGTCCTGACCCATTTTGGCAACGAAAATACGCGGTCTGCGACCTTCTTTCTTGAAGAATTCCTCCGTCAACTCACAGGCTTTCTCAAAGTCGGAGTCGTTTTTGCTTTCTGATGAATACACGCCTGAAATGGTTCTGATGATTGCTTTATATCTTCCTACAATAGCCTCGCAGGCATCACTGATCTCACCGAGGGTACAACGCAACTGAGCGGCCTTCACAGCCAGGTCAAGCAGGTTGTTCTCACTCTTGCGGCCTTCGTTGAAGTCACGCACACATTCGGTGATGGCCTTGAGAGCAGCCTGGCATGCGGCTTCGTCACGGGTCGACCTGACCGCAGCCAAAGACTCTTCCTGCTGCTTGCGCACTGCAGTGTTGTCCACCTCAAGGATGTCAATCGGGTCTTCGTGGTCAAGACGGTACTTGTTGGTACCGACAATGGTCTGAACACCTGAGTCAATACGGGCCTGAGTGCGGGCTGCGGCTTCTTCGATACGCATCTTGGGGATGCCTGTCTCAATGGCCTTGGCCATACCGCCCAACTTCTCAATCTCCTGTATATGCTCCCATGCCTTGTGCACCAACTCATTGGTCAGCGTCTCTACATAATAGGAACCTGCCCAAGGGTCAATCTGCTTGCACACCTTGGTCTCATTCTGAATGTAAATCTGGGTGTTGCGGGCGATACGGGCGGAGAAATCGGTGGGAAGCGCGATGGCCTCATCAAGGGCGTTGGTATGCAGTGACTGGGTGTGACCAAGCACGGCGGCCATGGCCTCAATACAGGGGCGGCCCACATTGTTGAACGGGTCTTGCTCGGTGAGCGACCAACCTGATGTCTGGGAGTGGGTACGGAGTCACAGCGACTTGGGATTATAGGCACCGAAACTATTGACAATCTTGGACCAAAGCAGAAGGAGTGCGCGCATCTTGGCAATTTCCATGAAGTGGTTCATGCCGATGGCCAAGAAGAAGGACAGCCGAGGAGCAAAGGCGTCCACATAAATACCGGCATTCACACCCGTACGGATATAGTCCATACCATCTGCCAATGTGTAGGCCAACTCGATGTCGGCTGTGGCACCGGCTTCCTGCATGTGGTATCCGGAGATGGAGATGGAGTTGAACTTCGGCATCTTCTGTGAGGTGAACTCAAAGATGTCGGCAATAATCTTCATCGAGAAGGCAGGAGGATAGATGTAGGTGTTGCGCACCATGAACTCTTTCAGAATGTCGTTCTGGATAGTACCGGCCATCTCCTCCAACTGTGCACCCTGCTCCAATCCGGCCACAATGTAGAAGGCAAGGATAGGAAGCACAGCACCGTTCATGGTCATGGACACCGACATCTTGTTAAGTGGGATGCCTGAGAAAAGCACCTTCATGTTCTCCTCGTTGCAGATGGACACACCGGCCTTACCCACATCACCCACAACACGGGCATTGTCTGGGTCATAACCACGGTGGGTCGGAAGGTCAAAAGCGACAGACAGACCCTTTTGGCCTGATGCCAGGTTGCGACGGTAGAAAGCATTCGATTCCTCAGCGGTGGAGAATCCGGCATACTGACGGATGGTCCACGGGCGGAAGGGATACATCATGGAGTAAGGACCACGGAGATAGGGAGGAATTCCGGCGGTGAAGTCAAGATGTTCCATTCCCTCAAGGTCTTCCTTCGTATACACTGGCTTCACCTCGATATGCTCTGGGGTCTTCCAGTTGTAATCAATGCCGTTGGCTGCCTGCCACTCAGCACCGTTCTGCGGCTGAATGCCGGCATATATGTCTATGTCTTTAAAACTCTTTCTCATGACTGTCATTTTTTCTAGATTCCCAACTTGGCATTGTATTCCTTGAGTGTCTCAAGCACATTGCAGCGTACATGGACGAAATTCTCGATTCCGGCGGCCTTCAGGTCTTCCATGCATGCCGGGGCACCGGCCACAACAAACATAGCACGGCCATCAAGATACTTGAATGCAGGAATGGCATATTCAGCATACTCGTCATCGCTGGAACAGATCACAACGATATCTGCACCGGCTTCCAAAGCGGCATCAACACCCTCTTCTACGGTCTTGAAACCGAGGTTGTCGATGACTTTGTAACCTGCACAGGCCAGGAAGTTGCAGGAGAACTGAGCACGTGCCTGACGCATGGCCAGATTGCCGATGGTGAGCATGAAGGCCACGGGAACACGGGTTTTCTCTGTATGGATGCGGAGTTCCTCAAAATCTGCTGCAAGACGGCTGGAACGGATGGCCTCAAAGGGCTGGTCGTCATCTCCACCGCAACAGCAGCACTGCACACGACCTTCTTTTCCTTCTGATTTCTCGGTGAAATTGGGGAACTGATTGGTGCCGAGGATGAATTCCTTGCGCTTGGCGGCATCGCCGTGGCGCTTGATGTTGGTATCGTTGATAATCTTCTGCACTTTTCCGTCTTTGGAGGCCTGCAGGAAACCTCCGTTGTCCTCTGCCTCAAGGAATATCTTCCAAGCCTCAACTGCAAGGCTGTCTGTGAGGTGCTCAATATAATATGAACCGGCTCCTGGATCAACGACCTGTCCGAAATGACACTCTTCCTTGAGAAGAAGTTGCTGGTTGCGGGCGATACGCTCCGAGAAATCATTGGGCTGCTCATACGGAGTGTCAAATGGAACGACTACCATCGAGTGGATGCCTGCAAGGGCAGCACTCATGGCCTCTGTCTGAGAACGCAACAGGTTGACATAACTGTCAAAGACGGTCTGGTTGTAGGTTGATGTGATGGCATTCACGATCATCTGGCACGAACTGTCATCCTTGGGGGAATACTGTTTCACAATCTGGGCCCAGAGCATGCGTGCTGCACGGAACTTGGCCAGTTCCATGAAATAGTTTTCGCTGATTCCCATGTTGAACTTGATCTTGCTGGCGGCGAGATCTGCATCGATGCCGGCATCGGTGAGCAACTGCATGTATTCATTGCCCCAGGACAGAGCATAGCCCAACTCCTGAACGATATATGCACCGGCATTGTTGAGGGAACTTGAGTCGACCGTGATGCAACGGAAACAAGGATAGTCCTTCAAGGCCTCTACCAGGCGGGAGGCTTCCGGAAGGATGGCGGACACGTCCTTGCCCTTCATCACAACCTTTTCAATGGGGTCGAACTCGATACTGCCTACCAATTTCTGCTTGTCATAGCCTTTTTCCTCAAAATAAGTTTTGAGAAGTTCTGCCAATTCCACAGAGTGGCGAGGGCAAGTCCTGAAATTGACTTCTATGTACTCACATTCTATCCCCTTTAATAAGGTGGAAACAAAATCTGCACTTACCGATTGTCCGGGGATACGGAAACAGAGAGAATCAACACCTTTGTTGAGAATGTCAAGTGCCTTCGCATTGGCTGCGACAGCATCCTCGGCATCGATGTCCTGACGGACATACCACTCATTGGTGTTCTTCTTGTTGCCGCGTACGAATGGGAACTCGCCGGGCAATGCTTCAGGGGTCTTCAGTTTCAGCACGTCTTCCCTGCGATAGAAGGGCTGCACATTAAAACCTTCGTTTGTCCTCCATACGAGTTTCTTGTTGAAATCGGCACCTTTCAGGTCAACCTGGATCTTGTCCAACCATTCCTGAGTGGTAGGAGCCTGAAACTCGCTGAAGAGTTTTTCCTTGTTGTTTGACATAGCGAAATGTTTGTTATATAAGTTTTACTATCATTTAGGGCAATCTCATACCTCCTAAATAATGTGCAAAGATAGTGGATTTTTCCGATACAATGAAAAAAAAATGGATAAAATCTCAGTCAATCGGCGTTTTTTCAAAATCTTTGCAAAGTGGCTGCAAATAATTGCACAAAAATTATTTTTTTGAGCATAATTTGAGTAATTTTGCAGGCGTTTTTATCACTTGTGCTAAAAAATGGATTGGCTTATTGATCTTTTCACTTCCAATGAATCCATCGCCCACATCGTATTGCTCTATGCTATGGTTATTGCCGTGGGCGTGTATTTGGGGAAAATAAAGGTGTTCGGCATTTCGCTGGGCGTTACTTTTGTTCTCTTCGCTGGCATCGTGGCCGGCCATATCCATTTCACGGCCCCCACTACCATCCTCAATTTCTGCCAGGATTTCGGACTCATCTTGTTTGTCTTCATGATAGGCCTGCAGGTGGGACCGGGCTTCTTTGAGAGTTTCAAGAAAGACGGACTCACGCTCAACGGCTTGTCCATCGCTACGATCCTGCTCAACATCGGCATGATGTTTGCCTGTTTCTATCTATTCTTCGATACTTCCGACAAGCATTCCCTGCCCATGATGATAGGCACTTTGTATGGTGCCGTGACCAACACACCTGGACTTGGTGCCGCCACCGAAGCCCTTTCTACGGTTTTCAAGGATGCTGACATGCCTCAGATTGCCTCAGGATACGCATGCGCCTATCCCCTTGGCGTGACGGGCATTATCCTTGCCACCATAGCGGTGCGATATCTCACCAAAAGCAAACTGGAAGAGGAAGAGGCCAAGTTGTCGGAAGAAGAGGCGGAGAACCCTCATGCAAAACCTCGCATGATGCACCTGCGCGTGACCAACTCCTATCTGGCCGGACGCACACTCATGCAAATCAGCGAGTTTCTCAACCGTGACTTCGTTTGCTCGCGCTATCTGCACGACGGTCAGGTGAGCATCCCTAACCGAAATACCATTTTTGATATCGACGACGAACTCCTCGTCGTCTGTGCTGAGGCTGATGCGGAACCTATCATCGCGTTCATCGGACCGGAAATTGAGGCGGAATGGAACGTGGAACTGGAAAAGCAACCGATGGTGTCAAGGCGTATTGTGGTGACCAACCCGTCGATGAATGGCAAGACTTTGGGAAAAATGCATTTCTCCAGCGTCTATGGTGTCAACGTGACTCGCATCACCCGTCATGGCATCGACCTCTTTGCTGGCCGCAACCACCATTTCCACATCGGTGACAGGGTGATGGTCGTAGGTCCGGAGGACAACGTGAACCGGGTGGCTGACATGATGGGTAATTCTGTCAAAAGGCTCAATGCGCCCAATATCGCCACCATTTTCGTAGGAGTCATGCTGGGCATCATTTTCGGATGTCTGCCGATTGCCATTCCTGGTATGCCCGTGCCGATGAAACTTGGACTGGCAGGAGGTCCGCTCATCATCGCCATCCTGATCGGACGATTCGGATACAGGATCAAACTGGTGACCTACACCACGACAAGTGCCAACATGATGCTGAGGGAGATAGGACTGGTGCTATTCCTTGCCAGCGTGGGCATCAAGGCGGGAGCAGGCTTCTGGGAAACAGTGGTTTCGGGTGATGGATTGAAATACGTCTACACAGGATTCCTCATCACGGTCATTCCTATCCTCATCATAGGCACAATCGCCAAGAAAGTGTACAAATTCAACTATTTCATGGTTATGGGTATGATTGCGGGTACATACACTGATCCACCGGCTTTGGCTTACGCCAATCAGGTGTGTTCGCGTGAGGCACCGGGCGTGGGCTACTCCACCGTTTACCCGCTGACCATGTTCCTGCGAATACTCATGGCGCAAATCCTCATTCTCTTTTTCTGTGGATAAAAGAAAGCTTATATAACATAACTTCATGAAACGATTCAAATTACTAACGTCTCTGCTTGTCCTGGGATGCCTCACAGTTTTCGGCCAAGGAGCCAAAAACATCAAGATCAATGAGGTGATGACCAGGAACACTGCCAACATTGTGGACGAGTACAACGAGCATCTTCCGTGGATTGAACTGGCCAATGTATCTTTCACGACTTTCAATGTGAGAGGTATGTACATCACGACCGACACGGCTGTGCTCAACAAAAAACTCAGCGTTCCCGAGCGTGTCTCGAAGATGAGCATCATCCCGAACAATGAGACTCGTACCAACATGGGGGGAAGACAGCACCTGCTACTGTTCCTTAACAGCCTGCCCGCTAAAGGCTCAACCCACATCACTGCTCGCGTAGATGCCGACCAACCCTTGTGGGTCGGACTGTTTGATGGAAATGGAGTGGACCTGATTGACTCCGTGACCGTTCCTGCTGCAATGAATGAAAACACGTCGTATGCCCGCCAAAAAGATGGTGCCGACGTATGGGAGGTCAAACCTGCCGACGCGGTCACACCGGGCATTGAGAATTTTATCCATATCACAGAATCCAAAGTGGCGCAGATCAAGCGCGATGACCCGCACGGATTTGGTATCACCGTGCTGTCCATGGGCATCGTATTCTCATGCCTCGCCCTCCTATGGATTTTCTTCACCATCTTCGGACGAATCATGAGCCACAGGCA
The DNA here is from genome assembly GCA_016281815.1 of Prevotella sp. Classification (GTDB taxonomy): domain Bacteria; phylum Bacteroidota; class Bacteroidia; order Bacteroidales; family Bacteroidaceae; genus Prevotella. Next base: position 3,535 of record JAEEJK010000113.1, on the reverse strand, counting down.
GCGCGAGAAGCATGCTTCAGCCAAAAGGGCTCACAAGGAGAGAATCATCGCCGCACAGGAAGAGGATGAGGACGAGCGGGCCTTCCCGGCTGTCACCATCACGAAACGTACTGCCGACGGTACCGATGATGATGTGTATGTGGCTGTCATCTCTATGGCTCTCAAGGAGTACATGGATGATATACACGACCTGGAGAGCGGCATCATCACCATCTCTCCCAAACAGACAAAATGGACAAGAGTTTAATCAAACCAACAGACATAATCATGAGCAAATATCAATATAAAGTCAACGGTGTTGACTATCAAGTAGAGATTGAGGAAATAGAGGGCAACATGGCCAAAGTTTTGGTCAACGGAAAGCCTTTTGAAGTGGAATTGGCAAAACCGGTGAAAGCAAAACCGCAGACAAAACGGGTGCAGGTTCCCTCACCTACCCTTTCGGTGGCTGCCGAGCCGCAGAAAGCGCCTGCCATCAAGCCAAAGGCTGCCGTGGCGGCTGGCAACAAGGTGCTCGCACCACTGCCAGGTACCATCACCGACGTGAAAGTGGCGGTGGGCGATGTCGTCAAAACGGGTGATACAGTCATTGTGCTGGAGGCCATGAAGATGCAAAACAACATCGAGGCTGACTGCGACGGAAAGATTACTTCAATTTTGGTTGCACGTGGCGACACCGTCATGGAGGGTGCAACTCTCGTAACAATAGAATAAGCCATGGGATTTATTGAATTCATAACATCCAAGTTTTTTGATTTCCTGTCGTATACAGGATTCGCCAATGCCACGATTCCCAATATCATCATGATTATCGTGGGAGGCATCTTCATCTGGCTGGCTATCAGAAAAGATTTTGAGCCTCTGCTGCTTGTTCCCATCGGATTGGGCATCATTCTGGGAAACATACCTTTCAAGGCTGACGCAGGATTGGAAATCGGACTGTATGAGGATAATTCTGTGCTCAACATCTTTTATCAGGGTGTGAGACAGGGATGGTATCCGCCGTTGGTCTTCCTGGGCATCGGTGCCATGACCGACTTCTCCTCGCTGATCAGCAATCCGAAGTTGGTGCTCATCGGTGCCGCTGCACAATTCGGCATCTTCGGTGCCTATATGGTGGCGCTGGCTTTGGGATTTGAGCCTAATCAAGCGGCTGGTATAGCCATCATCGGTGGCGCTGACGGACCGACAGCCATCTTCCTTTCGTCAAAACTGTGTCCCAACCTCATGGGTGCCATTGCTGTGTGTGCCTACTCTTACATGGCACTTGTTCCGGTGATCCAACCGCCTCTGATGCGCATGCTCACCACCAAGAAGGAACGGGTGATTCACATGAAACCGACACGCCACGTCAGCCAGACTGAGCGTATCCTCTTCCCCATCATCGGTCTGCTGCTCACCACCTTCCTCGTTCCGTCGGGTCTGCCTCTGCTCGGCATGCTGTTCTTCGGCAATCTCCTCAAGGAGAGTGGCAAGACAACGCGCCTGGCCAAAACTGCCGGAAGCGCACTCAACGACATCGTGGTGATCCTGCTCGGCCTCACCGTGGGATGCTCCACACAGGCCAGTGAGTTCCTCACCTTCAACACCATCAAGATTTTCATCCTTGGTGCCATGGCTTTCATCATTGCCAGTGCCAGTGGTGTGCTGTTTGTGAAACTGATGAATCTTTTCCTGCCTGAAGAGAAGAAAATCAATCCTCTCATCGGCAATGCGGGCGTGAGTGCCGTTCCTATGAGCGCGCGCATCTCCAACAACATCGGCTTGGAATACGACCGCCACAACTTCTTGCTCATGCACGCCATGGGTCCCAATGTGGCTGGCGTGATCGGCTCTGCGGTCGCTGCCGGTACACTGCTGGGCTTCTTCTCATAAAAGAGGAATATCCCTAAAAATACAGAGAATCAGGGTTGCACAAACACTGTTTCTCTGTATTTTTGCATATAAAAAACAAAATTCTCAATAATATGCCATCCAAAAGAACACAACTGATCGACAAGCGCTACGTGCTGCCGTTCATCCTCATCACCACATTGTTTTTCTTATGGGGATTCGCAAGGGCCATCCTTGATGTGCTCAACAAGCATTTCCAGGACGAACTCCACATCTCCATCACACAGTCGTCGCTCATTCAGGTGACGACATACCTGGGCTATTTCATCATGGCCATCCCAGCGGGCATGTTCATCAACCGCTACGGCTACCGACGGGGGGTGGTGTTCGGACTGATCCTGTTCGGACTGGGGGCCTTGTCCTTCATTCCGGGCATGCAGGTGGGCACTTTCAATGCGTTCCTGGTGTCTCTCTTCGTCATCGGATGCGGTCTGGTTTTCTTGGAGACTGCTGCGAATCCATACGCTACCGAACTGGGACCGGAGGCGACGGCATCGAGCCGCCTCAACCTGTCGCAGACTTTCAACGGCATGGGCTGTTTCATGGCAACTTTCATCGTCGGACAATACCTGTTCCGCACCGACGGCACAAGCGGCGATGTCAGCGTACCTTATATGGTGATGGGCATTATTGTGCTGGCTGTTGCCGTTGTTTTCTCCTTCGTCGACCTGCCGGAGATACAGCAGCAAAAAACTGATGACGACATCTCTACGCAACCTCTGTCGTCCAGGCTGAAAGCCTTGTTCACCCATCGTTCGTTTGTCTTTGGCCTCATTGCCTTGCTGGCCTATGAAGTGGCAGAGATATCCATCAACAGTTATTTCGTCAACTTTGTCACAGGTGAGGGATGGATGGACAAAAACAGGGCTTCTGTCATCATCAGTCTGGCTTTGGTGATCTTCATGGTGGGTCGATTCATCAGCAGTTGGATCATGCGGACAGTGAAAGCAGAATCGTTACTGTGCATATGTGCCCTCATGACCATGCTGTGCATGCTTGTCGTCATCCTCGGCCTGGGCCGTATTTCTGTTTATGCCCTGGTGCTCAATTATCTCTTCGAGGCAATGATGTTCCCCACCATTTTCTCCCTGGCACTTCGCTCCCTCGGACCGCTCACCAAGAGCGCCTCATCCCTGCTGATGATGACTCCCGTAGGCGGGTGCGGCTTCATGCTCATGGGACTGATGGCCGACCAGACAGGCAGTATGACCCTGCCTTTCATCATCCCCCTAATTGGCTACAGCATAGTCTTGGCCTTCGCCTGGAGTTTAGTTAGAAAATAATTATCCCCAAAACGATGACGGATTCAAATCCACGGACACTATGAATGCCGTCATTTGCAGTTGTAACAAACTCCCCAACATCCCATCAGAAGCACCCCTTTATCCAGCCAAATAATGATGTTTTTGTATATATTTGGCTGAATATATGGGTATTTATTTGGCCAAACACAAAAGTTTTTATATTTTTGTGGCCAAATTGCGAACTACATATTGTTATGACAAATTTAGATAAAAATTTGGGATTTATAAGCCAGTCGAGATAAAAATGTGACAAATTGCCCCGAATTGGACCTCTTGCTCAAAGAATCAAGGCGCACATACGCTCAATCCTAATCTTTCCGTGCTCTAAGTCACAATTA
>JAEEJK010000112.1 GCA_016281815.1 Prevotella sp. | reverse complement strand
TAATTGTGACTTAGAGCACGGAAAGATTAGGATTGAGCGTATGTGCGCCTTGATTCTTTGAGCAAGAGGTCCAATTCGGGGCAATTTGTCACATTTTTATCTCGACTGGCTTATAAATCCCAAATTTTTATCTAAATTTGTGTCTCTGTGTTGAAATTAAGTGAAATTTTGTGGTCAGAGATAAAGGATGCTCTCATTGCCCTCGTTCATCAGCAAGTCGAGGATACTCAGGTTGGGCAGGAAACCATGGCGCTGCGCAAACACCTGATAATAAGGCTTGGGAGTGAAGTCTGGGTCAGGCATAGGGTGTTTCGGACGTATCGCATCACGGAAATCATCCACCTCCATGCCGCCAGTATCACCATAATGCTCCGTGTGCCGCACAACGGGGTGGATGTCGAGCAACTCACACATCTTCCACATGATCGCCTCGTTGAAGTCAACGAGGAATTCCCACCGGCGCTCGAAGAAAGGAGCCAGGTCGTCGGCATAGAACTCAAAGAAGGGCGACTCGCCGTAAGCGCTGCGCAAAGCATGCCAATGGAGGTGACGCCAGTTGCCGTGGTCGCTGATGCGCATGTCGCGCGTGAGGGAAGACGACGGGTCGTGGACAACGGGCACGGAGAGCGTCTGGGTGCCATGCGTGGCGGCGATGACACAACGGTTGCGATAAGTCTGCTTGACGAAACTGTCGTACGCCTCCAAACACACTTCGCCATATCGGTGCAGTTTCTGATACCACTGCACCGGTCCGAAATACGTGGTGGAGAGCAATGCGGATTTATAATAGTTCATAGTTCATAATTCATAGTTCATAGTTCATAATTGGCGGACGCGATGCATCGCGTCCCTACCCTTGCACCGCCATTTTTGCAGTGAAATTCTTCACTCTTCACTCTTCACTCTTCACTTTCAAAAGCAGTGGTAATCATAATTCTTAATCCCTAATTCTTAATTCTAAAATCTTCATTCTTAATTCTACAAAGTTACCGATTCCTAGACGAATAAAAAATTTTTTAGCGAAAAAATTGCCTGTTTGAAAAAAATACTCTAATTTTGCACTCAATCATTGAAAAGCAAGCAAAAGGGCTGAATTCCGACAAGAGACATTTGTCGGGATTCATCATTTTTTGCGCCAGAAACGGAATCTGAAAGCCAGATCCTTCCAAAACAATCGATTAACAATCTAAAAGAATACAAGTATGACGTACATGTCGCAAGAAGGCTATGACAAGATGATAGCCGACCTCCAGAGACTGGAGTCTGTGGAGCGCCCCAAGGCTTCGGCAGCCATCGCCGAGGCAAGAGACAAGGGCGACCTCAGCGAGAACTCAGAGTATGAAGCCGCCAAGGAGGCTCAGGCCCACCTGGAGGATAAGATCAACCGCCTGAAAATGGCCATCGCAGAGGCCAAGATCGTCGACACCTCACGCCTCACCGGCGATGTGGTGCAGATCCTCTCCACCGTGGAGATGACCAACCTCACCACTCAGGCCCACATGAAATACACCATCGTGAGCGAGAACGAGGCCAACCTGAAGGAGGGGAAAATCTCCATCCAGACTCCCATCGCACAGGGTCTGCTCAACAAAAAAGTGGGCGACGAGGTGGAAATCCGCATCCCGCGTGGCACCATCCGCATGAGAATCGACAATATTTCAATTTAGATTGAAAATTGGAAATTGAAAATTCAAGATTGAAAATTCAAGATTCTTGACTTGTGACGGCCTGTAGGGACGCGATGTATCGCGTCCGCCACAAAAAACGTCCGCCACGACAAACATCCGCCACAAAAAACATCCGCCACGACAAACGTCCGCCAACGACAAGCAAATCATTTGTCTGAACTCCCAATCTCCTAAACTTCTAAACTCCTAAAAAATGACCATTTTCTCAAAAATCGCTGCTGGCGAAATACCCAGTTACAAATGCGCTGAGAACGACAAGTTCTACGCTTTCCTCGACATCAACCCGCTGGTGAAGGGGCACACCCTCGTCATCCCAAGAAGAGAGGTGGACTACATCTTCGACCTCGAAGATGACGAACTCGCTGAGATGCAGGTGTTTGCCAAGAGAGTGGCTGCTGCCATCAAGCGTGCCTTCCCCTGCATCAAGGTGGGACAGGCTGTGCTCGGACTGGAAGTGCCTCACGCTCACATCCACCTCATCCCCATGCAGAGTGAGAAGGACATGCTCTTCTCCAATCCGAAACTCAAACTCACCGACGAAGAGATGGCGGACATTGCTGCCCGCATCCGCGAGGAGTTCAAATAAAGGTCAGATGAATTTCTCGCCGAGTTTCACCTGAACCTCATTGAGAAACTTACGTATCTGTGCTGATGTGTCGCCTTTCTTGCAGACCATCAGCACATTTTCATTCTCCACCACGATGTAGCCCTCCAGACCGCTCATCACACCCAGATGGCCTTTCGGCAACTTAATGATGTTGTCGCGGCAGTTGTCCATCATCACCTCGCTGTCGAGCACCACATTGTCGCCCTCGTAGCGGCGCTCTGCCTCGTAGATGGAGTGCCACGTGCCCAAGTCGGCCCAACCGAAGTTGCAGAGCATCACAAAGGCGTCATCGGCATTCTCAAGCACGCCGTAGTCGATAGAGAGATTGGGGAAGAGCGAGAAATAGTCCCACACGAGACGGGCCTCTTCCTCCAGTGTCGCCGGCTTGCGCCCGTCGGTCTCAATCTGCCGGAACGGGGCTGGCATGATGCGCTTGCAGTGGGCCAGCAGGTGATGCGCGTTGGAGACAAAGATACCGGTGTTCCACAAAAACTCGCCGCTATTCATGAACAACTGGGCGAAGTCGCGCTCAGGCTTCTCGGTGAACGACTTCACGGCAAACATCCCGGGCTCGTCGATGCCGTCGCCCATCTGCACATAGCCATAGCCAGGCTCGGGACGCGTGGGACGGATGCCCATGGCGATGATGCCGTCGTGGGAGGCGACGAAGGAGAGCGCATTGGTGGCACATTCCACGAAAGCGTCCACATTGACCACCGCCTGGTCCGACGGGGTGATGATGACGTTGGCCTCGGGACAGCGGCTCAGGATGCGGTAGCAGCCCCACGTCACACTCGGCGCCGTGTTGCGGTTGATGGGCTCACCGATGAAATGGTCGGCGGGCAACATCGGCAGTTGCTCACGCGCGATGGGCTCGAAGTCATCGTTCGTGGTCACATAGATATTCTCTATGGGGATGAAGCGGGCAAACCGGTCGAAGGTCTGCTGAAGTTGGGTGCGGCCCGTCCCGAAAAGGTCGACGAACTGCTTGGGGTGCTCAGCGCGGCTGCACGGCCACAGACGGCGGCCACGCCCACCAGCCAGAATGATGCAGAAATTATTGCTTGCTGTAGGCATACTCGATATTCATATTAGACTATAGGTCTTCCCTGCTTAGAAAGCACGAAGATACAATTACCCAACGGAAAAAACAAGTTTTTAGTGTTTTTTCTGAAGAAAATTTGTCATTTCACAAAAAATATACTTACCTTTGCACCCTGAAAGGCCCAGATGGCGGAATCGGTAGACGCGCTGGTCTCAAACACCAGTGGGGCAACCCGTGCCGGTTCGACCCCGGCTCTGGGTACTTTTTAAAACCGCAGAAAATCGCTAAAGACTTGTAAAAAAGTTCTTTAGCGATTTTTTATTTGGGGGATTTTCCCCGGATCATGGGGACGGTTCCCCGTGATCCACTTCTTTTATTCGTTTTAGCATCATATCCTCATCAAATAATAATCTCCCAAAAACCACCTTTGTCGGGACCGACACGACGAAGATACTTACCACGCATGGCCTTTATATTGCTTCCTACAGCAGTATAACTGATTCCCACTATTTCCGCTATAGATGTTTTAGATATATATGGGTCTTCTACCATTAAACGTAGAATTGCTATCTTGTTTTCTGTCAACCGTTCACCTAAAGTTTTTGCTTTTTCAATCAACTTTTCTGTCAACTCCTCTAAGTTTTCTGGTAACTTTTCCGGCAACCCTGGATCATGGGGACGGTTCTACTGATCCACTTTTTGCTCTGTTGATAGTCCCATAACTGATGCCGGTGATCCTGGACAATTGCCGTAACTTCACTCCTGTGAGGCAGAGCCGCCGCAGGATGTCATCGCGTTGTTCTTTCTCGAGTTTCTGGATGTCAGTAGGATTGTCGATTCCGTAAAAATCCTTTATTTCCGCTATGACGTCGGCATCTGTCATATTGCGTTCATCCCTGCTATCGACATCAAGGATACAATTTTCGTTTACAGGCGTACAGACAAATTCATACAAGTTCTGCCATCCAAACCGCCTGATGACCGCCGCACAGTTGCAAATGCCATTTTCACTCCCTCTTCCTTCATATTCAGCCCAACTGCTCCAAGGATAGTCGCGAACCTCCTTTACCAAACCTGCCTTCACGGGATTCTGGTGGATATACTTCATAAGTGTCCCGAAATACGCAATGTCGTTCACGGGCTCGCTTTGGAACCGGTCTTGAAACAGATGTCCAATACGTGAGTTTTTCCTATTGAAGTATCTCGCGTAGGCCACACCGATTCTTTTGATGCTTTCGCCTATGTTTTCGCCTTCCTCTCTTATCAGCAAGTGGACATGGTTGTTCATCAAGCAATAGGCGTATACCGAACAGAGTGGAGGCAAGGGTAGATTATTGTCATCTTTCCGGTCGACGAGCAATCGAAGCATTTTGAGGAACTGCTTGTAGTCTTCGGCATCTTCAAAGATGTCTTGTCGGTTGATGCCTCGCAGCATGACATGGTAGATTCCTGTGGCGCTTTTTTCTCGATTTTTCCTAGGCATAGTTGAATTTGGGCAGGTTGCATGCAAAAATAAGACTTTAGATTGAGAATTGCAAATAAACAGACAAAAAGTGGATCACGAGAACCGTCCCCGTGATCCAGTCAGAAACTGCCAGGCACGAAGGTATTTACGCAGCCGCTCCACATCTTTGTCTGTTATTTCACGCAAACGTCTGATGTCCATATTGTCTTCCAAATCGGCAATCTTAACCTCCCTTCCGATGGCATTTGTTGCTGCCCTGCTCACAAAGTCGTCATAGGTCTCTCCTTCCCGCTTTGTAACAGACAAGATGCCATTGACAATCTCTTCAGGGAATCCCTCTCCGAGCAGATATTCTGCGGTAACCTCGGTATCCTCTATGGTGTCATGCAACAGTGCCACAATTTTAGCCCGTGGGTCTTTGCAGCGCTCTGCCACCCGAATCGGATGCATCACATATTCACGGCCCGCTTTGTCCTTCTGCCCCCTGTGGGCTCGAATGGCAATCTTGAGGGCGACATCATACAATTCATTATCATTCATATTACTAATTCAAGTTTTTTATTTGTTCAACTTCTTGGAGTTTAGGAGTTTAGGAGATTTGGAGTTTAGACAATAGAACTGATAATTCATCGTCAGTATAGGCTATGACTTGCAAGAGTAATATCTTCACTCCTCAACTACCACACTCCTACTCTCCTTTCAACTTGAGGAAGTTGAATTACTATTATTCAAGTTGCTCTCTCACAATCCACTTTTGCCCCGCTGCATGTCTCATTCTGATGACGGCATCACCATTTCCAGAACGGCCTTCACACGGGCGAGGCTTTCGCGCATCTTCATCTGGATGCGCCATCGGCGGCTGGAGGTGGTCTCTGCATTGAAAGCCACAGCGTCTATTCCTTTGTGCTTGGCAAGGAAGAGAGCACGCTCGTTATGGAACTCCTGGGAAATGATGAGGATAGAGTCTGCACCATACACATCCTTAGCCCGCACGATGGAATTGATTGTGCGGAATCCTTCCCCGTCAAGTTCCATGATGCTGTCCGGCACACCTTGCTTCACCAGCGCAGTTTTCATCTCCTCGGGCTCATTGAACTCCTCCGGGCGGTTGGCACCGCTGATGATCAACCTGCTGAATTTCTTTTCCTTATACAGTTTGACAGTAGCGTCGATGCGGCGGAGAAAGAACTGGTTGGGGTTGCCACTGCGTCCTATTGGAGACGTGCCCAGCAACAGTGCGACAGGCTTGGCCGGTATTTTGCTCGGATCAGTATACATTCTTCCTTTTGCAGCACTTGTCACGGCCAGGTTGCAGCCAATGATAACCATCAAGCATGCGAAAACCAAAAAAAGGAGTATCCATGCCATGTTTTTTAACTTTTTGTTTGATTGTTTGTTTGTTTCCATAAGTCAATTCCTCCTATAATCTCATACCGAAGAAGGCGCGTGCACGCCATTTGTTTTGATTGACAACTACTACATCATCGTCAAAAATGGAATTGTTCATCACGAGAGTGGCTCCGGCGAAGTAACGTGATGAGAAGTTGTGGACGATGGCGGCCCGTTCGTTGAAAATCATGTTGAAACGCATGCGCTTCGCTTTCTTAAGTTCATCATTCACGGTAAATTTGTTGCGGTTATAGACCACGAAAGTAGGCAGCATGGAGAAGTGGAGCAGCCATTTCTTGCCGAGAACCCAGTTGTAGCCATAACCGCCACCAATGCCTATATGTCCGACATCGATCCGTACGTCAGGCGCGTTGGGGTTTCTCTCTTTCAGTGCATCCCTTGTCTTGATGCTCCCTCCCTGATAACTGATGCCAGCCAGCCACGAACCCGCCGAACGGCGCTGGATATAACTCTGGGTGAAGGCGGCGGGATAGGAGAAGTGGCGATGGTTGAAGGTATAGTAGCCCGCCAAGTTGACCACCTTCAGCGAGATGTCGCCCGACTCCATCTGCTGTATCCGATCACCTCGGCGGATGTCGCCGGCCATCGATTCCGACCGCTGGTAACTGAAGTCAAGGCTGATTTTGCTGCTGTAGTAGTTGAGATTGAACTCATAGTCTTCATAGATGCCTTTCCATTTGGCGGGATTGATGGCCACTCCGATGCCTATACCACGGTAAATACCGGCCAAGGAGAGCGTGGTCTTGTGGCTGGTCTTCAGGTCTGCCTTCGAGTCAATGCCGTTCACCGTCCCTTTGGCATGAAAACTGTTGCCCGTTTGGTTCATCCTCACTTTCAGCGTCAGGCGTCCCTCGGGGCGGGTAACATAGTTGGTGTCGTAAGATATGCGATAATATCGCGCTGCCAGCGCACTGTCCATCCGCTCCCTCCGCTGTTGCTGGGTTAGTTTCTGGGCCTTGGCGTCCACCACAGAAACACCGGAAAGAACGACGGCGAGCAAGACCACAGTGAGTGTCATCCGTGCTTGCTCAAAGATGGTCTCAATGGTGCCTGCACCCTTATTGCTAACTTTGCGCATCATGCTTCTTTATTAACCTGAACTGATAAAGATAAATAACGCAGGCGAGACCGAGGTAGGCGGCAGCCTGTATCCAGAGAATACGGATTTCGGGGAGGACCTGGTCGATGGTGGCCCCCATGGAGTTGACACGGATAAAGGCGCGCACGCCGAAAGTGCTGGGGAAGAGCCACGACACGCCCTGCCAGGCACTGGGAATGTTAGACTGCGGCCACGACACACCGGTCAGGAACAGCAGGGGGATGGAGACGAAGACCACCAGCAGCATCACGTTCTCGCGATAGCGCACGAGGCAGGAGACGGTCATGCCGAAGAAGATGCAGGCGATGACATAGGGTATCATCATGAGCAACAGGTCCCAATGGTTGGCGAGATGCGGGAAGGAGAACATCCGTGGGATGGCCAAGGCCAGGTAGGCACAGGTGACGGCGGCAATCATGAGGTAGCACAGGGCCTTGCCGCAGACGATGCGGTAGGCACCGTTGTAATGCGGGTCATCATCAGGGATGAGATGACCGTTGCGGTTGCGCTCCCGGGCGGTACCGGCCGACATGCCGATGCCAAGGGCAAGTGTCTGCTGCAGGATGAGCATCAGCACGGCAGGCAGGACACAGGAACCATAGCCTCCGGAAGGGTTGAACATCGTCACTTCATCTACCGCCAGGGGCTGTGCCGTGATGGCATCCTCATGTTTGGTGTGGTTTCCTGCCTTCTTGATGTTCAGACCCGCACCGATGCGCCCAGCCTCCACCATGGCGGTCTGATAGACACTCTTGTAGGCGAGCATGAGCGACATGTCGCAATATACACTGACGGTGCCTTGCTCGCCCCGGTAGATGCGCTTGGAGAAATCGGAAGGGATGAAATAGATGCCCTTCACGAGTTGTCGGCTGATGAGCGACTTTGCCTCGTCAAGATCCTCGGCATGGAAAAGCACACGGACATCAGGCGAGGCGTCGCAGTCGCGGATGAACTGCCGGGAGAGCATCGAGTGCGATTGGTCGACCACCACCACCGGCACCTCCCGCAATGACTCGTTGTTGTAAATCCACGAATAGAGCAGCGGGTAGCCCAGCGGCACAATGACGAGGAAGATCAGCACACCCTCATCGCGGAAGACCAACCGCATCTCCTCCCGCCAGATATAGAGCACGTCTATCAGTCGTTCTTTAATATTACGGAATATAGACATAGTTGAGCATTGCATTTTTGACTTTGTGGAGAACGAACCAGGGCAGCAAGGTGAAACCGACCAGTGCCACGAGGTGGAACCATGCATCGATGAGGGGGAAGCCGTTGAACACCGTTACCTGGTAGAGCATGAAATAATGGCGTAGCGGAAAAAGCCATGAGAGTGCCTGCAACGGCGCATCCATGCCCATGACGGGGAAGGCCGAGCCACACATCGAGATGCTGAGGACCGACCAAAGCGAACTGATACTCATCGACATTCGCATGGAGGGCATCAGTCCGAAGGAAAAGATGCCGAATCCAAGTGACGCGGCGACCTCCAGGACGGTAAGCCGCACGATGCTCCTCACATTACCGAGACACGGGAAGTCGAGCACATTGAAGATATAATAATGGAAAATGAATATCACGAGCAGGAAAACGAGCGCATGCACGAGGAATTTGCCGATGATAGCCACGACGATGTTGCCGTCGGCTCGGGCAAGCCACTCCTTGCCGGTGTCAAACTTCAGTTCCATACCGAGAGAGTAGGCTGAGAGCAATGCCATGAAAAGCATCAGAATGCCTGGTACAAAGACGGTGGTCAGACTGTAATTGTAGTTGCCCTCCGGGTTGGCTATCATGTGCGCGTCGATGGTCACGGGTTGCAGCGCAGCCTTGATCTGCCCGGGCGTGGCACCTTTGGCAGACAAGGTGGCCTGCCCCACGGCTGCCGAACCCAGCGTGCTGATGGTCTTCAGGTCCTTCATGGCCATCGAACCAGCCGTCAGGCACGTCATCGTGTAGTAGTACGAGATCTTCGGCTGGCGGCCCGCAAGGAGTTTTGACATCGTGCCCTTCGGGATGTAGAGGTAGGCGTAGATTTTGTTCTCCTGCATGGCGCTGCGGGCCTCTGTGACGGATGCGAAACGGTAAGCCACACGTGAATTCTGCATGGCATCCAGATTGCGCACGAGGCCGCGCGACATGGAACTGTCATCTTGGTCCACCACTCCTATCGGCAGATCTTTGGGCAGCCCCTCATCCAGCATCGTGGTGAAGAAGAACACCGTAGCCAACGGGAACACCACCATGCAGAAGGCGTAGATGGGATTCCTCTTCAGGATACGGAGTTCGCGCATCGAAATGTCGAGAATTTGAGAAATACACTTCATTAACTTCTCAATTTTCAGATTTCAATTCTCAATTCTCATTTTTTCAGTATCACGGACATGCCTGGGCGCACACCCTCGAGTTTCGCCAGGGGGCGGGCCTTCACCTCAAAGGTCTTCTGGTCGTACTGACCGCTGGCCTTGGTGGCTTTCCACACAGCAAACGATCCCTTGTCCTTCATATAGAACACCTTCATCTTCAATTCCTTCTCCAGAGCCGGAACGAAAACCGTTATTTCCGAACCCACAGCCAGGCCTTTCAACTGGTCCTCGCGGATGTTGAACGTGGCCCATTGGTCGTCCATCATCGAAATGGTCATGATGGGTGTTCCGGTGCCGACAAGTTCACCCACTTTCGGGTAGACCTCGCTCACTTCTCCGTCCATCTGCGCCACCTGAACGGTCTCGTTGAGATAACTGTTCACTTCCATGATGGCTCCGCTGGCTTGGCTCACCTGTGCCGAGGAAGCCTTGCGCTCCTCTATGCGGGCTCCGTTTCGGGCCATGTCATACTGGCTCTGTGCGGCTTTCACCTGGGCGTTGGTGGCCTCCACTGCAGCCTGGGCCTCATCGCGCCGCTGGGCCGTCACCACACCCTCATTGAAGAGGTTGTTGATGCGCTCGTAGGTCTTGCGGGCGATATCGTTGGCTGCTTTGGCCTGCTGAAGAAGTTCGAAAGCACCGCGGATGGTCTCTTCACGAGCCCCGTTGTCTGCCATCTCATGGAGGGCCGAGGCTGCATTGCGCGCACTCTCTGCCTGCACCTTCTTGGCTTTCACCTCGGGGGCATCGATGATGGCGAGTACATCGCCTTTGTGTATCACATCACCCTCCTTCGCACGGAGTTCGAGGATACGGCCAGGCACCTTGCTCGACACTCGGTACTCCTCCACTTCCATCTGACCCTGGATGATGTCGGGATCACGGTCCAGGGCAAGGAAACCGATGAGTGCCACGATCACTACTACTGCTAAAAATCCTGCGATGGCAAGCAGGATGTTGTTGTGTTGTTTTTTTGCCTTGTCTGACATTTTGCTTGATTATAATTGTCCCAAGGCTTTGCGCAAGCCTAAAAGGGAGAGTTGAACTTCTATTTCTGCATCTATCTTCTGGGTGTGGGCGGACTCCCACGCTGTCTGGGCGGTCATCACCTCGGAGAGGTTCATCACACCCTCACGGAAGCCAAGGGAGGCACAGCGGAGATTCTCCTCGGCGCTGGCCACATGCTTGGCCGACAGTTCCAGGCGGCGGTAGGCCTCGCGCACCTTGAAGCGCTCCTGTTCCACCTGGAGGCTGATTTTCTCCTCCACATCACTGCGCTCCAACTTGGCTATCGTCGTGGCGGCACGTGAGGCGGCAAGTTTGTACTTTCCGTCGTGCCAATCCCACAACGGCATACGGGCGACGATGCCCACATTCCATACTCCGGAGAACCTGCGCTCAAAACCATTGAAGGTATTCGGGTTGGACAAAAGATATCCGCCTGTCAGGGCCACCTGCGGACGGAAATGGGTGGCTGTGACGACGCGCTGTGCCTGCTCTGTGAGGTCGATGGTCTTCTGCAGCAAGCGCAGTTCAGGACGGTCGGTTGCTATTGTGCCACCGGTGGGCATCGGCTCTGTTGCGGTGCTGAGTTCTTTCCCCTCGTCTGCAAGGGTGAACTCCGTATCCATCGGAAGACCGCAGAGTTGGCAGAGCAGCATCTTGACCAATGCCAGGTTGTCATCGACACGCATCTTGGCCATCTCGGCCTCATTCACGCGCACATCCACGTTCAGTCCGTCTGCACGGATGGCGACACCCTCGTTGATCATCTTGTATACATCGTCATGAAGTTGTTTCACCAGGTCGAGATAACTCCCGGCCAGTTTCTGCTTCTGCCGGAGAGACACCGCCAACCAATAGGTGGCGTCGATCTCGTATAGGACATTCTGCAGCAGCAGGTCGTAGTTGTCGTCGGCCATGTCGGATTTCAACTCGGCCACGCGGTTCAGGGCCTTGATGCTGCCACCCATGTACAGGGGCTGGGTCAGCATCACTGCTCCGGCATACATGCTGTGGGTGTTGGTGCGGAAGGCCTTGCGGATGGTGGAGCCCAGGTCATCGCCCATGCTGGCCAACGACGAGGAGAGTACGCCCATCTGCTGCCCAAGTTGCTGGGCCATCTGTGGGGTGATGGTGCCATCCTGCACCATCCCGGTCATGATGTCCGTCACCTTTGCTCCCATTCCCGACACGGCATTGGTGCCAAGATGGTTCAGCGCATCCTTCTGCGAGTTGTTCAGAATCGATATCTCCTTGCTCATCAACTCAGCACCTGCCATGGCATCCACACGAGGAAGATATTTGGTACGCGCAGACTTCATATCGTATGAAGCCATTTCTTTTTTTGTACGGGCCACACCTAACTGCTTGTTGTTGGTGATGGCCAACTGTCGGCAGGAGTCGAGGGTGAGCACCCGTTGTGCCTTTCCCGCCATCGGCAACAACACCAGCATGACGAGCATCAGCACCCGTGTCATCGCTGTCTTTTTCTTTTTCTTCATCACTGTCTATACCTTATTTTGCTGTATATTAGAATTCAAATCCGAGATTGATGAAAACATGTGGTTTCTTGGTGTGGTTGCTGTAACCCAGAGAAGCACCGAGAGGACCGAACATCGTCTTGATATAATAGGCGACCTGAACACCCAATAGAGTCTTTTTGTCAAACAATTCTTTCAGTAGGTCAGCATGTTGTGCACCTACTACACGCAAAAGCACATAATGGTTGGTGCCCATGCGTTGCTGAGCCTGCAACTGTGCGGCCATGAAGTGGTGGTCCACATATTCCATGTTTCCGATACCGGCGAAGGGCATCTGCTGTTCCACATAGTGACCGTACCAATCTCCTCCGATGGTGTTTCCGAACACTGGGGGAATGGAAGATCCGAACAGCATCCGCCCATAGATCATGGGCTGGAGGGTGAAACGGCTTCCCATGCTGAATGACATGCGCCAATGACCGTTGACCTCACTCATGCCAGGTTTGTCGTCGAGTTTGACAAAGTTGTCAGTCAGGTAGGCATATTCGGCTTTGAAGCGAGCGCCGCGTGTGGGGAAATACCAATCGTTCTCGCCGTTGTATTCCACCCGGGCACAGTAACTGTAGAAGTGCTCGTTTTTGAGTGTGACATCTTTTGAGTGGGATGCCTCCAACTTGTTGCGGTAATGCATGTAGTCCCAACGCAGTCCCATCTTGAAGTTGAAGTGCCTCAGGTTGAAGTTGATGGGTGTCACCTCTGTCTGGAACTGATTGTATCGGACATTATAGTCGAGGTCACCTTTGACATATATGTCCACATCATTCCGTCGGAAACTATAACTCAACATGGGACAGGTGAAAAACTGAGGGTGAATGGTGAGTTCACCCTTTGCCATCATGCGCTTGCCCAATCTGAGCGTGAAATCAGCATCCATCGGTATGGATGCCCTGATGGGAAAGTCGGCACCCAACTGCACGGCGGCATGTTCCTCGGAGTCGTAGCGCAATCCCACATACGCTTGGTTGGTTTTGCGGTTGCCGGCAGTAAGGATAACCCGCACACCATTTCCGTCTGGTTCCAGCCTGCACTCAGCGGTCTGATAAAACAAGTCCATGCGGATGGTGGTGGTGAGTTGCTGCTGGAGGTTGGCATCAATGCTGTCGCTTTTAAGCGGAGAAGACAAATCAATCATGTGACGTGGCAGGTTGCCGTCTGTCCCACTTGTCCCGACAGCCCCGACTTTTTTGCGTATGCGGAACTTCTGGCGAAGGAATCGCTCGTCCTGAGGTGTCATGTTCTCGAAAACATAATCCGTGACATATTTTTTCTCCGTCATCACCGTTGGGTTCTTGGGATGGAGGAGGGGCGGTTTGAACGATACATCGACGCCGATGCGTTTCTTCAGGGCCATCAGTTCATCCCAATGTTTCATGGCTTCCTCTGTACCACGGCGGATGAGTGTGTCGATGGCATTCGGGGAGAAACTGGCGGCATTGTAGCCTTTCGTGTCAACCTGCACGTGAAGGTCGGTGATGGCGAGGTTCTCGTCATACTTGTTCTTACAGTTCACATCGATGATCTGGCTTAGGATGCTCATGGTGCGTCCCATGTCATTGGCCATCTTCGGCTCACCTTGCACGGTAACGCCAATGATGATGTCGGCTCCCATCTCACGGGCTAAATCGGCAGGATAATTATTTTTCAGGCCACCATCGACGAGCACCATGTCGCCGATTCTTACGGGCGAGAAGGCTGCCGGAATGGCCATGGAGGCACGCATGGCGACAGGAAGGCGTCCGCTGTGGAAGTCATGCTCTGAGTTGTCGATGACATTGGTGGCCACACAGGCGAAAGGTATAGGCAGGTCGCTTGAGAAATTAAGTGAGTCGTTGTAGCCATAACACAATTGTTGGAACAATTCTGCCAGGTTCTTGCCTTGAATGATGCCACCGTCATTATAGTTGCGCTTCCCGATGGTGATGCCTCGGGTAAAGGCATAGGTATTCTGCTTCTTGCGGTCTGCGAGGCTCTGCTTGGTCAAATCCTCCTTGTCGGTGATGACGTAACTCCAGTCCTGCACCCGCACCATCGAGTCGAGCGAGTTGGCGTTGTAACCGATGGCATAGAGTCCGCCGATGATGCTGCCCATCGACGTGCCGGTGATGTAGTCGATGGGGATGCCGGCTTTCTCGATAACTTTCAGCGCACCGATATGGGCCATACCCTTGGCACCGCCACCACTCAGAACCACGGCAACTTTTTTCCTACCGTCTGTTTTGGGTGATGTTATGCTGTCTTGCTGTGCGCTTACCATACCGCACATCAGTGCTGCCAATATGGTTGTCAATATACTCTTCTTCATTTTTTTCCTAACGATGTCATTTAACTCCGCAAGTGGGTATCATCTCATCCGGCTGTATTTTTCAAACCTTCCATTTCATCAATGTTGGCCTCCTCACCTACAACCCAGATGATGTCGCCGACGTGCAGTTGCTGCATGGGGTCGGGTGTGAGCAGACCTTCCACACCTTCTGGCTCCACTCCTACAACGAGGCATTGGAAATGGTCGCGGATGCCACTCTCCTTGATGATCTTTCCGACGAATGGGGAGTTGGCGGAAACCACCAGACGGCGCAGGGCCATTTCCTCAGGAACTTCCTGAAGGGCAGCCTCTTTGCTCATGGTTTCCAACGTATGTCCGAATTCTGCCAACTGCTTGTCTGATCCTATGACTTGGAGACGGTCACCGGGAAGGATGAGGGTTTGGGCCGACGGGATGTTGATACGCTGCTGTCCTCGCAGGATACCGGCTACTTGTACGCCGTAGCGCTTGCCAAAAGCCAGTTGTGCGAGGGTTTTTCCGCCCCATTCTATGCCCACGGGCACGATGAAGGTCGAAAGATGTATGTCGCGCTCCACCAACCCTCTCATGAACTGAGGCTGAGCACCCTGTTGGCTATCACGTTGCTCGCGTTGCGTAAGGTTGGCTGTGAAGGTCTGTTCCAACATATCGCTTTCCCTCCGCAATCTTCTTGAAAAGATAATCATGAAGATGACGGCAATGACGACGAAGATGGCCAGCGTGCTGCTCCAATGGACGGTATGCCCGAGGATGTAACTCACGAAGGCTGCTCCCAGGACAAAGCGCAACAACTGCACCGCCAACAACGGGGCACGGTTAAAATGGTTGTCTTCCCAAAGTGTCCGGAATTCCGTACCTTGATTTTTCAGCATCATGGATCGCAAGAAAGGGGATGTCAGCAGGATAGCCAGCGCTGCTGCAATGATGTCATCCCAAGGATTTGGCAACAAACGGGTGAGAAGCGGTTCACCGAAATAAAGCATCAAAGCGATAATGGCCATGGAGAGCACACTGAAAATCACGATGATGAGGGCCACCTTCTTGAGATAGGTCCGCCAAAGGCTTTTTTGTCCGACGACATCCGGCTCTCCCGAGGCGTTGCTTTCCAACCTTGCCAATAACGATGCTGGCATGATGCGTTTCAAAAAGCCATAGGCTGGTTCTGCAAGGCGGATCATATAGGGAGTGGTGAATGTCGTGAATACCGACACGGCCACCACGATGGGATAGAGGAAATCACTCGTGACCCCCAGTGATGTGCCCAATGTTGCGAGGATGAATGCGAACTCACCAATTTGTGTCAGTGAGAAGGAGCACTGCATGGCTGTTTTCAAGGGCTGTCCTGCAAGCAGAAATCCACCGGTGCTCAATATCGTCTGCCCCAGTATAATGGCAGCGATGATGCAGAGGATGGGCACGATATACTGACCAATAAGCGCCACGTCCACCATCATACCTACGGAAACGAAGAAAATGGCTCCGAACAGGTCTTTGACTGGGTTCACGAGGTGCTCTATCTTCTCCGCCTCCACGGTCTCGGCCATGATGCTGCCCATAATGAAGGCTCCGAAAGCGGCAGAGAACCCCACTGCTGATGCAATGACCACCATGCCGAAGCAGAGAGCCAGGGCTGTGATGAGCAGCGTCTCGTCACTCATCAGTGCCTTCGTCTTCTTCAGCAACAACGGGATGAGATAGATGCCCACAACAAACCAGAGGATGAGGAAAAACACGAGTTTCAGAATGCTCATCAGCATCTGCATACCTTCAAACTGCTTGCTGACAGCCAGCGTGGAGAGCATCACCATGAGCACGATGGCCAGAATATCCTCGATGATGAGCACACTGAGCACCAACCCTGCAAAACGCTGCTGGCGCAAGCCCATGTCATCGAATGCCTTGAAGATGATGGTGGTGGATGACATGGCCAACATTCCGCCCAAATAGATGCAGTCCATCTTACTCCATCCAAAGGCATGGCCCGTGAAAGCACCCACGACCATCATGACGAAAATGATAGAACAGGCCGCAATAATGGGCGCGGTTCCCATCTTCAGGATTTTCTTGAATGAAAATTCCAGACCAAGTGCAAAGAGCAGGAAGATGACACCGATATCGCTCCATAGATGAATGCCCTCCAAATCTGTAACGCTGGGCATGTAGGGCATGTTGGGCGATGCGATGAAACCGGCTACAATGTATCCCAATACCACTGGCTGCTTCAGTCGTTTGAAGAGCAGCGTCATGGCACCAGCACAAATCAGGATAAGAGCAAGGTCAGCAATCAGAGGTTCAAGTTCTGCCATGGTTTTCTCCTCTTATTCAAGTATTGCATCCGCTTCACTTTTTTACTTTGTGCCGCCACCAAGGGCAATGTAGAGGGCGATGACGGCCTGGGCACCTTTATACATGTTCGAAGCCTCACTGAGTTGGGCGTTGAGCAGGCTCTCCTGGGCGGTGAGCACCTCAAGGTAATTGGCCTTGCCGTTGTCCATCAACTCGTGAGTGCCAGCGTATGCGTCATAGAGCACCTGCACCTGACGTTGGTAGTAGGCATGCTTGTCACGGGCTACCTGACAGTCAGCCATGGCTTCGTTCACCTGATTGCCGGCATCGATGACCGTCTGCACGTATTTGCGCTGCAGGTCTTCCTGGGTCAGTTGGTTGATTTTCAGGTTGGCTTTCAACTTGCCACGGGCGAAGATGGGCTGCGTGAGTTGAGCGACAGCACTGAGGAGCAGTTTGCCGGGATCTACAGTCTGCCCTCCCGCACTGTTGGTCCATCCTCCGTTTCCGGTGAGGGTGATGCTGGGGAAGAAGGCTGCGCGGGCGGCCTGTGTGTTGTAGAAGGCCTCCTCCATGGCATGGTTGGCCAAGCGGAGGTCGGGGCGCAGTTCGAGCAGAGTGGCGGGCACGCCGAGTTTCAGGAACTTCGTGTCAAACATGCGCTGAGCGGTGGCCTCGGGCCTCTTTTCCAATGCCGAGGAGCCCCACATGCTGCGCTCAATGTGATGCGGTGTTTCCGCAAGCAAACGGCAGATGGCATTCTCGGTCGCACGGATGTTGCGGCGTATATCAAGAATCTGCGTCTTCACATTCAGATAGGATGACTCCATCTGGTTGACGGCGGTAGAGTACGACTTGCCATTCTCCCACAGCGTCTTCTGCGTTTCCAACGAGGCGTTCCACAGACTGTCGGTCTTGGTCAGGATGTCCAACTGTCGGTCGAGCAACTCCAGCATGTAATACTGATGGGCTGTGGTGGAGATGAGGTTGGCACGTACGGCCTCCTCGCGTATCCGGGACTGCATGAGCACAGCCTCCGAGGCTCGCTTCTTACTGGTGATGGAGCCGAACACATCGACATCCAACTGCAACTGCAACGGCAGGTTGTAAGACTTCGACAATGGGTAATCGTCAAACTTGGACAACGTGCCCTGAGGGGAGAAATAGAGTGATGGCAGATAGGCCATCTTGGCGGCTTTCAGCGATGCCTCACTCTTCTCCACAGCAATGCGGGCGGAGTTCAGGTCGGTGTTGTTGGCAAGCACCCGCTCGATGAGTTGCTGCAGCACAGGGTCGGTGAAAAACTCGCGCCAGGACAACTCTGCCAAGGAACCGTCGGTTGGAGCCTCTCTTATATCTTGGCTGGTGCCGAAGGCATCTGCAGGAACCTCTGCTTGTGACTCATATTTCTGATGCAGTTCTTTAAACATACTGCAGCCCGTGAGCGTGATGCTCACGGCTGCAATTACCATCAATTTCGATACATTCTTCATCATTGGCTATGATCTAAGAATTATTAATTGTCATTTTTCATTTTTGAACTCACGCTATCCTATCCCATCTGAAAAGAGGGCGGCTCAATCTTCAATTTTCAATCTTCAATTGAATCTCATTCTTCCCAAAGGTGTCTACCGCGTTTCTTCCAGTTTTATTTCTTCTGCTGTTTCCACAGCGACCTCTTTTCCCTGATACTTCTCATGCAGTTTCTGGAACACGATAAAGAAGGCGGGGACTACGAAGAGCAGGGCAATGGTACCCACGGACATACCGCCCACAACGCCAAGGGCGAGGGCACGGTTACCGTTGGCACCGGCACCACCCTCGATGATGAGCGGAATCATACCGGCAATCATGGTGAACACCGTCATCAGGATG
>JAEEJK010000111.1 GCA_016281815.1 Prevotella sp. | reverse complement strand
ATCTTGTCCACGTCCATCTTTACCAATGGCTTCTGTGCCACCACTTCCACGCCTTTCAACGTCTTGGCGTCATCGCTGATGGTGAGGGTGCCGAGGTCGAGCACGGATTTCTCGCCGAGAGTGATGGTCTGGCGGAGGTCGGCCTTGCCAATGCTGCTAACCACGAGGTCGTATTTGCCTTTACCTTCCACGTCATGGCTGAACGCACCGTCTTTGTCGGTGAGAAACATAGAGACGGCCTTGTCGCTCTTGCCTTCCTTATAAATACGCACAGTAGCGAAGGGCTCTCCCTCGCCGAGTGTCTTGTCTTTCACTGTTCCTTTCACGGTGGTGGTCTGTGCCATCGCTGCAGTTGATGCTACAAGCATCAGACTGAATAAAATTTTCTTGAATGATAGCATATTTTTGCGGTTTTGATTGATTATCTTTCTAAATATGTCGCAAAGATACGCCGGATTGCTACAACAACAATCTCTTTTTCGACCACTCCCCCCGATTTTTTCGACGAAAAACTCAGAGCCTGTAGTGTCTCTAGCCTCTCTAGCCTCTATAGCATCTATCCTCTCTATCTCAATAACTCAAAAGTTTCACTTGGCTGAGCCTGATCATATCAGGATGGTCGATATCCTGGCCTTTGGATGAATAGAAGATTGTACTGTTGTCGACGCTGATGTCATGGATCATCTCGAGAGTCCCTTTGGCGGCGATGCCGATGCGGGTGTCGCGGCACACGATGCGGCTGATATGGATGTCGCAGAACTCGGGGATGAACTCCGCCGGTGCCTTGTTGGTGTCAGTGGCCTTGCTGCCGGCAGGACGGTCAGCATATGAGGTTTCGAAGACAATGGCCTGGTCTCTGATGTCGCTCATGCGGATATCGCTGATGTGGATGTCGCTGGTCTTTCCGCCACGACCCGGGCCGCTTTTGAAGCGCAGACCGGTGTCCGTGCCCGAGAAGGTGCAGTCATTCACTACGATGCGGTGCATGCCTCCCGAGAACTCCGAACCGATGACAAATCCCCCATGGGCGTGATACACCGTGTTGCCTGTGATGAGGATATCGGCACAGGGACCGTATTTCACACCTTCGGCACCCACGCCGCCCTTGAGGCAGATGCCATCGTCGCCCACGTCGAGGGTGCAACGGGTGACAAGGGCGCGCTGGCACTGCATCAGGTCGATTCCGTCGCCATTCTGTGCGTTCCACGGGCAGCGCACGTTCACACCGTCGAGGATGACATCCTTGCAGCGCTGCGGTACGATGTGGAATTTCGGAGCATTCTGCACCGTCACTCCCGAGATGAGTATGCGCTCGCAGTCGGTCAGGCGGATGAGGTGGGGCCGCAGTTTCTCCTGTGCTTCCTGTGTTTCGGCGATATTGCCGAAGTGCTTCAGCCCGAAGGGATACCACAGTTGGTCGTTGTCGGCCTTGGTGCCGCCCATGTTGAGGAAAGCCTTCCATTCCGTGTCGCTCACCTTGCTGCGCTTGACGGGGCGCCACCATTCGCCGTTGCCGTCGATGATGCCTTCCCCGGTAATGCTGATGTCATGGCACTTGCTGGCTGTCAGCGGTGATGTCGCGCGTGAACTCTTGCCGTCATTGTTGCCGATATATCGCTGCTTGTCGGGCGAGAACAGGATGATGGCTCCCCGCTCCACATGGAGGTCGATAAGACTCTTCATCTTGATCGGACCGGTGAGGTAGATGCCGGCTGGCACGTTGAGGTGCCCGCCACCTTGTTGGGTGAGGTGGCTGATGGCCTTGGCGAAAGCCTCTGTGCAGTCGGTGACTCCGTCGCTGATGGCACCGAAGTCGGTGACTGAGATGGTGAGGCTGGGAATGGAGGGCGCCTGCGGTTGACTGACTGCAATGGGTAGGTTTTGGTAGAGTTGTCCGTAGTTGTCGGCCCAGGTGGTGATGGAGAGTGTGACCATCAGCACCAAAAGAAATATCCTTTTCATGCTTTAGTAAGATTGGTTTGATTGCGTATGCAAAAGTAATGATAATAGGTGACAATTGACACGGAAAAGGCAAAAAAAAAGGCTTTTAGTTGGCTGTTTTTCAAAATATGCGTAATTTTGCAAATTCAGTAAATTAGGTATCATCTAAAGGTAAAAGGAACAATCAATTATGGAGTGGAAACATCCGTTGAGAAGTGCTGTGTGCACGGAGGGCCGCAAGATGGCAGGAGCCAGGGCTCTCTGGGTGGCAGCGGGCATGAAGCATGAGCAGTTTGGCAAACCGATCATTGCGGTGGTCAATTCATTCACCCAGTTTGTACCGGGGCATACCCACCTGCATGAGATCGGACAGATTGTCAAAAAAGAGATAGAGGCATTGGGATGCTATGCCGCTGAGTTCAATACCATCGCCATCGACGACGGTATCGCCATGGGGCACGACGGCATGCTCTACTCTCTGCCTTCCCGCGACATCATCGCCGACTCCGTGGAATACATGGTCAATGCCCACAAGGCCGACGCCATGGTGTGCATCTCCAACTGCGACAAGGTGACTCCAGGTATGCTCATGGCTGCCATGCGCCTCAATATCCCTGCTGTCTTCGTGAGCGGCGGACCGATGGAGGCTGGCCGTTGGCGCGGCGAGAATGCCGACCTCATCACGGCCATGGTGAAGGGGGCCGACCCCACCATGAGCGAAGAGGAAATCAAGGAGATAGAACAATGTGCCTGCCCTGGCTGTGGCAGTTGCTCTGGCATGTTCACCGCCAATTCGATGAACTCGCTCACTGAGGCGATTGGCCTGTCCTTGCCTGGCAACGGCACCATCGTGGCTACCCATGCCAACCGCGTCAGACTATTCGAGGATGCGGCTCACCTCATCGTGGAGAACGCTTTTAGATACTACCGCGACGGCGACGAAAACGTGCTTCCGCGCAGCATCGCCACCCGCGAGGCTTTCCTCAATGCCATGACACTCGATATCGCCATGGGTGGTTCCACCAATACCGTCCTCCACTTGCTCGCTGTGGCACAGGAGGCGGGAGCAGACTTCTGCATGCGTGATATAGACCAATTGAGCCGTAAGGTGCCCTGCCTGTGCAAACTGTCGCCCAACACACAGAAGTACAGTGTGCAGGAATGCGGACGTGCAGGAGGCATCCTGGGCATCATGCACGAATTGGACAAGGGCGGACTCATCAGCCGCGATACCCTGAGGGTGGACGGAATGACCGCTGGTGATGCGATGGACAAATACGCGATAGCAGATGCCGAAAGCGAAGAGGACATGGACGACGAGGCTATCCGCATCTACTCCAGCGCTCCGGCCGGACGCTTCTCCACCCAGATGGGCTCGCAGGACACGAAATGGGAGTCGTTTGACACCGACCGTGCCGAGGGGTGCATCCGCGATATCGAGCATGCTTATACCAAGGACGGCGGACTGGCCGTGCTCTTTGGCAATATCGCACAGGATGGCTGCGTGGTGAAGACGGCTGGCGTCGATGAGGCGCTGTGGCACTTCAGCGGACCCGCCAAGGTGTTCGACTCCCAGGAGGATGCCTGCGACGGTATCCTCGGAGGACAGGTGAAGAGCGGCGACTGTGTCGTCATCACCCATGAGGGTCCCAAGGGCGGTCCGGGCATGCAGGAGATGCTTTATCCCACTTCCTATATCAAGAGCATGCATCTGGGCAAGGAGTGTGCCCTCATCACCGACGGCAGGTTCTCTGGCGGTACGTCAGGCCTGAGCATCGGACATATCTCACCGGAGGCTGCCTCGGGTGGCAACATCGGCAAGATCATCGATGGTGACATCATCGAGATAGATATCCCCTCACGCTCCATCAATGTGCGGCTCAGCGATGAGGAACTGGCTGCAAGGGAGCAGCGGCCCCTGACCCGTCAGCGGGTGGTGAGCCGTGCCCTGAAGGCATACGCTCAGAGTGTCACCTCTGCCGACAAGGGTGGAGTAAGGATAATTGAAGAATAATTCAACTTCCGCAAGTTGAAAGGAGTGTGGATGTTTAGGAGTTTAGGAGTGTAGGAGTGTAGGAGTGTAGGAGTGTAGACATTACTCTTGCAAGTCATAGCCTATACAGACGATGAATCATCAGTTCTATTGTCTAAACTACAAATCTTCTAATCTCCTAAACTCCAAAAAGTTGAACAAATGTGAAACTTGAATAATGGAAGAAATCATCACAGGAGCAGAGGCCCTCATGAGGGCTTTGCGCGATGAGGGCGTGAAGACGATCTTCGGGTATCCCGGAGGGGCCATCATGCCGGTTTATGACGCGCTCTATGACTATACCCGGGGTAAGAAAAAGGCTTTTGACCACATTCTTGTTCGTCACGAACAGGCTGCTGCACATGCGGCGCAGGGCTATGCAAGGGTCAGCGGTGAGGTAGGCGTGTGCCTCGTCACCAGCGGACCGGGTGCCACCAATACGCTCACCGGTGTGGCAGATGCTATGATGGACTCCACACCCATCGTGGTCATCGCAGGACAGGTGGGGGTGGCGGCACTGGGCACTGATGCTTTCCAGGAGGTCGACCTCGTGGGCGTGGCGCAACCTATCTCCAAATGGAGTTATCAGATACGCCATCCCGAGGACATCGCATGGGCGGTCAGCAGGGCGTTCTTCATCGCCCGCAGCGGACGGCCGGGGCCTGTGGTGCTCGACTTCCCCAAAAACGCTCAGGTCACCACGACGAAATGGCAGCCAAAGCATGTGGATTTCGTGCGCAGTTATGTTCCCTATCCCAAAGTGGATGAGGCTTCCGTGCAACAGGCTGCAGAACTCATCAATCAGGCCAAGAGACCGCTGGCATTGGTGGGACAGGGTGTCGAACTGGGTGGAGCGCAGGCCGAACTACTGGCATTCCTGGAGCAGGGCGATATCCCTGCCGGACGCACCATGCTCGGACTCTCCGCACTCCCTTCCGACCATCCGCTCAACGTGGGCATGCTGGGCATGCACGGCAACCTGGCGCCCAATGTCAAGGAGCAGAAGTGTGACGTGCTGATAGCCATCGGCATGAGGTTCAGCGACCGTGTCACCGGGCGCACGGACACCTATGCCAAACAGGCGAAAATCATCCACCTCGATATTGACAAGTCTGAAATCAACAAGAACGTACACGCCGATGTGCCTGTTGTGGGCGACTGCAAGGAGACACTGCCTGCCATCACCCGCCTGCTCCGCAAAGGCGACCACAAGGTGTGGAGAGACAGTTTCATCCCACTGATAGAACAGGAGCATGAGAGGGTGGTGGAACCTGCCATTCATCCCACTGAGGGACCGCTGCTCATGGGTGAGGTGGTCAATGCCGTGGCGGAGGCTACCAAGGGCGAGGCTGTCCTCGTCACTGATGTGGGACAAAACCAGATGTTTGCTTGCCGCTATTTCAAATACCGCCGTCACCGCTCCGTGGTGACAAGCGGCGGACTGGGCACAATGGGCTTCGGCTTGCCGGCTTCCATCGGTGCCTCCTTTGGCACGCCTGACCGCACCGTCTGTGTGTTCATGGGCGACGGCGGCTTGCAGATGAGCATCCAGGAACTGGGCACCATCATGGAGCAGCAGACTCCCGTCAAGATCATCTTGCTCAACAACAACTACCTGGGCAATGTGAGGCAGTGGCAGGATATGTTCTTTGATCGGAGAAAATCGTTCACAAGGATGCTCAATCCCGACTATGGACAGGTATGCGCCGCTTATGGCATCGCTTACCGCAAGGTGGCTGAACGGACCGACCTGGCTGCTGCGGTCGATGAGATGCTCAGCACCAAAGGTCCTTTCATGCTCGAGTGCATGATCCGCGAGGAGGACAATGTGCTGCCGATGACACCTCCGGGAAAGAGTGTCGACGAGATGATGCTCGACATTGAAATATAAGAATTGGAAATCCCGAATGAGCGAATTGTCGAATGGAAGTTCAAAACCATTATTCTATAATTCTGAAATTCGTGAGATAATAATTTGACGAGATAATGGAAAAGACATTTTATACGCTGCTCGTTTACTCGGAGAATATCGCAGGTATCCTCAACCAGATCACTGCGGTGTTCACACGCAGGCAGGTGAATATCGAGAGCCTCAATGTGTCGGCTTCCAGCATTGAGGGTGTTCACAAATACACCATCACGGCATGGAGCACGCCCGACCAGATAGAGAAAATCACCAAGCAGATTGAGAAGAAAATCGATGTGGTGAAGGCTAAGTTCTATACCGACGACCAACTCTTCATCCGCGAGACAGGACTCTACAAACTGTCCACACCGCTGGTCATCAACAACCCCGAGGTGTCGCGCATCATCCGCCGCTTCGATGCCCAGATTACAGAGGTCAATCCTACCTATGTGGCGGTGATGAAAAGTGGTATCACCGAGGATATCGTCTCGATGTACTTGGCTCTCAATGAGTTCGGATGCGTACTGCAGTATACCCGCAGCGGACGTATCGCTATCACGCGAAGCACGGAGGAGGAGGTGAGCGCCTTCCTCGAACAACAAGAAAAAGACAAGGCAAATGGAAAAAGATAAGGTAGGATGCTATGAGTTCATGGCGGAGCCGTTCCACTGCGACTTCTCGCAGCGGCTCTTCATGGGTCACCTGGGCAACCATCTGCTCAATGCGGCTGACTTCCACTCTCAGCACAGGGGATTCGGCATGTCGTTCCTCAATACCATCGACCGCACGTGGGTGCTCTCAAGGCTCGTCATCGATATGGATGCCATGCCGGCCATGTACACACGTTTCTATGTGGAGACATGGGTGGAGAATGCCAAGCGGTTCTTCACCAACCGTAACTTCTGTGTGAAGGATGCGCAGACGGGTGAGGTATATGGCTACGGACGCTCCGTCTGGGCGATGATCGATACCAAGACGCGGCAGCCGGCCAACTTGCTCGAGGTCAACAATGGTGCCATCACTGAGTATATCGAGAGCGAAAAGCCTTGTCCCATCGCCAAGGGGTCGAGGGTGAACGTGGGACCTGATGTGCCGCTCATTGCGGAGTTGCCGATGCGATACAACGATATCGACATCAATGGCCACGTCAACAGCGTCAAGTATATCGAGCATGTGCTCGACCTCTTCGACGTCTCCTGGTATCAGACACATCGGTTGCGCCGCATCGAGATTGCCTATGTGGCAGAGGCTCACTATGGCGATACCCTGAGGTTCTACCGGGCGGAGGATAGCGACGGACTGTCATTCCACGTCAGGATGACAAAAGTGACTCCCGACAACGGCGAGGAAGTGGAAATTTGCAGATGTCTGACGGTTTTTGCAAATGAATGATAGCAAATTTTGCCGTTTCGCTGATAATTCGTAACTTTGCACACATTTTTAGAGAGATATATTAAAAAAACAACATTTATGGCTGAAATGAATTTCGGTGGCGTACTTGAGACAGTGGTCACCAGCAAAGAGTTCTCCTTGGAGAAAGCACGTGAGGTATTGAAGAATGAGACCATCGCCGTCATCGGCTATGGCATTCAGGGACCGGGACAGGCTTGCAACCTGCGCGACAATGGCTTCAATGTCATCGTAGGTCAGCGCGAGGGCAAGACCTATGAGAAAGCGGTCGCCGACGGATGGGTGCCGGGCAAGACACTCTTCTCCATCGAGGAGGCTGCAGAGAAGGGCACCATCGTTTGCATGCTGCTCTCCGACGCAGGACAGATACAGGTGTGGCCGCGTATCAAACCCTATCTCACTCCGGGCAAGGCGCTCTACTATTCTCATGGTTTCGCCATCAACTGGAACGACCGCACAGGTGTCGTGCCTCCAGAGGATGTCGATGTCATCTTGGTCGCTCCCAAGGGCTCGGGCACGTCGCTCCGCACCATGTTCCTCGAGGGACGCGGACTCAACTGCTCCTATGCCGTCTATCAGGATGCTACGGGCAAGGCTGAGGAGCGTACCATCGCCTTCGGTATCGGTATCGGTGCCGGCTACCTCTTCAAGACAACCTTTGAGCGTGAGGCTACCTCTGACCTCACCGGCGAGCGCGGTTCACTGATGGGTGCCATCGAAGGACTGCTCGAGGCTCAGTATGAGGTGCTCCGCGAGCACGGTCACTCTCCCTCTGAGGCTTTCAACGAGACCGTAGAGGAACTCACCCAGAGCCTTGGCCCGCTCTTCGGACAGAAGGGTATGGACTGGATGTATGCCAACTGCTCGACTACCGCTCAGCGTGGTGCGCTTGACTGGGCTCCTCGTTTCCGCGAGGCTATCAAACCGGTGATGGAGTGGCTCTACCTCTCCGTGCAGACTGGCAAGGAGGCTCAGATCTCCATCGACGCCAACTCCAAGGCCGACTACCGTGCCGGACTGGAGAAGGAACTCGAGGCCATGCGCAACAAAGAGATGTGGCGTGCCGGTGAGACCGTCCGCAAACTGAGACCCGAAAACAATTAAAAAGGGATATTGAGTGATCATCTCCAAGCAAGAAAAGGAAATGACTTCAACTTCTCAGCGAAGCGATAACTTCTTAACTACTTGAAAGTCGAACGGATGTAAGACTTCAATAAATTGACCAGGGGGTGCCAGTTGGCACCCCCCTCTTTTTTCTCAGCCTCGCACTGATGATTTGTCAGTCGTCGACACGTGTGAGTTGTCCGTTCTTGTTGAACCTCAGGTCAAGTTTGTTGGACAGTTCTACCTCATAATTGCCATAACGCCCTTTGTCGATCTTCGTGATGAAGGTTCCGTTGTAGGAACGCTTCACCTGGTTGGCGATGGTGGATGGCACCAAGTGGGCGGGGACGGCGCTGTGCTTGCAGTTCACCTTCTCCCAGTTGCCATTCTTGTCAAACTTCAGTTTGGTGCCGTTGTTCAGGCGCACCTCATACCGGGTCTTCATGAATTCGTTGTCAATTTTGGCATACGAAATGACCAGACCGGGGAAATTCTTCTTCACGAAGGTCTTGGCGGCTGCAGGAAGTTGCTCTGCGGAAATCACCCTTTCATTGGCGAAGACTGACACTGCGTTCATCATCATGCAAATGAGTGCTGCGAAAAATATGCTTGACTTTTTCATCGTTTTTTTATTTTTGGTTTATAATTTCAGTTGTTTCTTTCTTGTCTCCGGGGTGTTTTCCCTTTCGACAATGCAAAGATAGGACGAGAATGGAAGGGATGAAAATATTTTGGCGTTTTTCCCCTCAGTTCGTTGCGACACGCATCCCAGTATGCGACAAAGGGGAAAAACACCTGCAAAATGTGTCGCATGGAGGCAAAAAAACGTTCCCAATCATCATTTTTTGGTAGAGAGGACCGGGTGAGAAAACATCATTTTTGGGTATTGCCTATTCTTTCCAGTTCTTTTACCTTTGCATCGCCATTGTTTTTTAAAAGAATAGTATAAAATGAATAGTACAATTGTCGTTTACGGTTCCTCAACGGGAACATGCGAGGCCATCGCTGAGAAGATTGCCTCCAAACTGGGTGTGGAAGCCATCAATGTGCAGGATCTCAACACAGATCTCGTGAGCAGCAACCAGAACTTGATCCTCGGCACGTCGACATGGGGCGCAGGAGAGATGCAGGATGACTGGTATGACGGAATTCAGGTACTGAAGAATGCCGACCTGGCAGGGAAGACCATCGCCTTGTTCGGATGTGGCGACTGCGAGTCATACAGCGACACCTTCGTTGGTGGCATCGGCGAACTATACAACAGCATCAAGGACAGCGGAGCCAAGTTTGTGGGGGCTGTCGCTGCCGACGGCTACACCTTTGACGATTCCGAGGCATTGGTTGACGGCCAGTTCATCGGTCTCCCCCTCGACGATGTGAACGAGGACGACAGGACGGATGAGCGCATCGACGCATGGATTGAGCAGATAACTCCCGAACTTTAATCTTTTTGGTGACTATGCAGATGGCGGAGAATGTGATGGGTATGTCGGAGATGCCACATGTGGTGTCTCCTGCGATGAAAGTGCTGATGAACCACATCTATGAATATAAGAAAGGTGTGCGCAGGATGGTGCTCTTCACCTGCAACCGCCGTTATGAGCAATATGCCACCAGGCGTCTCGACAGTCAGGGCATCAGTTATCTGGTGCAGCCTGTCGGCAGACAGAACGTCAACATCTATTTCGGACGGCGGGAGTGCCTCGAGGCCATCAGACTGCTTGTTACGCATCCCCTCAGTGAACTCACGCCCGAGGAGGATTTCATCCTCGGCGCGATGCTCGGCTATGACATTTGCGCGCAATGTGAGCGCTATTGTGAGAGAAAGTGCAAACAACAAAAAGCCTGATTCCGGTCAGGCTTTTTGCTTGTTCCGTCTGCTGCTGTGTCACAGCAGCCCCCCAATCTTTGTGCTCCACATACAAAAATCTCTGTCTCTCTTTCTCTCTCTGTTGAGATAATAACCAAAAACTGACTTACATCAAGAAAGGGGCACTTTTTGGTAAAAAATGGACAAAAAGCATGGCTGTGTGCGCAAACAGTTGTAATTTTGCATCGTCAAAAGGAAAAAAAGGTCAGCCAAGATAAAGGTCAGCCAAGATAAAAGGTCAGCCGAAAAAGACCAGCATGAAAGAGATCAGTTCAGGTATTGGCCAAGGTTAAAAAGAGTGTTTCAGCAGGATGACAAGACATACAGCATTGAATAACGTTTGCTGGAAATAGAAAATAGTTGATAAGGTAAAAGGTTAAGGATAAAGTTTAGGTTATAGTTTTGAAAGATTGCGTTATAGTTTTGAAAGAAGAATAGGTAATAGTTTTGAAAAGGTAATAGGAAAAGATTGTAGACAGGGTGACACAGATGCAAGAGTAAAGCATTGAATAAGTAAAAAAGATTGTGCACGAAATTTTCAGGTAACCGCCCATGCCGTGAGGCACGCGAATTGTTTCATTTAAAGTATCAGAAAGGGTAAAAAGATGAATACAACAATTGTACTGGCATTTGCCATGTTAATTATTTCAGGATTTCTGTTCGAGAACACAATTGAGAAGAAATAACATCTCGGACAATTAAAGAAGAAAATCATTTATTCAGAATAATCAGGCGGGCGGAGACGGTAAAAAACCGGACTCCGCCTGTTTTTTTGTGCCCAAATCATTCGTTGTGTCAAAAAAATGCGTTAACTTCGCAGTCTTATGAAGGTTTTTCAGGGAAAAAGCGATGTGCTGCTGGGATATATCAGGGAGGGAAAAGCCCTTACTGGTGGCGAGAAACTCAATCTGATCATTCAGTTGAGTATCCCCTCCATCCTGGCGCAGATCACCAGCGTGGTGATGTTCTTCATCGACCAGGCGATGGTGGGCCACCTCGGAGCGAAGGCATCGGCAGCCTGTGGACTGGTGGAGACTTCGACATGGTTGCTCGGCAGTCTGACGGGGGCAGCCTCGATGGGCTTCTCGGTGCAGGTGGCGCATTTCATCGGTGCCAACGACTTCGAGAAAGCGCGGCAGGTGTTCCGCCATGCGCTCATTGTCACCTCCCTGCTCAGTGTGGTCATCATGGCCGTGGCAGTGTCCATCGCACATCCCTTGCCGTTTTGGTTGGGTGGCGGAGCCGACATCGCCCATGATGCCTCGATCTATTTTTTGATTTTCTCACTCGCAGGACCATTTTTCCAACTCTACAGCCTCTCTTCCGCCATGCTCAAATGCTCGGGCGACATGCGCATGCCCAGTCTCCTCAGCATCATCATGTGCGTACTCGACGTGGGGTTCAACTACATCCTCATCTATAAGGCTCATCTTGGGGTGATGGGAGCCGCTATCGGCACGGCACTGTCCATTGTCATCTGCGGTACGGTGCTGGCATATATAGCCATCTTCCGCAACAAGATGCTGTCGCTCAAAAGGGTGGGGGAGCGCTTCTTCTGGGTGGCAGATTATCTGAAAAATGCCATGAAAATCGGACTGCCCATGGCGGCACAGTCGGTGCTCATGAGCGGTGCGCAGATTGTGGGAACGATGATAGTCGCGCCATTGGGCAACATCGCCATTGCTGCCAATACCTTGGGCATCACGGCAGAGAGCCTGTGCTACATGCCGGGCTATGGCATCGGTGATGCCGCCACGACACTGGTGGGACAGAGCATTGGGGCGGGGCGCTCCGACCTGTGCCGCAGTTTCGCGCGCATGACCCTTTTCTTGGGCATGACGGTCATGGCGGTGATGGGACTGGTGATGTTTGTCTTCGCTCCTGAGATGATGGGCCTGATGACGCCTGTCGATGAAATCATCGACCTGGGGGCTTACTGTCTGCGCATTGAGGCATTTGCCGAACCCATGTTCGCGGCTTCTATCATCGCCGTGTGTGTCTGCGTGGGGGCTGGCGACACCCTCAAACCTGCCATCATCAGCCTGTGCAGCATGTGGCTCGTGCGCCTTACCTTGGCATACTTCCTCTCCATCCACTACGGACTGGTGGGCGTGTGGATTGCCATGGCCATCGAACTCACCTTCCGTGGCATCCTGCTGATGACCCGACTCTTCCGCGTGAAATGGATGAGGAAGGGCGTGTCTTAGAATTAGAATAGATTTTCAACACAGAGAAACAAAGGCACAGAGAATAACAAATAAAGAAAAATCTCTGTATCTCTGTGTCTCTGTGTTTGTTTTTTAAAATAGACTGACAGCAGCCTTTGCTTTGTCAAACTCCGTGACCAGCCGCTCCATCACCTTACTGACCGGGAGTATTTCTTTGACAGCAGAGGAAATCTGTCCGATTTCCAACATTCCATTGTCGGTGTCACCCTCAAAAATGCCGCGCTTGGTGGCTGCCTGACCGAGGATAGCCCGCAGATCCTCTACGGCGGCACCTTCCTTTTCTGCTTCAAGGATGCGGCAATAGAGGTCGTTCTTCACCAGACGGGTGGGGGAGATGAGTTTGAGCGTGAGCATGGTGTCGCCCTCTTCCAACTGCGTGCAGCGCTGCTTGTAGGCTTCTGACGCACTGCTCTCCTCTGTAAGGGCAAACAGGGTGCCTATCTGGACACCCTCGGCACCAAGTGCCATCGCGGCGAGGATGGCCTCACCCGAACCGATGCCGCCGGCGGCGATGAGCGGAAGCGTGGTGGCGCGGCGCACCTGGGGAATGAGCGTCATTGTCGTCGTCTCCTCACGGCCATTGTGACCGCCTGCCTCAAAACCTTCTGCCACAATGGCGTCGACTCCTGCCTCCTCGCACTTGCGGGCAAACTTCGAACTCGACACCACATGAACTACTTTCATGCCTGCCTCGTGCAGGCGCTGGGTATATTTCTTCGGACTGCCCGCAGAGGTAAATACGATCTTCACACCTTCGTTGATGAGAATGTCCATCAAACGGTCGATCTCGGGGTACATCAGCGGAACGTTCACACCCCAGGGCTTGTCGGTGGCCTCACGCAACTTATGGATATGCTCCACCAATGTCTCGGGATGCATCGACCCCGCACCGAGCAGGCCAAGACCGCCTGCGTTGCTCACTGCGGCGGCGAGACGCCAACCGCTGATCCACACCATACCCCCTTGGATGATGGGGTATTCTATGCCGAATAACTCTGTAATCCTGTTCTTGTTCATAACTCTTTTTGTCGTTTGGTCAGCAAAAATACGATTTTTTGATGAAAAAAACATATTTTTGTGTCACAAAAGCGAATGTCGTGCGTATTATAGGCAAAGAATCAACAATTAATCATTCAATTATTATCAACTCACAAGACGTATGAAAAGAATCATTATGACCCTCACTGCGATGCTGACCTTGACCATGATGTCGGACTGCATCACGAAAGAGAATGCAGAGAGCACAGACAGTACTGAGGTAGAGGCTGGTCTCAGCGAAAGGAACAGCGACGACCCTGTTACCCCTTACGACATCGACAATTTTTCGGAAATCTCCTTGGAAGGCATCGTCCATGCTGTCATCAAACAGGGCAATGGCTTTGATGTTAGGGTGACGGAAAGCCCCAACCCGAAAATCAAGACTCTCGTGGAGAAAAAAGGCAGCATGCTGAAAGTTTATACGAAAACAAAGGAGAAAAATGTCCATGGGGATGATGCTCCCACCGTCTATATCACCCTGCCGTCGATAAAAGGTGTGAGGGGGAGCGGTGCCACGGCCATGACCCTCTCCAATTTGACGGCTGAAGACATGAACGTTGATCTGTCAGGGGCTTCTTCGGCTACTTTCGGCGATATGGAGTGCGGCGGCCTGCGTCTCGATTGCTCTGGAGCATCAAAACTGAATTTCGGCAAAGTGAGATGCGAGTCGCTCAGAGGTGTTTTGTCTGGTGCAAGCAACCTGACACTCGCTGCCAATGTGGATGGCAGCATCGACCTGGACAACAGCGGTGCCTGCAAACAGTATCTCCAGTTGGTTGGAAAGACTCTCAAAATGGAAAGTTCAGGTGCCACCAACAGCGAGATTTCTTTCAAAGGCGGTTCTGCCGATGTGTCGTGCAGCGGCGCAGGAAAAGTCCAACTTGATGTGGACTGCAAGGAACTGAAGGCTTCCAACAGCGGTGCCTCGAAGTTCACCATCAGCGGCACTGCCGACAAGACAGACATCGATGCCAGCGGAGTGGCCAAGATCGACACCAAGCAACTCAATAAACTTTAGAGTGAAGAGTGAAGAGTGAAGAATGAAGAGTGAAGAATGAAGAATGAAGAGTGAAGAATGAAGAGTGAAGAGTGAAGAATGAAGAATGAAGAGTGAAGAATATCACAGCCTGTCACGTTCTGTATGTCGCTGTGCCACAGAGACTCCATTCATGGCCTGCCACGCCAAGCAAATCATATGTCTACACACCTAAACTCCTACACTCCTAATCTCCTAATCTCCTAATCTCCTAATCTCCCACACTCCTAAACTCCTAATCCCCTCAATCCCTATAAATGACCGACGAAGAACTGCGGAGCGTGCTCCCCACACTTAGGCCCAAACTGGTGGCTGTTGCCCGTTGCTATGTGAAAGACAGCAACGAGGCAGAGGACATCGTGCAGGACACGATGCTCAGGCTCTGGGTGGTGCGCGACAGACTCATCGGCTCCCCTGAGGGATTCGCCATGGTGGTGGTGAAGAACCTTTCATTGGACTATCTCCGAAAAAAACATCGATTTGACTCTCTCACAGACATGGAGAAGTTGGAGATGGAAGACATGACACCCGCCGCCGATGGCGAATCCACAGAGGAAGTGATGCGCATCGTCAGCACATTGCCTGAGCGTCAGCAGACCATCCTGAGACTGCACGATATGGAGGGTGCCAGTTATGAGGAGATCGCTACGGTGATGGGCATCTCAGAAACCGCCCTCCGCAAGACCGTCAGCCGCACCCGCCTCCTCGTGCGCCTGCGCTATCTCGCCGCAGTCGGTGCTGCCGTGGTGGTACTTCTGATGGTCACTTGGGGATGGCGCTCTTGGCAGGAAATGCAGTACCTTCGCCGCTATGAGGGTTCATACGTGATGGTCAACGGTCAGCGCAACGACAACCTGAGGCAGATACGGCCACAGATAGAGGATGCCCTCACTCAGGCAGAAAACATCGAATACACCCTTGACCAAGCCTTTATCCATGAGGCGGAAACCGATGTCCTCAACAGCATCAGCGACCCCGAAGAGCGCCAGCGACTCCAGAAACTGCTTGAGAGTGAAGAATGAAGAGTGAAGAGTGAAGAGTGAAGAATGAAGAGTGAAGAGTGAAGAATGAAGAATGAAGAATGAAGAATACCACAGCCAGTCACGTTCTGTATGTCGCTGTACCACAGCGACTCCATACAAGCCCTGCCACACCAAGCAAATCATATGTCTAAACTCCTAATCTCCTACACTCCTAATCTCCCACACTCCTAATCTCCTAAACTCCTAACCCCTCGTTCGGGCGGATTTGTAATCCGACCGCCGCGAATATAAGCATTTGCAATGCGATAATCAGACGATAAATATCCAATCCCAATAATCCGTGTCAATCAGTTCCCCCTAATCTCCAAAAATATGAATTCCAGAATATTAAAAATACTTATCTCCCTCTGCCTTTCCCTTTTCATAGGGGTATCGGCTCAGGCGCAGAACAGCATCGATGAACTGGTGGAGAATATCTCCACTCTTGGCTCATCCAAATTCACGTCTGTGGTGGACAGAGACCCCAAAACACGTCAGGTGAATAAAGTGGTGAAGGTGCTCGAAGTTCCTGGTGTCCAAGCGAGTAAGTTGCGAAATGCCTTCCTGAAGGAGAAAGACAGCGGCAGTTTCAGCCATTCCAGGGATGGTCATGAGGAGACCATGACACTGACCACCGAGTCGCGTGACAAAGTGCGTATCTACATGCTCCGCACAGAGATACTTGGTTCGCATGTTTACGGCTCCGCCAAGGTCACAGTAATTGCCAAATACAGATAACTAATACGTTGATAGTCTATCCTCAAAAAACCCTTCTAAAGCCCTCCTAAAAACCCATCCTAAGCAAAGGTAACCAGCCCCCTTCTAATCGGTTAGAAGGGGGCTGGATGGGTGTTGAAAAACCAACACCCGAGGCGTTGATTACCATGCTGATATATTCTCTGACTCTCTGTCTCTCTGTTTCTGTTGCAATACAGCAGATTACTAATTCAAGTGATATCTCAGCACGTCGGACTTCTTGCTGGAGCGCACCTTGCGGATGCTGCGCTCACGGATCTGACGGGCACGCTCACGGGTGATGCCGATTTCTTCCGCGATATCCTCCAGGCTGCGGCCCGTACAGCCGATGCCGAAACTCTGTTTCAAGATATAGATCTCCTTCTTGTTGAGCACACCGCTGAGCACACGCTCCAAGTCGCTCACCATCGACTCATGGTTGGTGAGGGAGTCGGTGGCATTGGCGTCATCGTCCGACAGCAGGTCGCTCATGCAACTGCCGTCATCGTCGGAGAGGGGAGCATCGATGCTCGAGTGATGGGTGCTGATGCTCATCGCCAGTTCCACTTTCTCGATGTCGATGTCGGTCAGTTCGCTGATCTCCTCCACGGAGGGACGGCGTCCGTTCTCCTGCTCAAACTCGCGGATGGCGGCGTTGATGCGGCTCTTGATGCCCGTCTGATTCAATGGGATGCGAATCAGGTTGCTGTTCTCGCTGATGGCCTGCATGATGCTCTGGCGGATCCACCACACGGCATAAGAGATGAATTTGAATCCACGTGTCTCGTCGAAACGCTCGGCAGCGCGGATCAGACCGATGTTGCCCTCATTGATGAGGTCGGTCAGCGGCAGACCATAGCGCTGGTATTGCTTGGCCACGGAAACCACGAAGCGCAGGTTGGAATTGACAAGTTGCCGCTTGGCACGCTCTCCTTCCACACCGCCCTTGCGGATAATTTGGGCCAGTTCCACTTCCTGATCGGCAGTGAGCAGGGGATAGTGCCCGATTTCCACCAGGTACTTCTCCAACGCTTCTTCCTGACGACTGGTAATGCTTTCAATGATCTTGATTTGTCTCATCTGTTCTCCTTTTTTATGCTGATTCGAGGATAATGAGTGAGGACATGGAGAAAAACTATCATCAATTTCAAAATAAATGTGTTTTTTTTCAGCCTTGTCTCTTTTTTTTCGTTATTTTGCAAGGCAAAAGATCAAAAAACTCCCACAATCCTCACTTCTAAACTCCTTAAAAATTTAAATATGGTTTACAACGAATTAGGAAAGACCGGACTGCGCGTGTCCAATCTCAGTTTCGGCGCTTCCTCCCTCGGCGGCGTGTTCCACAGCCTTCGCGAGGAAGAAGGTATCAGGGCCGTCCATGTGGCGGTGGATAATGGCATCAATTTCATCGATGTGTCTCCCTATTACGGACACCTCAAAGCCGAGACCGTGCTGGGAAAGGCCCTTCAGGAAATCCGGCGCGACAGATATATCCTATCGACCAAGGTGGGTCGCTATGGTAAGGACGGAGTCAACACCTGGGACTATTCTGCCAAGAGAGCCACGGAGAGCGTCTATGAGAGCATGGACCGCCTCCATGTGGACTACATCGACATCATCAATGTGCACGACGTGGAATTCGCCGACCTCCAGCAGGTGGTGGACGAGACGCTGCCGGCACTTGTCGAACTGCGCAACAAGGGTGTGGTGGGGCATGTGGGCATCACCGACCTGCAGCCCGAGAATATCAAATGGGTCATCGAGCATTCCGAACCGGGTACGGTGGAGAGCGTGCTCTGTTTCTGCCACTACTGTCTCAACGATGACATGCTCCTCGACTATCTTGATTTCCTGGAAGAGAACCATGTGGGGGTCATCAATGCATCTCCTCTGTCGATGGGACTGCTCTCACAGCGGGGTGCTCCCGACTGGCATCCGGCTCCGGAGCCGCTGAGGGAGGCGTGCCGCAAGGCTGCGCTGTTCTGCCAGCAGCAGGGCTATCCCATCGAGCGCCTGGCCATGCAGTATGCCACCGGCCTCAATCCGCGCATTGCCACGACACTCTTCAGCAGCACCAATCCCGACAATGTGCTGCGCAACATCGAATATGTCAGCGAGCCTGCCGACATGCAACTGGTGGAGGAAGTGCGGCGCATCATCGGCGACCAGATGCGCGTAAGATGGAAAAACAGTTGAGTAAATGCGAAACTTGAATTATTGAAATGAAAGCAATCAAAATCACAGCCGAGCGGCAGATGGCTGTCGTAGATATCGAAGAGCCGCAAATGGGAGACGATGAGGTGCTCCTGAGACTGAACTATGTGGGTTTCTGCGGGTCAGACCTGAACACGTTTTTGGGCAGAAATCCGATGGTGCACATGCCGGTGATTCCCGGTCATGAGGTGGGGGCTGTCATCGAAAAGGTAGGCAAGAATGTGCCCGAGGGACTGAAACCCGGCATGGTGGTGACGGTCAATCCATATACCAACTGTGGAAAATGTGCCTCATGCCGCAACGGACGTGTGAATGCCTGTGAGCACAACGAGACACTGGGTGTGCAGCGCGACGGATCCATGAGGGAGCGTATCGCCCTTCCATGGGAGAAAATCATTCCTGCCGGACTGCTCACACCGCGCACCTGTGCGCTCATCGAACCCATGAGCGTGGGCTTCCATGCCGTGTCGAGAGCACAGGTCACCGACATCGACGTGGTGATGGTCATCGGCTGCGGCATGGTGGGCATGGGTGCTGTCGTGCGCAGCGTGCAGCGCGGTGCCACCGTAGTAGCTGCCGACATAGATGATGAGAAACTCGCCCTTGCCAAAAAGATGGGGGCCAGTTACACCATCAACACCCTCACCGAGGATGTGCATGCCCGTCTGCAGGAGATGACCGGCGGCTTCGGTCCCGACGTGGTCATCGAAGCGGTGGGAAGTCCCATCACCTATCAGATGGCTGTCAATGAAGTGGCGTTCACAGGCCGCACCGTGTGCATCGGATACGCCAAGACTGAGGTGTCGTTCCAGACTAAATACTTCGTTCAGAAAGAACTTGACATCCGTGGTTCGCGCAACGCCCAACCCTCGGATTTCCGCGCCGTCATCCATTATTTGGAGAAAGGCACTTGTCCGGTGGATGAACTCATCACCAAGGTGGTGAAGCCCGAGGAGGCTTCTGATGCCATGTGTGAGTGGGCTGCTGCTCCAGGAAAGGTGTTCCGCATCCTCGTAGATATGGAGTGAAAGACAAAGTTCATCCTCAAGGAGTAATGTCTAAACTCCTAAGCTCCTGCACTCCTACACTCCTAAAAAGAATGATTTCATTTACCAGCGATTACACAGAAGGTGCGCATCCTGAGATACTGCGCCGACTCACCGAGACCAACCTGATGCAGGAACCTGGTTACGGTGAAGACTCGTTCAGCAAAGCCGCCAAGGAGAAAATCCGCGAGGCGATATGCTGTCCCGATGCCGATGTGTTCTTCCTGTCGGGCGGCACACAGACCAACGCCATCGTCATCAGCAGTTTGCTCAGAAGTTTCGAGGGTGTGGTGGCGGCTGAGACAGGACATGTCGCCGTGCATGAGGCGGGGGCCATCGAATTGGGCGGTCATAAGGTGCTGACCTTGCCTTCCCATGAGGGAAAAATCAATGCCAATGAACTGAGGACCTACCTCGGTCGCTTCTTTTCCGACCCCACCTGGCAGCACATGGTGAGGCCGGGAATGGTGTATATCTCCTTTCCCACAGAGTATGGCACCATTTACACCAGTAAGGAATTGGAGGCCATCCACAATGTGTGCATAGAATACCAGATTCCCCTCTTCATCGATGGGGCAAGGTTGGGTTACGGACTGGCAAGCAATGCTGCCGACATCAACTTTGTGCAACTGGCTCTGTTATGCGATGTGTTCTACATCGGTGGCACCAAGGTGGGCGCTTTATGTGGGGAGGCATTGGTCTTTCCTATGGGAGATGCTCCCGAACAGTTCTTCACCATCATCAAACAGCGTGGCGCCCTGTTGGCGAAAGGAAGACTGCTGGGCATACAGTTCGACACACTCTTCACCGACAACCTCTACCTGCGTATCAGCCGCAATGCCATCGAGATGGCCAACGAGTTGATAAGGGTGTTTGATGATAATGGCATACCTCTCTTCATCGATTCTCCCACCAACCAGCAGTTCCCCATCCTCACCAGGGAGCAGGTGGATGCTCTTAAGGACGAAGTATCGTTTGAATTTTGGGAGCCCCTGCCCGACGGTAGGATAGTCACCCGCTTCGCCACCAGTTGGGCCACACAGTTGAGCCAAATCCAGAAACTGGAAGAAATTTTGGAACGATGTCCATAGTTCATAGTTCATAGTTCATAGTTCATAGTTCATAGTTCATAGTTCATAGTTCATAGTGCATAGTTCATAGTGCATAGTTCATAGTGCATAGTTCATAGTTCATAATTCATAGTTTATAGTGCATGGTGCAGGCAGTAGTAATGTCTAAACTCCTACACTCCTACACTCCTACACTCCTCATCTTCTAATCTCCCAAAAAATGGTCAAACACATTATCCTTTGGACCCTCAATCCTGAGTTGTCCGACGAAGAGAAAACCCAAGTGAAGAAAGAAATCAAGGCCGGACTGGAAGGTCTTGTGGGCAAGGTGCCTGGCCTGGTTGATGTCAAGGTACACATCGACGGACGCCTCGCCTCATCCAACGCAGATGTCATGCTCGACAGCACGCTCGAGTCCGCTGAGGCTCTCAAGGGCTATGCCGTCCATCCCGAGCATGTGGCAGTAGCCAACGGCAAGGTGAGACCTTTCACCGTGCAGCGCTCATGCCTCGACTTCGAGATATAGAGAATGACTATCAAACTTCCCACTCCTCCAATGTCTGAGGGGAGATGCCCAAAGTCCGAAGGAGTCTGATCAGAGGGGCTATGGATGTTTACCGCCAGAATATGGTTGTTTGCCGCCATAATATGGATGTTTACCGCCAGAAGTAGTGTGTAACTAACTCCCCCTCTAAGATTAGAGGGGGCAGGGGGGCGTTGATCATGAAACCTCCCTCTATTATTCTCCTTCGTCTCTCTCTTGAATCAAAAACTCCCCCTCCGAGACCTGTATCTCAGAGGGGGAGAACTGATGTTCTACTTTTATTGTTATGACTTTCTTCTTGTTATGCCTTTCTTTGCATGCTCTCCACATACTGTGGGTATGCTGGGCTGATCACTACGAAGAATCTGCAAGTGGCCTTGATGAACTTCTTTGCAGCCTTCTTGAAGTTGCTCACTCTTGTTGTCATTGCCGTGCTGTCGAAGTTGGCAACTGTTGTCGGGGTTAATTCGATTGTCTTCATAATAGTATCTTTTTTTTGTTATTATTCTTGTTGTTATTTTTGTTCTTGTTGTTTACTCCGCCAGGTTTCTCAATTTTCAATTTTCAATCTTCAATCTTCAATTTTCAATTGTTTCCGCCTGTCTTTGTTGTTTCTGATGCAAAGATAGGGCGGTTTTGAGCACCCACCATATTTTTTCCCTTTTATTTCCCCATCAGCATGCGACAGCCCGCCCCATCTGCGACACACAGGCAAAAGCCCCATTTAATCTGTCGTAAAATGGCACAAATTAGGGGCAGAGGGCCTTGCCCACCATCAACAATTTGGTGCAACAGGTAGGGACGCGACGTGTCGCGTCCGCCACCACCAGCATCCGTGTTTTTATCTTTTGTGTATCTTTCGTGCTATTCCGTGGTTGCCCCAAAAGGACCAAACCACAAAATGAATCACAATCCCCATCTCCCAGATTCCTCAAATGCCGAAGGAGTCTGATTGGAGGAGGGTAGGGGGCGTTGACCAAGAATAAAGGTTAGTTAAATTTGTTATTCAAGATAAAAAATTACTTAATT
Source organism: Prevotella sp. (assembly GCA_016281815.1). Classification (GTDB taxonomy): domain Bacteria; phylum Bacteroidota; class Bacteroidia; order Bacteroidales; family Bacteroidaceae; genus Prevotella. The sequence goes on along the minus strand of JAEEJK010000111.1, from coordinate 9,157 downwards.
TCCATCAAATATTTGTCGTTATTCGACAAATATCACTATTTTTGCACCCAACAAAATGAATTTAAATATGATTGAATATGAACGAAAAAATGGTTAGAAAACTGAAATGGCTCTGTTATACAGCGTTGTTTGTATGTATATGCTGGTTTTTGTATGTGTGTTTCCATAGTTACGCATACATTTTTAATACAGAAGGCCAACATATCCATCTGGAGGCTGGTAGATCGATAGTAGGATATACGATTTCCTTCTTTGCCATACACCTTATTTTAACATTCGGACTGATTGGCATCTGTGTTGCTTTCTTTATCAATATACTGCGCGGTCTACGAAGAGAAGAACTTTTTCCAAAAGCCAATATTCTTGTCATCAATATTGGTGCCATTCTGATCTTCCTGCAGACTATGATAGCCGACAATTTCAGTCAGATATTTATCTCCGAAGGTCCGGGACAAATTGTCCTGACATCTAACCCCTTTGTCTGGGCATTGGCCGTTCTTGTATTCGGTGCCATGTATAAGATTGCCAACAACATTGCTGTAGAACACGATTTAACCATATAATGCAAACGGTTCATGATCATAGTAAATCTTGATGTGATAATGGCCCAAAGGAAGATGTCGCTTAATGAACTTTCGGAGCGTGTGGGTATTACGATTACAAATCTCTCGAAGTTGAAAACCGGCAAGGCTAAGGCTATCCGTTTCAGTACGCTTGATGCTATTTGCAAAGCATTGGATTGCTCACCTGCCGACATTTTGGAATACAAAACCGAGTCATAGACATGAAAAGGATTCACTATTTTACGCTTGCACTTGTTGCTCTTCTTATTTCTTCATCCGCCATCGCCCAAACAACAATCAGAGGTCATGTTGTTGACGAACGGGGTAAATCCGTAGAATATGTCAGTATTGGCTTTGAGGGAGACAATATTGGAGTCATCTCCGATGCACAAGGATATTTTGAAATTTCAATTCCAGCAAACAGGAAAGACAGTTTGTCGTTTACCCATGTTTCCTATCTGCCTGCGGTGGTGCCGTATCATATCTACAGTAAGGAATCGGAACTCACCGTGACGATGTCCAACAAAGTGATTGACCTGAACGAGGTTGTGGTAGGCAAGAAAAATCGCCCTCGTACACTGTCGGGCAAGTCGTGGGTCAATGTTGGTGTTGTGGCATTTATCGGTGAAAGCAATGAATATTCAGAATGGGGACCTGTATTCAAAAACAGTAAAGACTATCTGCTCAGCGACATTATACTGAGCCTGAAAGAATGCACATACGAGCAGTGTACGTTGAGTTTCAATATTTACGAGATACATGGCGATCAATTTGTCAACATTCTCAACAAGCCCATTTATCAGATTGTCAGTCCCGCTGACAATGACAAGCAATTATACATTTCCCCTTTGGAAGAAATTATATTGAAAGGCAAGCAGCAATATTGCATCTGCGTCAGCCCGGTTAATATCAAAGGCAACGGCGCCATTTATTTTTCCGCCACATTCAGGAGCAGTTTCGCCCGCAACTCCGTCAAAGGCAAGCGGCGTAAAATGCCCATTTGCCCCGCTATTGTCGTGAAAGGATGCGAGTTATAGAAATATTGCAGGGCTCTCCCCACCATCAGCCTTTCGTTGCAACATGTAGGGACGCGACGTGTCGCGTCCGCCATCATCAGCATTCGGTGCTTTTATCTTTTGTTATCCTTCGTGCGCTTCCGTGGTTGACAGTGACTTTGAAGAGCCAAACCACGAAATGAATCAGAATCTCCGCTCCCCTGATTCCTATTCACCTTTTTCCTTTTTGAGAGAACCTTTGTTCTTTTTCTTTCTTCTTCCTTCTTCAGCCTTTTTTATTTGATTCTTCAGAGGCTCCCTCTCCCCCTAACCCCCTCTCGGGCAGAGGGGGAGTTAGTTACCATTGCATGGCGTGGCATTTTGATCATTGGGGACGATTCTCAATGATCATGAATAGCGGGTACTGAGTTTGACTTGTGTTGTTCAATAGGAAAGAAACGACTTACCGAATCAGAATCTTCGGTCCCAGTGATTTGCTCTCTTTTGGCTTGCGGACGCGATACATCGCGTCCCTACTTGCTTTCCGCATCGCGTCCCTACTTGCTTTCCGCATCGCGTCCCTACATGCTGCACTACTATGATCATTGGGGACGGTTCTCAATGATCATGATTCACGAAGACAGAAGTTTTTGATTCGTCTCCCCCTCCTCATAGCATCGTGGGCTCGCCGCTCTCGATGAATTTAAGGCACTTCTCGGTGAGGGTGGGTCAGATAAAAAGATCATCCAATATAACCTCTTGGTTAACATCCTTGGAGTGTTCGTTCAATTTTATATTCTGACAGCAAGGTAAAAAACAGCCATTTTCGAGATTTTTTTTAAAAACGGCTGATTTTTGGGGTGTTTGCTCTTTTTTGTCAAGTCTGGATTTCAATAATTGTATTGCTTTCAAATGTGATATGATGAACACATCATCTTTGTAAACAAAGACCTCTCTGCCAGTTGTCAACTTAAAGAGCCATATTGCCATTGACATCAACGATGATGCCGTTACGAAAGTCCTTTCCTAAGCAGAAATCCGCAAATGTTTCATTTTCCATATCTTTATGAAACAATCATTGAGGTATCCTTTGACAAAAATGTTGTATTTTTGCACGCAATTATGGATCACGAATCCTGACAATCTACAAAATAGTCCTCAAAACAGTAAATTTTCTGCGTCATGATATTATCAACTTTGGCAACAGTGGCTTTGGTCATCAACGAACTGATGGCCTCCAACGTAGGTATGGCGATGAGTCCCGCCACCAATTTCGACAGTTGGATAGAGGTGTATAATCCGACAGAACAAGCAATCGATCTCGGTGGTATGTATCTGAGCGACAGGGCAGACTACCTGACGCTGTGGCAGATGCCCAAGAACATGGGCAAGGTGCCTGCGAAGGGCTTCAAGGTCATCTGGCTGGGCTCCAACAACATCAGGCAAGACCAGGCTCCCTTCAAACTTGACTGCGAAGGTGGAGCCATCTTCCTCAGCGATGCCAAGGGAGAACTGATCACCAGTTTGCAATATCCCGAGGCCATGAGCCGCACCTCGTATGCCAGAATGGAGGACGGAACGGGCGAGTGGGGATGGACAGCGGAACCCACGCCGGGTGCCACCAACACCACCTCGGTCTTTGCCAACAAACGGCTTGATCCTCCTGTCGTGGACACCGACAGCCGTATCTTCACCAACTCACTGTCTGTGAAAGTGGAAATCCCCGAGGGCGCCACACTGGTCTACACCACCGACGGAAGCCTGCCCGTGCCGCCGAAAGGGAATGCCGCCCAGACGGAATGGACCGACTTCATCGTCAATGGTAACTGCGAGGGGGATGACGTGACCTGCCTCGTCGGGAAAGATGGCGAAGGAAACGGCGTGCTGGAAACCCATATCCTCGATGGAGTGGGCTACAACGGCACTCGGGGCATCAAGGTACATTCCGTGGCTGATCCCGCGCAGGACTGGGACACGCAGTTCTTCGTATATACCCCCGACCATGTGTGGGAGGCGGGCGAACGGTATCGGTTCAAGATCAAGGTGCGTGCCGACCGGAATGCCCATGTCTCCGTGCAGGCTCATTCCACACCCAGCAATTACATCACCTGGCAGGTGATGGACAATGGCTATGACATCACTACCAAGTGGAAGGAAATCGTCTACGAGGGTACGGTGACAGCAGAGCAGTCGGGATTCAACGGTGCGATGCAGACCATCGCCTTCAACCTCAACGAATTGAGAGGGGTGGAAAACAATTACTATTTCGATGATGTCTCATGGGAGTTGTTCAATGGCAGCGCCAAAACGGACGGACTGATCAGCAAGGACGGCAAGTTCACCATCACCAACACCACCAATTACCGATTCCGCCTCGCCAAGGAGGGTTACCTGCCCAGTGTGCCGGTCACACGCTCCTACATCAAGACCTCTGACAAATACACCATCCCCGTGGTCTCTATCGTGGGTGACAGACGGTATTTCACCGACTCCCAGTGGGGCATCGACACCAAAGGCAGCAACGGAAAGACGGGCAACGGACAGGAAACGCCAGCCAACTGGAACATGGACTGGGAGCGGCCTGTCAACTTCTCCTTCATCACTCCGGATGGCAAAATGGCCATCAACCAGGATGTGGACATTTCCGTATCGGGTGGGTGGACACGTGCCGCCAATCCCAGGTCGTTCAAACTGAAATCGGGCAAGGAATATGACGGGCAAAACCGCCTCGACTACCAGTTCTTCCCCCAGAAACCTTATCTGCGGAACCAGGTCATCCTGCTGCGCAACGGTGGCAACGACGTGTGGGAGAACAACGGAAGCCGATTCCTCGACCCTGCCCTCCAGACCATCGTACAGCGGTCGGGCATCAACATCGACCTGCAGTCGTATGTGCCCATCATGGAGTATGTCAACGGTGAACTGAGAGGTGTGCTCAATATGCGCGAGCCCAACAACAAGAAGTTCGTGTCTGCCAATTACGGCTATGACGACGACTTCATCGACATGTTTGAGATGGATGCCGACTCCAATGTCGTCTTCATGGTGGGAAGCAGCCAGACCCTCGACCGCATCTATGAACTGGGCGAGCAGGCTCCCGATATGAACGCCTACGAGGAACTGAAGCAGATTCTTGACATCGATGAGTTCATCAACTACATGGCGATCGAACTGTTCCTCGGGTCGAGCGACTGGCCACACAACAACATCAAGGGCTTCAGAGACCAGAACGGCGGACGCTACCGCTTCGTGCTCTTCGACCTCGACTTCTCGTTTAAGAACAGCGACCCGTTCCAGGCCTTCGCCGACGACCAGTGGCACACCTTCAACTACATCTACGACCTGCAGGAGTCGAGGCATGAGGAGATCAAACTCGTCACCTTCTTCCTCAACATGCTCAGGAATGATGAGTTTCGCAAGCAGTTCATCGACACCTACTGCCTCATCGGAGGAAGTGTGTTCGACAGGGAGAAGGCTACTGCCATCGTCACGGAACTGGCTGATTTCGTCAGACCCATGATGCAGTTGGATGGACGGAGATCTCCCGACGGCTCTGCCAACCTGATCATCAACAAACTCAATACACTTAACGAGTCGATGATGAACTGCATGCATAAGTTTGACAGGATGAAACTCTCGGGCGTGAGGAAACGGAACGTGGTGCTCGGCACTGACACAGAGGGTGCTCACCTCTATGTCAACGGACTCGAGGTTCCCTATGCTCAGTTCAATGGCTCTCTTTTCCAACCTGTGAAACTGGAGGCCAAGGCTCCCGCCGGTTATACCTTTGAGGGATGGCGTCGCGGCGCTTCTGCCACCAACCTCCTGATGGGGTATGACAGTACTTGGAAATACTACGACAAGGGCGCGCTGAACGGTACCACTTGGCGCAACACATCCTTTGACGACAGTTCGTGGGCATCGGGCGCTGGTCCGCTGGGTTACAAGACGGCGGGTGTGAAAACCACCGTCAGTTACGGCAGCGATGCCAACCAGAAGAATCCCACCACCTATTTCCGCAAGACTGTCACCCTGAAGAATGCTCCCAAGTCGGACGACCTTTTCCTCCTCGACTATCAGGTGGATGACGGTTTTATCATCTATGTCAACAGCAGGGAAGCCGGAAGGGTGAACATGCCTTCGGGAAATGTCAACTTCAATTCCTTCTCCAGTACCTATGCCGCCGATGATCCGCTCACGGGCACGCTCACTCTGCCTGCCTCGCTGTTCCGCAGCGGCAGCAACATCATCGCAGTGGAGGTGCACAACAACAGTGCTACCTCTTCCGACCTCTTCTGGGCAGCGCAGTTGCTCACCTCAGTGGACGTCGCTGATGATGGGTATCTGTCTACCGACGCTGTCATCGACCTGCCCAATGAGGTCAGTATCAATTTGGTGGCCTGCTTCTCACCGATGTCTCAGGAGGAGCGTCTGGCGCAGGGCTTCACCCCTGTGTGCATCAATGAGGTGAGTGCTGCCAACGGCATCTTCGTCAATGAGTTCTTCAAGCGCAACGACTGGGTGGAGTTGTACAACACCACCGACAAGGCGATAGATGTGGAGGGTATGTACCTGTCTGACAATCCCGATAAACCGCAGAAATACCAAATCTCAAAGGGTGAGTCGGAGGCTTCGACAGTGATACCGCCACATGGCTATCTCATCATCTGGTGCGACAAAGTGGAGCCTGTCTCACAGTTGCATGCCTCCTTCAAACTCGCTGCCGAGGGCGGCGAGGTGCTGCTGACGGCAGCCGACAATTCCTGGACCGACCGTCTAGTTTATGCTTCCATGAAGGAGGATGAGACGGTGGGCCGCTATCCTGACGGAAACCGCAACGTCTATGTGATGAATTACCCCACCATCGCCAAGGCCAACATCACCACCAGTTATCAGGTGGATGTGGAGCAGCCCGCTACGAATGGGGTGCATGACCTCTTGGCTGCAAATGTGGGAGGTCTGTCTGCACGCTATGCCGCTGGCAAACTGGCTGTCCGCAGTCAGGCAACAGGGCAGGTCAGCGTGAGCATCTACAACTTGGCCGGACAGCCGGTCGACCGGATGGGTGCCGTTCTCCGTGGCGGTTATGCTGAGGTCGCTGTCGGACAGTTGCCTTCTGGCTGCTATATCGCCCGCGTCACGGATGCTTCCGGCCGCCATGCTTCCTGCAAGTTTGTAAAGAAATAGAGTTTAGAAGGAAAACCGGTGAAAATACCGCATTCACACGGATGCCATCAAGCAGAACTTGATCCCAGAAGAGGTGACGGCTGCACGGGCCAGCATCATCTATGCAGAAGATGCTGATGTACTCAATGTGACCATGTTCGGATATACTGCCAATAGACATTGATATCATCTGTCCTCCAGGAACTGTCATAGAGGAATATCTCTTTATTTGATTGAATAGCGCAAGATAACTTTTGTATTCTTGGGATAATAATGATTTACCTTTTCCCAATATCTGGAATAAATGTATAACATTATAACCCTTATAAACAAAAATGAATATGAAACAAAAACAATTCACATCTCTACGTTATTCCATACAAGAGGAATATGGTCAAATACAGACTCTCTGCGACATTATTAAGGCGGCCAACGAAGAAAAGCATTTCAAATCTACTCAAGAAGTTTTTGATGGTATCACCCCTATTATGAACAGATATATAAAGCGAGGAACCATAGGGGAGTTGACGCGGCAGCATATCAAAGCGGGATTGCTGAATGATGAAAGTCTTTTCCGTGACGGGCAACTTGATTGTGATGCGCTAAGAAAGAAACTTCTTGAAAGTATCACTACAGACAAGGATGACAAGTATGAAAGAATAATGGCCCAACGAGACGTTTTCAAATTTGTCGGATTGCTGATGTATTTCAACTTTTTCCGCAAATACACTTCAGTTGAACAAATCCGTGAAGACTTCTGTCAATACATTTTTGATGAAGAAATGCCTGATGGAGACTTTACTCAAAGTTATCTCAATGACAAGATGTTCTTCGGTTATCCTATGGGGGGATTTGCATATCCAAAATTTGCCTTCTTCTGGGCTCTTGAGTCCCTGTGGGAATATGTGTCTGATGAAAATGGCGTTCTCGACAACGAGAAACTTCAGAATAAGATGGTTGACGAATATCAGAAGTGCAAAAAGGAAATGGGACTTGAAGCATTAGTGGATGCGCATTATTCTGACGACGGACCTTGCCATCCTGAAGTCTTTTTCCCAAATACGGAAGAATTCTATGGGCCGGTTCTGGTAGCAGTAGAGGAAGAGAGAGGATTCATAGAATCTTGTGGCGAAGGTAAAGGTCCCAACCGTTATCCTTATGGGTATGAGCAAGCATTACTTCAGAGAATTCTCGAAAAGGAATCTGAACAATCTTCTTCGGACAAAAAACAAGATTAAGGTTATAGATAATTCAATTTCCGCAAGTTGAAAGTAGTTAAAGAAGTGAAGTAGTTAAAGTAGTTAAGCCGTTTGATTAGCGTGTCGTCTCCATTCGACCCAAGCAATCTCCTCTAAGCAATAAAAGGTAATGGCTTTAACTTCTCAGCGAAGCGATAACTTCTTGACTACTTGTAGGTTGAGCAAATGCGAAACATGAATTATAGATAATGTCCAAGGATTAAAACTTCATCAATGACTGAGTATAAATTGTTTGGTCGTAACATCTTGATTAAACGCGTGGGATGCGGGAACGGGGACTCCATGGGAGCCCCCATTCCCCCGAGTCTCAATCTTTTCGTCAAAGTGACGAATGGATGTAATGCGAGTTGCCCTTTCTGCTCAAATGCCGGCCACACACAGGACCGACATCTGTTTGATGTGGATAAACTGTTTGCCTGTATTGATGAGATATTGAATCAGCGCATTATCCTGAACCGATTGAACATCACAGGAGGCGAGCCTTCGATTGTGCCAGAAACAGTGAACCGAATCGTGGAGAGGCTTAATGCATCACCAGATTATCAACGCATTCACCTGCATCTGAACACAAATGGCCTGCTGCCAAGGTCACAGGAAATGATGCGCATAGCACGTTTCGATTCCATATCTATTTCGATGCACCATTATGACATGAGTGTTCTCTCTGAGATATACAACTGCCACATATCTTCAAGGGCAATAGATTTTGAAGGAATAGACATCGGCAAAATAAACCTGAGTTGCAATCTCATCAGGGGGTATATAGATTCATCCGAGGAGGCCAGGAAAATGCTCGACAAAACCATTGACATTGGCATTCCCAGAATAGGGTTTGTCGGTCTTATGCCTGTCAACAAATACAGCATAGAACAATTCGTCGATCTTGAAGAGATAAGGATTGACAGCATTCCGCACGTTTACTTTACCAAATCCAAGAACAGAGGGGAAAATTGCAAATGCAGCAACTACCTCTATAATAGAGACGGTAAAATACTGGAAATTTATATGCGCAATTATATGAACCCGAACTATTGCGAATCGGCGGTTGTCTGCGACGGCCAGCATCTGAGACAGGGGGTTCACGATGAGAACATAATTTACTGATAATGACGGAGACAGAAGTACTTTCAGAGACCAGAAAAGATATAAGTAACTACAACTCCTCCTATCCTTT
>JAEEJK010000110.1 GCA_016281815.1 Prevotella sp. | reverse complement strand
TCTGTTCTCAGAACGCCTCCGAAATACCCAAGTTCAAAGCACCTCAATCACCTTTCAATTGACGGCTCGTTTCTTATACCCCCGGCGTCTGCATCAAGCAGCGCCGGTGCTTCTTGTACTACTTCTCTGTCTTTATGAAATCCTTTCAAAGAACGCTTCTTCAAGTGTCGCCTGCGGGTTTTTGCCCGAAAGCGGATGCAAAGGTACGAACTTCGCACGCACCCGCCAAATATTTTCCAAACTTTTTTCCATAAAAACGGAAAGTTTTCGCCTTTATTGACATAAATCAAGCGGCGACAATGCCGCCGCTGAAAGAAAAGGTGCAAATCAACGCTCCGGATGAGGGATGAGGGACGAAAAATGAAGGGTTATCAGAACTGCCGATCGCCTCAGTGAGCGTAGTGGCAGTGACTACAGATTGAACTTATACCCCACGGTGAAGGTAAAGAACTTGTTTTTCTCTGTTGGCCAGGAATCTTCTGAATATAACTTGGAAAGACCAAAATGATAGCGGGCATCAAGCACCACATTGAGGTACTCATAGGAAATGCCCACGGGGATGGAAATGTCCATGGAGTTCATCACAGATTTTTGGTCTACATCCATGTTCATTGGCTCTCCGTATTCTTTTACGCCATTACCAACGTGTTTGATCGGCGTAAAGGTAGTAGAAAAGTTCGACTTGACAAGGAATCCCAACTGAACGCCGGCCTTTATCGCCAATCCTTCTGCCAGATATTGATTGATGGTGAGCGGGCACTGGATGTAATCCAACTTATTGCGAATCCTGCTCAAGCCCTCCGAGTCGCCTGAAATGTCGCCAACCTCAAGGTCAGGGAAGCGGCATCCCTGTTGCACATAGCAGACTCCCAAAGAAACGCTTGTCGTGGGCAGCATCTGGTATTCGGCCTCCACGCCCCCCAGGAATCGGGCATTATACTTTCCTTTTGCCGGAACTTCTTTGTTTTCATAATAAATCTCCTCTCCCGACACATTGGCGATGCTGACGCCTATTTTCGGAATCAAGGAGAAAGTTCCCACATCTTCCTGTCCCATCGCAGACAGCGAAAAGAACGCAGCAACAACTGCCATCACAACAATCTTCTTCATATCTTTTTCGTTTTTTATTCTTTTTTGTTTTTCATTAAAACGCATGACCACCTCAAATTATTGTCATACGGCAGGACTTTGTTGACAAAACAAATATTGCGATACTTTCGCTTGATAAACAAAATAAATTCGTATCTTTGCCATCATGAGAGATGAATATGCCATCAGGAGAATCGTATGCTATACATTATTTATAATGATAGCAGCACTCTGCCATGCCCAAAACTACACCTACGGCACGCGCTTCACCCTGTCGGCCCGCAATTTCGTGGACAGCATACCCATTGAGTTTGAGGACAACCAGATCTATGTGAAGGCAATCACCAGGGGCGGGGGCACCTACAGATTCTGCATCGACACGGGGTCGAGCCAAGGCATCGTCTATGCCGACGGCCATTTCCCATGGGTCAGGAAATTAGGCAAGATAACGTCACACGACGCCAATGGCACATCACACAAGATCGATGTGGTGGAATACCCCGACTTCCGCATCGGACACCTTACCATCCATGGTTACACTGGTTCGCTCATCAATTCTCACGTCAATCATTCCGGCTACGACGCAGTTCTTGGTTTCGACTTGGTGAACAAAGGGCTTGCCATCAAGATTGACGCGGAGAAGGGCGTCATGGTCGTGACCGACAACACCAGGTTTTTTGACGGTGAGTGCGGATTTGCTGTCAAATACCGCCTCCCCCGTTGGGTGCCAGTCATCAGCGTCACCCCCTATTCCGGCTGTTCCGATGAAGTCCGCTTCGACACCGGCAGCCGCCGCCTATATGTCATGTCTGCAGAGAGTTGCCGCAAGTTCTCCGCCCGTTTCACAGACTTCAGCACCCAAATAGAAGGGACCGGGATGGGCAGCAGGGCAATTGGAAGTTTTGGAGTTGAAAGGACTTCAGCAGTGTCATTCCTGTGGCTTGACGAACTGCAATGGGGTGGATTCTCTTTCTGTGACTACCACACCATGACCACCCAGGGCACCTCGCGCATCGGCGCCGAGATTCTCCGTTATGGCAGTGTGGTCATGAATCCCCGTCGCAAGGAGATCATCTTCCAGCCCAGAGACTCCGCCAACATGTGCATGATCAGCAACGAGCAGATGGACATCGCCTTCATTCCCGTGAAAGGCAAGCCCACTGTGGGCATGATATGGGAAGGCAGCCAGCACTACCGCAACGGTTTCCGCCAGGGCGACCTCATCATCGGCATCGACGGACAGAGCATCAACACATTCGAACAGTTTCTTGTCTATCCATTCATCAAGGACCACCGACATCGCTTCACCATCATGGGCAGTGACGGCATCATCCGTCAGATAGAGAGTGAAAGATAAAGGCGCCACACCTTTTTCAAGATGTGGCGCCCAGTCTTATGTCCCGATTCCCTCAGGGAGAATTCGGATCAGTCGTTGTTTTCAGGAGCGGCATCAATCAATTCCATAAACTGATCGAGTTTCGGCGTGATGATGATCTGGGTGCGGCGGTTGCGCTGCTTGCCCACTTCGGTATCATTGGTGGTGAGGGGATTGTACTCACCCCGTCCGCCTGCTGTAAGGCGCTTCGGATCCACCCCGAAATTGTTTTGCAGGTATTGCACTACACTAGAGGCACGCAGACAACTGAGGTCCCAGTTGTTGCGGATGTTCTCACGGGTGATGGGCACATTGTCGGTATTGCCTTCCACAAGCACGTCATAATCCTTGTAGTCGATAATGATCTTGGCAATCTTGCTGAGGGTTTCCTGTGCACGGCTGTTGATCTCGTAACTGGCGCTCTTGTAGAGCATGTTGTCGGCAAGAGAGATATAGACAACACCCTTGAGCACCTGTACATCCACCTCCTTCAACTCCTCCTTGCTCAGAGAGCGGGTGAGGTTGTTGGTGAGCACCATGTTGAGGGAGTCGCTCTTGCTCTTCACCTCCACCAGATGACGGATATATTGGTTGGACTCGTTGATCTGGTCCACCAGTTTCTCAATGCTCACATTGTTCTGACTGACGTTTGTCAGGCTCTTGTCAAGTGAACGCTGCAATCTTGCATAGTCTTTCTTTGCCTGGGCGAGTTGCTCCTCGAGGCTTGCCACTCTCGCGTTGCTTGCCGCCAATTGCTCCTTGGCATCCTGATAGTTGCTTGTAAGTGTGCGGTTCTCACTCTGGCAGTTGAGCAAATCCTTCTTGCTGGCACAACTGCTCATCAATATCCCTGCAGCCACCAGCGAAAACAGAAAAATCTTATTTCTCATCATTTTGTTAAAGTTTACGTAAAACATTTGACCTTTTTGCTTATAGACGAGCAGAACCGTTATTTTGTTGCATCATGTTATCTTTTTTTAACCAAGAAAGCCATGGATTATTGATTATTAACGGTCGGCAAACAAGTCCGTCATCCCATAGAGACACAAGAATTTGCGTCTCAAGGACTTGTTCAAGTCATAAAATCTAAATCATATCAGTCGCATTGGAACTGAAAGAAGAGAGGGGCTTTCGCAATGGTTCTTGACAGCCGTATCTTCCAACGGCCATACATGTGCCTGATGTTTTGCGGGAGGAGATTGCTGTCACGCAGACGGATAAGGATTTCCCTCAAGGGCCGCCCCGGGGAAGGTTCTTCATCTGCGAGCAGTCCTGCACGAGCGAGGGCGGAGTTGGCCTCCATCTCGTCAATCTCATGCTTGCCCGTCTGAGTCATATACTCATCCAGACAATCCTGCAAAGCCTGCATTTCCACTTTCTTTGTCATGATAGTAAGTTTTTTAGGTTATGAACAATGAATCGTTGATGATAGTTGAAAAGAGAGTTATTAGTATGTCACACACAAATATATGAAAAAAATTCATAGGTTGTTCTCTTCCCTATGAATTTTTAACACATTTAACAATTAGAAAGGAAATTCACCGAACTCCTTTCAAAATATCACAAAAATAAGTGTTTTGCTTACAATTTTAAAATAAGTTGTAGTTTTTTCTTATTCTTGTCGCTCATTCGTTTACATTTTTACCACCGGCCTTCTTCGCATACCAAGCACGCAAGATATCAAAGGCCATCTTGTGTTTGCCGTTATCGCCTACGACACCTTTTCTATTATAATAGTCCTGCACATCGGGCAACACACGGCGTGGCGACCGGAAATCCTTGAGGATCCAAGGTGTCATACCGGCCAGTCCGTCTATCTTCTCCAGCATCTTGAGGTTTTCCTCATAGAGATTAGCCTGAAACTCCTCAGTCCACCTTTGGTTTTTCTCCCCATGATATCCCTGCTTGGCACCGCCTCCGAACTCACTGACGATGACAGGCTTTTGGTATGGTATCTCCCACTCCATCTTGGGAGCATCGTGCACGTCACGATACCATCCAATATATTCATTGAAACTGACGACATCCACATATTTGTTCATATTGTCCTGCAGCCTGTTCTTGAAGTTGGATGCCGATGTCACCTCCATCGCCATGCTGATGAGGCGTGTCGCATCCAGTGAACGGGCATATTGGGCGAGATTGCTGAGGAAGGCGTCGCGCTCCTGAGAATGAGGAGTCTCGTTGGCGATGCTCCAGATGATGACATTGGCACGGTTGCGGTCACGTGCGATCATATCCCGAATCTGCGCGCGTGCATTTTCCAGTGTGGCGGGGTTGGTCCAGTCGATGGTCCAATAGCAAGGAATCTCCGACCATACCATAATGCCCATTTTCTCTGCTTCCCTCACCATGTACTCATTATGGGGATAATGAGCCAACCTGACGAAATTGCACCCCAGATCCTTAGCCCATGAGAGCAGGAGACGTGCATCATCCGCACTGTTGGCCCTGCCACCACCATTGGCCTTCTCCTCATGGATGCTGATGCCACGCAGGAAGACAGGTTTTCCATTGAGCAAGATCTCCTTGCCCCGAGTCTCTATGGTACGGAATCCCACCTCATCCTTGATGATCTCTCCGGCACCAGTGACTGTCATCTGATAGAGTTTGGGAGACTCGGGTGACCACAACTGCGGCTTTACCCTGATGATGGTCTCCACCTTCCCTTCAGCATTGGTGTTGAACTGGCGGTCAATATTCAGTTCGGGAACATTCAGCCTCACTGTCTCACCATCTCTTTTCTCACTGAGTTGGGCGGTGAATTTCAGTTGGGCTGTATTCTTTCCGTCGAGTGTCAGAGAATAATCAGCGATGTATGTGGACGACAGGGTGAGCAATGTGACGTCACGGGTGATGCCACCATAGTTCCACCAGTCGAAAATAAGAGTGGGCACATTTGAAGCCTTGCGCTTGTTGTCCACTTTCACAATGACGAAATTGTCGCCATCCTTCACCTGTTCGGTCACATCGAAGCAGAAGGGTGTGAAGCCGCCCTCATGTCGTCCTACTTTTACTCCATTGACATAGACAATGGCCTCATAGTTGACGGCTCCAAAATGCAAAAGATAGCGCATGCCAGGTCTCTTGGAGCAGTTGAAGTCGCGCTTGAACCATACACAGCCCTCATAGAAAAAGAGGCGCTCGTCCTGTGTATTCCAGTCACCCGGTATATGCATGGTGGGCGACTTGTCGAAATCATACTCTATCAGGTCTTCCGGCCGTTGGGGTTTGGCATTGATGAAAAAGCCCCACCGTGTCTCATTCATCCTGTAGTCATAGAAGCCTTCTTCCTGGACATCCACAATATAATGCCAGTCGCCATTGAGCGATTGTCCGTTGTGCCCCTTCACATTCACAGGAGCCTGAATTGGCTCACCATAAGCCGCCAAGGCTACCATCATCAGCAATAAACATAATTTTCTCATGATTTTCAATAGATTGAGGAAATAAAACAATATCTGATGCAAAGATAATGAAAGACACGTAAAAACATGCAACTCAAAAGAAAATATTTATTCTGACGCCCCAAAAATGTTGTTACCTTTTGATTGGTCATTTCCTAATCAGACAAAAAATAGATATAACAAAACAGCGCTTTTATTTTCATGTCCTCCTAAATAGTGTTAACTTTGCACACGAATACGAAATCAACCAACACAAATTATCATATTCAAAAAGCAGCGGAGGGGCCAGATGATTGACTCCTCCGTTATTTTGTCTAAAAAACACAGACCGAGCCGTGTTTAGAACTTCACCTTATACGACAAGCCTATACTGTGGCGGTTGGGCTCAAAATCGGAATCATCATTCACGGTCTGGTAGCGGTAGAACAACGTGACGATATTCTTTTTGTTGATTTTCCAATCTCCGCCCGCCTGATAGCGGACTTTCTCCAGGTTCCAGGCATTGAATGCCTCGACACTGACAAAGGGAGTCAGAGGGAATGACTTGGAGTTGTATTCCGCCATGAACCTGCTGCGCAGTATATTCTTTCCCTTGCCTCTGTAGGTATGCTCCTCACCGTCCCAATCCTCGTCATAGTAACTGTATCTCTCATCCACAGTATGTTGAGGCCGGTAGGTGTACTGCCACCTCTCCCGGAGCGACAGTTCCAGGTTGCCGAACTTCTGGCTGCCGGTGAGCGTCACATGGAACCGGTTCCGGATTCCCCAATACTCCCCCCGCTTCTTCGGGTCGCCCACGTTCACAATGCCTTTCTTTACTTTTCCGTCGCCCTCTTCATAATATGAGATGCGCTCGAAATTGTCATACAGCAATGTATATCCTGCAGACGCCTTCAGCCATGAAAGCAGTTTGTAGGAAATGCTCACCCCACCCGACCATCGGTCGACGGCCTTCACATGATCGCGGGTGCGCATCTCTGCCTCGAATCCCACATGCAGAGGTTTGGTAATCTTTTTGTCTGCCTCCACAGAGAGAATGGTACCGAAATCATCGCTTTGCGCAAAACCCAGCAGGGGCAGTGCGCACATCATCAGCAACAGAAAGCCCTTTTTCATACGATGCTCTGATTGTATCATATTTTAATCACTGAAATCCGTCCTGCGCAGTTTTACCTTATCATCCACCGAGGATGAATGTTTGCTGCGGTAATACACCTTGACGACCGCCATGTCGCGCAACATGTCGATGCCGCCGACCTCCACCTTGATGATGTCAAGTCCTGTCCGCTCTTTGATGTCCTCAATGAGTTCTGCCCTCCGCTCGGGCTTGATCAGTTCCATCCGGTCGTACTGGATGAGTTTGCAAGGCACCACCTTGAGGCTTTTCTCACAGCCCCATACGCAGATGACGATGAGCACGTTGGTGAGAAAAAGTTCCGTAACCGGCATTGTAGACGCGAGCGCATTGACCACCGACAGGCAGAGGACGATGAAGAGATAAGTCATCTCCCTCACAGGCATGGCGTCTGTGCGGTAGCGCATGATGCTGAAGATGCCGAACATGCCGATACCCACGCCGATTCCAGTTTTTCCCTTCATGTCCTCCAAGACGAAAATCATGAAGAAGACGATGAAGAATATGGCCACTCCGATGAGCATGAAGGTAAAAAAGAAGTCACGCCGTTTGCTCTTGGGATAGTAGAGCAAGTCGACGATGACCCAGTTGACAGCCATGCAGATGGCAAACCTGACAAGCATGTGCAGGTATTCCGCAGAAATGAGGTTGGCGATAATGTCCATTACGTAATCTTATGTTGAATGATTATTAAATATTCTGTGCGATTTTCCTGATGTCGATGAGTTTGGGTTTGAAGCGGTTGACCTTCAGCCGGTCATTGGTGAGTGCCGATCCCATGCAATATTTGCTAAAACCATGAGGGAACACTCTGAGCACCCTGAGCATCTCCAGTATTGGGGAATAGCAGAGTCCGTCGCGCTTGAGTTCGACGATGACGAGGGGCGACATCTGCCTTTCCCTGTCCGTCACAAGATTGTGAAACTGCAGGTTGGTGTCGATGGTCAGCCGTTCGGTACGAGCCTTGTTGACAAGAGTGATGCGGTCGAAACTGTTGTGGATGGCAGGCATCAGCCGATCTGCCGGATAGCCCAGATGCTGAGCCAGAAAATCCAGTTTCTCCTGGTCGCTGAGATCCATGTCAGTCACCTTCATGCGCTTTTTCTTTGTCCTGCCATGGTTGTTCTTGGTCTTCACCTCCATGAACTGGAGGTTGGAACTCACATAGGTGCGGAACCTCATTTTCTGCCGTCCGGCATGACCATGCTGGTGCATGTAGAACATATCGTAGTCAGTCGTATCAAAATAGGTGGTGCTGTAGCGCATATTACGCTCACCTTCGATCTCCTGAGCCATATACTCATCCAGAGCCATGTCCAGCAGTCTCAGCAGCACGGGCATGGTGGTGACAAACTTGGTGTCGATCCGGTTCATGAGCCGGATGCCACTCATCTCATCCAATGAGATGCTGTCAAATCTGCCAAGTATATCATTCATGTTCATCATTTATTCAACCGAAATGGCCGCATTTTGCAGAAACCTTTTGTTTGTCTCAACGCCAAAATAAGAAAAATCGTATGCCAACAGCCATACTATTCAGCGAACAGCCAGTTTTTCTCAGCGAAAAATTGCCAAGGCCTTGTCCGACCCTGGCAATGATATGTATGCATCGCCAGCCTGTGATGTTATTTCACATTCCCCACCTTGATGAGGTATTCAGCGATTTGGACGGCATTGAGCGCGGCCCCCTTGCGAATTTGGTCACCACTCAGCCACAGTGTGATGCCGCAGTCGTCTGCCAGGTCCTTGCGCACACGTCCCACAAAGATATCGTCGCGGCCGGCTGTGTCAAGCGGCATGGGATAAACCAGATTGGCGGGGTCATCACACAGTGTGCATCCCGGGGCAGCAGCGATGGCAGCCTGAGCCTGTTCCACGGTGACAGGAGACTCTGTCTCAATCCACACGCTCTCAGAGTGTGAGCGGAGCGACGACACACGCACGCAGGTGGCAGAGCAGCGCACATCGGAGTGCATGATCTTCCGAGTCTCATTATACATTTTCATCTCCTCCTTGGTATAGCCATTGGGCTGGAAGACATCAATCTGGGGGATGACATTGTAGGCCAACTGATGCGGGAACTTTTTGACTGTGACAGGCTGACCCTCAACAATCTCACGGTACTGCTGCTCCAGTTCCTTCATGGCTGCAGCACCTGCTCCACTGGCGCTCTGGTAACTCGAAACGCGCACACGGCGGATGTGCGACAACTGTTCTATAGGCTTGAGCACCACAACCATCATGATGGTGGTGCAGTTGGGGTTGGCAATGATGCCACGCGGTCTGTTGAGCGCATCCTCGGCGTTGCACTCTGGCACCACCAGGGGTACGTCATCATCCATGCGGAAGGCACTGGAGTTGTCGATCATCACGGCACCATACTTGGTGATGGTCTCTGCAAATTCCTTGGAGGTGCCAGCCCCTGCCGAGGTGAACGCGATGTCCACATCGCGGAAGTCATCATTATGCTGGAGGAGTTTCACCTCATACTCCTTGCCACGGAAGGTGTACTTGCTGCCCGCGCTGCGGGTTGATCCAAACAAAACCAGGTCGTCAATAGGAAAATTGCGCTCGTCAAGTACTCGGAGGAATTCCTGTCCGACAGCGCCACTGGCTCCTACAATCGCTACTTTCATCTTTTTCCTTTTTCTTTTTGTTTTCTATTGAAGTTGGGAGGTGGGTCACCACTTGTTGGCCATATCACCCGTTTGGGTTGCAAAATTACAACATTTTGGGCGAATCATGTCAAAAATGATTGTTTTTTTGCTTGTTTAGTTGTAACTTTGCACCACCTATGCCCGACATATCCCAATACTTCCCCATCACGAACCCGACGCTGATTTTCTTCGTCGTGCTCTGCATCATCCTGTTGGCCCCTATCATCATGGGCAAACTGAGGATTCCCCACATTGTCGGGATGGTGCTTGCCGGAGTATTGGTGGGCGAATATGGTCTTGACATTCTCCAGCGCGATGACTCCTTCGAGTTGTTCGGCAAGGTGGGCATGTACTACATCATGTTCCTGGCCGGCCTTGAGATGGACATGGAGAGCATGCGGAAGTCGAAAAACCATTATGTGATTTTCGGTCTGCTCACCGCCGTGGTGCCCTTCGTCATCACCTACTTTCTCGCCAACTGGATCATGGACTACTCCCAGATGGCATCTCTCCTGTTAGGATGCATCATGGCCTCCAACACATTGGTAGCCTATCCCATCGTCTGCCGCTACGGTCTTCAGCAGCATCCCGCCGTCGCCCTGAGCGTGGGTTCGACGATGATCGCACTGTTCCTCTCCCTGACCGCCATCGCCGCCATCGCCAGTTCGTTTGGAGAGGGTGGCGGCCTCTGGTTCTGGATGTGGTTCCTCATCAAGATCGTGGCATTCTGTGCAGGAATGATACTGTTCATTCCCCGGCTCACCCGCATGTTCCTCCACCGATATTCGGATGCCGTGATGCAGTTCATCTTCGTGCTCGCCATCCTGTTCCTCAGTGCAGCCCTTGCCGAGGCAGTCAGTCTGGAGGGCATCCTCGGCGCCTTCCTCGCCGGACTGATTCTCAGCCGCTATATCCCCAGCGTGTCGCCTCTGATGAACCGCATCGAGTTCATCGGCAACGCCCTCTTCATCCCCTATTTCCTCATCGGTGTGGGCATGCTCATCAACGTGCGTGTGCTGTTCCACGGCGGCGGCATTGTGTGGGTAGTGCTGTTCATGGTGGCGGTAGGCATCATCGGCAAGGCACTTGCCGCCTTCATGGCCTGCCTCCATTTCCGCATGCCGATCAGTTCGGGACATCTGATGTGCGGACTCACCACTGCGCATGCCGCAGGCGCCATCGCCATGGTCATGGTGGGCATGAGGCTGGAGACATCACCCGGGCACTACCTGGTGGACAACGACATGCTCAATGGGGTGGTCATCATGATTCTGATCACTTGTATCTTCAGCAGTATCGTCACTGAGCGCACGGCCAAGCGGATTGTGCTGCGCGGCAGCACCACACCGAAGATGCAGGAGCAAGACGACGAGAAGATCCTGCTCCCTGTGAAATATCCCGAACTGGCAGAGGGACTGCTCCATGTCGCCATCATGATGCGCAACGCGAAACTCAGCCGCGGACTGGTGGCACTCAACATCGTGTATGACGACAACCACCGTCATGAGAATCAGGAACGCGGGCGGCGACTGCTCGACAACCTGGAGAGAGTGGCCAGTGCGGCCGATGTGCGTATGCAGACCCAAGTGCGCATCGCCGCCAACATTGCCAATGGCATCAAGCATGCCTTCAAGGAGTTTGATGCCTCTGAGATCATCATGGGACTGCACATCCACAAGGAAATATCCCCCAAATTCTGGGGAGAGTTCGCTCAGAGCCTGTACAACGGACTCAACCGCCAGATCATCTTTGTCAGGCTGAAACAGCCGCTGAGCACGCTGAGGTGCATCCATGTGGCCGTGCCCTCCCGCGCCGAGTTTGAGGCAGGCTTCATCCGATGGCTTGAGAGACTGCTCCGGCTGAGCGACAACCTTGACTGCCGCATGGTCTTCCATGCCCGTCATGACTGCTGCGACCTCATCAGCGACTATATCCGCCACCAGCATCCCAGCGTGAGGGTCGCCTTCGAACCCATGCAGCACTGGAACGAACTGCCCCACCTTGCCGAGCATGTCAACGACGACCACCTGATGGTCTTCATCACCTCCCGAAAAGGCAACATATCCTACAAGACCGCCTTTGAGAAACTGCCCATCGAAATCGAACATTACTACTCCGGCAAAAGCCTCATGATCGTGTTCCCCGACCAATTTGGCGACCGCATGGACGCCATGACCTTCGCTGAGCCACAGCATCAGGAAGAGCAAAGCGCCTACAAGGCACTCGTCATCTGGCTGAAGCGGCACCTGCTGCCCAGAAGGAAGAAGGGGTAGAGGGATTCCTGTTCATCCAACTAAAAACGTCATTCTATGATAGACATCAAAGACATCACCAAGAGTTTCGGACAACTGAAAGTGCTCAAAGGCATCACCCTCCATATCAACAAAGGAGAGATTGTGAGCATTGTAGGACCCAGCGGTGCCGGCAAGACCACCCTGCTGCAGATCATCGGCACACTCGACCGTCCTGACAGCGGACAGGTCATCATCGACAACACCGATGTGCAGTCGCTCTCCTCCAACCGCCTGTCAGAATTCCGCAACCTGCATGTGGGATTTGTCTTCCAATTCCACCAACTGCTGCCAGAGTTCACCGCCATGGAGAACATCATGATACCAGCATACATCGCAGGGAAATCCACAGCCACCGCCAAGGCAAAGGCTACCGAACTGCTGGAGTTCATGGGGCTGACCGACCGCGCCAACCATAAGCCCAACCAACTCTCCGGCGGAGAAAAACAGCGGGTGGCCGTGGCACGCGCCCTCATCAACGAACCGTCGGTCATCCTCGCTGATGAACCGTCAGGAAGTCTCGATTCCAAAAACAAGACCGAACTGCACCAACTCTTCTTCGACCTTCGCGACCGCTATGGCATGACTTTCGTCATCGTCACACACGACGAGGGACTCGCCGCCATCACCGACCGCACCATCCATCTCAAGGACGGACAAATCGTCAATGAGATCAATGAGAACAACGAGATCAACGAGAACAACGAGAACACATCATCTAATCCATCCCTGCCATGAACATCAAATTAGGCGACTACAACAAACTCCGTGTAACAAAAGAGGTTGATTTTGGCCTCTATCTCGACGGATATGACGAAGGTGAGATCCTGCTGCCCACAAGATATGTGCCACAGAATGCCAAACCTGGCGATGAACTCAATGTGTTTGTCTATCTCGACCAAGACGAACGGCTCATCGCCACCACAGAAAGGCCTCTCGTGAAAGTGGGCGAGTTTGGTTTCCTACGCGTGGCGTGGGTCAACCAATATGGGGCATTCCTCGACTGGGGACTGATGAAGGACCTCTTCTGTCCCTTCAGTGAACAAAAGAAAAAGATGGAAAGCGGCAGCCACCACATCGTCCATGTCCACATCGACGAAGAGAGTTACCGCATCGTGGCGTCAGCCAGGGTGGAAAGGTATCTCAGCAAGGAGCGCGCCGACTACTATCACAACGAGGCAGTCGACTTGCTCGTATGGCAGAAGACGGATATGGGATTCAAGGTCATTATCGACAACGCCTATCAGGGGTTGGTCTACAACAACCAGATTTTCAAGGAGATACGAACCGGTGACAGGTTGAGAGGATACATCGACCAGGTGAGAGAGGACGGGAAAATCGACGTGAAGCTCCAACCATCGGGACGGCAGCAGACAAAAGACTTTGCCGACACGCTCACCGACTACCTCATCGCCCACAACGGTTTTTGCCCTTACGGAGACAAGACCGACCCAGACATCATCAAAGACATTTTCAATGTGAGCAAGAAGACCTTCAAACGCGCCATCGGCGACCTTTACCGCCGCCATGTCATCGTCATCACTGAGGAAGGAATCAGGCTGACCACACATCCCTGAACGGTCTCCCCTATGTTCTTTCCAACCCCCAATCACCAAAAACAGTAAAAGCGTCGCCAAAAAGTGTATTTTTATAAAGTTTTTCTTCATTTCCTTTGACCAGATAATATTATTTCCTACTTTTGCGACTGATAAAACCCAACCCTTTATGGCAACAACATCTGCCCTCTAAAAGAGTTAATGCCATATCTATCCGACAGAGGGCTTATGGGGCAGTTGAATGATCAACTGCCCCAATTTTTTTTCAACACAGAGTTTCAGAGATACAGAGAATAATTCAACTTCCGCAAGTTTTGAAAATACTGATATTCAATGCCTCACGATCAATCTTTTAAGCCACACTTCTTTTTCGCCCTTTTTGCGAACGCCTTGGCGTTTTTTCGCAAGCAGCAGCGTTTACCGAACGGCATCCAAAAATGTTTTTCTTCTTTTTTCCGAAGCGAAGCGGTTTTTGATCTTCTCTCCATATCAGTTGGTGTGCACCCTGTTGCTCAGAGATAATAAAAAAGGAAGAAAAAAATATAAAAACATTTTCAGCGTTGATGAAATAAT
Source organism: Prevotella sp. (assembly GCA_016281815.1). Lineage (GTDB taxonomy): Bacteria > Bacteroidota > Bacteroidia > Bacteroidales > Bacteroidaceae > Prevotella. Next base: position 90,240 of record JAEEJK010000110.1, on the reverse strand, counting down.
AAAAAACGCAAGCGTTTCTCAAAAAGGATGAAAAAATATCAAACTATCTGATTTATAGTAATTTTCAATTAGCGGAACTTGAAGAGAATAAGAATAACTCTGTGCCCGAAAAAGCAAACAACTTTGCTTTTTGCTCGCTAAATCGGAATTTTGCACTACCTTTGACATAGTCGAAGGTAGGCTGCACCTCGGGAAAGAAAGCAAAAAGTTTCTCTTTTGCTTTGCTTTCCGCTCGGTTTAGATAAATTCCTAACGCTCGAAAAAGCAAATAACTTTGCTTTTTGCTCGCTAAATCGGAATTTTGCACTACCTTTGCACAATAATCAACGAAGAATATGATTTATTTTTTCCAAACCCCGTCAAAAAACATTATTGCAACCGATGCCAACCACAAGTTGGACAACGATGAGATCAACCGTCTGAAATGGCTTTACGGCGATGCCGAACTGATTGATGCCGAAACTCTGGAAGGCTTCTATGTGGGGCCTCGCCGCGAGATGGTGACACCATGGAGCACCAATGCCGTGGAAATCACCCAGAACATGAACATCAGCGGTATCAGCCGCATCGAGGAATATTTCCCCGTAGAAAGCGAGGACGCCGACCACGACCCCATGCTGCAACGCATGTACCGCGGACTCGACCAGCGCATCTTCACGGTCAACCACCAGCCGGAGCCCATCAAGCAGGTCAACAACCTGGAGGAATACAATGAGCAGGAAGGTCTTGCCCTTTCGCCCGAAGAGATCGAATATCTGCACCAGATCGAGCAGCAACTGGGCCGTCCGCTCACCGACTCCGAAATCTTCGGTTTCGCCCAGATCAACTCCGAGCACTGCCGCCACAAGATTTTCGGCGGCACGTTCATCATCGACGGGGTGGAGAAAGAATCGTCCCTCTTCGCCATGATCAAGAAGACCACGCAGGAAAATCCCAACAAAATACTCTCTGCCTATAAAGACAATGTGGCCTTCGCACAAGGACCGGTGGTGGAGCAGTTTGCCCCCCACGACCAGTCCACCTCCGACTATTTCGAGGTGAAAGAGGTGGAGAGCGTCATCTCCCTCAAGGCAGAGACACACAACTTCCCCACCACGGTGGAACCCTTCAACGGCGCCGCCACAGGAACAGGCGGTGAGATACGCGACCGTATGGGTGGCGGAGTAGGTTCATGGCCCATCGCCGGAACAGCCGTCTATATGACCGCCTATCCACGTCTGCAGACCGATGAGGGAGAAGCCGACCCCGCCCGTGACTGGGAAGACATCCTGCCTGTGCGCCAATGGCTCTATCAGTCACCCGAGCAAATCCTCATCAAGGCATCCAACGGAGCCTCCGACTTCGGCAACAAATTCGGACAGCCGCTCATCTGCGGTTCGGTCCTCACCTTTGAGCACCAGGAAGGTGCTGAGAAATATGCCTACGACAAGGTCATCATGCTCGCCGGTGGTGTAGGCTACGGCACCAAGCGCGACTGTCTGAAGCGCCAGCCCCAGAAAGGCAACAAAATTGTCGTGGTGGGCGGCGACAACTACCGCATCGGACTGGGCGGCGGCAGCGTATCGTCGGTGGACACAGGCCGCTACTCCAACGGCATCGAACTCAATGCCGTGCAGCGCGCCAACCCCGAGATGCAGAAACGCGCCTACAACCTGGTGCGCGCCCTCTGCGAGGAAGATGTCAACCCCGTGGTGAGCATCCACGACCATGGGTCGGCCGGACACCTCAACTGCCTCTCCGAACTGGTGGAGGAATGTGGTGGTCAGATTGACATGTCGAAACTGCCCATCGGCGACAGTACCCTCTCCGCCAAGGAGATTATCGCCAATGAGAGTCAGGAGCGCATGGGTCTGCTCATCGACGAGCGCCACATCGAACATGTCGCCCGCATCGCCGAGCGCGAGCGCGCTCCCATGTATGTGGTAGGCGAGACCACCGGCGACGCCCACTTCTCCTTCGTACAAGCCGACGGCGTGCGGCCTTTCGACCTCGACGTGGCACAGATGTTCGGCCATTCGCCCAAGACGGTGATGACCGACACTACCGTGGAGCGCCACTATACTGATGTGGAATATGACCTCAGCCGCATTGACGAATACCTCGAGCGCGTGCTCCAACTCGAAGCCGTGGCCTGCAAGGACTGGCTCACCAACAAGGTGGACCGCTCCGTGACAGGCAAGATTGCCCGGCAGCAGTGCCAGGGTGAGTTGCAACTGCCGCTCTCCGACTGCGGCGTGGTAGCCCTCGACTATCAGGGGAAGAAAGGCATCGCCACCGCCCTCGGACATGCACCGCAGGCAGGACTCGCCTCTCCCGAGGCAGGCAGCGTGCTCGCCGTGGCCGAGTCACTGACCAACATCGTGTGGGCTCCTCTTGCCGACGGCATGCAGAGTCTGTCGCTGTCCGCCAACTGGATGTGGCCCTGCCGCTCACAGGAAGGTGAGGATGCCCGTCTCTACGCCGCCGTGGAGGCGCTGAGCGATTTCTGCCGCGCGCTGCACATCAACGTGCCCACCGGCAAGGACTCCCTCTCGCTGAGCCAGCAATATCCCAACGGAGAGAAGATCATCTCACCGGGAACGGTCATCGTGACCAGCGGCGGCGAGGTGTCCGACATCCGCAAGGTGGTGTCGCCCGTCCTCGTCAATGACAAGAACTCCTCCATCTATCATATCGACTTCAGTTTCGACCATCTCCGCCTCGGCGGTTCAGCCTTCGCCCAGTCGCTTGGGCATGTGGGCGACGATGTACCCACCGTTGTCCACCCGCTGTATTTCGCCGACTGCTTCGAGGCCATCCAGACCATGATCAGGAAAGGATGGATCATGGCCGGCCACGATGTCAGCGCAGGCGGTCTCATCACCACCCTGCTCGAGATGTGCTTCGCCAACCGCGAGGGCGGCATGGCCATCAATCTTTTCAACATGAAGGACGACGTGGTGCGCACCCTCTTTGCCGAGAACCCCGGCGTGGTGATCCAGGTGAGCGACAAGTACAAGTTTGAGATGCGCGAACTCCTCGACGACCTCGGTGTGGGCTATGCCAAGATCGGCTACCCCGTTCCAGGCAAACGCACCCTCACCATCAAGAAGGATGACTACGAGCACACCTTCGACATCGACCACCTGCGCGACGTGTGGTACAAGACCTCCTACCTGCTTGACCGCAAGCAAAGTTTCAACGGTTGTGCCCGCCAGCGTTTCGACAACTACAAGGTGCAGCCGCTGCAGATGCGCTTCCCCGCCAAATTCCAGGGCAAACTCCTGCAATACTACCTCAAGGCCAACCGCCGCAAGCCATCCGGCATCAAGGCCGCCATCATCCGTGAGAAAGGCACCAACGGCGAGCGCGAGATGGCCTGGTCGCTCTATCTCGCCGGCTTCGATGTGAAGGACGTGATGATGACCGACCTCATCAGCGGGCGCGAGACACTCGACGACATCTCCATGATCGTCTTCTGCGGCGGATTCTCCAACAGCGACGTGCTGGGCAGCGCCAAGGGATGGGCAGGAGCCTTCCTCTTCAATCCCAAGGCCAAGGAAGCCCTCGACAAGTTCTATGCCCGTCCCGACACCCTGTCGCTCGGCATCTGCAACGGTTGTCAGTTGATGGTGGAACTCAACCTCATCGGCAGTGACGCCAAGGAGCGTGCCCGTATGCTGCACAACGACTCCCATAAGTTTGAGAGCAACTTCGTGGGACTCACCATCCCCCAGAACGACAGCATCATGCTCGGCTCGCTCAGCGGTTGCCGCCTGGGCATCTGGGTGGCCCACGGCGAAGGGAAGTTCTCGCTCCCAGGGAAGGAATCCGACTACCACATCATTGCCAAATACAGTTATGACGCCTATCCCGGCAATCCCAACGGCTCCGACTACAGCGTGGCCGGCATCTGCAGTGCCGACGGCCGTCACCTGGCCATGATGCCCCACCTGGAGCGTGCCATCTATCCCTGGCAGTGCGGCTGGTATCCTGCCGACCGCCGCCAAGATGAGGTAACTCCGTGGATGGAGGCATTCGTCAACGCCCGCCGCTGGATAGAGCAGCACCAATAACCCGACTATGGACAAGTTCTATTGGGATAGTTTCAGGACATTCTTCCGCATCGGTGGTTTCACCATCGGTGGGGGGTATGCCATGATTCCGCTGATAGAATCTGAGGTGGTCGACAAGCACAGATGGCTCACCAAAGAGGAATTCCTCGACATCATCGCCATCGCGCAGAGTTGTCCGGGTGTGTTCGCCATCAACATGAGCGTGTTCATCGGCTACAAGAAACGGCGGTTGCCCGGCGCCATCTGCTCCGCTTTGGGCACCGCCCTCCCCTCGTTCATCATCATCCTGCTCATCGCGATGTTCTTCGCCAATTTCCAGGACAACCCCGTGGTGGAGGCCATCTTCCGCGGCATCCGACCTGCCGTGGTGGCGCTCATCGCCGCCCCCACCTTCAGTCTGGCACGCAGCGCGAAAATCTCGCTGGCCAACTGCTGGATACCCATTGCCGGTGCATTGGCGATATGGCTGATGCGTGTCAACCCCGTGGTGGTGATCCTTGCTGCGGGCGTAGGCGGCTACCTGTATGGAAAACTCGTAAAACCCACTGAGAAATGATCTTCCTCACGCTGTTCATCACCTTCTTCGAGATAGGCCTTTTCGGTTTCGGCGGCGGCTACGGCATGTTGTCGCTCATCCAGACCGAGGTGGTCTACCACCATGGGTGGATGACATCGGCGGAGTTCACCAACATCGTGGCCATCAGTCAGATGACCCCTGGTCCCATCGGCATCAACTCCGCCACCTACTGTGGTTTCACGGCAGTGCAGAACGCAGGGATGGGGCACACCATGGCGATACTGGGCAGTGCGACGGCCACCCTGGCGCTGGTGCTCCCCTCCTTCATCCTGATGATCCTCATCGCGAGGCTGTTTCTCAAATACATGCACACCCCGCTCATCGAGAGCATTTTTGCCGGACTTCGCCCCGCCGTGGTGGGTTTGCTGGCCGCCGCCGCCCTGTTGCTGATGAACAAGGAGAACTTCTCCACCCCCAGCGACAACCCGTGGCATTTCTGGATCAGCGTCGCCATCTTCTTCGCCACATGGGTGGGCACCAAGGTGATGAAAGTCAATCCCATCATCATGCTCCTCTTCGCCGGTTTCGCCGGATTGCTCCTGCTGTATTAAAATTCAACACAGAGATACAGAGATACAGAGATTCATGGTTATCATTAAAAATTCAACATAGAGATACAGAGATTCATGGTTATCAATAAAAATTTCAACACAGAGATACAGAGATACAGAGTTTCATGTTTATCTATAAATAGAAATCATGATTGTATCTATTCAGCGAATAGCAAAGGTAGTCGCCTAACGGCGAGAAATTTTAAGAAAATGTATAAGAAAATATTTTTATTACCATTTCTTTATTCATTTTTTTACCATTTCTGCCCGTCAGGGCACTCCAAATGATGATTCGCTGAATAGTTACTCATGATTAGAAAGCCTTTAAAATATGGTAATCATAATTCTTAATCCTTAATCCTTAATTCTTAATTCTTATTCCTTAATTCTTAAATGAAATTCTTCTTTTATACTTTGATGACAGCCATCTTGTTGAGCGCCGCCACGACAGCGGGCGCAGAAGACGGCAGCGCCCTGTGGCTGCGTTTCGACAAGCAGGGCAATAGCAACGTGACCGGAGTGAAATGCGCCGCCATGGACGAACTGAAACAGCATTGGCTGGGAGGCGCTGTGGTGCTCAAGAAGCAGAAGAAAATCGCCAAGGACGGCTTCAGCATCACCTCGAAAGGTGGCAAGACCATCATCGAGGCATCCAATGACGCCGGACTGCTCTATGGTGCCTTCCATCTGCTGAGACTGCAGCAGACGGGAAAGGATGTCAGCAACCTGAGCGTCAGCGAGAAGCCCGCCTACGAACTGCGCATCCTCAACCATTGGGACAACCCGAACGGCACCGTGGAACGCGGATTCGCTGGGAAGAGCATTTTCCAATTTCCTGATGCCGAGAAAATGAAATACTATGCACGTGCCAACGCCTCCATCGGCATCAACGGTACCGTGCTCAACAATGTGAACGCCAAGCCGGAGGCTCTGTCCACCGACAACCTGCAAAAAGTGAAGCAGATTGCAGGTTGGCTGCGCCCCTACGGCATCAAGGTGTATCTCTCCGTCAATTTCGCCTCCCCCATCAAGTTGGGCGGACTGGAGACTGCCGACCCACTGAACCCACAGGTGGTGGACTGGTGGAAGAAGAAGGTGGCGGAGATCTATCAACTGATACCCGACTTTGGCGGTTTCCTGGTGAAAGCCAACTCTGAGGGAGAGCCTGGTCCGTGTGACTTCGGGCGCACCCATGCCGATGGAGCCAACATGATGGCTGACATCCTGCGCAAACATGGCGGCATCGTGATGTGGAGAGCCTTTGTCTACAACCCGCAGAGCAAGGACAGGGCAAGACAGGCGTATGAGGAATTCATGCCCCTCGAGGGACAGTTCCACGACAACGTCATCCTGCAAGTGAAGAACGGTCCGGTGGACTTCCAGCCACGCGAACCATACAGTCCGCTTTTCACCGCTGCCCAGAAGACTCCCGTGATGGTGGAGTTCCAAATCACGCAGGAATATCTCGGCGCCGCCAACCACCTGGTGTTCCTGGCACCCATGTGGAGGGAGTTCTTCTCCTATGTACAGCCGAACAAACTGAAAGCGATGGCAGGTGTGGCCAACATCGGAACCGACACCAACTGGTGCGGCCACCACTTCGCACAAGCCAACTGGTATGCTTTCGGCCGACTTGCATGGGACCCCACGCTGACCTCGGAGTATATCGCCGACGAGTGGTTGCGCCAGACATTCTCCAACGATGAGCGGCTCGTGCGCCCGATGACACAGTTGATGACCGAGAGCCACGAGGCTTGCGTCAACTATATGATGCCCTTGGGCCTGCACCATATCTTCGCCGGTGGCCACCACTACGGTCCCGAACCCTGGTACGACGTGCCCGGCATACGGCGTGACTGGACACCACAGTATTACCACCGTGCCGACTCCATCGGACTGGGCTTCGACCGCACCCGTCAGGGCAGCAACGCCGTGGAGCAATATCCCGCCGGCCTCAGTGCCCGTTTCAACGACATCAGCACCTGCCCGGAGGAGTTCCTGGCTTGGTTCCATCACGTGTCATGGAACCATAAGATGAAGAGCGGACGCTCGTTCTGGGATGAGTTGTGCCACAAATACAACCAGGGCGTGCATCAGACGAGGCAGTTCCTGACCATCTGGGACAACATGAAGCCGTATGTGGACGCACAGCGCTTCGACGAGGTGCAGCGGAAACTGCGCATCCAGACCCGCGACGCCGTATGGTGGCGCGATGCCTGCCTGCTCTATTTCCAGCAGTTCTCCAACCTCCCCATCCCCAATGACGTGGAGCATCCCATCCACAATCTCGACGAGATGATGCGCTATAAAATCAACATCTCGATGTACGAGAACCCCGCTTACGGCTACGACAAGTAAGCAAAGCATCAACTTTTGTCCAAATCTATCCAAAAAAGTATAGATTTGGACAAAAGTTTTTGGATTTATCCTTCACTTTTTCTATGATATCTTCGAACGCGATACATCGCGTCCCTACCCTCACAACGGCAGACTAAAATGACAGTGCACACTGTAGGGACGCGATGTATCGCGTCCGCATAGGCGACAGCCTATTTCCATGAATGTATCAAGCCCGTCCCCGTGATTCATTTTCCAACACAGAGACACAAAGGTACAGAGAATTATTGGAAGGTGGAGGGCTGGAGGTCGGAGATTTATTTCGGACGCGATACATCGCGTCCCTACCCTCACAACGGCAGACTAAAATGAAAGGGCACACAGTAGGGACGCGATGTATCGCGTCCGCATAGGCAACAGCCTATTTGCATGAATGTATCAAATTCCCCGCCCCCGCGATTCATGGAAACCTACATGGTGTTGGTCAAAACTCGTCCAAATAAATCATGCGACAATAAATGAAAACTGCTGAAATAACATTTTACTGATATCATTTCAGCAGTTTTCATTATTGAAATCTGCTGAAATACATTTTAAAAAACTCATTTCAGCAATTTTCGAAAATTAAATTTGCTGAAATTAATGATTATTCATATCTTTGCAACAGTTTTCAACCTCAACAATACACACAAATATGAAACAAATACTGATAGGAAGAGAACAGGAAGTGCAACTCTTAAGGGATTACCTGGACACAGAGAAATCTGAATTCATCGTCGTTTACGGAAGACGGCGTGTAGGCAAGACGTTCCTTATCAGACAAGTTATCGGCAATCAGTCATGTTTTTCAATGACAGGAATGGAAAATGCAGGCATGAAAGACCAATTGTTCAATTTCTATTTTACTCTGCGCAGGGTTTGGCCCTCTGCCACTCTGCCCCATTCATGGATAGAAGCCTTCGATGAACTGCGAAATTATTTGGAGAACCTTCCAAAAGGCAAGAAAATCGTTTTTATCGACGAACTGCCATGGTTGGACACCGTCAGATCCAAATTCATCGCCGCATTGGAATGGTTTTGGAACGGATGGGCAGACGGACAAGAAAATATCAAACTGATTGTCTGCGGTTCTGCCACCTCATGGATGATTGACAACATTATCAACAATAGAGGTGGATTGCATAACCGCAAAACCCATCAAGTCTATGTGGCGCCATTCACCCTAGAGGAGAGCAGCCGCTATTTCACGACCTATGGTTTTGGCTATCGTAAGAAAGAAATTGCCGAATGCTACATGGTGATGGGAGGAGTAGCCTACTATTATTCACTGATGACCCCTAAAGAGAGTGTAGCACAGAATATCGACCGTCTGTTTTTTGCTACCAATGGAGAACTGAGAAATGAATTTGAAAACCTATATCGCTCCTTGTTCAAGAAAGCAGGCGACCACATCACCATCGTCAAGGCTCTCGCAAAAAAGATGAAAGGGCTTACACGAAATCAGTTGCTTCAAATCACCAACCTCAACAACAACAAGAAATTCACGATGACGATGGAAGAACTTGAGAAGTGTGGATTCATACGCAGTTATATCCCATTTGGTATGACCAAACGCGATGTGCTTTTCCAACTCACGGATGCTTTCACGCTTTTCCATTTCCATTATATCATCGAAAACAAGTTTCAGAATGAGACTTTCTGGACCAATTCGCTCTACAGTGCTAAATATCGTGCATGGAGCGGCTATGCCTTTGAGATACTCTGCCTCAACCATCTAAGCCAAATCAAGCAGAGCCTTGGCATTTCAGGTATGCAAAGCCGCGCCTGTTGCTGGATTAGCAAGCCCGAAGAGGGTCATCGAGGAGCACAAATCGACCTAATCATTGACCGTGCCGACCAGACAGTCAACATCTGCGAAATGAAGTTTTCACGTTCAGAGTATACTATCACGAAGTCAGACAGCGAAGATATTGAAAACAAGATAGAGGCTTTCCTCCGCCAGACAAAGACTAAAAAGTCACTGATGCTTACCTTCATTACCAGTTTCGGCATCAAGTCTGGAAAATATAGCGGACAAGTACAGCGCCATCTTACCCTTGAGAATTTGTTCAAGAGCCTTTCCTTATGAAGGTGATATAGGAAATCCCTTCCCAACAAAGCAAGAGTAACCAACTCCCCGCTCCTCCCCTTGCTAAGGGGAGGAGCGGGGAGTTGGTTACCCCTGCATGGATGCCGGGATTATGCCAAGGCATCGAAGAGTTTATCGAGGGCGGTGTCGGCATTGCCATTTGCATCGTCCAGCAGGGAGACGAACTTGGAGCCTATGATAGCACCGGCAGCATTGTCCTGAGCGGCCTTGAGAGTCTGGGCATTGGAGATGCCGAAACCTATCATGCGGGGGTTGCGCAGGTTCATGGCGTTGATGCGGCGGAAATACTCCTGCTTTTGTTCGTCGAAACTCTTCTGGGTACCCGTGACAGAGGCAGAACTGACCATATAGATGAAGCCATCAGTGTTGTCATCAATGAAGCGGATGCGCTCCTCGCTGGTCTCCGGCGTGATGAGCATGATAATGCGCAGGTCATACCGGTCGGCAACAGGTTTCACGATGGTCAGATAGTCATCAAATGGAAGGTCGGGGATGATGGCACCGCTGACACCCGCCTCCACACAACTTTGGCAAAACGCCTCGATGCCATAATGCAGGATGGGGTTGAGATAACCCATCAGTACCAGCGGGATCTCCACCTGGTCCTTGATGGCCTTTAATTGAGAAAAGAGCGTTCTGAGACTCATGCCGTTCTTCAGGGCCTTCGTGGCAGCGCTCTGGATGACGGGACCATCAGCGAGCGGATCACTGAAGGGAATGCCCACCTCTATCATGGCTATGCCACGACGCTGCATGGCGAGAATCACATCGCCGGTGCCTTCGAGCGTGGGACTTCCCGCACAAAAATATAGTGAAAGGAGTTTTTTGTCCTTTTTATTGGCAAATAGTTGGTTGATTTTGTTCATATTGATATGTTTTTTTGGGGGGGAGTTTGGGAGTTTAGACAAATGATTTGCTTGTCGCGGCGGACGCGATACATCGCGTCCCTACCGGTTGCACAACCATTTTTGCAGGAGTAATCATAATTCTTAATCCTTAATTCCTAATTCTTAATTCTGAGATGAAATCACGCAAAGCATTGCCGGGATGATTTGCCTTCATGAAGTTCTCGCCAATCAGGAAGCCACGGAAACCGGCTGAGCGGAGCGCCTTGACCGTCTGGGGGTTGCTGATGCCGCTCTCACTGACTTTGACAGCATCCTTAGGGAGCAGTTCTGCAAGGCGGAAACTATTCTCCACGTCAGTGACAAACGAACCGAGGTTGCGGTTGTTGATGCCGCAGAGATCCGGCTCCAATTCGGCATATTCCAGTTCCTGCTCAGCGTGCATCTCAAGGAGTACCTCCAATCCCAACTCGTGGGCCTTGTTCAGGAGCGTCCTGCACTCGTTTTTGGAGAGACAGGCAGCAATGAGCAACACGGCGGAGGCACCGCAGAGCGCAGCCGCATAGAGTTGCGCCTCATTGATGACGAAATTCTTGTACAGGATGGGCAGGGTGACACCGCTCCTGCGAGCCTGACGGATAAAGTCGTCACAACCGCCAAAGTAGTGCTCATCGGTGAGGATGCTGAGGGCGGCAGCACCGTTCTGCTGATAACTCAGCGGGATGATGTCTGCCCTACCCTCCTCCTTGATCCAACCCTTCGAGGGAGAGCGGCGCTTGAACTCCGCGATGATGCCCGTCTCGCTCTGCAGCAAGGCCTCGCGCAGAGATGCCTTCGGCGCACAGAGTTGCTCTATCTCCTCTCGTTTGGTGGCGATGATTTTTTCCAGTATATCCATAGCCTATGAATTCAGTTCCACGAATTTCTTGAAAGTACTCAGAGCGGCACCGCTGTCGATGCTCTCGCGGGCGATGGCGATACACTCCCCGATGCTCTTCTGTCCCTTCTCCAACACCTGGATGCCAAAGCCCGCATTGGCCAGCACGATATTCTTCTGAGCAGGCAGCGCACGGTTCTCCAGCACGGCATCGAAGATCTCCTTGGCCTCTTCCTCCGTGGCACCAGCCACCAGTTCCTCCGGCTTCGCGCACTCGAATCCGAGATCCTGTGGGCGGAAGATACGCTCATAGTTGTTGGTGGTCACCTTGAAGTCACCCGTCAGCGAGATCTCATCGTAGCCATCGATGCTGTTCACGATGCCGTAGTCGATGCCCAACTTCTGATACACGCTATTATAGAGCCGCATCTGGTCGAGATTGGCCACCCCCAGCAACTGACAACTGGGCTGACTGGGATTGACCAACGGGCCCAGCAGATTGAAGATCGTGGGGAAAGGCAATGCCTTGCGGATGGGACCCACAAACTTCATGGCCTTGGCAAAGAGTTGGGCGTGCAGATAGACGATACCCGCCTGGTCCATACAGCGGTTCAACTGATCCAGGTTATCCGTGAACTTCACCCCATGCTGGGCGATGACGTTGGAAGCCCCGCTGGTAGACGTCGCTGCGTAATTGCCATGTTTGGCCACCTTATAGCCCGCTCCTGCTATCACGAAACAAGATGTCGTGGAGATGTTGAACGTGTTCTTGCGGTCGCCGCCAGTGCCAACGACATCGATGTAGCGGTCGCAGTCCAGAGGGACAGGCACACCCGTCTCCAAGATGCCGTCGCGGAAGCCCAGCAGTTCCTCTACGGTCACGCCCCGCATCTGCAGGCAGGTGAGCAGCGCAGTGATCTGCTCATTGGGATACTCACTGTGGGTAATGCCCACCAGGATGGTTTTCATCTCTTCACGAGTCAGTTCCTCGTGATTGAGCAATTTGGCCAAAATCTCTTTCATGATTCTATAAAATTTTTAATGATTGTTTTTCCTTGTGGAGTTAATACTGATTCCGGATGGAACTGGATGCCACGGACAGGGAATATCTTGTGGCGAAGAGCCATGATTTGTCCCTCCTCGCTCTCTGCAGTGACCTCGAGGCAGTCGGGCAACCCTTCCTGAGCAACCACCCATGAGTGGTAACGGCCGATGGTGATGTCGGCAGGCAATCCCCTGAAGACAACATCCTCTTTGGTGATATGGCAGGGAGTGGCCACACCATGAAACACCTCACTGAGATTCTCCAGTTTTGCCCCAAACACCTCGCCGATGGCCTGATGGCCCAAGCAGACACCCAGGATGGGTTTCCTGCCGGCATAGGTGCGGATGACATCAAGCAGCAGCCCTGCCTCTGAGGGGATGCCCGGACCAGGCGAGAGGATGATTTTGTCATAAGGCTCAAGGGCTGACAGTTCGAACTGGTCGTTACGCAGCACGGTGACCTCCGCACCCAGTTCCTTCACTAAATGACTCAGGTTGTAAGTAAACGAGTCGTAGTTGTCTATGATGACTATTTTCATAATGTTTCCGCTTTTTGGATGGCCTTGCGCAAAGCCCCCAGTTTGTTGTTCACTTCCTGTAACTCATATTCCACATTGCTCTTCGCCACAATGCCGCCACCAGCCTGGAACCACAGTTCACCGTTGCGCGAGACAAACGTGCGGATGGTGATGGCCTGATTCAGAGAGCCGTCCAGACCGATGATGCCGATGCAACCGCCATAGGCACCACGGTTGTGAGGCTCATATTCCGATATCAACTGCATGGCACGAACCTTGGGCGCACCACTCAACGTACCGGCAGGGAAGGTGTCGATAAATGCCTTGATGGGGTCGGCATCCTGGTCAAGTTCGCCTGACACTCTCGACACCAGGTGAATGACATGGGAATAATACTGTAGGTCTTTGTAGAAGTCGACCTTCACATCATGACAGTTGCGGCTCAGGTCATTGCGGGCCAGGTCCACCAGCATCACATGTTCTGCATTCTCCTTGGGATCGTTGCGCAGGTATTCCGCTCCCTGGCGGTCAGCCTCTTCATCACCGGTACGCTTCGTGGTACCCGCGATGGGATCGATATAAGCCTTCCTTCCCTCTATCCTGCAATGCGTCTCAGGCGAGGAACCGAAAATGCGGAAACCGCCAAAGTCGAAATAAAAGAGATAAGGCGACGGGTTGATGCTCCTCAGCGCACGGTAGAGTTTGAAATCATCGCCCTCGTATTTCTGTATAAAACGCCGGCTCAGGACTATCTGGAACACATCACCGCGCAGACAGTGCCGGATGCCCCGGCGGATATTCTCCCGGTGCTCATCATCAGTCAGTGTGCTCCTGACATCACCTACCGGGTGGAAGTCATAAGGCTGCACATTGGCCTTGTTCATCGCCTTGAGGATGAAGGAAATCTCTGAACTCCCAGAATCCGACCCCTCCGAGAGACTCACCACCTTGAGCATGTTGTTGTGATGGTCGAATACGATCACGCTCTTGTAAAGGATATAGAGCACATCCGGCGCATCGTTTTTCTCCTGTGTCTCATCCTTCACATCGATATCCTCGAAATAGCGCACGGCATTGAAACTCGTATAGCCAAAAAGTCCGCACACGCCGGCATCCTCACCCGAGATTTCGATACGGTCGATGAGTTCATGGATGGCCTTGTCTGAGCGATAGTCCCTGTTCACCACTCGCCTCACGCTGCTGCCATCAGGATAACTGATAATGGCCTCCCCGTGCCCGATGGCCACGCTGGCGACAGGGTTGATGCCAATGAACGACCGAGAGTTGTTGGCATCGTGATAGTCAGAACTCTCCATCAGCGCACTCTGCGGAAAGAGGTCTCTCAGCCGCATATATACCCCCACCGGCGTGTACAAGTCAGCCAGGATGGTCTTGCTGGTAGTCACATATTTAAAAGTTTCCATATTCCTTTGCCATTTGTTTGTTGTTCAGATAAGTTTGCACATCCTTGTCGCCCCTGCCGCTGACGGTCAGCACCACCACATCAGAGGGCTTGAAAGAGAGTTTGGACAAAGCCGCGATGGCGTGGGCACTCTCGATAGCAGGGATGATGCCCTCCATGCGTGTCAGTTCATAACCTCCGTAGATGGCCTCGTCGTCGTTGATGCTCAGCACCTGCGTGCGGCCTTGCTTCGCCATGTTGCAGTGCATAGGCCCCACACCCGGATAGTCGAGACCTGCAGAAATGGTAAAGGCCTCCTGGATCTGTCCGTCCTCATCCTGCATCACCAGCATTTTTGAGCCATGCAAGATGCCTACCGTGCCGCGATGGATGGTCGCTGCCGTGTAATCCGTATCACAGCCATGGCCGCCGGCTTCAGCCAGCACGATCTTCACGCGCTCGTCATCCATATAGTGATAGATGGTGCCGGCGGCATTGCTTCCGCCACCGATGCAGGCGACAAGATAGTCAGGATAATCGCGGCCCACCTTTTCTTGCAACTGTTCCTTGATCTCCTCTGAGATCACGCTCTGCATCCGTGCCACCAGGTCGGGATAGGGATGAGGGCCCATCGTCGAACCAACCAAGTAATAGGTTTCTCCGGGATGACAGCACCAGTCGCGGATCGCCTCCGAACAGGCATCGCTGAGCGTCATGTTGCCTGTCCTCACGGGATGCACCTCGGCACCCAGCATCTTCATCCGCTCCACATTCGTGTGCTGACGCTCCACATCCGTTGCCCCCATGAACACCTCGCACTTCATGTTCATCAGCGCACATACCGTGGCCGTGGCCACACCATGCTGACCAGCACCCGTCTCACAGGTGATCCTCGTCTTGCCCATCTTCCGGGCCAACAGGATCTGTCCAATGGTGTTGTTGATCTTGTGCGCACCCGTATGGTTCAGGTCCTCGCGTTTCAGATACAGTTGGCAACCATACTTCTCACTCATGCGCCTGGCATAATAGAGCGGTGACGGACGACCCACATAATCCCTCAGCAGCGCATGATACTCCGCCTTGAACTCCTCGCTCTCGATAATCGGCAGATAAGCCTCCTGCAGATCATGCACGCACTTGTAGAGAATCTCAGGCACGTAAGCCCCGCCGAATTCTCCATAAAAACCATTTTTGTCTGCTTGAAAATTGCTCATATAACTAATTGTTCTTTAATGAAAATTCCAATTGAATAACCTCATGTTCCTTACAAAAATCTGAGAGGCCCGTCGCAAGAACGACAGGCCTCTCAGTATCCTTTTTTGCAAATTGTATAGGTACGCGGCTATCTTCTCACGATCTTCCGAATCTTGAGTTGCGCCACCACCAGAAATTTGCAAATCTAATCATGCTCTATGTTGTTTTTGTAACTTTTCGGCAGCAAAAGTAGAAAGTTTCCTTCAAACTGCCAAATTTTTCTTCAATTTTGTTTAAAAACGAAATGAAATTTCCATATAAAGTACCAAAACGCAAACCATTGCATGACACTTCATCATTGAAATGCCATTACAACTCCACCACCATGGTCTGGCGGGGACGGAGAGACACATCCTTGTCGAGGCGGACGGTACGGCCTGTGGTGATGTCAGTGCCACGCTCAGCAGAACCGATTATCTCGGCATAGCGTTTCACCTCCAGGGCTGCGGGAGCGTTGTTGCCGTTGATGATGGTCAGCACCTTGCGGCCAGCAAACTGACGTGCCACGACATAGACACCCTTCCAGGGGATGAACTGTGTCTGACGGCCTTTCGTGATGACCTCGTTGCCCTGCCGCCAGTGGAGCAGACGGCTGCACCAGTCGAACATCGCGTTCTCGGCACGGGTGCGCCCCTCACGGGTGAAGCAGTTTTTCGTGTCGCCAGGGAAGCCTCCGGGGAAGTCCTTGCGCACATAGCCGTCGGTCACCTCCTTGGTGCCGTTCATCAGCACCTCCGTCCCGTAATACAACTGCGGGGTGCGGTTGATGGTGAGCAGCAGCGCCAATGCCTGCTTGAGGGCGAGCGTGTCGGTGCCATTACCCAAGAAGCGGTCGGTGTCATGGTTCTCGATGAATGCCATCACGCTTGACGGATTGGGATAGAGATAGTCGTAGACCAGACTGTTGTAGATGCGGTTGTAGCCCTTCCACCATCCGTCGGTCTCCTCCCCCTTCGCCTGGTTGATCTTGTCGTAGAAACTGAAGTCCATCACCGTCTTGAGGTAGGAGTTGTACGGGGCGAGTTTCGAGTCCTTCTGCCAGGTGGCGGTATATGCCGGTTCGGTCACCCAGGTCTCCCCCACCGTGTTGAAGTTGGGATACTCCCTGTCGATCTCATACATCCAACGAGCCATCGCCTTGGCATCAGCATACGGATAGGTGTCCATGCGGATGCCGTCGATGCCCACCGTCTCAATCCACCAGATGCTGTTTTGGATGAGATAGGTCATCACGTGCGGGTTGCGCTGGTTGAGGTCGGGCATGGTGGGGACGAACCATCCCTCCACGGTCTCCTTCAGGTCCACCTGCGAAGCATAGGGATCCACCACGGGCGTGAGTTTGTAACTCGTCTGGAGAAAAGAAGTGCCCGTCGGGTCTGATTTTCCACCCGACTCCTCGAGCCATTTGGGCAGATTGATCCAGTCGTGTGTAGGCATGTCCTTCACCCACGGATGCTCAAAGCCGCAGTGGTTGAAAATCATGTCCATCACCACCTTCAGTCCATGGCTGTGCGCCTCATCGGTCAACCGCCGGTACTCCTCGTTGGTGCCGAAGCGCGGATCCACCTTGT
This sequence comes from Prevotella sp., assembly GCA_016281815.1. GTDB lineage: Bacteria > Bacteroidota > Bacteroidia > Bacteroidales > Bacteroidaceae > Prevotella. The sequence goes on along the minus strand of JAEEJK010000110.1, from coordinate 73,060 downwards.
AGTAATCGGTGGTGGCATAACCATGATAGGTGCTGAACCCGTTGTGGTCGGGAGAGTTGTTCTCCAGCACCGGTGTGAACCACAGTGCCGTGACACCCAGGTCATTGAAATAGTCGAGGTGCTGGCGGATGCCCTCGAGGTCACCGCCATGCCGCAGACTGGGTTCCTGCCGGTTGTTGACATACGTGTTCAGGCCCTTGATCTGGTCATTGTCCGTCCTGCCACTGGCGAAGCGGTCGGGCATGAGCATATAGAGCACGTCGGCATTGGTGAAGCCCTGCCTGGCGGCACCAGCCTTCTCACGTGACTTCAGACGGTAACTGACCACCTTTTTCTGGCGGCCGTTCTTGAACTGCAACTTCATCTCCCCTGGTTGTGCACCACTGAGGTTGAGATAAACAAGCAGGTAGTTGGGTGAGTCGACCCGCACAAGGCTGTCGATACGCACACCCGGATAGTCGGTGGTCACCTCCGCGCTGCCGATGCCTGGTCCGTAGACCATCAACTGGAGGGAGGGGTTCTGCATCCCCACATACCAGTCGGTGGGGTCGATGCGGTCGATTTTGAGTGCTGCCTTCATAGTGGTGGTCACAGTGAGGATAAGTGTGAACAGCAAAAGGATTTTTTTCATATCGGTAATGGTTGTTGAGACAAACTAATTGTGCAGGATAAGTGCCGACTGTGGCGGGACGGTCACCGTAGGACCAGTGACAGTGCCCAGTCCGTCCTCGTTGATTTTCCCGTCCTTGCACACGATGGTGTACTTGCCCTTGGGGATATTGATGGCCTTCGCCTCCTTGTTGGCATTGAGTGCCACCACAATGTCGCCCCAGGTGTCGCCACCGGCATAGTCCTTCAGGCGGTAGGCCACCATGCAGGGCTGTGTGGGCAGAAACTCCAGTGACGTCCTCACCAGTTCGGCCCTGCCCAACCGGAAGGCGGGATGGTTTTTCCGCAACTGTATCAGGCGGCTGTAGTATTCGAGCACATCGGCATAGCGGATGGTGTTGTTCCAGTTGAGTTGGTTGATGGAGTCTGGCGACTCGAAACTGTTGTGAACTCCCTTCTTGTTGCGCAGCATCTCCTCTCCTGAGAGGATGAAAGGCACGCCCTGGGAGGTGAGCACGGCAGTCTGCGCCAACTTATCGAGGCGGATGAGTTCCTCGGTGCTGATGCCAGGGATGGACGTCTTCAGGCGGTCGACCAGGCACATGTCATCGTGACAACTCACATAGGCAATCATCTGTGTGGGTTCGGTGGCCCAGGCTGTCTTGGTGTAGTTCACCTTGTCCATCACCACCTGCGGATGGGCAATGGCACCAGCGATGCCAAACTTCACGCTCTCCTCCTCGCCGGGGATGCCCGCCAGGAACGCGCCCTTGGTATCGTCGTTGAAGGGTCCGCGGAGGGCATCGCGCAACTCATCGCTGAAGGCAGCGATGCGCGGCATCTGCGGGATGTTGGCCTTCATGCCAAGTTTCTCCTGCGGATAGGCACACGTGCCTGCCGACCATCCCTCCCCATAGATGAAGATGGATGGGTCGATCTTGTCAAGAGCCGCCCGGACGGCATTCATCGTCTCAATGTCGTGAACGCCCATGAGGTCAAAGCGGAAGCCGTCGATGTGGTACTCGTTGACCCAGTATTTCACACTCTCGATGATGAACTCGCGCAAGATGGGCTGTTCCGATGCAGTCTCATTGCCGCAGCCCGAGCCATTGCTGTAACTGCCATCAGCGTTCTTGCGGTAGTAGTAGTCGGGCCAGGTGAGTTGGAAATTGCTGTTCTCCAGGTTGTAGGTGTGGTTGTACACCACGTCGAGGATGACCCGGATGCCGGCACTGTGGAGACCACGCACCATCGACTTGAACTCGCGGATGCGCACCTCCGGATTGGCGGCGTCGGTGGAATAGGAACCCTCCGGCACGTTGTAGTTGATTGGGTCGTAGCCCCAGTTGTACTGCGGCAGCCGACTCACCTCATCGATGGAAGCGAAATCAAATGACGGCAGGATATGCACCGCGTTCACACCGAGCGACTTAAGATGTTCGATGGCCCATGGCTCACGCAGGGCAAGGAACTTGCCCGGGTAGTCACACGACTGACGTTTGACAAACATCTCCCCTGGGTCGAGGTTGATGTTGCGGGCAATGGAGAAGTCGCGGTGATGCAGTTCGTAAATCACCAGATCGGCCGGTGAGCGCAGGGGCAGTCTGGTGTCTTTCTCCCACTCATAGGGATTGGTGTCCCTCAGGTCGATGATAGCCGCCCGCCGTCCGTTGACACCCACCGCCTTCGCGAAGATGCCGGGGGTCTCATGCCAATTGATGCGGTCGCCCATCATGTCAAAAGTGTAGAACTTGCCCTTGAGCGAACGTTTGGGGCTATGGTGGACGGTGGTAGTCCAGATGCCATTCTCATAGCGCATCTTCAGGGTCCGGATGGGGTCGCCGCCGACACCGTCCTTGTAGATCCTCACCCTCACCCCACGTGCGTCGGGTGGTGCGATCAACCGGAAGGTCGTTTTTTCCGGATACGCCTCACACTCGTTGAAATTGAATGTCTGGGCATGGGTGGCAGTGGTAAGCAACAATGTAGCGGCCAATGTTGTGATAATTCTTTTCATTTTCAAACTTTGGTATTATTTTCAACACAGAGACACAGAGATACAGAGTTTTTTACTTTGCATTTTGTTCTCTGTGCCTTTGCATCTCTGTGTTTGCCCATCACTCACTTATCTGGCTATGATGCTCACGGCGAAGCCGCCACCGGGAGCCTCTTTCAGTTTGAGCACGTCCCCTTTCTTCACCGTCTTGCGGGTGATGGTGTATGCCTTGGGGTTGGTCTCATAATGGGCATCTTTGGCATCGGCATAGATAGTGCAGTCGTATTTCTTGCCTTTGTCGAGGAAGTCGAGGCGGATGGTGCTCTGATGACCGTTCTCATCACATTTTCCACCGATGAACCAGTTGGCAGTGCCCTTGGCCTTGCGTGCCACGGTGATGTAGTCGGCAGGCTCAGCCTCCAGGTAGCGGGAGTCGTCCCAGTCGACAGCCACGTCACGGATGAACTGGAAGGCATCGTCATACTTCTCATAGTTCTCGGGCAGGTCGGCAGCCATCTGCAGCGGACTGTACATGGTGACGTAAAGGGCCAACTGTCCCACGAGGGTGGTGTGCACGATATTGTGGTTGTCGCTCCATGTACCCAACTGTGTCTCGAGGATACCCGGTGTGTAGTCCATCGGTCCACCCTGCAGACGGGTGAAGGGGATGATGACGGTATGGTCGGGACGGCTTCCGCCGAACGCCTCATACTCGGTGCCCCTCGCGCTCTCATTGCCCACCATGTTGGGATAGGTGCGGCAGAGTCCTGTAGGTCTCACCGCCTCATGGGCATTGACCATGATGTGGTGCTTGGCAGCCTCCTGAATGCAGTAGAGGTAGTGGTTGTTCATCGACTGCGAGAAATGGTGGTCGCCACGGGGGATGATATCTCCCACATAGCCGCTCTTCACGGCATCGTAGCCATAATGGTTCATCAGACTGTAGGCCTTCTCCATGTGGCGCTCATAGTTCTGGGTCGACGATGAGGTCTCATGGTGCATGAGCAGTTTCACGCCCTTGCTGTGCGCATAGTCGTTGAGCATCTTAATGTCGAAGTCGGGATAGGGGGTGACGAAGTCGAACACGTCGCGTTTCCACATGTTGGCCCAGTCCTCCCAGCCCACATTCCATCCTTCCACGAGCACCTCGTCGAGGCCGTTCTTGGCAGCGAAGTCGATATAGCGCTTCACCTTCTCATTGTTGGCGGCATGCCGTCCGTTGGGCGTCATCTTCTTCCAGTCAATCTGGTCGAGTTTGATGGAGGGCAGGTCATTGGTATAGTTCCAACTGCTCTTGCCCACGATCATCTCCCACCACACGCCGCAGTATTTCACGGGATGGATCCATGAGGTGTCCTCTATCTTGCAAGGTTCGTTAAGGTTGAGGATGAGATTGGAGGAGAGCATGTCTCGGGCGTCATCACTCACCATGACAGTGCGCCAGGGACTCTGGCAGGGTGTCTGCATCGCACCCTTCAGTCCTGTGGCATCGGGAGTGAGGTGACTGACGAAGGTGAGCGGTGCCGGCAGCGGATAGGGCGACGGTTTGGGGTTGGGTGTATAGGCATTGCTGCCGCCGCCCAACTGCTCCGTCAGATGTTTGGTCTGCGCGTCCACCAGTTCGAGGTGCATGGTGGCATAGTCCACACACGCCGCCTCATGGATGTTGATATACAGTCCGTCGTCGCTCTTCATCTGAAGGGAGGTCTGCACACCGGTCTCCGAGAAGACAGCCACGGAGGAGTTGCCCCAGTTGACCGCCTGCCTCATCCTGCCGCGAATCTCCGACAGTTTGGTCTGCTGAGTCTCCTGCTCCTGTGTGTCGTAATCGCCGGGCAGCCACCATGCGGTGTGGTCGCCAGCCATGGCAAACTCCGTATGCTCATCCTTGATGAGGAAGTAGTTGAGTTCGTTCTGCTGCGGGAACTCATAGCGCAGTCCCATCCCGTCGTCGTAGACTCGGAAGCGGATGGTGATGCGCCGCTTGGTGGCCTCTTGCAGCAGGTCGACAGCCAACTCGTTGTAGTGGTTGCGTATGGCAGCAGTCTCACCCCATACGGGTTTCCATGTCTCGTCGAAAGCAGACTCTTTCGTACCGGCGATGGAGAAGCCGTCCATGAGGTCGGTCTCATTCATTCCCCTGCTGGCGTGTTTGTCCTTGGCAAGTTCCAGTCCCAACCGGCTGGGTTTTACCACAGCCTTGCCTTTGTAGGTCATCTCATAATAGGGCACGCCTTTGTCGAGGCTGAAAGTCAACGCCACATTGCCGTCGGGTGATTTCACCGTCTGTGCCAACGCCAGGCATGGCAGCAGGAGGGTGAGGAGGTTCAGTAAAAATTTCATCTTTTCTTGGATTGGTTGTCGTTTACTTATACATGGAGACTCATCTCCCGCTTTGGGAGATGAGGTCGGAAAGATTCTCATTGAACTTGTCATCCTTCATGAGTTGCTCAATGGTGAGGTGCATGCGGTAGCGCCAGTAGTGGCGGGGATTGGCGGGGATGTTGATGCGCTCGGCATTGGCATCCGCCAGGCGGAGCCGCTCATCGATGGCCAACCAGTCCTGTATAGAGATGACGCAGAGCATCGACGGACTGGTGAGGTGACGTGAGATGATGTCTCGTGCGAGCCATCCCGGCAGCGGATGCGGAGCCTCGCCGCCACGGTAGAGCATCGTGTTGTAATACTCCTGCGTGCGCTCAGGTTTCTCATCCCACCACTGCCGCAGCGTGGGCATGTCGTGACTGGAGATGGTGCACACCGAGCGATAGGGATTGCGGGAGAGATGTCCGAAAGTGACGGTCGGATCCTTGGGCATCGACTGGAGTTCGAGGCTGAGGATCTTCAACTCGTTCATCACCCAGGGCACGCAGTCGGGCACCATGCCCAAGTCCTCGGCACATACCAGCATGCGGGTGGCATCCACCAGACGCGGCAGTTTGTTCATGGCCTCCCGGTACCAGAACTGGTTGTTGCGCCTATAATAGTAGTCATCATAGAGGCGGTTGAAGACAAACTTCTCCTGTTCCGTGAGCGCCTCATAGATAAAGTCGTGCTGCACGGCGATGCGGGGATGGAATTTGGTGGCATCACGGTGGTCGCGTATGAAGAGCACATCGCTGATCAGGGCGTAGAGACCGTCGCGGAGCATGACGCTGACCTCATCGGTCTTTCCCTCAAATGCCTTCTCCACCTTGCGCTGCGTGTCAAAGTCTGGCCGCATGCGGTAGAAGCCATCGCCTGCAGGTTCCACATAGCACTCCCTCACCTCCTGAGCATGCTCCTTGAACACCTCGTCGAGCACATGGTCGTTGATAAAAGGTGTGAGGAACTCCTGCTCTCGGAAGGGGAGTCCGTATGCCTCGATCTCTGAGACGGTCATGGCCAGCGAGGGCGAGAACTGTCCGAGCAGGCCATGCACGGAATCGATGGGAATCTCCCAGATGCGGAAGAAGCCGAGCACATGGTCGATACGGTAGGCATCGAAGTATTTCGACATATTGGAGAACCTTCTGACCCACCATGCACAGTTGTCGGCGAGCATCTCCTCCCAGTTGTAGGTGGGGAATCCCCAGTTCTGCCCGTTGGCAGAGAAGTCATCGGGCGGTGCTCCTGCCTGTCCGTCGAGGTGGAAATAGCGGGGTTCCTGCCACACGTCGCAGCCATAACGGTTGACTCCGATGGGGATATCACCCTTGAGAATGACCCCACGCTCACGGGCATACTCATGCACGGCAGCCATCTGACAGTTGAGCACATACTGCACATAATAATAGAATGACACCTCCTTGTAGGCTTTGTTGCGCGCAGAGGTAAGACTTGCCCTGTCGGCCTCATCCCATGTGTTGTGGTCGGGCCACTGGCTGAAATCGGCGGTGCCATACTTGTCGCGGAGCAGCGAGTACTGTGCATAGGGCACGAGCCAGGACTTCGCCTCAGAGAAGAATTGCTTGAATCCAGCAGATGTGAGCACCGCCTTCCCCTCCTGCTCAAAAATGACATGCAGGTAGCGGTTCTTGGCATTGTTGACACGCTCGTAGTCTATCTGAGGCAGCGCATTGAGTTCGGCACGCAACTGCTCCATCTCCTCACGGACTGCCTCATCCTTGATGGGAGGAAGGGCTGTGAGGTCGGCGTATTGCGGATGGAGGGCAAAGATGCTGATGCAACTGTAAGGATAGGAATCGGTCCAGGTATGGGTGATGGTCGTGTCATTGATGGGCAGAATCTGCAAGAGGCGCTGTCCGGTACGTGCCACCCAGTCGACCATCTTGCGTAAGTCGCCGAAATCGCCGACGCCGAAACTGCTTTCCGACCGGAGGGAGAACACCGGGACGAGGGTACCCGCACACTTCACATCGTAGAGGTCGAAACGAGCCTCAGGCAACTCATAAACCACGATGTCGCCATCCTCCATCTCAGGCAGGTCGATGACACGGTTGCTGCCCAGTTCCCAGACGGGTGTCACATCGACATCCTCGTCGAGCACCACGAACTTCATCTCAAAGCGGGAGGAGGAGAGCAGTGACGCATCAATATCCAGCAACCACTCGTTGTAGTTGTGCTCCACCATGGAGACAGCGTTCAGCACCGACCAGTTGCCGAGAGCAGCGTCATCGCCCAACACGGCCAGACGCTCATTGCGGCGCAACTGCGGGGCCCGCACCTTCAACCTCACCGTCCGGGCAAATGAATGCTTGGAGGGTCTGAGCCGCTCACGGCGGTTGATGGTGTCGGTGAAGGCAGAACTATACAGATAGGCATTGTCGGGAATGTCCGTCCAATGGTCATAGACGGTATAGTTCTTGGCCTTTTGGGCAGCGAACTCAAGACGGTGTGTCTCCAAGGTCCACTCACGGCGCAGCACCTGGTCGCCACGCACCAAACTGTAATAATAGTCAAGATACTCACCTGACTTGACCACATTGCCAATCTCACAAGTCCACCTCATGCCGTCAAGAGTTCCCATGCGATAGGGAATGGCCTCATGACCGCCGTCGCTGACGGAGGAGATGATGTTGAGCACCAGTTCCTCGCCAAAAGAGGTATGGTAATCAATATTAAAATGTAGATTCATAGTGTAGAAAATGTTGGTTATTTGTTATGCAATCGTTTGCTCAGTTTTCTTCACCTGGATGAAAGAGACACACAGCGCTCCGATGATGAGCAGCACACCCGACACGATCATCATCGTGCTCTGATGCGATCCGACCAAATGGAGGATGGTGCCTCCGCACACTGCTGCCACAATCTGAGGCAGGCAGATGGTGCAGTTGAAGAGTCCCAGATAGGCTCCCATGTGTCCGTAGCCCTGGAGGGCATTGGTGACCAGCGTAAACGGCATGGCGAGCATGGCTGCCCAGGCTGCGCCGATGAGGATGAAGGGGATGATCATCCAATACATGTCGTGAACGAAGGGGATGAGAGCGAAACCGATGCCGCCGATGAGCAGACTGACGGCATAGGCCACCTTGACATTCTTGAAGCGAGGCAGCATCGTGGCCCACAGCACACTGGCCATGGCCTGGATGGCATAGAGGATGCCCGTCCAGTTGCCTGCCTCCTGATAATCCGCCGAAACGGGGTCGGTCGTGCCCCATACTGTCTCAGAGACGGCATCCACCACATAGGTCCACATATAGAGGAGGGCTGCCCAGCAGAAGAACTGCACCAGACCCACTTTCCAGAATGTGGCAGGTGCATTCTTCAGCAACGTAAACCAGTTGGAACTGTCCTTCTGTGTCTCAGTCACACCATGATATTGTGCATACTCCTCCGGCGGCATCTCACGCACAGTGGCTGTGGTGTAGATGACGCAGAGAATGAGGATGAGCGCACCCACATAGAACGACCAGATGACAGAGTCGGGCACGACGCCCTCGGGAGCCACATTCTTCAAGCCTATCCAAGTGAAGAAGAAGGGGAACACGAAGCCCACCACACTGCCGGCGTTGCACAGGAACGACTGAATGCTGTAGGCCTTGGCTTTCTGCTTCTCATTCACCATGTCGCCCACCATCATCTTGAAGGGCTGCATGGCCATGTTGATGGAGGTGTCGAGGAGCATGAGCGCTGCCAGTCCGAAAATCAGGGCTGCCTTGACCGACATGCCGAACGACCCGGAATTGGGCAGCAGGCACATCACTGCCACGGCAAGGGCGGCACCCACGAAGAGATAAGGGATGCGTCGGCCCAGGCGGGTCCACGTCCTGTCTGACAAGGTACCGATGATGGGCTGCACAATCATACCCATCAGCGGGGGAAGAATCCAGAAGAAACTCAGGTCATGAGGGTCTGCCCCCAAAGTGCGGAATATACGCGAGATATTGCCGCTCTGCAGAGCGTATGCAATTTGCACGCCAAAGAAGCCGAAACTCAGGTTCCACAACTTCCAAAAACTTAGATCAGGTCTTGTTTTCATATTTTAATAGGTCTTTATTATTTAGGAAATAGTTCTTTCTTGCGGTCGGGCACAAGGGCCGGAAGATGCTGACGCAGAATTACCGCGTGGTGCCGCGGACGATCAGGCGCGTGCGCACCACGCGCTTCACCACCTTCTCCTGTGGGATGGAACCTTCCACCTTGCTGATGAGGATGTCGGCAGCCTCCTCGCCCACCATCATGCCCCGCTGCTCCACGGTGGTGAGCATCGGGTCGCAGGCGATGGCCCGCTCACCGTTGGTGAACCCACATATCGACACATCATCGGGGATACGAAGTCCCATGCGCTTGGCGGTATAGAGGATGCCTATGGCTGTATCGTCGTTGACGGCGAAGAAACCATCGGGACGGTCGGGCATCGACAGCAGTTCGGGAGTGATGGCCTCTGCATCGGTGCGGTTGTCGCAATAGCGCATGTAACGCTCATCAGCCGGCAGGTGGTGGCGTGCCAGGGCATCACGGTAACCATTGTAACGGTTCTTGGAAATCTCAAGGTTCATCGTCGACCCATAGAACGCCACACGGCGGCATCCGCTGTCGATGAGGTAGTTGACGGCCGTGAGCGCCCCCATGTAGTCGTCCACCACCACCCTGCTGGAGTTGATGCCAGTGCAGATGCGGTCGAAAAACACCAACGGCACTCCACTGTCGATGAGGCGCAGGAAATGGTCGTATTTCACCGTATCCTTCGCCTGCGAGACGATGATGCCGCACACCTTGTTCTCATAAAATGACTGACAGATGCGCACCTCGCGCTCATAGCGCTCGTCGCTCTGGGCCAGCATCAACTGATATCCACGGGCCGAGGCTTCCGCCTCAATGCCGCTGAGGATGGATGAGAAGTAGAAATGATTGATCTGCGGCATGATGACACCGATGATGCGCGTGGGGTGCACACGGCTGTGGCGCAGCGACTCTGCCAGTACGTTGGGGGAAAAGTTGTGCTCACGGGCATATGCCTTGATCGCCTCACGACGCTCCTCACTGATGCGCGGACTGTCTTTCAGTGCCCGCGAGACAGTGGCCACCGACACACCCAAGGCGCGTGCGATGTCCTTCATCGTGATGGGGTCGTTGTCTTTCATCATTTGCAAAGATAGATAAAACCTTGTCTCGTTGTCATCCACTTTGTCACAAAACTTGCAATAAACTGTGCAATCGTTTGCGCATCTCAAACACAATATTTTAATGATAAAAAGAACAAACAAAGCGAAAGAAAACTAAATTTGCAAACAGAAAACGGTCTGAGAAGAAAAAACACATCTTTCCCGGCTGGTTCTTAACCTAAATACTACCTCAACTATTCAATGACGTGCGAGAGAATCGTACACATTATATATAACACAATAACCTATTAATAATAACTTAACAATTAAAATGATGAAGCAGGTAAATTTTGCAATTCCTGTTAGGTTGCTCAGCCTCTTTCTGGGGTTGTTCCTATCAGTCAGTGCCTTTGCGCAGTCATTCACTGCCAACGGCCATGTGAAAGATGCTACCGGCGAAGACATCATCGGAGCCACCATCCGCGTTGTAGGTCAACCGGGTGGCGTGATTACCGATTTCGACGGCAATTTCTCAATTGAAGCAAAACAAGGCGACATGCTCCAGATCTCATACATCGGATATGAGACACAGGAAGTGGCCGCAGCCCCACATGTGGAGGTGATTTTGCAAGACGACTCCCATTCTCTCAACGAGGTGGTGGTGATTGGTTACGGTGTGGCCAGGAAAAATGACCTCACCGGTTCGGTGACCGCAGTCAAGCCCGATGAGAAAAACCACGGTCTCATCACCAATGCCCAAGACATGATGCAGGGCAAGATCGCTGGTGTGAGCGTGACCAACTATGGTGGCGCCCCTGGTGGCGGTGCCAACATTACCATCCGTGGTGGCTCATCCCTCAACGCCAGCACCGACCCGCTCATCGTCATCGATGGTCTGGCCATGGACAATCAGGGCATCAAGGGTGCATCCAACCCCCTGACGATGGTCAACCCGAATGACATCGAGAGTTTCACTGTACTGAAGGATGCCTCCGCTACTGCCATCTACGGTAGCCGCGGCTCCAATGGTGTCATCATCATTACTACTAAGAAAGGCCGCTCCGGCATGGCTCCCAAGGTGAGTTACAGCGGCAACGTGTCCTACTCTGTGAAGAACAGCAAACTCGACCTGCTCAATGCCAACGAGTACCGCAAGTTCATCAAGAGTTATTATGGTGAAGACTCTGAGGCAGCCAGTTTGTTGGGCAACGCCGATACCGACTGGCAGGAGGAGATTTTCCACGCCGCTGTGAGCACTGACCATACCGTGACAGTCCAAGGCGGTCTGAAGAACATGCCCTATCGCTTCAGCGCAGGCTACACCGACCAGAACGGTATCCTGAAGACCTCCAACTTCCAGCGCACCACCGCCAGCATCACCCTGAACCCGTCGCTGCTGAACGACCACCTGAAGTTCAACATCAACGGCAAGTTCATGTACGCCCACACTCGTTATGCCAACGAAGCCGCCATCGGCGATGCCATGCGCATGGACCCCACACAGCCTATCACCTCAACGGATGAGAAGTTCAAGAACTTCCACGGCTACTGGCAATGGACCGACACCGGCGCTTCTCTGAAAGACCCCAACTACCCCATCATGTGGAACCGCAACACCGTGGCCAACCCACTCTCACGTCTGTATGAGAAGAATGACCGCGCCAACTCCTACGACTACATGGGCGGCATCGAGGCTGACTATAAGGTACATGGTTTTGAGGATCTGCGCCTCCATGCAAGCGCCAACGGCGACTGGGCCAATGGTAAACAACTCACCGACTATGCCAACTGGGGACCCTCCAACTTCTACTACGGCAACAGCGGTTACAGCAAGGAGCACAAATACAACCTCACCTTCTCTGCCTATGCACAGTATTACAAGGACTTCCTCAAGACCCAGCACTTCGACATCATGGTGGGTTATGAGTGGAGCCACACCAAGTACTGGGGCGACTCCTTCTATGCTGGCCGTTACCCGACCACCACACAACAAGTTGTTACACTTGATGACGGGTCAACCTTGGATGCTGCCGGCAAGCAATATCCCTTTGACGCAAAAGTCAATCCTTGGAAGTCTGAGAGTTACCTCGTGAGTTTCTTCGGCCGTGCCAACTACATTGCCTTCGACCGCTATATGGTGACCGCCACTGTGCGCCGCGACGGTTCGTCACGTTTCTTCGAGCACTGGGCTACCTTCCCATCTGTCGCACTCGGCTGGAAAATCAACGAAGAGGCACCATTGCGCAACGTCAGTTGGATTGACGAAATCAAGCTCCGCTTAGGCTGGGGTAAGACAGGTCAGCAGGACGGTATCGGTGACTACAACTACTTTGCAAGTTACAACGTGAATTCCACCAATGTGGACGGACGCTATCCCATTGTCGGTGTCAACGACAACGGACTTCTCTACCGTCCCGACGCATACAACAAAAACCTGAAGTGGGAGACCACCACCACCTACAATGCCGGTCTCGACTTCCAGTTCTTCCACAACCGTGTGAGCGGTAGCGTCGACTACTACTATCGCAAGACCACCGACCTGATCAACTGGGCTTCGGTGTCCGCAGGCTCCAACTTCCGCAACACCGTGCCGACCAACATCGGCTCATTGGAGAACAGAGGTGTAGAGGCATCACTCACCGTCCGTCCCGTGGTGACTGAGAACTGGCAGTGGGAAGTGACCGCCAACTTCACCTACAACAAGAACAAGATTACCGAACTGACCGGCGAGGCATCCAAGATCTCCACCGGCGGCATCTCTGCAGGAACTGGATTGACATGTCAGGTTCACACCGTGGGTTATCCCGCCTACTCCTACTATGTCTACCAGCAGGTTTACGACCAGGCAGGCAAACCCATCGAAGGCGTGTATGTGGACCGCAATGCCGACGGAATCATCAACGACTCCGACCGCTATATCTACAAGAGTCCGTTTGCACCATACACCGCGGGTCTGAGTTCACGTCTGCAATACAAGAATGTAGACTTCGGCTTCGGTCTTCGCGCAAGTTTCGACAACTATGTCTACTGGGACAAGAGAATGAGTTACAACAACACTGAGAAGCGCTTCGACTCGTCGTTCGGCTATCTGCAGAACACCATGCCGGAGGCTGTCGCTGCAGGTTGGGTAACCTACGACCATGCCCTCTCCGACTACTTCGTTCGCAATGCCTCGTTCCTCAAGTGCGACAACATCACACTCGGCTATTCATTCAGCAACCTTTTCAAAGGCGGCAGTTACAACGGACTGACCGGACGTGTCTATGCATCGGCCACCAACGTGTTCACCATCACCAAATACAAGGGCATTGACCCCGAGGTGTACAAGGGCATCGACAACAACATTTACCCACGTCCACTCACCATCCTACTGGGTCTAAACCTCTCCTTCTAAATGGATATACAGGCATAGAAAATGACAACTATCATAAATTTTACGAATATGAACTTCAGATATATCAAACACATACTTCCCGCAGCAGCACTGGTGATAGCAGGACTTACCTCTTGCACCGGCGATTTGGACGTCACTCCTATCGACCCCAGCAAAACGATGGTGGCCGATGAGGTGGCACTCTACACCAAGTGCTATGCCTCCATGGCTTTGCAAGGTCAGGGAGGTGCTAACGGCGACTGTGACATTGACGGTCTCGACGGCGGTACTGCTGGTTTCGTGCGTCAATTGTGGAACTCCAACGAACTGCCTACTGATGAGGCCATCTGCGCCTGGGGCGACCCTGGTATACCCGCTTACAACTACTGCCAATCTGACGCATCACACCCGATGCTCAAAGGTTTCTATTATCGTCTCTATGTCGGCATCACCTACTGCAACCACTACCTTGATGTCTGCGCAGGCATAGATGCCACCCGAGAGGCAGAGGTCCGCTTCCTCCGTGCCCTTTACTACTATCACCTGATGGACGCTTTCGGCAATGTGCCTTTCGCCACTGCCCTGATGTCCGAACCTCCACAGCAGATCCAGCGCGCCGAACTGTTCAAATGGATTGAGAGCGAATTGCTCGCCGTGAAAGACATACTGTTGTCACCGGCCGCACGCAAGGACACCGACCAAAACTACGGCCGCGCCGACCAGGATGCAGCCAATCTGCTGCTCGCCCGCATGTACCTCAATGCCGAGGTCTACACAGGCTCTGCCAACTGGGCAGCCGCCAAGGAGTATGCAGAGAAGGTCATCAACGGCCCCCACAAACTGTGGACCACCGGCATGAACGGCTGGAGCGCCTACCAGATGCTCTTCATGGGCGACAACGGCAGCAATGGTGCCTCTCAGGAAGCCATTCTCCCCTTGCTTCAGGACGGTGTGAAGACCACCGCATGGTGTACATCACTCTTCCTCATTGCTTCAACATGGAAAGCCGACATGGACACTGAGAACAACTATGGTTCCAGCGAGTTGTGGGCAGGCAACCGCGCCCGCAGCCAATTGGTAGCCAAGTTCTTCCCCAACAACGATGCACCGCAGGCCACTATCAGAGATATGGCAGCAGCAGCCGGTGACGACCGCGCCCTGTTCTTCGGTATTGACCGTGAGTTGAAGATTTCCACCCCGGGCGAGTTCACTTCAGGCTATTCTGTGGGTAAATTCCGCAACACATATGCCAGTGGCACAACGGCTCACAACTCACAGTTCATCGATACAGATTTCTTCCTGATGCGTGCAGCAGAGGCCTACCTTATCGCAGCAGAGGCTGACGCTCGCCTCAACGGAGGAACGACCTCAGCCACAGGTGCCAATTACATTAACGCCCTGCGTCAGCGTGCTCACACCACAACATTGAGCAACTACTCCTTAGGTCAGATTCTCGACGAGCGCGCCCGTGAACTCTACTTTGAGGGCTACCGCCGCACCGACCTCATCCGCTACGGATATTTCGGTGGCGACCGCAGCGGACAGTATCTGTGGGAATGGAAAGCCGGTGCCGAGAATGGAGCAAGCCTACCTGCCTTCCGCAACATCTATGCCCTGCCTGACGAGGACATGAACGCCAATCCCAACCTCGTTCAGAACCCTGGTTACTAATGTGCTTAGAGAACATACAATCAAGCGTATAAAGACAATACACGTATGAAAAAGATATATCAATTTACTATGTTGCTGCTGGTAGGCGCCTTCGCCCTGACAGCCTGTGAGGAAGACCGCGACTCGAATCCCGTACTGACACAACCGAGCCAGTTCGTGCTCAATCAGCCAGTCATCACAGGTGCTGTTGACCTGCAGAAATCCCAGAGTGTGGCCCTTACTTGGTCACAGCCCAGAGCATACAACAATTACGATACACCCGTCGTCCCCACTTATAAGGTGGAAATCTCACCGACGAATTCATTCAGCAAAGCATACGACGTCAACGCTGAGGACAACACCGGTGCTGACTTCTTCATCATGGATGAGTCCTACAACAGCGGTATGAACGTGGAACTCAACACCGAGACCATCGACCGCTGGCTCGTGATGCTCAACGGATGGACTGATGCCAGCGTAGTGCCTTCTGTGCTCGACCTCGCCATCCGCGTGAAAGCAGCCATCGTCGACGCAGGATTCAAAGAATACAATCCTATTTACTCCAATGTGGTGAGCCTCAAGGCTGTTCCCTATTACATCGAGTTGAAACCCGCCGCTCCGATTATTTGGTACATGGTGGGCAGTTGCATCGGCAGTGCCTCATGGAGCAATGATGCCAACGGCGTGGGCAACGGCCTCGTACCGATGTTCCTCGTGCCCAACGAGCAGTATGACGCCGCTACAGGCGGAGGCATGACCACATTCACCGGTTACTTCCCCGAGGAAGGACAGTTCAAGTTCGTGCTCACTCCTGGAGACTGGAATACCCAACTCAACTACACCAATGTGAAGAATCCGGGCGATTTCATCGGTGACTACGACGGCGACAACCACAACATTGCCATCCTCGAGAAAGGCTACTACACCATCAATCTCGACACCAAGAGCAACGAGATGACCATCAACAAGTATGAGGATCCCGTGAAGGTCTATCCGCAACTCTGCGTGGCCGGCACCTTCAACGAATGGGGCGACAGCGACATGTCGCCAGTCTTCACCCTCGACGGATGTGAGAACCATATCTGGAAGTTTGAGGTGAATGGCGGTGACAAACTGAAGGTGAAGGTTCCTGGCAGTTGGGATACCAACTGGGGTTACAAGAGCGGTCTGGCCGGCGAGGCCGATGGCGACGGCAACCTTGTGATACCTGATGGCCACTACCTGTTCCTGTTCAATGACATCACCGGCGACTATATGCTGATGGAACAATAAGAAACCGAATAAAAAAGAAATACGACTATGACTAAGAAAATATTATTAGGAATGGCTCTCGTAGCCTCGTTGGCAGCCTGTACCGACGACTACAAGGACTGGCTCACCCCACAGGTGGTCGACCAGCCCGAGAAGGTTTCCTTCGGCGACGGCAGCGTCACCACTGTTGGAGTCATCGACCTCAACAGCATCACCGATGAAAACGTAAAGGTTTGTACTATCACAGCACCGACTGCCTCGAAAGAAGGCTTTGACCCCATATACACCATCACTATCGGCGATGACACCTACGGCATCTCTGCCGACGGAGCAATACCAGCCTCCTTCCTGCAGGCAAGCATTGTCGACATGTATGGAAACTGCCGCCCCGTGGAACGCGACATCCAAGCCATTGTCAGCATGTGGCTCAGCAATGGACTTACTACTGTGAAGACGGCTACATCGGCACCCTTCACCATCAAAGTCATTCCGAAGGCTCCCGTCATCGAGTCTGCCTACTACCTCACAGGCTCCATCAATGGTTGGGACAACACTGACATGACTTACAAACTCACCAACGACGGCAGCGACCCGTATGACAACCCGACCTTCAAGTTGCGCATCCCTGCCACAGAGGACGGCAGCAACATCGAGTTCAAGATGACACCAGAGAGTGGAATCGGCGGTGACTGGAGTGGCTGTCTGGCAGCAAGCAGTGAAGAGGGCAAGTTCAACTACAATAACGACGGTGGCAACTTTGTGATTACTGCCGACCCAGATGCTCTCTTCTATGACATCACCTTCAACATGCTCGACCAGACATGGTCAGCCACTCCTGTAGGCTTCAACGAGTTCATCTATGAGATTGGCAACGAGAGCGGTTGGAGCGAGCCTCATCCCCTCCACGGTGATGGAAGCGGCCTCTATACTGCAGTCATCTACCTTGACGGCGAGTTCAAGTTCAAGCCCAACAAGGACAACTGGGACGGCGACTGGGAGAAGGCTTCCGGCGATGCTACCGGCGGTACGCTTACACCCGATGGCGGTCCTAACGTGGATGCCGCAGCCCCAGGCTTCTACTATATCAAGGTAGATTTGAGGGAAATGACCTATGCACTCACTCCTGTATCCTCCATCAGCATCATCGGTTCTGTCAGAGGCGCTTGGGACACCGACGTGGACATGACCTACAACGAGATGCTGAAGTGCTGGGAGGCCCGGGAGACACTCAACGCTGGTGAGTTCAAGTTCCGCCTCAACCACGACTGGGCCATCAACTGGGGCGGTACCATGGACAACCTCACTCAGGATGGTGCCAACCTGCAACTGCCTGCCGACGGTCCTTACATCATCCGCCTCTATCTCAGTGACGAGGCTCCTGCACACTGCATCGTCAAGGAAGACAACGGCTATCCTGATTTCTTCTATGAAATCGGCAACGAAGGCGGCTGGAGCACCAGTCATGCCCTGAGAGGCAACGGCAGCGGAGTGTACCAAGGCTACTATTATCTTGACGGCGAGTTCAAATTCAAGCCCAATGCCGACAACTGGGATGACGACCTCGAATATGTGGACGGCACTGCCATGGGCGGCACCTTGCAGTCCTCAGGTGGTCCCAACTGTCCCGACCCAGGTGCAGGCTTCTATCAAATCAACCTCGACTTGACATCACTCACCTACAACCTCGTACAAATTGAGGCCATTGGCATCATCGGAGGCTTCAACGGATGGGGCGGCGACGTGGACATGGCATACAACAAGGATGCAGGTTGCTGGGAAGCCACAACCACCATCGACGCCGACACCGAACTGAAATTCCGCGCCAACCACGACTGGGCCATCAACTGGGGTGGCGAAGCAAACGACCTGACACAGGACGGCGCCAACCTCATTGTCGGAGCAGGAACATACAAGTTCCAACTCTTCCTTAGTTATCAAGGCAACCACCATGTGGTCATCACGAAGCAGTAAAAAAGCAAATGATTATGAAAAAGTTTTTGAACATAGCAGCAGCCGTGGCACTCCTCTTTGGAGTGTCCACCGCTGCACAAGCACAAGACAGCGAGGAATACTATCCCCATAATTTCATCTCTGTGCAGGGTGGTGCCCAAGCAACACTCACACACTATGACTTCATGGATCTCGTCACACCTCAGTTCGCCCTTTCATTCGGCCGCTACTTCAACCCGAAAGTGGGTGTACGCCTCCACATGCAGGGCTATGAGGCCAAAGGCGGATTCCTGCAGGAGCGTTTCCCCGGTCTTCCCAATGGCGACGCAGACTATAAGTTCAAGGCCATCACCGGCGACCTCGACCTGCTCATGAACATGTCGAACATCTTGTCACCCAACCGTTCGTCGCAGCGTTTCAACTGGATCCTGCTCACTGGTTTCGGTGTGAACTACGGATGGGACTTCGATGAGTACAAAGGCATCGTCAGCAGCATGACCAAGGGCAACAACTTCTATGTGGGTCCCGACCAGTGCGGCACAAAGCACAGCAGTTACAACGGACGCTTCGGCACCCAGTTTGAGTATTGCTTCTCACGCAACTTCGGAATCAGCCTCGAACTTGATGCCAACTTCAAGAACGACTGCTTCAATCTGAAGTCCAACTTCGACCCCGACTGGCAGGTGGTGGGCCTCGTGGGCCTTACCTACAAGTTTGGCATGAAGAAGAAGGCACCCGCTCCCGTCGTTCTGCCTCCCGAGCCCGTAGTGGAGCCAGAGCCACAACCACAGCCTGTGGTGCAGCCCAAACCCGAGCCCAAGCCAGAGCCCAAGCCCGTGGTGAAGGAAGAACCGCTCAGAGAGACTTTCTTCTACATCATCCGCGAGTCTGACCCCGCACCCGATGTGACTCTCAACAAGATTGTCAATTGGTGCAACAAGTATCCTGGCAAGCGCATCAGCATCAAGGGCTATGCAGACAAGGGCACCGGCAACCCGAGAATCAACGTAGGCTATGCCAAGGCCCGTGCAGAGAAAGTGGCCAAGGCCCTCGAGGAAAGAGGCATCTCCCGCAGCCGCATGGACGTGGAGTCATTTGGCGACACCGTGCAGCCATTCCCCGAGAACGACCGCAACCGTTGCGTCATCGTCGTCGGCGAGTAATTAACAATCAAATAAAAGCAGGGGGCGACATCGCTCCCTGCTTTTTGTTCAAAAAAACACCTAATATGAAGACAATCAATACCTTAACAAATACCCTATTGATGATGGCATCCTCCTTGTCGGTCTCCGCTCAAGGATGGCCATCCAACTATGACGGTGTGATGCTGCAGGCCTTCTACTGGGACTCATTCACCCCCTCACAGTGGCGCACCTTGGAAGCCCAATCTGGAGACATCTCCAACTACTTCTCCCTCGTGTGGGTTCCGCAAAGCGGACGTGCCGCCAACAACCCATCGATGGGATATGACCCCCTCTACTGGTATGACCAAAACAGCAGTTTCGGCAATGAGCAACAGCTGAAGTCAATGATACAGGCCTTCAAGGCAAAGGGTACCGGCGTGATAGCCGACGTGGTGATCAACCACCGCGGCAACCTCTCCAACTGGGTGGACTTCCCTACGGAGGTCAATCCACTTGACGGCAAGACCTACAGCATGTCGTCAACAGACATCTGCCGTAATGACGATGGCGGTGCCACACTCAACTGGGCAACAAAAAACGGTTACTCACTGAGTGCCAACAACGACAATGGCGAAGATTGGTCTGGCATGCGCGACCTCGACCACATGAGTCAAAACGTACAAGACAATGTCAATGCCTATCTGAAATACCTCCTCAACTACCTCGGCTATACGGGATTCCGTTATGACATGGTGAAAGGATACAGCGGATCCTATACGGGAATGTACAACAGCAACTGCGGTGTACAGTATTCCGTAGGTGAGTGTTGGGATGCTACAAGAACCATCCGCAACTGGATTGATGCCACCAAGGTCGGTGACCAGATTCAAAGCGCGGCATTTGACTTCCAGTTCCGTTACACTGTGCGCAACGCCATCAACAGCAAGAACTGGACCAACTTGGGCAAACAGAATGAGGGCAACTGGCCGCTGATGAGCAACAACTATGAGAGCGGCAAATACCGCCGTTATGCTGTCACCTTCGTCGAGAACCACGACACGGAGCGGCGCGCCAATTCTGCCCAAGACCCTATAGTGCGTGACACACTTGCTGCCAACGCCTACCTGCTCGCCATGCCCGGCACACCCTGTGTGTTCATGACTCACTGGATGGCTTGCAAGAAAGACATCAAGATGATGATCAACGCCCGCAAGGCTGCCGGCATCCACAGCATGTGTACATACGCCAACCAAGCCAACAACACTGGTTACTATGCCGTGCGCACCACCGGCAACAAGTGCGACTTGCTGGCAGTCGTGGGCACCAATGCCGCCACCTACCAGCCCGATGCACGCTGGCAACCCATCCTCACAGGATACCACTATGCCTATTACCTCCCCAAGAGCGCTGAACTGGCATGGGTGGACCTCCCCGCTGGTGAATACGACGGTCAGCAGACCGCCACACTCACCGCTGTCAGTGAGGACGAGGGAGCAAAACTCGTTTACACGCTCGACGGCAGTAACCCGACAGAAACAAGCACCGCCGTGGCAAGCGGCACCACCATCGACATTCCTTTTGGCTCTACCACACTCAAAGTGGGACTGCTCAAAAACGGCTCCGTGAGCAGCATCATCACGCGCCAGTACGACATCAGTACTTTTGAGCCTTACAGCATCGACATCTACGTGAACACCGATGCCGTGGGATGGAACAGTGTGAATTTCTGGACCTGGGGCGGCGACGGCAGTCACTCACCAGCCAACAGCGCATGGCCTGGTGACAAGGTAACCTCCACAGTGAACGTCGAGGGCAAGAACTGGTATAAGAAATCCTATACCATCAACAGCGCCACCGACTGCATCAACTTCGTCTTCAGCACAGGCACAGGCTCTCCCCAGACCGTCGACATCAATGACATCAACGCCACCACATTCTTTGAAATCTCCACCAACAAGGACGGCAGCAAACACCTCGTCAACACGGTTGAGACAGGCATCAAAGAGACCATCTCCCCCACCCTGCCCACCGACAACGATGCCATCTACACCCTCGATGGCCGCCTGGTGCGCCGCAACGCCCGCATAGAGGGCACCGCAGGCCTCCCCGCCGGTCTCTACATCATGGGACACAGGAAAGTTGTGGTGAGATAGTGCCACCAACACTCATTCCGTTTCCTGCGACAAAAGAGTTGGAGCATGACAGACAAGGAAATCATACAAGGTCTTATTATGCGTGACAATCACATCACGTATGAATTCTTCTTTGTAAAATGCCGTCCACTCATGGTCAGCATCATCAAATTTGTTTTTACCAATCCGATAGATTATGATGAATTGATCAATGAACTGTATTGCTATCTGGTGGACAACGACAGCCAAAAACTCAAGGAATTTCAGTTCCGCACGTCCTTATGTATGTGGTTGAAAGTTGTTGCAATAAGATTTTTTATTAGGAAACGTGACCACCTGTTAGATTTGACCAGTTCAATGCCTCTCTATAATGACAACACCAAGGAGGATCCTTCTGCCGTCTATGACACGAAAATAGATGCAAAAATGGATATTGAGCATCTTCTGAAGGCCATGAGTAACGAACGCTACGCATACGTCATCAGGAAACTTCTCATCGAAGGCGAGCGGCCTGACGCTCTCTCAAAGAGCATGGGCATCACCTTGGCCAATCTCTACAACATCAAGAAACGTGCGATATTGTCTTTGTCCAAAGTCGCACTAAAAGAAAGCAATTATGGAAGAGAATAGCACGAAGATTACCGACGAACAGATGGCCGCATTCCTTGAGGGAAATCTGTCGACAGAAGAAATGGAGATGATGCTGTGCGCGTTGTGTGACAGTCCTGAACTTCGGTCAGTGCTTTCCATTGCAGAGCGTGTCGATGAAGACCTGGAAGAGAACACACAGCTCTATTCCATCTTGCCCATCAGCAGGATGGCAGCCAAGAGCAAAGGACACCTGTGCGACCTGCAGTGCGAGGAATGGATTCTGGCCAAGAGAGGGATGGCGGCAGACCATGCCAGCCTGTCGGAACAGGCTTTGCAGAACAGATGGCTCCGAGACAAGGGAACGCCCCTGCATCACATGGGAAGACTTCTTGAGGCCAACGGTCTTCAGGTGTCGAGGAGATACGACGCCACCCTTGACGACATCAAGGACGCACTCAAGACGAAGTCGGACATTATCGTGGTGGTCGACAATGCCGTCCTCGTAGGGAAAGGGATGCGGGAAGATGACTTCCACGCCGTCACGGTCATTTCAACAAGCGATGCAACGATACGTATTTTCGACCCGGCAGTCGGAACGCCTTATGAAGAGTGCATGGCAAGCCATTTCATGAAAGCGTGGAAAGTGTCTTCCAACTACATGGTGGTGGTGAACGCATCTGACTTCACCTACGACCCCACCCCCATCAACGTGGACAATGTCAGTTACCCTGATGACCTTATAGACCTGCGTGAAGCCATCGCCGAGAACACACAGGAGGTATGGGCGAGTGCCCGGATGGCAGACGGTTGGTCGTATGGGCCGGTGAGGGATGACAAGCGCAAGGAGCATCCCGACCTGGTGCCCTACTCACGGCTTTCCGAGGGCGAGAAGGAATACAACCGGATGCTAGCCGACACCACAATCAAGATAGTCAGGAAATTCGGATTCGACCTTGTCAAAAGCCGTGACACAGAGACCTATCACATCCTCATGCACCGGCTGCTGCATTCCGACCAGGAATACCGCTGCAGCCAGTGCGGGACGGTGGTGTTCAAGGCGAACAAATACTGCGCCGAATGTGGAAGAAGGCTCGACGAGACCGATTTCTTATAGCATCTGCCCGTCGGGTATGACCTTCATTCTCCTCCGAGCTCTGCTATCACGTCCTTTGTCTTTTTCGTTTTCGGGTGTTCCGGTCCGAGCACTTCCATCTGTATGGTCAGAGCTTTCTGGAAATAGGTTAGTGCCTCGCTCTTCTTCCCTTGCTTCTTATAGACATTGCCGATGTTGGAATAGGTAGTTGCCACGTTGGGGTGCTTTTCGCCAAGCGTCTTCAGTTGTATCTCCAACGCTTTTTGCTGGTACTCCATCGCATGGGCATAGTCATCCATCTTGTTGTAGATGGCGCCGATGTTGGTGTAGGAGGAAGCAATCACCGGATGGGTCTCGCCAAGGCTCTTCTTACGCAGCTCCATGGCTTTGATGAAATAGTCCAGGGCTTGTGCATAGTTGCCTTGACTATAGTACACATAGCCGATGTTGTTGGTGGTCGTTGCCACTTCCGGGTGTTCTTCACCCAATGTCTTGATTTCGACGGCCAAGGCCTTTTCATAGCATTCGATGGCGTGGGCGAAGTCACCTTGACTGTCATAGACACTGCCGAGATTGCTGTAGGTTGTTCCCACGTATGGATGCTCCTCGCCGAAGGCACTCTTGAATATTGACAAAGCATTCTGAAAATTCTCCAAGGCTTTGGACAGGTTGCCTTGGGCATAGTAAATATTTCCGATGTTGTTGTAGGATTGTGCCACATCAGGATGCTCCTTACCGTAGATTTTCTCGCGGACGGCCAGTGCCCGGGCATAATAGTCGATGGCACTTGTGGCATCGCCCTTCTTAAAACAAGCATAGCCTACGTTGTTGAGGGCTGTTGCCGTCCTTGAATGCTCCTCTCCCAACATCTTCTCAAAGATGGCCAGTGAATTTTTGAAACATTCCATGGACTGCTGATAGTCGCCCTTATGGCTGAGGATGGAACCGAGGGTGGACCAGGCCGATGCCACGAAGGTGTGGGTGCTGCCGAATACTCTCTGCAACATATCCAACGATTTTTGGGTAAACTCCAGAGCAAGCGGGTAGTCGGCTTTCTTGTCATATTGCAGGCCTATGCCATGGTATATGGATGCCACCATAGGGAGATTGGCATCCGAAAGCTTCTCCATGATTTCCAATGACTTGAGATAATTGTCCAGGGCTTTGTCATATTCGCCTTTATGGTCATAGAGATTGCCGGTGGAGTAAAAAATATATGCCGCATCCTCATGCAGATCTCCCCTTGTACGAATGACTATATCCAATGCTTTCCGGTAGAGTTCCAATGCCTGGTCATATTCAGCCTTCGCCCGATGCACATTACCTATGTGCTGGAGGCATTTTACCACATCGGGATAGTCCTCGCCATACATTTCCCGGTTGATTTCCAATGCTTTTTCAAAGCATTCCTTGGCATATCCATAGTCATCCCTTCTCAGGGCGACCTCACCGATGCAGAAGTAGGCGGAGGCCACGTCGCTGTGGATTTCTCCATGACGGGCGACAGCCTGGCTGAGTCCCCGCCGAAAATAGGTGAGAGCCTGGTCGTAATCTTCGATATAGCTGCAGACGAACAGCCCGGCATCTATCTGCCATCCTGCCTTTGTCGTGTCAAGCGCGGCCCTCGTCTCGATGTAACGGCGTGCTTTCCCGTTGTCAAAGTCAGCCAGGGCGATGGTATAGAGATGATAGAGGTATTCTGCGTCTCTCTCCTGCTGTCTCAATATGGCAGCCATGTCGGCATTGGCCTCGTCCATCATCATCTGGGCTTGTCCTTCCTGTTGCCCGATTTTCTGGAGGGCAGCCTTGTTGCGTTCCAGCACGTCCACGGGTGTGAAGAGCACATGAATCATCGAGTCGGCCTTTTCAAGCTCGCCGTTCTCTATGCAAATGCAGATCTCACGGTCTTTTGCGTCAAGCATGTCATAGTCAGTATGGGCATAGTGTCTGGCCAGGCTTTCTATCATCTCCTGGTAGCGCTCAAACTGATTCTGCAGGTCTTGCAATGCATTTTGGTATTCCTGTGCTGATATGGCCTTTTCCGAAAATTGTCTCTCCAACCTGTCCAACCTTTCTTTGTAGTTCTGTTCCGCTTTCTTGTAGGCTTTCTCTTCTATGCGCTGTCTGTCAGCCTGCAGCTGAGCGGAAGAAACCATAGCGATGGAGAGCGGCACTTTGCCGGAAAAAGCCAGCTGCCTGCCGATGAGGCTGGGGTCGTTCAGCTCATAGCCCGACTTCTCTATCTGTTGCAGGTAATAGGGGTCGCCATTCTTCTTGCCAGGCATCTTCATGGAGAAAGTGCCGTTTTTCTTGCTGAGCACCGCGTTGTGGTCGCCTCTCACCCTGACAGCGACGCCACTCAAGGGCGCCCCTTTCTTGTCCGGCCTTCCCAAGGTCTTCACATACCCTTTTTGCACTTGTGCGAACGATGTAGCCACGCCCAAGGCCATCATGGCGATAAGTAGGATTCTTAAGTGTTTCATTGTTTCAATATCTTGATTTTCTGGATGGTCGTCGTCACTTCGTTACTGTCCTCTCCATAAAGGAGTTTCTTGACGGGCAGGCTGCCTTCCAGGCATTCCGCGGCTTTTTCGAGGCTGCCGTTTTCCTGATAGGCTTCCGCCAGGATGTCACTGAGTGCCGCTATCCGCTTGGCGTAGTCCATGTCCCTGCCGATGGCTTCCATGTCTTGATGGGCCTTGTCGATGATGCTTTGTGCAAAAGCCATACGCTGCATCACCTCTTCCTTGGCCGCCCGGTTGCGCTGCAATACGGTTTCCGGGTCGAATACCGTGTGTATCAGTGAGTCGGCCTTGTCGAGGTCTCCGTTCTCAATACAGATGTTGATCTGATAATCCACGGAGTCCAGCCGGTCGTAGTCTGTCCGAGCATATCGGTTGGCCATGTCTCCGATGAGCGACATATATTTCTCATACTTCTCCTGTAGCATCTGCAATTCCTGCCGGTATTTCCCGGCCGACATCTCCTTGTTCTTTCTCTTTCTTTCCAGTTCGGCGGCCTTTTCCCTGTAGTGGTGCTCTGCCCTCTTGTAGGCATTGTCCTCTATCCTCTTCCTGTCGGCCTCAAGCTGCCGGATGCTGATCATGACTATCTCGATGGGCACTTGTGTGGAAAATGGCAGGGGTCTGCCTATCAGGTCCGCGTCCTTCAGGATGTATCCGTTTTTCTGCACCTGCTGCAGCACGATGGGGTCTCCTTCCTCCATTCCCGAGAGGGTGATGTGAAACTCACCCTTACCCGACGAGACGATGGCATTCTGCCTTCCCTTGACACGGATGGTGACATGGGCAAGCGGGATGCCGGGCTGGCCGGGACGTCCTATCGTCCTCACCACTCCGGCCTGTGTCTGGGCTTCCATGGGCACGAGAGCCATTGTCAGCAGCAGGCATGTCAGGGCAGCCATTCTGCGCGTTCGGGTTTCCATAACCGTCTTTTTATTTACTCATCACCACATCGTCTTCTCCGCAAGGCATGAACACCGTGCCTGTCGCCAATGGAATGGATGCCACGATGTGGTATTGGGGCTTCTGAGCCTCCAAGGGTATGTGCAATTCTACTAATCCGTCTTTGTCGGAGACAGTCTTATGTCCTTCTATTTCAACCGTCACGCCGGGGAGTGTTTGCTCAGTCCTCGGGTCCCAGATGCGAAAGTGTACGTCGCCATATACCGACGGGTCTCTCCTGACGTCCAAGACGACGGCCTTACCCAATTTGACGACTGTGTCCACATCGATGTATCCCCTGCATTTCACCACGACCCGCACTTGCTTGTCTAAATATCGACGGTGAAGGTCCCTGAATGTAACCTGCTTAGAGGAGGAGTGTAGGATTTCCGTCTTGGTGTCTCCTCCCATCCTCAGCTCCACGGCAGCCCCGTCGAAAGACGGAAGTGCAAGGTTGGGAAGGGAGGCCTCGCGAACCTGAATGTCTGCATCAAAGGGTTGACTGCCGGCCCAAATGCCGCCCATGGCGGCCAGCACGGCCAGACCTGCCAGGCTCCAAGTGGCGGTCCTTACTTTCAATCGGCGTTTATGCCGTTGCCAGATGCTGTCATACTCCACATTGAGCAATTTCGACACCAGCTGCACATAGGCGCGCTCTCTGTTCAGCCAGGGCCACCGGTAGATTTTCTCGTTGACATTTGCCCCCAGCATCTCCGGGAAGCCCAGCCGGCTGATGACCGGATGGAAGCATTCCGTCTCGGGATTTCCGCTATGAGGTGTGCCGTCAATGATGAAGAAATGCACCTGCTTCAGACGTCCCAGTTTATGAAAGAACTCTATCTCCTTACCCACCCAGTCCGACTGAGCCGAGTGGGGCGAACAGATCACAATCAGGTGGCGCGAGGCCTTCAGCCGTCCCTGAAGTTCCTCAGTCAGTCCGCCCGGCTGGATGTCTGTCGGGGCATAGAACACAGGTTTCATTGGCTGTTTCTTCCCGCCGTATTTGCCGCACAGCCTTGCCGGAATCTTGTAGTTTTCCAGCTTGTTCTGCAGCCGCCTGCCCCATTTCATGTCAAGCGCATTATAGCTGATGAAAGCGAAATATTTATACTTTTCCATTCTGTATTCCATTATGCCCGGCTGCATGAAATGAGAGAAAAACCTAATACATCTTGCATATCCACATTTCCAAGAATCGGTCAGAAACACTATAAATCTTCTTGCGCTCCTCATTCTGATAGGTCAGAAGCTGCTTCTCCAACAAGATGCTGATAGCATGCTGGACAGAACTGGGGGATTTGAGCGCATGTTTCTTCACAAAAGCAACAGAGGTGGCACCACTGGCCTTACCCTCTTTGGCAATGGCAATCAGCGTTTCTTTCTGCTGGTAGTTAAGTTGGTTCATTACCGATGCAAAGGAGCGGCCCTTCTCTTCCAGAATGTCGCTCAGTGTATCATCAATGTCGGACACTTTTATGACTTTGTCAGGATTCAAATATGCAAATGCGTTGTGGAGAACGTTGTGTACATAGTAAGTGTGCCCCTCAAAAAGGTCATAGGCATGCGATGCGGCATCGGGAGAAATCCGCCTACCGGCTTTTAACACTTGCTCCTGTGCAAAACTCGTATAGACGTCTTTTGAAATGCAATCAAGATAGATCTGCTCCGCACTGTTGTAGAATGGCTTGGCCGCAGAGTTGAACATATTCTCAAGAATATGACGGTTGCTGCCAGCATAGATAAACAGGCAATTATTCATTTTCTGGATATGCATACGCAAAGTAGCCTCCACGTTCTTCTCTGGATACAGGGCAATTTGCTGAAACTCGTCAATGGCAAAGATGCATGGTTTGTCGGCTTGCTCCAAATAACGGAAAATCTCTTCCAGTGTCAACTCAGGAGTATGAATGTCGCCCAGTTTGACATCGAAGGTGGGCAGGCCTGTAATTGGGTCGTAGCCAAAACTGCCAGCCAAAGAGTGGATGGCCGCCAAGAATTGATCAATCATGGTCTTTCCTTTAGGCACAAGTACGGAATAGATTTCCTTGCTGAGAAACAGCACCAACTCATGCAGACTGGTAGTAGGGTATATGTCCGTATAAAAAGTATAGAAATTGTTCTTGATAGACGGCTGTTCAAACACGTGGCGAATCAACTGCGTCTTACCCATTCTTCGGGGTGAGGTTAACAGGATGTGAGCCTTGTTTTCAAGTGTACGCAAAAACCACTTGGTCTCTTTCTCCCTGTCACAGAAATAGGGTTCAGGGATGATGCCGGTAATATAGAAAGGATTTTCCATCATGATGCACATTTTGTGCAAAGGTAAGCAAAAAGGCTCAATTATACAAACTCTATAATAGAAATTCTATATTAAGCTTCCCTTTTTACGCTTTTTTCGCTTTCAATGACCGAATCAATACGGACAGTGAAATAATAACTTGGATGAGTGCCACCTCCACCACGACAACCCTGAAGGGTCGCCCCTCAATGGCTCCCTGCTGTTGTGGCTGATTTTTAATCCAGCAAAGGTAGGGACGCGATGCATCGCGTCCGAAAAACCTCAAACCTTAAATAATTCTCCGTTCCTCTGTATCTCTGTGTTGAACCTTAACCACCATGTTTTTCAAACATTTTCTCCTTTATTATTTTGAATAAAGGAAAATAATCCTTATATTTGCAATCAATTCTCAACAGTCTTTCACCAAAGGACCAAGAAGACCAAAATCTTCTGACGTCCATGAGGTGAGGATAAACTCGCGCCGAGCCTCTCAGTGGTAATCTCCACCATTGTTGGGGCGGTGAATGGGTGGGAAAGAGAGTCACTACATTATTGGAAAGGCGTTTACTCAACGCTTCATCGCTACAATCCAAACTTCGAACACTTGGAATCCACGTGGCAGATGTTGCAATGGTAGATGTCCTCGGGATGTGTATATATACAGTTCTTTGTTGTTGTATGATGCCATTAAGCACCATATTTTAAACACTAAGAGGTAGAATATCATACATATCGGCGTGGGCTTCGAAGTTGCTTATCTTTACGTGGAGGCAAGTTCGAAGGCCTGGATTGTGAGATAAGTGACGAGTACGGATCTCACGCTTTTTTGTTTTGTAGTCCACGACACCTTATTGACAACGTTCTTGCAGGAGACCGCAAGAGCAATATCAGGGGCAAACAATGAAAGAAAGCGCCACACACCTACAGAATTTTCACAAATTATTCATTAATTTACTGAAATACAATGATTTATGACTAATTATACGGAAATTCAAGTTTCGCATTTGCTCAACTTGTTAGGTTATGAAGTTATGAGGTTATGGGGTTATGGGGTGAGGACACCTCACTTCTCCATTCCCATTCATATATCACCTCAAAACCTGAAAGCTCAGCGACCCAATGACCTCATAACCTTACCAACAGGAGGAAGTTGAATATTTTTCACTTTTTTAATCAAGGGGTGTTAGATTTCGTCCTCGCAATGTATCTTTAATTCATCTAACCGAGTAACCATGTAAAATATGAGTCAGCCAAAATGTGTACATCACGCTGTAATTGGACATTATTTACGGAATACCAAAATTAACCAAAATATAAATTGCCAATTTATGAGAACTATTACTCCAACCGCCCGTAGCCGACGAAAAAGCCGCTACAACACCACGTTTTTATTCGTGTTGTTCATTCTTTTTGCCTGGGGCAACAATGTGTTTGCACAGCAAAGAAGCGAGGCAGAGGCTTTGGCCATAGCTCAACAATTTTTGAGTGCAAATGGCCACTCAACATCCTCAAACCAACTGAAAATGGTATCCCGTTCGGCGATAGATAAGCAGATTCGCCGCCATGCTCCCTCAAAGAATCCGTTAACGGCATCTGCCTTCTACATCGTGAATGACGAAGCCAGCGACCGTTTTGTCATCGTCTCTTCCGACGAACGTTTGCAGGATGTGCTCGGCTACTCAGAAAAGGGCATCATCATCCCTGACAGCATGCCTTGTGGAATGGCCGCCATGTTGGAAAGCTACAACAGGGAATACGCATACATACTGGAGCATGGCATCACGACAAAGACCCAACGTGCGCCAAGAAAGATAAAGGCCGTCAGTCCGCTGATAAAAACAGATTGGGGACAACATGGTCCAATAATTGACGGTAAAGGCTATTGGCTTTATAATCTTGAATGTCCAAAAACACAAAATGGATATTGTTCAACAGGATGCGTAGCTACTGCCATGGCTCAAATCATGAACTATCACAAATACCCTTCAAGAGGGCAAGGGACTAAGAGTTACACATCAATCAACAATAATTTAAAATTCAATCTGTCAATCAATTTTGCTGACAAGTCATTTGACTGGAGCAACATGCTGGATACTTATAAATATGGTGTTGACAAACAAGAACAAATAGATGCGGTATCATATCTAATGAAGGCCTGTGGTTACTCCGTTAACATGGTCTATGGAGAAATGCAAAACGGAGGATCGGCCGCTCATTCAAGTGATGTTCCTTATGCTATGATTAATTATTTCAAGTACAATCCTAACATGGTTTATTACGCTGAGAATTACTATTCCAGTGAAGAATGGGAAATGATTATTCAGGAAGAACTATCAAACAAGCGACCTATAATATACTCTGCCGCTGACCCTGATTATAAAGGTAAAGTAGCCGGCCATGCTTTTATCCTTGATGGATGTGACTCCAGTGGATACTATCATTTCAACTGGGGATGGGATGGTGATTTTGATAACTATTTTTTACTTTCGCTTCTTAATCCAGACGATTATAATTTCTCTGCAGATAGAGGTATGGTGTGCAGAATCTGTCAACAAACCATAGGAAACCATGAAGACACTTTCTATACAGACAACTTTGAGATTGAAGGTTGGGAGGATGGCTATACTATGGGAGAGACAGCCACGCTTAAAATGCTTCGATTACATTGTTTTTCTTCAGATGCCAATAGCTATGACACCCCATTTTCTGGATACCTCGGTTATTATATTTTGCCCAATGAAGGAAAAGCAAGAGGTATATACACATTTGAGATTAGTATTAATAACGCACATTACCGTAATAGTCTTTTTCCGTATGGTGAGATATCTTTCGATTCTGAAGTATTCAAAGAAGGTTCAGAATATACAATTCTACCTGTAGTCTTTAATTCATCGTTAAATCGTGTCACCCGAATTCGAACATTAGGTGGAAAGACTGACTACTATGTAGCAAAAGTTATTAATGGCAAAGTAAAATTGTATCTAAAAGGTCAAGACACTTCAACTTCTTATCCTAATATCGACATCACTTCTATTATTTGTCAAAACAACAATCCCCTACAACTTACAAAAGATGATGAACTTAAATTGACTGCAACTTTTAAGAATAATGGCGGTGCAGGTAATGCAAAAACCGTGCCGGTCATTATGGCAAAAGACAAACAATCAATTGTCAAATGGGGTGATATCAAAGATAATTATTATGATGCATCACAAATTTTAACACTTAATTACAGCATTTCATTAGTCGATGTCCCTGAAGGTAATTACTACGGTACTGTTCTAAGTTATAATGAAAAAAAAGATGGATGGCTCTATAGTAATGACTGTTTAATTGACGTCTGCGTAATACCTAAAGCTATTCCCGTCAACAAAATCACGTTAAGCCAGACTTCCGCAACATTGACAAAGGGTCAAACTCTGCAACTTACAGCATCAGTACAGCCAACAAATGCTACAAATAAGGAAGTAGCATGGACTTCAAGTAATAAGAATGTGGCAACTGTCAGCAGCACAGGCTTAGTGACAGCTGTTGCTGCCGGAACAGCCACCATCACCTGCACAGCCAATGATGGAAGCGGTGTGAAAGCCACATGCTCTGTAACAGTAAAACCCGATATTATTCTTGTCAACAAAATTACCTTAAACCAGATTTCCGCCACACTGACAACGGGAGGAACACTTCAATTGACCGCTACAGTGTTGCCAGAGAATGCTACAGACAAGACAGTTACTTGGTCTACAAGCAACAAAAATGTGGCAACAGTCAGCAACACTGGCCTGGTGATGGCAGTAGCAGAAGGAACAGCCACTATCACTTGCACAGCCAATGACGGAAGCGGCGTGAAAGCAACATGTACTGTGACTGTTGAATCATTGCCTAATTCTTACTCTTACCCATACCTTGCTTCCTTAGTCTGCCAAAATGGTAATCCGCTCCAACTCACCCCGAATGATGAGCTAAAATTGAAAGCTACTTTTGGAAATGACGGTAGTGCAGGAAATGTTTTATCTATACCAATCATCGTGCCTAAAAATTGGAATAAGACATTTGATACAATTGTCAAGATGGGCGATAAAGCTACTAATTATTTTGCGGCATCACCACAAAACACCATTGTCAATTACAACCTCACTTTGAGCGATGTCCCTGTGGGAGAATATTATGCTACAGTCATGTTCTACATAGAGTCGGATGATGAAGAGAAAGAAGGGTGGTACTATAATGGAAACTGTATGGTGGAGATTATTGTTCTCCCGTTCTCACCTGATAATATTCTCGGTGACGTGAACGGTGACGGCGAGGTAAACGGCACCGACGGTGTGGTGCTTGTGAACATCATTCTCGGAAGAAGCGAGAACCGCCCGGCTGCCGATGTGAATGGCGACGGCGAGGTCAATGGCACCGACTATGTGGCACTTGTCAACATCATTCTCAACAGGAGCTATGCTCCGAGCAAATCATTCGATTTCGATGAAAACACATTTGCAGGAACTTCCAATCTATGGATTGAGCCGTTCACCATCAATGCCGGTGAGGAGAAGACCATGACCATCGACCTTTGGAATCCCGATGACGAGATTACGCTGGTACAGTACGACCTGCGTCTGCCGGAAGGGCTTTCATTAAAAATGATCGGTGATGAGTATGAAGCAGGGATTGCCGGTCGCACGGACAGAGAGAGTCACTCTCTGAGTACACACGCCATCGATGGCACGACCCACTTCGTGCTGGCCTCCCACAACAACGCTTCATTCACCGGTACTGACGGAGCCATTATCAGGATGACCCTTGTTGCTGACGAGAACTACCAGGGAGGCACAGTTTCTGTGGAGAACATCCTGCTGGTGACACCCCGTGAACAAGAAACAAGACCTGGCGACCTGACGCTTGGAATAAAAGGCATCTTCGTGGACCAAAAGACAGACAAACCTGTCTATAACGTCGCCGGCCAACGACTCTATGTTCCCCGAAAGGGAATCAATATAATAAACGGCAAGAAGATTGTCGTCAAATAAGCAAGCAACAACCTTGCCAGTCTCCACTATGTCATGGAGATAGGCAAGGTTTTGAAAGAAAAGCATTTCAAATATAATAATCAAAAAACTATGAAACAGAAACTATTATTACTTATGTGGCTGATTACTTCAGCCATCATCTCTATGCCAATGTTGGCGGACAGTCCATCCGAACCTCCCTCAATGTCACTATTTATAGAAAAAGATTTTACTATCAGTGCAGGTGAAGAGAAAGAAATGGTCATTGAACTGACCAACCCATTCTACGAAATTACGATGGTACAGTTTGACCTGTACCTACCCCAAGGCCTCTCTTTGAAAAAGGAGAATGGTGACTATGTGTATGACATAGCAGGTCGAACCACCTGGAAGAATCACTCGCTCGATGCCAATGCCATGGGTGACTATATCCGTTTTATTCTCATCTCCAGCAAAAATATTGCTTTAACCGGAACCAGCGGAGCCATCATCAGCATGACGATTGTAGCTGATGCCAGCTTCAACGGCGGTGAAATAGTTTTGGACGGTATCGTTTTAGCAAGTCCAAATGAAGAACAGATAAAACTCGACGCTTATAAAAAAACAATACCACCAAGTAATATTCTTGTCAACAAAATCTCCTTAAATCAAACTTCCACCACGCTAAACGTGGGTGAAACGCTGCAATTAACAGCTACGGTGTCACCAACAAATGCAACGGACAAAAGTGTGTCTTGGACATCAAGCAATACGAATGTAGCAACTGTCAGCAACACAGGTTTAGTGACGGCTGTAGCCGCAGGATCAGCCACAATCACCTGCAAGGCCCATGACGGAAGCGGCGTGACAGCAACATGCTCTGTGACAGTTATAAAGCAAAATCCTCCTACCCCAAGCAATGCATCTTTGTCAATAGAACCGTTTAATATCAAAGTAGGCGAAGAGAAGGAAATCTTCATCGACCTTTCCAATCCCGATGACGAGATTACCATGGTGCAGTTTGACCTGAGTCTTCCCAAGGGTCTCTCATTAAAGAAGCAAGGTGGAGACTATGTGTATGACATAGCAGGTCGTACCACATCGAGAAATCACTCTATCGATGCCAATGCAATAGGCGACATTATCCGTTTTATTCTCATTTCCAGCAAGAATATTGCTTTATCCGGAAACAGCGGAGCCATCATCAAGATGACCCTTGTGGCTGATGCCAGCTTCAACGGCGGTGACATTGTACTTAACAATATTGTTCTGGCAAGACCCGATGAAACACAGATCAAGCCCGATAAAGTTGTTTATTCTGTGCCGTCACCTGGACCATCACCTGACCCAGACCCCATAAAGGAAGGAACCTATTATCTCAGGAATGTTGCCTCCGGCTTGTTTATCACCAATGGTGGCAACTGGGGCACACACATCGCAGTGGACAAACGAGGACTCGACCTTCGTTTGCGTAAATCCCAAGATGGAAAACACTGGCGTCTTTACTCAGGCTTTTTATACAATCAGTCCACAGATGGAGCACTCGGCACAGAGGGTTATGTGGATAATGGTGTTGGCATCGACCATGAGATCACCCAACTGTCGGATGGAATCTTTACCATCAAGGCTGACAATGGTTTCCTGCTGACTACCAATGACAAGAATAACCTTGCCGATTTTGAAGGAGAATCAGCCTCAGACAAGAGAGCCCAATGGGAGTTTGTCAAAGCGGACGAGATGTATGCACAGCGGATGGCAGCCCTTTCCAACGCATCATCCACGAATCCTGCGGATGCCACATTCCTCATCCAAAGCCCGAACATCAACAATGCCAGAGACATTCGTTTATCAGCCTGGAACAGAATTATTGGCAGTGCCTATTGCAATTATGGAATCTCAGATATAGACACAGAACCTATCATGGAGGTTTTCCGCAATGGCGACATCATGTGCTCCAACTCCTTCTCTGTAAGTCAAGTCATCTCTCTGATTCCCGGATATTACAAATTGGAGGCACAGGGCTTTTACCGTGACGGAGGTTACAGCGATGCCACGACAAGACGAACCAATGGTGAAGAGCAGATTGATGCCTATCTGTTTGCAGCAGACAAACAAGTTCCGTTGAAATCAATCTTTGACGATGCCACATCTGAACGGGAGAAGGGCTTCGGCATCAAAACCGTTCATGGCTACATCCCCAATACGATGACTGAGGCCGGCTATACCTTCCAAACCGGGGCATACAACAATGAACTGTATTTTAGCATTCCAGAAGGATCTGAAAAAATAGAAATCGGCATCCGAGGCGACGAGTCGTTCCATTACAACAACTGGACTGCCTTCGATAATTTCCAGCTTACCTATTACGGAGATGATAATCCCAGCCCCAACAAGCCAGTTCTTATCGCAGAGGATGGAATCATTGATATCGACCACAATGTCAATCCTGGTATGCTGAGAATCAACCTCGACAATCCTGGAGTAGCAGTCTATGGCTTTTCATTTACTGTCAACCTTCCCGAACATGTCAGCATTGAGGCAGCCGAACTTGGCAGAAGATGCGAGGGTGACAAATGGGAAATCGAATTCTACAACATCCCTGGTTCATCCACATCCCGCGTTGTATGTTATAATATTGCTTCCGAGCCAATCAAAGATGAGAGTGGTCTTATCTGCACCTTTAAACTGAAAGCAGAACATTCAGCAAAGCACGCAGTTCACCCATGCTCAATAAGAGCAATCGAGTTGACTTCCAAGGATGCCTCAGGCTCCTACCCTGTCTATCCAGAAGATGCGACGTTCAATCTGACTATCGTCAATGACATTGAGACCATCACAATGGGAGAAGACACCAGCCAACCTGTCTATTCTATCCAGGGAGTCCGCACCACCTCTCCCAAACGGGGGATATATATCCGAAACGGTAAGAAAGTGGTCGTGAAATAATAAACTATCAATAATTTGTATGGGCAAGGATTAATACTTTGCCCATACGAATTCTCTTCGGAAAAAGATATTATAATGTGACACACAACAATAAGATACCCGTAGCCAAGGCCATTCAATATTTTGTTTCCATCTGAAAAAAATATAGATCATATAACTCATATCGCTATGAACAAAAGACTTTTCATCACGCTGACAGCACTATTTGCGACATTCGCAGCAGTAAGTTCACAGAATTTCGATTTTTGGTATCAGGGCCGTATTCTTGACGATGGAACTACGGTAGCCATTGATGCCGTAGAAAATGACTTGGGAGAACTCTCTTGTGAAACAAATCCTCACTCAAATCCAAGCAATGGCCTTGTAATCAAGTTAGATGATGCCACAAGTGCAAAAGCTACAGCCTCTTTGCGGATTTTGTCTAACACATTGGAACCATCATTGATGCAATGGTGTATGGGTGGTGATTGTACCCCTATGAGCGGCACATCCACCAAATACAAAACATTCACAGCAAACAACACTGAGCAGGTGCAGTTCGATGCTACCGGCCTACAGAAAGAAGGCATGGTAGAGGCCATTTTAACCATCACCATCGGCAGGATCTCTAAAAGTATCAACATCCTATTTACCAACAATCAAAAACAGGTGTGGTGGTATTACTATGATAAAGAAGGCAATTGGTATATTTACGGCAGTTCCAAGGCAGAACGTTATTACGTGGCAACTTACGTGCCGTACGGTTACATAGGAGGCAATGATACCACCATAGACGGCCTCTCGTTTTACTTTTTGGACTCGGATGTGTCAGATATTCAATACTGGGTTTCAACCACCCTGCCTGACTTTGGCGGACAGGCCGATTTGGAGATGGTGCAACTGCCTATGAGTGAACTCAAGTTTTCCCAGTTCAATGAAGTTAAATTCAAGAAGTCACATGTCATTCCTCAAGGCGGACTGTACGTGGGCTACTCCTTCACTATCTTGGCAAAGAACAAATACTATTCTGACTATCCTGTCAGCTACCGATTATCAAATACACCTTATACCTCTGGCTATTATATCTCCACATCCAGCAACACATCATGGTCAAACCGCAGCGGCGACCTTATGGTACGCATACTTTCTAAC
The DNA here is from genome assembly GCA_016281815.1 of Prevotella sp. Classification (GTDB taxonomy): domain Bacteria; phylum Bacteroidota; class Bacteroidia; order Bacteroidales; family Bacteroidaceae; genus Prevotella. The sequence goes on along the minus strand of JAEEJK010000110.1, from coordinate 35,009 downwards.
GGACAATTCAAAAACAATGCCGTAAACGTCTATTCGGACGACCACATTTATACTCTAAAAGACTCTGAACAGACATTGCAGTTGAAACTCCAGAACAATGGTGCTACACCCGTTAAAAGTGTGGGATATGTTATCGAAACAGATGGCAAGCAGGTGGCAAGTGGAACCACCAAGGCGAACATTTCGGAAATGATGGCCATGTCGACAATCTCTATCCCCATACCTACCGATGTGGAAGCTGCCATCCACAACCGTTCCATCACAATAACCGAAGTGAACGGCCAAATCAATGAGTCGTATAACAACAAGACAGACATAAAACAGTACAACCTATTGGAAAAGCCTCAGTTTATGCCCATCTTCGAAGAGTTTACCGCCACATGGTGTGGCTGGTGCCCACGGGGTATTATAGCAATGAACAAAGCAAATGAGCAGTTTGGTAATAAGGCCGCGATTATCGCTGTTCACAACGACGAAACCATGGGAATTGAAGAATATATGCCCGTCATTGAGAAATTTTGTAAGGGCTATCCGACAGGTGTCGCCAACAGGACCGAAGGAGCAGGTATCGGCACCAATACAGTGGTCAATTCCATCAAGAATACTATAGATAATCATACATCTGCGGCCATACAGGCCGATGCATTCTGGATAAACTCAGAACAGACCGAAATCAGAGTTGACACGAAGACCACATTCCAACTCAACATGTCTGGAAATTATGCTATTGGATATGTACTGACTGCTGATGGTCTGACGGGTTCAGGACCAGGTTGGGCACAGTCCAATTTCTATAGTGGTGAAAGTGATACCGACCCCGACCTTCAATACTGGTGCCAGCAGCCAAGTTCCGTCAGTGGCGTGGTTTTCAACCATGTGGCAGTAGCTGCCTGGCAACCCCTTTATGGTGTAGAAGGCTCAGTAGAAAACGTTATTAAGGCCGGCACACCACAAAATTATACCTTTATCGCTGATATCAGTGGCAACACCATTATTCAGGATAAGTCAAAATTGAAGATGATAACCCTGCTACTCAACGCCGATACAGGTGAATACATCAACGCTGCCCAGACTTCAATCAAAACAATTGATCCATCTTCCATCAATGAAACTCAAACACACCCACAAATTGTAGAACGATACAGTCTTGACGGACAGAAAATCAATGCCCCTAAGCATGGCATCAATATCATCCGAATGAATAATGGTTCCGTAAAGAAAGTGGTCGTGAAATAACTACTCGTACAAGAACGATATGAAATGAATGATTAACCAAAGATGCCCAATATAGGGCATTTCGCGATAACGACTATTCAATTGCAAACATCATGAAGAAATTGATTATTATAACCACATGGATGCTCATGTCAATCACGGCCAATGCGCAGAGTCTTCATTTTGATGTGAACAACAATGGATCTATTGACCTGACTGATGCCCTGCTGGTCGTAGGCTACATTCTAGGGCGATACACTCCAGATGATAATGTACCTAAGTCTTATCTTGAATGCCCCGATGACCATCACCCACACCTCATCGACCTGGGGCTGCCTTCGGGCACAAAATGGGCATGTTGCAATGTAGGAGCGACCACGCCTGAGGATTACGGTGGTTATTATGCCTGGGGCGAGACAGAGGAAAAATATATATACGACTGGAGCAGCTATACTCATTGCGACGATTCAGAAGGAACCTGTTATTCCATTGGCAGTAACATAGCCGGCACAAAGTATGACGCTGCACATGTAAAATGGGGCGGCTCATGGATGATGCCAACGTCGGAACAAATGAAAGAGCTGGTAGATAACTGTCTTTTTGAAGAAATGATTGAAGGGAGAAAAATCACTGGTCCTAACGGTGGCAGCGTATTCCTACCTTATGCAGGCTATAAATGGAATGAAGAATTTTACAATGATCCCCCCTTAGGAGAATACTGGTCATCGACACAAGACCCGTCAAATCTGGATGAGGCTTTCAACCTCTATTTCTATTTCGGCAATTCCCAAATCGGCAATTCCACAAATTCCCGCTATATAGGTCACTCTGTTCGCCCCGTTGTTGCCGAAAAGGCTGTTTATCCATCGATACATTTGACAGCAACAGCTTTCAGTCTTACAAAGGGCAGTCAGATAACAGTGGGTATTATTTCAGGAAGTGGAAGCTACAGCATTAAGAGCAGCGATGAAAATGTGGCAGAAGTGTTTTTAGACGGAAATGACATCATCATCACAGCTGTCAATGAAGGAACTGCCACAATAACCGTGACGGACACAAAGAGCTTAGAGGCAGAAATCATAGAGGTGAAAGTAACAGGTGAAGCAAAACAAGATATCACCCTCATCTGCCCTGACAGCCATCACCCTCATGTCATTGACCTTGGACTTCCCTCAGGCGCGAAATGGGCTTGCTGCAACGTGGGAGCAAACAAACCTGAGGGATATGGTTCTTATATAGATTTTGGGTATATAGAAAACGAGGAATATAGAAACGAGTGGGAAGGAGAGGGATGGAAACTGCCATCAGATGATGATATTTATGAACTACAATATGAATGTTCATACAATTGGAGTTTTCTGGGTGGATTTCTTGGTCTGCTCTTCACAGCCCCTAACGGAAACAAACTATTCCTGCCTGCAGCAGGCTATTATGATGAAGATGAATATGTCGGTCAGGGATCCTTACTTTTTTATTGGGCGGAAAATGGTGAACTAAGCATTAATCGAAATGGCTATAACGACAATGTAAGGCTATATAAATCTCACATTACTGATGTCCTACATTCTACACGTCTCATACAGAATGATTTGCAATAATATATCTCTATCCATCAAATAAACATATCTTACACCCATGAATAAAAGAATTCCACCACTACTATTCCTCCTGCTGTGTTGCATCTGTGTGACGGCACAGCAAAGAAGTGAGAATGAGGCGACTGACATCGCGCGTGCATTCTTTGAAAGCCAAAAAGCTGCGGTCGGAAAACTGAAAATCGTGCCTCAGGCAAATGTCCGCAAGGCCATGCAAAAAAACGGGGCAAGGAAGACGAAAGCACAAAACGGTGCAGGCAGTTGCTATATTGTCAATGACGAGGCCAATGAGCGGTTTGTCATCGTCTCCGCCGACGAGCGGATGTATGAAATCTTAGGCTATTCTGATAACAATGCCTTTGACCCAAACAATGCGCCTGAGGGCTTGTTGGACCTCATCAGCAGCTATGATGATGAATTTGAAGCCTTGGCAAGCGGAGAGGCGGAAAGCATGAAACATGTCCAGCAGACAACCTACCCGGATATCAATCCGCTGATCAAGACACAATGGAGCCAAGGTTCTCCTTATAATGGCTTTTGCCCCATTGACCCAAAATACAACCAAAGAAGCGTGACGGGCTGCGTGGCTACTGCCATGGCTCAAGTGATGAACTACTGGAAATGGCCCAAAGAGGGGCATGGTGAGGTAAGCTATAAAACAAGAAGCCGGGGCATCGAACAAAAGATGGGATTCAACGGCATCCAGTTCGACTGGAACAACATGGCCAATGACTACAATGGCAAATACAGCAATGCCCAGAAAAAAGCAGTCGCCACGCTGATGCATGTCTGCGGCAACGCCATCCTGATGGACTATGGTTCTGATAAATCTGGAGCCTATCCTATGGACATGGCTTATGCCCTCATTCACTATTTTGGCTACAACCCCAATATCAAATATTTTGAAAGGTCATATTTCTCCACCGAAGACTGGGAAAAAATCATCATAGATAATCTTGACAAGAAAATGCCAGTCCTGTATAGTTCTAAAAATGATGCGACAGGCAGTGGCCATACCTTTGTAATCGACGGCTGCAACCCAAATGGTTATTTCCATATCAACATGGGGTGGCAAGGAACCGATGACGGATATTATAAAATAAATGCCATCAACACTCCCCAAAGAAAATACCGCTATAATAGTCTTCACAAAATGATATGTTATGTCAGCAAAGACTCTACTGACAATTATGAGGATGGGTTATTTGCCGAACAACAGCTCATTACAGACGGATGGGTCAGCAATCCCTGCAAAGTCTCTATCAATTCTACCCGATGGATCAATGCCTATCATAATTCTTATAACTCTTGCGGATATTATCCCGAGCAAAAATACAAGGGGAAAATTTGCATAGGACTGTATGACCTGGATTTCAACCCTATCACCACACTGGCCCAAACAGACATTAACTATTCTGGGGATTATTACTATAGCTATACATCATCATTCCATTTGGATTCCTCCATTTTCACCGAAGGGTCCCAATACTACATTGCCGCCTATTCCACAGCGGACGGAGGAGAAACCCGCTCTCCCATCCGAACGACAAACGGGGCCACCGACTACTACCTGGCTCAAGTGCAAAATGGAATGGTCACATTCACTCCAAGGGGCGTTCCAGAAAGCCCCAAGCCATCAATCGGCACCTACAGAGCCGTCGCATTGGATGAGAACGGGGATGAATTGGAATGGACCGTAACGGTTGCCCATGATGTGGCCGACACGACGAAATACTGGCTGTTTGGTATCGACCCAAAGGGAAGCGAATCAGGTATCCGCAATTCCCAGAACTGCGTGTATGGTATGATTGACAAATATGGGATACTCACCGTTCCTACCGGTCAGAAATTAGGAAGCAACTGTCTTTTCAACAAATATTCGGCTGCTGACAGCGTGAGAATCCAAGTTTCACTGTCCGACTCCCTGCTCATTACTGAAGATGTGTGGGGCTGCATAACGGCGGATACCAAGCAAAAACTCACCCAATACAGAGCAACAAGGATGACCTATCAGCAGCCTGACAACAGCAAAGTGGAGGTCCCACTCATTCTGGTTGATGACGAGGGAGCAGTGACCATCACCTGCCCCACTAAGAGTGCAGACATCTTCTACACCTTAGACGGGACATCACCCTCCATGTCTTCCTCGTTTTACACCCAACCCGTACAGTTGACAGAAAACAGCACCATCAAGGCCATTGCCGTCAAAAACGGCAAGATGTCAGAGGAGGCTACAGAGACTGCCGACTGCTTTAAGGTGGAGACACCTGTCATCACAGACGACAACGGCATCATCACCATCACTTGCTCCACGCCCTCATCAGTGATCTATTACACCATCAATGGCGACCAACCCGGTACAGGAACTGGTACGCGCTATACCGGCAGTTTCAACTGTAAAGCCACGGCACTCATCAAAGCCATCGCAGTGAAGAGCAACTGGAACGACTCGGAAATGGCTGAATGCCTTCATGTGAACGATGTTCTGGAGGTAGCCGTGGACAATGCGGAAGAACTTCTCAACAAGATCGGAGCAAGCAGATACAAAATAAAGAGCCTGAAAGTAACCGGCCCCATCAACGGGACGGACGTGGCCCTCATCAGAGACATGACGCTCAACGGCATCCTGGCTCATATCGACTTGTCGGATGCCACTATCGTAAGCGGAGGCGTCAACTATTATTATGTCAACTATTATAAGAGTTATTATACGTCAGACAATGTGGTCGGCATGTATATGTTCGCTGATGAACAGCATCCCAACGACAATCTCAGGTCAATCGTACTTCCCTCAAACATGGTGAAATTTGAGGGTATGACGAACTGCACCAAACTGAAAACACTCGACATTCCAGAGGGATGCGAATACATCGGAGCCATCACCCACTGCCCAAGCCTCGAGACTATGTCTTTCCCTCAAACCGCAAACGAGATAAAAGGTGCAGGAGAAGGATGCACCGCGTTTGCGGCATATACTGCTCCTTATAATCCCTATTCATACTATGATTATGAAGGAGTATTATATAAAGAGGAATATATAGACAGATGGGAGTCCAAGTTTGTTATAGTTCGTTATCCCGTTGCCGGGAAAAAAGTTTATGAGATACCCTTTGGAACAGACTATATTGCAAAAGATGCTTTCAGCTATACGGACATCGACAGCATCTATGTTGATTGGGTCGAGGAATTCGGAGAGGGGGCTTTCAGTAACTGCAAGAATCTCAAATACGTGTATTTGAACCCTAAAATCACATGTATTCCCGACCGCGCCTTTGAAGGTTGTACGTCGCTTAAATCATTGGCCATACCAAGCCGCACCACCAGCATCTCACCAACGGCTTTCAACGGATGTACCTCACTCCAGGAATTCAGCGTTGATTATTCTCCCATTATCCATGAAGGCATCATCGAGGCGGATCCTAATATCGGCCTGGGAGGCGAGACAGACTATACGTCCAACTACTCCATCAACCAAGGCGTATTGTTCTCAAGAGACGGGAAGACTTTGATCCGCTATCCCATAGCCAAATATGCGGAAAACTATGTGCTGCCAGACAGTGTGGAGGAAATTGCCGACTATGCGTTCTACGGAGCGATGAACCTCAAGTCATTCACCCTGCCACAGTCCCTGAAACGCATCGGTAAGCATGCCTTCGACGGATGTACCGTGTCGAACATCACCTTCCCCGACTCCTTGGACACCATTAACGAATATGCATTCACCGACTGCAGCGGCCTCACCTCATTGGTGCTGCCCAAACACATCAAGAAAGTGGGACACAATGCCTTCATGAACTGCACAAGCCTGAAATATCTCTATCTGCCCAACAGCATAGAAGAACTTTGGGGTGCCAATTTCAAGAATTGCAAGGCGTTGGAAAGGGTGAACTGTGACATCGAAAACCCCTCTATCATTGAGGTGAGAAGAACAGAAGGGATATCTCCCTTAAATGAAGGCGGCGGCCTCTTTGACTGGAACTGGGAGGGAGGTTTGATGAGACCCGACGATGACTTGGGCGTTCCCTACTATTGCACCTGGTATGTGCCCTTCGGCTGTTCGGAGGCCTATCGGGCTTTATCTGAGGATAATGGAAAATGGTTCAGAAACTCCTGGACCCTCGTCGAGAAACCGCGTGAGGCAGACAGTAACGGCGACAGCCAACTGAATGCCGACGACATCACAGAGATGGTGGGATACATCATCAACGATCCGTCAGAGGACTTCGTCTTTGAAGTCAGCGACCTGAACAAAGACGGCGAGGTGGACGTGACGGACATTTCCATCGCACTGCCAAGAATCCTGACAGCAGAGAATCCTGACCAAGAGGCTAACACCACCTTCATGGACGATATGGAAGAAGTAGTGGCCTTCGAGAAGAAGGACAACATTTATGGCATCTGTCTCAACAACAGACAAAAATACATCGCCGCCCAGTTTGACATCGTCATCACCGAGGGGGAGGCTGACATTGAGAGCATCGAACTCAACGCCAATCGAGGCGGAAAGCACCTGGTAAACTTCATGCAAAGGGAGGACAAAAACCATTACCGGGTAATTATCCACTCTCCTGAGAATGAAGCCTTCGGCGGAAATGAAGGCGAACTGCTGGCCTTCAGCATGAGCAATTCCTGTAAGTTGGATATAGAAAATGTGTACTTCATTGACAGCCTCAGAATGAGGTGCCGTCATGAAAATATGCCAGTAACAGACTATATCAGCTACGTGAAGAGCAATGAAAGGGTGAATGGCAATACCTACAGCATAGATGGCGTAAAGATTCTCCGAAACCATTCTGTAAGCAAAGGAATTTATATTGTCAATGGTAAAACTACAGTTGTAAAATGAAAAAAGTTTGTATATTGATCCATGTGTTGCTCGCATTAGCGGGCAACACTTTCGCCGACAACCTCGCTGTCGGTAATGTCACAATGACACCCGGAGAGAAATGCCAGGTATCCATCAAACTGAACAACAACGATTACAGTTACATTTCTTTTCAGTTCGACCTTGTACTCCCGGAGGGCATTTCAGTCAGCCAGAACAGCAATGGGAGTTTGGAAGCTTCCATCAATCCCAACCGTTCGACGGACGGCACTTCCTTTACTGCAAAAGACATAGGAAACAACAAATACCGTTTCCTGGCATTCACCGATGGGGCGGTATTCTCCGGCAACAGCGGAGCACTGGTCAACATCACCTTGATTGCTTCCGAGGAAATCGCGGGTTCAACCAGTGTGGCTGTGCTGACCGCACAAAAATTCACAACCACGGCGACCAGTCAGCAAAGATTTGCTGACACATCATTTCATATCACCGTTAAGGCAACCGCATCATCCGTGCAAATCGGCAATCTCTTTTACGACTTAGACATCAAGACTCATACCGCCAAAGTGGTCGCTTCGGTAACTAATGTCACCAGTATCACGATTCCTGCCGCAGTCACCTACAACGGCATCAGCTATGATGTGACTGAAATCGGAAATGGGGCTTTCGCTAAATGCAACAACCTGACAAGCGTCACTGTTGACATCCCCTACCCCATCGACATCGATGAGGATGCCTTCCCCAACCGTCAGAATGCGACGCTCTATGTTCCAGCTAGATGTTATGGTGAATATCTTGGAACTGACTACTGGAGTGAATTTAAAGAAATTATCGACGGTGCCGATGTCAACTGCGACGGAGAGATAGACGAAGCAGACATTGAAATAGTGGCAGATATCATGGCCGGCTGGAGTTCAGACTCCCCTTTCTATTACAGAGCGGATGTGAACCAAGATGGCAAGATTAACATCACCGATATCGTCATTATTAATAATACAGAACTGGAATATTAATTTTCAACTCTCATCTATTTGATTATTAGTTGAATAACAATACTTCATCTTGAAAAATATGAATAAGATAATAAAAAGGTTAATCCTTGCCTTGTTTCTCATAACCTCTACCCCGGCCATGGCTGAAGGAATCACGGTTAATGTGGGTGATGCTCGACCGGGAACGACAACAGATATAACGGTTCTTTTTAATGATAAAAGTATGTTGGAAAATCTGAAAGGCTTTCAGATGTCTCTCTATCTCCCAGAAGGAGTCTTCTTGACTGATGATGATATTTATAAATATTTCATAGAAGAATACTATGAGGACATTTTTGAGTATTGGGATGATAATTGGGATAACATGATAAAGACAAGGAAGCAAGCCGATGGTGGCGTTCTGATTCTATGTTGCAGCGACCCAAATTGGAACACATTATTGCCTGATGGCTTCAGATTACGTGTAAGAATTCCCTGCAATGTTTCGAACAATCTATCATATATGTGTACGTTAAGAAACATTGCTTTGTGCTATTACAATAATGTGGCAGATTGGCCAAATGAATTTGAGACGATGGAGACAGATGACATTCCGTTTGAAATCAAGGTCGACACGGACTCTCCGCAACTATATTCCGTGCTTTCTGACGGTACGCTTACACTCTATTATGACAACCAAATGCCAGTTCACAGTAGTTATGGAGACATCCACTTGCTAGGAGGTTACAGGAAGGTCGATTATGGTGGCTTGCCCATTTTACCTGGAATAGAATATCATCCTTATTGCGGTCCAGCAGCCGACAAGCCAGAAGAGGTCAGAACCGTGGTGTTCGATGAGTCCATCGCCAATCTTCGCCCAACGACCCTCAGCAAATGGTTCAACGGATTCAGTTCACTGAAAGAAATCAAAGGTATTGAATATCTCAACACCTCAGAGGTAACCAACATGAGAAAGATGTTTGCCGGATGCAGCAGCCTGAAAGAAATAGACATCAGTCATTTTGATTTCTCAAGCATTAGCTCCGAATATGATTGGTTTGAAGCCGAATATGCTGGTATTGATTATCTGTTTGCAGATTGCAGCAGCCTGGAGAGAATCGTGATGGAAGGTCTCGACACTTCAGGATTAAAGAGTTTGGAGGGCTTGTTTATGAATTGCAGAAGCCTAAAAGAGATAGATGTCAGTCATTTCGACACGTCAAATGTGATTTATATGGGTAATTTGTTCGCTGGATGCAGCAGTCTGAAAGAGATTGATGTCAGCCATTTCGACATGTCAAATGTTGAAATCTTTGATGGTATGTTTGAAGGCTGTAGTTGCCTTGGGAACCTTGACCTTAGCCATTTCGACACTTCATCATCCATGAGTATGGGCAGAATGTTCGCTGGATGTAGCAGTCTCAATAGCATTGATGTCAGTCATTTCATCGTTTCTTGCTGCATAGATTGGGCCGCGCCAGACAAACCAGGTGGACCTCCTTCTCGATGGAAAGGTGGGAGTGGTTTTTATCAGATGTTTAAAAACTGCAGCAGTCTGGAACATATCAACCTTTTCGCACTTGAAAGTGAAAATGTGGAAGATGATGATGACCTTATTCCCATTATGGTTGACTATGATGCTAATGAAATGTTTGCGGGATGCACAAGCCTGAAAGAAATTGACCTGAGTCATTTCGATGGCAATGGCTGTTTGAATGACAGGATGTTTGCCGATTGCAAAAGCCTGACAAGCATCAATCTCCTTGACCTTCATCCAAATAAGATTGGCGAGGAGATGTTCGACGGCTGCACAAGCCTTACAAGTGTCTGTATTCCCAATTCGGTGAATGACATTGCCGACCATGCCTTCAGGGGTTGTACTGCATTGGACAATGTCAGATGTGACATCCCTACCCCACTGAAGATAAGCGAGGAAACCTTTGACCATTATGATGGCTGCACGCTCATCGTACTCTCCTCTGCGGTAAATGACTACAAAACTGCCGACGTGTGGAAAAACTTCAGCAACATCATTTCCTCCCGCAAAGGTGATGCGAACGGCGACAATGAGGTCAACATCACTGACGTGATAGTGATTGTGGATTACATCCTGAACCGTCCAATCAGGATATTCCTTTTCTCCAATGCGGACATGGATAAGAATGGTGAGGTCAACATCACGGATGCATTGAAAGTGGTGGACATAATTTTGGGAAGGCCATAAGTACAAAAACCGCCATCTGCACAGACGTTGAGGTGAAAGACAAAGGATTCCACCTCAACGTCTATCATTTCCATTCCTGAATGCGGCACTCGTGGGTCTTGGTCTCTCGGTTGTAGTTGATGCCTACAAGGAGGAGATTGCCTGTGTGCTGCACCACCTTCTGGGGGTATTGCTTGCGGAGAATCTGGTCGATGACGCTGTCCGCATCGCAGTTGAACTTCAGTTCCAAGACGATGGCAGACGAGTCGACGTCTCAACAATAAAAACAAAAACTTGGGTTTTTGTTTTGTATTGTCTTCGGCTTTCACTATCTGTGACACAGGGTCGAAGATAGGATGCGCCTCAACAATAAAAACAAAAACTTGGGTTTTTGTTTTGTATTGTCTTCGGCTTTCACTATCTTTGCCGAAAATTCGTGCAAAAACAAATCTGTCAAACCTATAAACTATAAAAAAATGAAGAAATCATTCCTATTCGTATGTTCCTTGCTGGCCGTCGTCACGATGATGCTGACAGGATGCAAAGACACCAAGGCACTGCAGGCAGCCATCGACGAGGCTTCCAAGGCATGTCCTATCGCCCTCGACAACTTAGGTGAGGCCACCGCCATCAAGTTGGCAGAAAATGAGGTGGAGTTTGACGTCACCCCCGTACAGGCTCTGATGGAAAACGACAAAGTAGACCACTCTCTCGTGGCCCGCTATCTCGTGCTTGAACTCCAGCGCAAAAATCCCGAATTGGTGAAGCAGATGGTAGAGGCTGGTTTCGGCGTGAAGTGCAACCTCAGTGGCGAGGAGCCCATCCTTGTGGCTGCAGATGAACTGAAGAAGTTCAATGGTGAGTTTGAGGCCGCCGGAGGTCAGATCGCTCCCATCCTTCTCCCGCTCTACAACCAGCAACTGAGTGCCAAACTGCCTATCGACATCGCCGAAGGTCTTTCACTGACCAAGGTGAAGGTCGTGGACGGCTGCGAGACTTTCTTCATCAGCGTGGATGACGACAAGGCAAAATTCGCTGACGTCAGAGCACCCATCGCTGCTATGGCCACCCGCATCGACAAGGCTGGAAAGTCAACTCCTAAGGACATCGCTGAAAAAGTGAAATATTCGAAGATCAACCTCACCCTGTTGCTCCCCTTGCTCAACGAACTCAACTACAGTGCCATGTTCCGCTACTCCACCAAGGCCGGTAACGAGACCTACATGGAACTCACCGCCGAGGAGATTGACCAATACCTGCACCCCGCTGTAGAGGAAGAGGCCAAGGAAGAAGGCAAATAAACCTCATCACCATAACCTACAAGCCTGCCATGCTCCATGGCAGGCTTTTCTCAAAAAAAGACACACCTACATGAAACTAATCATAACCATCCTACTCAGCATTCTTTCCCTTCCCACATTCGCCGACGGCAAGTACTTAGGCGGCGACATCTCGCTCCTGCCGTCCTACATTGACCATGGGGCAAAATACTTCGACAATGCCGGAAATGCCATCACCGATCCCCTCGCCTACTTCGGTGAGCAGGGACTCAACACCATGCGCGTGCGCCTGTTCGTCAACCCAGAGAACGCCTCTTCCGATGACAAGGGACAAGGCGTGGTGCAGGATCTGGCCTATGTCAAACGACTCGGCAAGATGATCAAGGACGCCGGCATGGCGCTGATGCTCGACTTCCACTATTCCGACACGTGGGCAGATCCCGCCAAGCAATGGACACCCAAGGCATGGGCCGGACTGAGCGACAACGAACTCTATGAGCGCATCTACAACTACACCCGTGAGGTGCTGCAGGAGATGAAGGCCGCCGGTGCCACGCCTGACTTCATCCAGACAGGCAACGAGATCAGTTACGGCATGCTGTGGGGAAAGTCAAGCGACAATGCCTCACAACTGAAGAAATGCCACCCCAACAACGACAACAACTGGCAGCGCTTTTCCCAACTGCTCAAAAACGCCATCAAGGCATGCCAGGATGAATGTCCGCAGGCACAGGTCATCATACATACCGAGCGGGTAGCACAGCCCGACATCCTGCAGGCTTTCTACGACAAGATGAAGACTTATGGCGTGGAATACGACATCATTGGCCTCTCCTATTACTCCTATTTCCACGGCAACCTCAATGCCCTCAACACCGCACTCACCCGACTGGAGACACGTTTCCCCGAGAAGAAAATCATGCTGGTAGAAGTGGGCTATTATCACGACTGGCAACCCAACACTGTCAGTTACGACCTATCCAAGACCTACCCCATCAATGGTGAGGGACAAAAGGCATTCACCGAGGCACTCATCGAGATTGTCAACAAGCATGCCAATGTCAACGGACTCTTCTGGTGGTGGATGGAAGCCAACGAATATGGACTCGACTGGAACACCAAGCGCGTGACCGACGGATGGTACAATGCCGGACTTTTCGACAACCAGACCGGCCGCGCCGAACCCGCCCTCTCCGTGCTCAAGAACTTCATGAGCGAGAGCGCCGGCATCAATCAGACACAGTCACAGCGGTCCACCGACAGCCACATCTACACCATCGACGGGAAGAAGGTGAAAGACAACAGTTCCCTTCCTTCCGGCATCTATATCGTCAACGGAAAGAAAGTCTGTCGCTAAATCTTCTCCACCCTGAGCGTCTGGTCGCAATAATCGATGACGGCGGGGCGGTGGGTGATGAAGATGACGGTTTTGTCTTGTTTCTCAAGGATGTTTTTAAGGAGGTTGCGCTCCGTTTCGGGGTCAAGGGCGCTGGTGGCCTCATCGAAGAGCATGATGGAGCGGTCGCGCAGCAATGCCCTGGCGATGGCGATGCGCTGAGCCTGTCCCTCGCTGAGGCCGCCGCCCGACTCTGAACAGACGGTGTCAAGCCCACTGGGCAGGTCGAGAACAAACCCGGCGCAACTGGTCAGCAGCGCTTCTTTCATCTCCTCGTCAGTGGCATCGAGTTTTCCAAGCCGCAGGTTGTCGCGGATGGTGCCGCTGAGCAAGGTATTGCCCTGAGGCACATAGACAAAGTTGCAGCGCATCAGGGGCGACAAGGTCTTCTCGACATGGTCGTTGTAAATCATCACCTTGCCATTCTGTGGTTGCATCAGTGCCAGAATCATCCTCACAAGCGTAGTCTTTCCGGCACCCGTCTCACCAAGGATGGCCGTGCAACTTCCCGGACGGAAGTCGAAGGAGAGGTCATCAATCACGTTGCCCCCCTCTTCATATGCGTAGGTGACATGCTCAAGACGCACCCCACACGGACCCTTCACATAGACTGGCTTTCCCTGCTCCTCCAGCGGATTCTCCTCCAACTCCATCAGACGCTCAGCAGCCGTGAACACATAGACGAACTGCGGCACCAGGTGGGTGAGGTTCTTGGCTGGTCCCTGCACACGGTTGACCAGTTGCAGGAAGGCCGTCATGCCACCGAAGGTAAGGGTATGGTTCATCAGACGGAGGGCACTCCAGAGGAAGGCGATGAGATAACCCAGTGAGAATCCGAAATTGAGGATGAAGTTGGCGATGACCGAGAACCACGTGCGCTTCACCACATTCTGCCGGAGTTCGCTCTGCGTGTTCTCCAGTTTGTCGACCATCGCGCTGTCGCTCTCCATGATCTTGATGAGCATGCGGTTTTGGATGGTCTCGGTAAGCACGCTCTGTACCTTGGAATCCGACTGCCGCACATCCTTGGAGAGTTCACGCATCTTCGTCATGTAGATTCTGCTGAGAATCGCCACAACAGGTATCATGAAGACGATAATGAGTGCAAGGGTATGGTCAAGCATGTATAAGTAGAAGAACGAACCCAGGAAGAGCGTGGTGGTGGACACAGTATTGGGCAGTGTCTCTGTAAGGAAGGTGATGACCTGCCCCACGTCTGTCTGCAGACGGTTGATGACGTCGCCGCTGTGGCGTTTCTCCTTGCTCTGCCACTCCGAGCGCAGGATACGGTCGAGCAGTCGCTGCTGCATCCTGTTGCGCGCCAGCACACCGAGGATGTTGCGTATCCACACGCTGGCGATATTCAGTCCGAAATTGGTAAGTGTGAGCAGCGCCATGATGAGCACGCCAATATAGATATTCCCTGGTTTCGCGCCTGCTGCGATGTCGATGGCATTCTGTATCGCCCACACTGCCGACAGGCTCACCACCACCTCCAACATACCGATCATGGCATTGAGGAAAGCCTGGAGCCGGTTGCCCTTCCATGCATCCCAGAGCCACGCCAGGATCTGACGTGAGGTGTACTTGTTCTTCGCCGTGGCGAAATATTTCTTCAGTCTTTCGAACATATTTCTAACGGGTATCTGCGCCCCACATCATTTTTTCCCTTAGGGTGTGGAAGTATTTCTGACTGTGGCGCTTGATGATTTTCACTTTGTAGGGAGCCTTGCGAATGGTGAGGATGGTCTCCTCGCTGCATTTCTCCGACCTGCCGTCGATGGCAACGAGGAAATTATGGCTCCTGCTCTCCACGCTGATGCGGATCACCGAATCGTCAGGGATGACGATCGGCCGGATGTTGAGGCTGTGGGGTGCCACGGGCGACAGACACAGCACTCCCGACTGAGGCGCGATGATGGGTCCGCCATTGGAGAGTGAATAGGCCGTGCTGCCCGTCGGTGTCGACACAATCAGTCCGTCGGCCTGATAGGTCACCAGATGCTCGCCGTCGATGGTGGTGCGTATGCTGATCATCGAAGCATTGTCGCGCTTGAGCACTGCGATGTCATTGAGTGCGAAGGGACAGCCCTCAAGGGAGGTCTCGCCCTCCGTCTCCACTGCGATGAGCGAGTGCTCATCCAGTTTGTAGTCACCCTGATAAAGCGCTGCGATGGAGGTTTCTATCTCCCCGGGACCCACATCGGCCAAAAATCCCAGGCGCCCCATGTTGATGCCCATGATGGGACAGCCCTTGTCACCCACACGGCTGGCAGCCCTGAGGAAGGTACCGTCGCCACCCATGGAGATGACAAAATCGACATCAAACATACCATCGTCGAACACGCCGTTGGCACCGACTTCCAAATGCAGGTCATCGGTGAGGAAGCGGTAGAACTCCCGGTCAATATACACTTCGGCTTTCCGCTCTGACAGGAGCGAAAGCACTTTTTGGATGGAGGCCGATTTCCTGGCCTGGTAGATATTTCCAAAAATGGCAAATCTCAGTTTCTTGGACGGCATCTTCAGATGGTTTGAATGTTTTGTATGCAGCGAACCCCGCTACGGACTTGCAAAAATATAGTTTTTTGTGGAGAAAAGTGCATGATAAGCCCAAAAATGCTTTTTTTTGACTAATTTTGCAAAACATAATAGTAGGAAATAAGAATTAAGAATTAGGAATTAAGAATTATGATTACTCCTGCGAAAGATGGCGGTGCAACTGGTAGGGACGCGATGTATCGCGTCCGTAACGACATGCAAATCACATGTCTAAACTCCTAAACTCCTAAACTTCTAAACTCCTAAACTTCTAAACTCCTAAACTCCCAAACTAAAAAACTCAATAACTAAAAAAAATAAAAACCATGTCAAAAATTTATGAGTTTCTGGCCAACGGCTTCGAGGAGATTGAGGCGCTGGCTCCGGTGGACATCCTCCGCCGCGGCGGACAGGAAGTGGTGACAGTGAGTGTGACAGGCAACCGCTTGGTGGAGTCATCACATGGTGTCACCGTCATGACCGACATGCTCTTTGAAGATGCCGACCTCAGCGACGCCGACCTGCTCCTCCTTCCGGGAGGCATGCCTGGGTCGGCCAACCTCAACCAGCACGAGGGGGTCAGACAGGCCCTGCTCGCCCATCATGACAAAGGGCGCCTCATCGGTGCCATCTGCGCCGCACCAATGGTGCTCGGCGGTCTCGGTCTGCTGAGGGGAAAACGTGCCACCTGCTCTCCTGGTTTCGAGGTCTACCTCGATGGAGCCGAATACACCCATGAACTGTGCACCGTCGATGGAAACATCATCACTGGCGAGGGACCGGCCGCCTCATTTCCCTATGCCTATCAACTGCTCTCCATGCTGACCGGCGATGAGGAAGGCACCCGACTCATGCAGCACAAGATGCAGTTCCTGCACCTCATCGGGGAGGAATAGATTGCAGGAGTGTAGGAGTTTAGGAGTGTAGGAGATTAGGAGTGTAGGAGATTAGGAGTGTAGGAGATTAGGAGTGTAGGAGAATAGGAGTATAGACGTATGACGGATATCCTAAGTCAGGACATCATGTACGCCCCCGGTGTGGGGCCCAAGCGCAAGGAGATGCTGAGCAAGGAACTCGGCATCGAGACGTTTGGGCAGTTACTCGAACACTATCCCTACAAATACATCGACCGGCGGCATGTCTACCGCATCAGCGAACTGATGGAGAGCATGTCGTTCGTGCAGGTGAAGGGCCATATCCTCAGTTTCGAGACCTTCGACACCGGAAAGCGCAACAAACGACTCGTGGCGCATTTCAGCGACGGGCACGGGGTGATGGACCTTGTGTGGTTCTCCAAAGCGCAATATATCATCAACAACTACTCCATAGGCAAGGAATACATCGTTTTCGGACGACCTACCGTCTATGGCGGCCGTTTCCAGATCTCCCACCCCGAAATCGACGATGCCGCCACCATCCAACTCTCTGAGATGGGGATGCAGCCCCATTACCACACCACGGAGCGCATGAAAAAAGCGGGATTCTCCTCCCGCGCCATTGAGCGTATCGTCAAGGGCATCCTCAGCCGCCTGTCCCAACCCCTTCCAGAGACACTGCCCCCCTTCATCACGGGTCCGCTGCACCTCATCTCACGCGACGAGGCCTTCCGCTTTATCCATAATCCACAGGACGCCACCCAACTCGACCGAGCCAAACTGCGGCTGAAGTTTGAGGAACTTTTCTATGTGCAACTCAACATCCTGCGCTATGCCAGCGACCAGCGCAGACGCTACAGGGGCTATTTACTCAAACATGTAGGGGCGTTCTTCAACGGTTTCTATCACAACCACCTGCCATTCCTCCTCACCGAGGCACAGAAACGGGTTATCCGCGAGATTCACGCCGACATGAAGAGCGGGCGGCAGATGAACCGTCTGCTGCAGGGTGATGTGGGGTCGGGCAAGACCCTCGTGGCACTCATGTCGATGCTCATCGCTCTCGACAACGGCTACCAGGCCTGCATCATGGCACCCACCGAAATTCTCGCCGAGCAACACCTCGCCACCATCCGTGGATTCCTCAAAGGGATGGACGGCATCCGCGTGGAACTGCTCACAGGCATCGTCAAAGGCAAGCAGCGGCAGGAAGTGCTTGAGGGACTGGCCGACGGCAGCGTACATATCCTGGTGGGCACCCATGCCATCATCGAGGACACCGTGCAGTTTTTCCGCCTCGGCCTCGCCGTCATCGACGAGCAGCACCGGTTTGGTGTGGCACAGCGCGCCCAACTGTGGAGCAAGAGCCACAACCCGCCGCATGTGCTGGTGATGACTGCCACGCCCATTCCCCGCACCCTCGCCATGACCATCTACGGCGACCTCGACGTGAGCGTCATCGACGAACTGCCTCCAGGACGCAAGCCGGTCTATACACAGCATAAATACGATGACCAACTGACCAGTCTCTACCAAGGCATCCGCCGGCAGATACAGGCGGGCCGACAGGTGTACATCGTCTACCCTCTCATCAAGGAGAGCGAACGCATCGACCTGCGCAATCTGGAGGAAGGATTCGCCACCATGAAGCAGGTGTTCGCCGAATACCGCTTAAGTAAGGTACACGGGCAGATGAAACCCAAGGAGAAGGAGGAGGAGATGGAGCGCTTCGTCAGGGGCGAGACACAGATCCTTGTCGCCACGACAGTCATCGAGGTGGGCGTCAACGTGCCCAATGCCTCTGTGATGGTGATCCTCGACGCCCAGCGGTTTGGTCTCTCGCAGTTGCACCAACTGCGCGGGCGTGTGGGCCGTGGCGCGGAACAGTCGTTCTGCATCCTGGTCACCACCCGCAAACTCACTAAAGTGACAGCCCGGCGCATCGACATCATGTGCTCCACCAACGACGGATTTGAGATTGCCGAAGCCGACCTCAAACTACGCGGTCCCGGCGACCTGGAGGGCACGCAGCAGAGCGGCATGGCTTTCGACCTGAAAATAGCGGATATCGCACGCGACGGACAGATTGTGCAGATGGCACGCGACGAGGCCCAGCGCATCATCGATGCCGACCCCACCTGTGAGCATCCCGACAATGCCATGCTGTGGCAGCGGCTCGCCGCCCTGCGTCGCACCAACATCAACTGGGGGGTGATTTCGTGATTAAGATTGAAAATTGAAAATTGAAGATTGAAGATTAAGGATTAGGAATTAAGGATTAAGAATTAAGAATTAAGGATTAAAAATTATGATTACTCCATCAAAAATGACGGTGCGACAGGTAGGGACGCGATGTATCGCGTCCGCCACGCCAAACAAATCATATGTCTAAACTCCAAAACTCCAAAACTCCAAAACTCCAAAACTCCTAAACTCCCAAACTCCCAAACTCCTAAACTCCTAAACTCCTAAACTTCTAAACTCCTAAACTCCCAAATTTCGTCTCAAAACAATAAGTGTTAAATAAGCACTAATTATTGTTAATGGTGCTTTTTTCCGCTTTTTTATAACTACCTTTGCATCGCAATGAAATAATCCGGCGTGGTTTTCTTGCGCCAATTATTTCAAAAACAGACTGAAAAAGACAGTATTACAACAGACGTAATCAGTGCTTTGCGAATCAAAACGGAGGATTATGAATTTTAAAAGAACATTGAAGACGCTTGCAATAACTGCAATTATGACCATTGCCACGCTGCCCGCCAGCGGACAAGATATGATGGCACGCTACGTGCCCGTTGACAAAAAACTGAAACAACTCGACACTCTTGCCCTTCAAGCCACCATTGAGCGTGAGAACATGGAGTCACCCTCTTCCCAACTCTATCTTGACTGGGACAACAGTGACACCCACTATAAGGCCTCTGCACTGCCCGAGTCCTACCGCATCAACCTGAAAGGTTTCCGTATGCCCACCCCGAGCCGTGTGATCACCTCACAGTTTGGTCCTCGCTGGGGCCGTCAACACCGTGGTCTCGACATCAAGGTATATATCGGCGACACCATCCGCGCCGCTTGGTCGGGAAAAGTCCGTATCGTGAAATATGAGGCCAAAGGATATGGCAACTATGTGGTCATCCGCCACAGCAATGGTCTGGAGACCTACTACGCACACATGTCGAAGCATCTCGTAAGGGAGAACCAAACAGTCCGTGCCGGTCAGCCCATCGGTCTCGGTGGCAACACAGGCCGTAGTACAGGTTCTCACCTGCACTTTGAGACCCGCCTCTGCGGTGTGGCCCTCAATCCCGCCCTTTTCTTTGACTTCCGCAACCAGGACATCACTGGCGACAGTTATCTCTTCCGCCGCAGCACCATGCAGCAGGAGGACCTCAAGGCCACCGCAGCCCGCGGCCGTAAGCAGAATGGCTATACCAAGGAGGAGGTTTATGGCGGTCACCGCTCCACCCCTGTCAGCACAGTGGCAAGTTCTACCCCTGTCAGGATAAATGACAACGATGCCATTCCCGAACCAGCCGCCACGCCTCAGGAGCGCAAGCCACGTAGCGGACAGATGACTGGCACCCACACCGTACAGCCAGGAGAGACCATCTTCTCGATTGCCAAGAAATACAACATGTCAGTGGAGGAATTCCAACGAATGAACTGTTTAGGCAACGGCACCAAACTACGGGTTGGTCAGGTCATGGTTCATTCTTAAGGACGCGGTTTCCGCATCCTTAAAATGAGGGAAGAGAAAAGAAGATTTGAAATCTTTGTAAGATATAAAACAGGTGGATGAGCATTATGCCATCCACCTGTTTTTTTTCTATTATCTTGTCAAAGACGGCCTGCAAGATTCAAGCCATAGGGAATATGGAGGGTAGCAAAAGCAAATAAGTGTCTCTTTTCTTGCATGTTTCAAAAAAACAGCATACTTTTGCACTGCAAAAACAGTCGAATGATTCGACCATATTTGCATTAACGCTTTCGGAAGCAATGATTATTAAGAGAGACCATTATGTAGAGGCATTGCTGGGCAAGCGATGGAACGGGAAGGTGAAGATCATCACGGGCATCCGTCGCTGCGGCAAATCCTTTCTCTTGTCCACCCTTTACAAGGGACACCTCAAAACAGAGGGTGTCCCTGACGACTGTTTTGTGGAAATAGCCTTGGACAGAAAAGCCGATTTAAAGTACAGGAACCCAAACGAACTGTTCGAGTACGTTCTCAACCGGACACAAGATGCTGGAAAACGGTATTATGTTTTCATCGACGAGATTCAACTGTCTTTCAAGGTGAAGAACGGGGATGTGGACGAAAGCATGGTTCCCGAAGAAGACAGGGACATGCTCTACACAACGTTCTATGACATTTTGAACGACTTGATGGCACGGAGCAATCTAGACATCTATGTTACCGGTTCCAACTCCAAAATGCTGTCAAGGGACATTGTCACCAATTTCCGCGACCGTGGCACGGAAATTAAAGTTTATCCGCTGTCGTTTAAGGAATTCCATGCCGTATCGGGATTGGAAAAGGCGGATGCGTTGGAAGAATACCTGATGTTTGGCGGCATGCCCTTGGCGGTATTGGAAAAGGACGAGGTTGAAAAGCGCAAGTATCTGAAGGGGCTTCACAAGAATGTGTATATCAAGGACATCGTGGAGCGTTACAAACTGAAGGATGACGAGGTGCTGGAAGCCTTGATTGACTCTCTGTCATCTGCTATAGGCTCGTTGACCAATCCACACAAACTTGCCAATACCGCAGGAACGTTGATGAGACGGAACACGTCAGACCATACCATCAAGAACTATCTGGACTATCTGGAGGATGCCTTCCTGTTTGTCAGCGCCAAGCGCTATGACATCAAAGGGAAACGTTATTTCGAGAACACGCAGAAATACTATTCCATGGACCTGGGCCTGAGAAACGCCAAACTCAATTTCCGGCAGCAGGAGAAGTCACACTTGATGGAGAACATGATTTTCATCGAACTTGTCCGCAGGGGCTACAATGTGGATGTTGGCGTGGTGGAACTTACCCGCGTCAAGGACGGGAAGAAGCAGCAGTCGCAATATGAAATTGACTTCGTAGTCAACACAGGACATGAGAGAATCTACATCCAATCGGCTTTGAATGTGGATACCGAGGACAAGCGGAATCAGGAAACGTTCTCACTGAAGAACTCCGGCGACTTTTTCCGCAAGATTGTCATTCTTGACGGAAACGTGAAAGCATGGACTGATGAGGATGGCATCATGTATGTCGGTGTCATTCCTTTTCTCCTTGAAGAGGCATCAGTGAACTTTTAAGCCTCAATTCTTTTTTCACCTTTTTGCAAACACCTTGGCGTTTTTTCGTGAGCATCAGCGTTTGAAGAATGTTAACAAAATCTGTTTTTATATCTTTTTTTGAAGCGAAGCGGTTTTTAATCATCTCTTATTCAACTTCCTCAAGTTGAAAGGAGTGTAGGAGTGTGGTAGTTTAGTAAACTCCAAGAAGTTGAACAAATGCGAAACATGAATCATCTCTTATTTTACCGCAAGGTGCGTGGTTATTTTACCACGACCTTGCTCCCATTGACGATGTTGATACCCCGCTGTTTCTTTGAGACACGCTGTCCGCTGATGTTGTAGACAGGAGCGTCGGCATCGCTGTCAGCATAGATGGGACTGATGCCCGTCAACACGGCGCTGATGTCAGGAGAAAGAATGGGCAAATTCTGGGCATCGAAGCATTGGATGTCCTCCGCGCAGACCAGGCCTCCCCTGCCCTCGATGTCAAGGTTCAGGATGGCCGCATCGGTGTCCAGCAGTGCTTTCTTCGATGAGAAGACCACGATGCGGTATCTGCCATTCTCCAACTCGTGCGTCATCACCTGATGGGTGCCCAATGCCTTGCCCGTCAGGGTTGCTGCCCTCAGTCGACAGTCGGTGGGAAGGACGACATCCATCTGCATGGCGGTGATATCGGGGATGCTTGCTACTGTGTGAATCTGACAGCCCGTATTGTCCGAGCCCATCCTTAGCAAATTCTGGACAGACTGTCTTGCAGCCCTCGGAGCATACGATTCTGTCCTGTCCAGGATGATGTTCACCACATTCAGGGCATCAGTGATGTTGACCTCACCATTCTTGTCCATATCCGCATTAGAGAAAAGGAATATCTTGCTTGGGCGGTTCAGGATGTAATCCACAATCACCAGCACGTCAGTGATGTTGATCTCATAATCGCCATTCACGTCACCACGAATGGTGGAAGCCTTGTACACGGTCAGGCGACAGGTGAAGTCATCATTAGGCTCATTGACTGAGACAAAACCTTCCTGACGGGAGAGGGAGACAGACGTAAATGCCAAATCATAGGCTCGTGGAGTGACATTTTGTTCACATTCCAACTTGATCCTGAGGATTCCCTTGTCACCATTGGAGATGGTCTCCCTCTTGGTCGACATGAGGATGATGCGGTAGAGATTGTCACCCAATTTTACACACTGCGCAAAAAGTTTGCTTGTGCGGTCGGTGGTCTCAACGATGTATTCTCCATGATTGTCCTTTGCGATGCTGACACCAGCCGGCAAGGTAAGGTCAAACTGTACGCCATCTATCTTCTCATTGTTGGACAGCCCGATGATCAGATTGGCAGAATGGCCGAGGTTGATGGTGAGATCTTCCGCCGACAGCGTAGCGGCTACGATATCATCCTCGATATGAGCAAAATTCCTCCATCCGTCCGTTTCCTCATAAACAATTTTCAAACCGTAGGGAATATGGAGGGTGGCATTTGCGTAGGTGCTTGATGTGAAGTTATTGCTGTTGATGGCAAATGGTTTCTTACTGTGATTCCATACATCTGTGATGCCCTTGCAGCCGTTGCAGATGTGTTGGCCGATGGATGTCACGCTGGCAGGGATATGCAGGGATATCAGACTGGTGCATCCGTCGAGCATATAATCACCGATGATGGTCACTCCCTCAGGTATGACCAGATTTGTAAGTTGTCTGCACCAACCGAAGGCATCATAGCCTATTTCCTTGAGGGAAGACGGCAGTTCCACGGATTCCAGTTTGCTCATGTAGAAGGCATCGCGGGCGAGGGTTGTTGTGCCCTCCGGCACAGTATAGGCCGACGACTTGGCTGCAGGGAATTGGAGGAGCGTTTCTTTGTCCTTGCTAAACAGCACGCCGTCGATGTCACAGAAGTATTGATTCTCCTCATCTACCGTGATAGAGGTCATGGCGGTGCACCCCGACAGGGCATTCTGGCCGATATCTTTCACTTTGGACGGGAGATGGAGGCTGGCCAGTGCATTGCAATTGAGGAATGCGTTCTCTTTTAAGGAGGGAATATTTTCCGGCAGGGTGATTTCCTTCACGGTGCTTCCAGCAAATGCTCCCTCACCGATTTCCGTCAGGCCAGTGAAATACTGCAATTCATTGAAAGAGGAGATGCTGGATTTCTTGAATACTGTGCTTAATGAAGTTACTGCAGCCGCCTCATCGACAGAGAGTTCTCCGTCACTATCCTTATCCCAGTTCTCCACGCAGATGGCCTTGACATTGGCATCTGCGAAGGTGATGCCAGGGCTAATTTCAACGATTGTTCCAAACTCTTTCCAATAATCTGCTTTCAAATAAGCGTTTCTAGAGCCGTATGGCACATAGAGGGTGGCTTCGGCACGGTTAGTGAATGTGTATCCTTCGATAGAAACAGGTATGGGGTTCTTCACGGTCACGGTGGTCAGACCTGTGCAGTATGCGAAAGCACATCTCCCTATGCTCGTCACGCTGTTGGGGATGGTCACGGAGGTCAGGCCAGAGCAGTCCCAGAAAGCATTAATCCCTATGCTTGTCACGCTGTTAGGGATGGAAACTGAGGTGAGGCTAGAGCAGCCCTCAAAAGCACTAGGCCCTATGCTCGTTACACTGTTGGGAATGACTGTATTTTTACATCCAGCAACCAATGTGTTGGATGAAGTCTCGATAATACCATTACAACTATTTCGTGAATCATACTTGGCATTACCTGATGCTACTGAAATGGAGGTCAAGCTGGAGCAGGAAGAGAAAGCAGATTCCCATATTTTCGTAACACTGTTGGGGATGTAAATGGAGGTCAGGCTGGAGCAGCCATAGAAAGCTAATCCCGCTATCATCGTCACGCTGTTCGGGATGTCAATGGAGGTCAGGCTGGAGCAGAAAGAGAAAGCAGATCCCAATATGCTCGTCACGCTGTTGGGGATGTCAATAGAGGTCAGGCCAGAGCAGCCCTCAAAAGCACTAGGCCCTATGCTCGTTACACTATTGGGGATGGCAACGGAGGTCAAGCCGGAGCAGCTATAGAAAACTTGTTCCCCTATGCTCGTCACGCTGTTGGGGATAGTGATGGTTGTTAGGCTGGAGCAATTATAGAAAGCATATTTCCCTATGCTCGCCACGCTGTTGGGGATGGTCACGGAGGTCAGGCTGTAACATTCATAGAAAGCACCCTCCCCTATGCTTGACAGCCCCGTAAAGTATTGTAGCTCGTCAAATGAGGTAATTGAATTAAATTGGAATTCTCCGCCCAGGTCTTTCACTGCTGCAGCCTCCTCCATGCTCAGTTCACCATCTCTGTTGATGTCCCAATTACGTATACAAATGGCTTTAACATTGTTATCTTCAAAAGTAATGATGGGAGAAGCCTCAATAATTGTCAGTGTACCATTGACATAGGTGATGTTATAATTATCTGACTCAGCACCAGATACGGTAATAGCATACACACCAACAGGACTGCTTTTCGTAGCGTTGGTGGTGATGTTTGGCAGAGTCTTCAAGGCTGTCTCTTTCTCACCATAGACAAATCCAGAATAAGTCACAGTCAGTTTGGGATTCTCCTCACCATATTTCCTCTTGTAATTGTCTGCTGTGATAGTTAGAGGAGCCTTTGCGACAGTGATGGAATACTCCTTACGAAGGGTTTGATAATCGTTGTTGCCTGACTGCTCTGCTATCAAACTGCAACTACCAGCACCTTTAATGGTCAACACATTACCAGAAATGGACAATTTGTTCTCATCGCTGCTTGTCCATTTAATAGCCAAACCTTGCTCTGTAGTGCTGGGTAGTGTGTATGCTTCATCACCATAGGTAAACGAAGGCGCTTCAAAAGCAATGCTCTGTGTTTCCTTGGAGTTAAACTTACGAAGATATGGATAAGATTTACCTTCATCAATATCCCAAATCTTATCAAAGTCCCATCCCAAGTCTGTATAAGTGGTCTTGCGCTTGAGAATAGCGCTGCCTACTCCAGAACCGTTATTACCACCATCATAAATCGACACTTCACTATCTTGCACATACACTTTAGTTGTACTAAGGGATAAACAGGATTCCACCTTTCCATTATTACCTCCTGTGATTCGACCATAATGAGAATAAGAAGAAGAATAAGTATAGTAAACCCTAATGCTTATATTTGCAGCAACACATTTGGAAATGGTGCCATCAGAATGGCCACATATTCCACCAACATATAAATAATCACCTCCACTTCCTCTTACTGAAGCCTCCGTAAAACAATTATAGACAGACCCAGATGAATATAAATAGCCTACAATTCCACCAACATATAACTTATACACTCCACTTCCACTTCCACTTACTGAAACCTCTGCAAAACAATTATAGACAGACCCAGATGAAGAGCCTGCGATTCCACCACAATAAGATGAAGCAACTATTGAACCCTTAACATAACAATTAGAGATAATGGATGATGAATAACCTGTCACACCCCCTACATATGATTTACCTTTGATATCACATTCAATACAAACACCTTTAATAGTACCAGAGTTATATCCAAACAGACCCACATAATCAGTTGTTCTATTGATCTTCAGATTATAAATAGTATGCCCGTTTCCATTAAAAACTCCTTTGAATGGAGCACCGGAGGTTCCTATTGGTTCCCATCCTAAGCCATTGCTATAGGCGGAAAGGTCGATGTCGTTAGCCAACTGGAAATAGATGTTTGCGACACCCACATAATCACGGACTTCATTTAAGTCATCCGCATCATAGATCATATAAGGGTCATCCTCGGTGCCTGACCCAGTCATGCTGGCATAAGTAAATAACGAGAATAGGCTCAATGTCACTATGAAAAATAAACGTTTCATATTCTTATTATTTGATCGATTTTTGTTCTTTATGATGCAAAGACAGTCCTAAATTTGCAGAGTTATATGCTTTTCTAAGCGTATCACATGAAACAGGGGGGTTGGCGCACGAAATGGCCTTTTGGGCACAAAAAATGTGAGCATCCACATCTGATTTCGCTTCTGTACAGCCAACTGCTTTCTGATGAATCACAGCATGGCCCAACATCGCAAAGTTACGATTATTTCAACTAAATTCCAAGTATTTAGATATGGTTTTTATTTAAATGGCAACAAAATGTTTTCTGCTATTCATTATAGGAGATGAGGAGATCATTCAACGAGATGGATAATGGTCACTCCTCATACAGGGGAAGAGCGGAGAATTAGTTACAACTGAGAATGAAGTCAGACCACTGTCGGTTATTAGAATTCGTTCATGGAGGTTCATGAGATTCGCACAAGGAAAATGGCCGTTTTTCGACCAAAGAATTGCAAAATTGATAATTATTGACTAACTTTGTGCAGATAAACTACAACATCATGGCACCCAGGAAGTTCAGATACCCCATTGGCATACAGACCTTCGAGAAAATTCGCGAAGGCGGTTATATGTATGCTGACAAGACAGGCTATGTCTATCGTCTTGCCCAGCAGTTTCAGTTTGTCTTTCTCAGCCGCCCACGGCGCTTCGGAAAGTCACTGTTGCTGTCCACAATGAAAAGTTATTTTGAAGGACGCCGCGATCTGTTTGAAGGACTGGAGGCAGGACGCATGGAAACGGAATGGGTAAAATATCCTGTACTCCACATCAGTCTGGCATCTGCCAAAGACGGAGGGGTGGCCTACATGAAGTTACGCGTAGGCACGCAACTTGGATGGCTGGAGGAGAAGTACGGCATTGAACGGAGCAGTGACGAACCTGGCGACCGCTTGGCGAATCTCATCAAAAGTTGTACTGAAAAATATGGCAAGAAAGTGGTGGTACTCATCGATGAGTATGATGCACCGCTGCTCAGCGTGATGCACCAACCAGAGCAACTCGACGAGATGCGCTTGGCCCTACGTGCATTCTATGCCCCACTGAAGGACTGCGATGAGTGGCTGCGCTTTGTTTTCATCACCGGCATTTCCAAATTCTCACAACTCAGCATTTTCAGCGAACTGAACAACCTGAAGCGCATCACGATGGTGCCGGAGTATTCTGCCGTCTGTGGCATCACTGAGCAGGAACTGCATGAGCAATGGGGCGATGCCGTCGCCGACATGGCTGCCGACATGGGTATCAGCACTGAGGAGGCCTATCGGCAATTGAAAGAGAAATACGACGGCTATCATTTCGCTGAGGATCTGACTGACGTTTACAATCCGTTCAGCCTGCTGAATGCTTTGGTTGACAGGCGCATTAAAGACCATTGGTTTGAGACGGGCACCCCCACCGTGCTGGTCAATATGCTCCAAAAATTCGGTACCGACATCACGCGGTTAGAGGGAAGTTTGGCTCGATCGACAGAGTTTGACGCGCCCACGGAGCAGATGAAGAGCATCCTGCCATTGTTCTATCAGAGCGGCTACCTTACCATCAAGGACTACGACAGTGACACAGACACCTACACCTTAGGCTATCCCAACAATGAGGTATTTCAAGGCATGATGGATGCCCTTGCCCCCTACTACGTCTGGGATGACATTTCGGCCACAACCAACAGCATCGTTGACATGTACCGTGCCCTGCGCAAAAATGACATGGAAGAGATGCTGGAGCGCCTGAAGGCATTCCTCGCCTCCATACCCTATGCGGAAGGAGCCACCACAGAGGGGCACTTCCAGCAGTTACTCTATGTGGTGTTCTCACTCATGGGGCGCTACTTGCTGACGGAGGTCAGGACAGCCAGAGGCCGCATCGACGTGCTGTGGCAGTCGCGCACCGATGTCTATGTCTTCGAACTGAAAATCGACCAGCCTGCGCAGAAAGCGCTGGAGCAGATTGACCAAAAAGGTTATATGATACCCTTCAGTTATGAAGGACGACAGTTGCATAAGATCGGTCTGTCATTCTCGACAAAGACCCGCACCATCGAGGAATGGGTCATCGCCTAAAACACAATGGCCTCATAGACGTATAACTCTGCATCGCGCCATCCGTCCCATCCGATGCCGGCCTTGTCGCGGGCGCAATGGCCGAAAAACTCTTCTTTTGTCCAGTTCACCTCATCAGCCACCTGGGGAAGGAACGTGCCGCTATGATTGCCCTTGCGGATGAGCAGACCATGGCGGTGGAGTTGGAACTCATCGATGCTTTGGATGCGGCGGCGGGGCGTGAGCACGGAGATTTCCACGTCGATGTCGCGCAACTCAGACCGCTGGAGACGCGGGAAACGGTAATCCTCAAAAGCCGCCGACCGCGCCATCTCCGCTACAATCTCATGGAGCGGGGTGTCCTCAGCCATGTATCCGATACATCCACGCAACTGTCCGTTTTTCTTCAATGTGACAAAGGCGCCACACGGTGTTTTCAGAACATCCGACACCTCCGGGTTGGGGATGGGTTTTCCCTCAAAGGCCGTTGTCAGACTGCGCCAGGCAATCTCATGGAGTTGGTTCTTGTCCTCCTCTGTGAGAGAAAAGCCTTTTCTCCGCATGACAGCGAAAGAATGATAGCCCACCACCCTATCGCGGCGCTCGGGGTCGATATCCCCTGAGTTCTGATATAGGATATGCCGCACGTCATATTGGCTGTCGAGCATCATGAGCAAGGTGATGATGGCAAACTCGCCACAGGCCGATGTCTCAAGACCAGGGATACCCCTGCGCGCATTCTCCTCTATCACGTCGATGAAATGGTCGGCATTGCCTGTCAGCAAGGCATCGCCCGTCAGTTTGTCCGCCCGGCAAGCCCCCTCATAGGTAGGATAATGAGAGAAATCGCTACTGATGACGAACAGGTTGTCGGGAGTAAAATAAGGTTTCAGTGCAGCGGCAATGCGCTTCAGATGGTCGTATTTGTTGGTACTGATGATGATGGGCACAATGGGCGGCATCTCACTGAGACGTGTCTGCAGGAACGGCAGTTGCACCTCCAGGCAGTGCTCCCGGTCGTGCGCCCGTTCGTTGTAATGAAACACGCTGTCGGCCGCTATCAGTGCCGCTGCTGTGGCATGGTCGACGGGTATGGTGCCCAACGGAGTGGAGTAATAATCATCTGCCACGTTGACAGAGGCACCGTTGAGCCATGCGTAATGACTGGGGCCCAGCAGGAAGATACGCTGATAATGGTGCTCTGGACGGAGCATGGCGAATGCAGAGGCAGCCACATTGGCCGAAAAATAATAACCGGCATGCGGCACGACCAGGGCAGCGATGTCATCGCTGACAGCCGTATCACCATGCCTGCCGAAACAAGCATCGAGTTCCTTCATCAGTTCAGACGGGTCGGCCTCATAGAAGCGCCCTGCCTGAGTGGCAGGCCTCACACGGTCTGCAGTTCTTGATTCATCATGGGTAGAGTTGGGCAGCATCACAAACAAGATTGTTAATAAGGGTATTTGCCAATAATTACTCATCATCGCCAGCATTACGTTTTAGCCTGAGTGCCTGGAGGCAGTCAGTTTCCGCCATCCCGCACGCACGAAAAACCATGCATGCATCAACAGAGTGGAGAGCAGACCGTAATGGCGGCGCATCACATCAAAGCGCTCTTGCAAGGAAGCGCGGTGATGAAGCGTCGACTGCCCTTCCCTGAGATAGAGAGCCACCACCTCGTGCACCCTGACGAGCGGTGCTTTCCGCTCCTCCGCCTTCTTCATGACACGGATGCACCAGTCGACATCAGCCGACAGGCGGTAGCGCAAATCATATTCCACCTCCCTGGCAAGGTCTGTGCGGGCATAGAAAGCCTGATGGCAGACCAGCATGCCTTTCCGGAAAGACCGCCACGAGAGGCTTTCAGGCGCGGCATGATGGCGGTGGCCCACAAACCGTCCTTCCGCGTCGATGAGGTCGGTATCGCCATAGACCACCCCGGGGCGGTTGCCGTCGCCACCCAGTTCTGCCACCTCGGCCACCTTCGTGAGTGTGGTGTTTTCCGGCAGGCGGTCGCCTGCATTGAGGAAACACACATAATCGCCTGTGACGAGGCGCAGGCCCTTGTTCATCGCATCATACAGGCCATGGTCGGGCTCCGACATGACAATCACCTCATGGCCGTTGTCAGACTGCGCCTCAGCCTCTGCATATTGCCTCGCGATATCCGCCGTGGCATCTGTGGAGGCGCCATCGACGATGATATGCTCCACATCATCATGCTCCTGCATCGCCACACTGTCGAGCGTGGGCCGCAGCGTGGAGGCAGCATTATAGGTGATGGTGACGATGGAGATTCTCATAGTCCGTAGTGTTTGAAGGCCATGGCATGATTGTAAACCTCAATGTAGCGCAGTGCGACACTGTCCTGCGAATACTGGGTGGCCACCTTTCTCACCGCCTGCCGACTCAGTTCGCTGGCATCCGCCTCGATAAGAATCCAATGGATGCCCTTCATCAGGTCAGCGGCATCCCTGTAGGCCGCCACATACCCCGTTTTCAGATGGTCGATCTCCTCAGGAATCCCTCCCACTTTGAATCCCACGCACGGAACACCGCAGGCCATCGCCTCCATGATGGTGTTGGGCAGGTTTTCTGACAATGAAGGCAGCACGAACAAGTCTGCGGCATTGTATACATCGACGATCCTGTGCTCGTCGGAAACATAACCGAGCGGGAAAGTCGGCAGCGAGAGTTGGTCTTGCACTTCCTCCGCATGGCCGCCCAGGATGACGAGGGCAGCCTGCTCCCTCATCTCAGGATGTTCCGCGATGAGCAGGCGACAGGCCTCCGCCAGGTAGTCCATGCCCTTGTTGGGATTGGTGACGCGCTGCGAGACGAAGAGAACGAGTTTTTTGTCTTTCGGCAGTCCCAAGGCCTCCCGCGCCTTCATCTTGTCCGTACGCCGGAATACCCTTGTGTCGATGGTATTGGGGATGCTGGTGATATGCTGTCCTGCGAGCAGCGCACTCTGTTTCGCCTCACGCTCCAACCAGCGGCTGCATGCCACGAAATAGATGCTGCTGCCATCGTACAGGGCTTTCTTGCGTGCCCATACCCGTGAGGCGAGGTCGTTGTCGCCCCCTCCCCCTGGCAGGTAAAGGCAGTGGTGGCAACGGGTCTTGTATCTCTTGCAATCCATGGTGAGGTGGCAGATAGCCGTCGAGGGCCATGCGTCATGCATGGTCCACACCACGGGTTTCCCGCTGTCCAGGATCCGCTTGATGCCCGACAACGAGAGCATGCCCTGGTTGACCCAGTGCAGATGGATGATATCCGCTTCCCGAAACTCCCTCGTCCGTGTGATGTCGAAACCGGCATTGGCGATATCGATATCGAAGAGGTGTTTTTTCGAGAAATGCAGATGGGCATATACTGCGAGCCGTTCCCTGAGGAAATGCCGCTGTGTCATCATGCCTCTGCCCATGTCTGCCACGGAGATATTCTCGCTCTCCTTGTCGCGCACCAGCATCTTGGCTTTCACCCCGTTGTTGTTGAGCGCGTCCATCAGGCGGCATGCTGCCACGGCAGCCCCGCCCGCCCTTTCACTTGTATTGACAATCAGTACTCTCATATCTGAGGTCAAAGATAGTGAAAGGTGAGCGAAAAGCAAAACAAAACACGAAGTTTTTGTTTTCTTTTCCGAACCGCATCCTATCTTCGACTAAAAGTCAAAGTGAAAATTTCGATTAAGCGAAAGAAATACATAAGAATATGTTTTTCTGAACGTGAGAAATTTATTCAAAGGTGAGCGAAAAGCAAAACAAAATACGAAGTTTTTGTTTTCTTTTCCGAACGTGACTATTCAGCGAATTATCATTTGGAGTGCCCTGACGGGCAGAACCAACGGTCGACGTGCGAAGCGGAAGTCAAATGGTAAAAAATGAATAAAAAAATGGTAAAAAAATATTTTCTTACAATTTTCTTAAACATTTTCTTAAAATTTCTCGCCGTAGGCGATCTCTTTAGATATGCGAAGGCGCCAATTGAATACCATGTTCATGGTAGTTTTCTTCTCCATTCTCAATTATCTATGCTAAAAAAGGCGTTATTATGGAATTATGTGTAATTTTGCATCCTGTATTTCAACAAGATTGGAAACAGAAAAAAGAATCAAGAAAAAATCGCTGCAGTAAAATTACCAAAACAAAAAACGATTGAATGATGGAGAACATTGTATTAGTGACAGGTGCCAATAAGGGCATCGGATTCGGAATTGCCAAACACCTGGGTCTCAGCGGATGGAAAGTCATCTTAGGAGCACGCGACGAAAAACGTGCCGAGAAGGCCATCAACGAACTAAGGACGGCTGGTGTTGACGTACTTGGATGGGTAAACATCGAACTCCAAGACCTTGAAAGCATCGAAAAAGCGGCCAAAGAGGTCAGTCAAAACTACCCGGGACTCACATTGCTGGTCAATAACGCGGGCATCCCAGGTGACATGAGCGTTGACAGTCTGCACACAGAACTCAGCGATATCAAGAAGACACTGGATGTCAACTTCATCGGCACCTTCGTCCTTACCAAGGCATTGATACCCTTGCTTGCTCAGAATAAAGGAAGGATTGTCAACATCACCGTGCCTTCGGAAATCAGTCCCTACTGGCATCCTTTGGCATACGTGACGAGCAAGGCTGCGCAGAATGCCATGATGGGCGTGATGGCCATCGAGTTCCAGCAGAGCGGCACACCTCTGGAGATCTTCTCCGTGCATCCCGGTCCCACCACAACCGACCTGAATGGCAACATGAGCCTTCCAGGCTTCCATGATATTGAGACAGTGGGTCTGAAAATGGCAGAACTCATCAATGATGGCAAAAACCATCAGGGAGAGTTTATCGAACTCTATCCGATAGTCAAGGAGGACTGATAGTTCTTTTCAACTCTTTTGCATCATTCAGCCCCTGCCATGCAACAGGGGCTGATTTCTTTTACCCATGAAGAAATACTGAGAAACACCAACGGTATAGCTGTAGCGATAGCCACAGTATGAGAGGTAGTCATATCTCACGGCGTGGGCTACTCTGGAAAAATCACAAAGCAGCATGACAAGAAATGCCACTGATTCACCTACGGTATACCGTAGTTTTTGCCTTTCAAGAGCCAAAAACATGACGAATCATGAAGCATTGTCGCTACGGTTTTCCTAAATTTGCAAGGAACAACAGCGCCCATTCATCAAAAACACGAACAATCATCCATTCAATCATCTAACAAAAAATTAACCTTTAAGTACTAATCATTATAAAGAGTATGAAGAATTTTACACTTAACAAAATCGTTGTGCTCATCATAATGGGATTGATAAGTATCAGCGTACAAGCGGCAGACACTTTCACACAAGACGGTGTCAATTACAAAATTACAGACAGTAAGGGATTCGTGGTTGCCGTCATTGCTGGCAGTAACAAGTACACAGGCCATGTGACTATCCCTGCTACTGTTACCAACAATGGTATCACCTACACAGTCAAGAGTATTGATTCGTATGCTTTCCAGAATTGCACAGATTTAACTAACGTATCTTTAGGTTCTAACATTGAGACCATCTCCTACCGTGCTTTCTACAAATGCACGAACCTGAGCAGCATCAACTGGCCCAGCAGCATAAAGAAACTTGAAGGTGATGCTTTTCTAGGCTGCACGTCACTGACTGCCGCTGAACTGAGTCCAAGTCTCGAGGAGATGGATGGAGACGTGTTCAATGGATGTATCAACCTGACATCGGTCATCATCAACGACGGATGTGCCGTCATTGGTGGGTCGGCATTCAGCGGATGCACGAAACTGAGGAGCATCAGCATTCCCAACAGCGTGACCAAACTGGGAAATTATGCTTTCAACGGATGCAAGGCTCTGGAGAACGCATACAT
>JAEEJK010000109.1 GCA_016281815.1 Prevotella sp. | reverse complement strand
TAAAGACCCTTTATCGGATTCAGTGCGGACACAAAGTCCGTACATGTACCGGTTAGAGTCCATGAGACGATAACTTAGTAATAACTTGAGCCGTATGCGGTGAAAGTCGCACGTACGGTTCTTAATGGGGAAAGAGGGGGCAACCCCTCTGACCTACATAATCTTTAACTGCTACTGAATATCTACTTCTTTTTAATACTTACTTGTTAGAAAAAATGAGAAAACTGACAGTTCTTTCTTTGTTGAGCGCGTGGATGCTGACAGCCATGGCGCAAAATCCCTTCGTGCAGACCTGGTGCACGAGTGACCCTGCTCCGATGGTGCACGACGGCACCATGTATGTCTATACCGGCCATGATGAGGATGGCGCAGATTTCTTCTGGATGCAGGAGTGGCGAGTGTATTCCA
Organism: Prevotella sp.; assembly: GCA_016281815.1. Lineage (GTDB taxonomy): Bacteria > Bacteroidota > Bacteroidia > Bacteroidales > Bacteroidaceae > Prevotella. The sequence continues at coordinate 82,929 of JAEEJK010000109.1, read as the reverse complement.
CCACCGACATGGTCAACTGGACCGATCATGGTTCGCCTCTCGCTCTGGAGAGTTTCTCTTGGGCCGACGACCGTGCCTGGGCGAGTCAGTGTGTAGAGCGCGACGGTCATTTTTATTGGTATATCTGCGCCCATTCCAGGTTGTCGAAAGGCATGGCGATCGGTGTGGCCGTAGGCGACTCCCCCACAGGACCTTTCCGTGACGCCATCGGAAAGCCGCTGTTTGAGAACGGCAGTTGGGACCATATCGACCCCACTGTCTTCATTGACGATGACGGTCAGGCCTGGCTGATGTGGGGAAATCCGCGTGTCTATTATCTGAAACTCAACCGCGACATGATATCGTACGAGGGAGAAGTGGGCATGTTGCCCATGACAGAGGAAGCCTTTGGGTCTCCTGCCATGAACGAACGGGTGAAGGGCAAGGAATACAAGGACAGTTATGTGGAAGGTCCTTGGCTGACCAAGCGCAATGGCACCTACCAACTCCTGTATGCCGCAGGAGGAGTGCCCGAGCATATCTCATACAGTACGGCTCCTTCGCCAACAGGTCCCTGGACCTACAAAGCCCCCATCATGCCGCTGTCAGACACGGGGTCGTTTACCAACCACTGCGGTGTGGCCGACTACAAGGGGCATAGTTATTTCTTCTACCATACCGGAAAGTTGCCCGGAGGCGGCGGTTTTGGCCGCAGTGTGGCCGTAGAGGAGTTCAAATACAATGCCGACGGCTCTTTCCCCACCATTATGCCCACCGACGAGGGAGTGATGCCGGTGGAGAATTTCTGTCCCTACCGGAAGGTGGAGGCAGAGACGATGGCTTTCTCCAAGGGCCTGAAGACGGAGCAGAACAATGAAATCGGAGTCTATGTCACTGATATCCACAATGGCGACTACATCAAACTCCGCTCCGTGGATTTCGGCATCGGCATCCCGCGCACATTCAAGGCACGGGTGGCCAGCGGACTGCGAGGCGGAGCCATCGAGGTGCGTGTAGACAGTGTCCACGGTCAGTTGCTGGGCAAGGTGGCCGTACCCGGCACAGGCGGTTGGGAGAAATGGCAGACCGTGACGACAGACCTGAGGGAATACGCCACAGGTGTTCACGACCTCTATTTTGTGTTCACGGGCAGGAAGGGTCCGAAACTGTTCAATTTCGACTGGTGGGAGATGCGCGGACTGGAGCAGGTCAACATGCCGCTTTTCCAGACCAAATACACTGCAGACCCGTCACCGCTGCTGGTGGGCGACACCCTCTTCCTCTACACTTCACATGACGCATCTCCAGAGGATATCCCCGACCTCAATGAGAAGAACTCCGCCGGTTTCTTCATGTACGATTGGCTGCTGTGGTCGACCACCGATATGGTCAACTGGACGGAGCACGGAGCCGTGGCATCCCTGAAGGACTTCTCCTGGCGCAGCCGTGAGAATGGAGCCTGGGCGATACAGACCGTGGAGCGCAACGGCAAATACTATCTCTATGCGCCGCTGCACGGACACGGCATCGGTGTGCTGGTGGCAGACTCTCCTTACGGGCCATTCAAAGACCCGCTGGGAAAGCCTCTGGTGTGGCAGAAGGAACATTGGGATGACATCGACCCGACTGTTTTTGTGGACGATGACGGTCAGGCATATATGTACTGGGGCAATCCCAATACCTACTATGTGAAGTTGAACGATGACATGATCTCCCTGAAAGGCGACATCGTGAAACTTGACTACAAGATTGACCATTATCAGGAGGGACCGTGGTTCTACAAGCGCAATGGAAAATACTACCTCAGTTATGCCACCACCTGCTGTCCGGAGGCCCTGGGCTATGCCATGAGCGACAGTCCTACCGGTCCATGGCAGAGCAAAGGATATATCATGCGGCCCACCGAGCGCGACAGGGGCAACCATCCGGGCATCGTCGACTACAAGGGGCACTCCTATATCTTCGGGCAGAGTTACGACCTGATGCATCTCGACACCTTCGTGCATCATGAGCGCCGTTCTGTGTCTGCTGTTGAGATCAACTATCTCCCCGACGGAACCATTGCCGAGGTGCCTTACTGGCTTGACCAGAACCCCATAGAACAGTTGGGCTCCCTCAATCCCTACCAGCGTGTGGAGGCAGAGACCATGGCATGGGGCAAGGGTTTGAAGAGTGCCAAGATGGGCATCCCCAATACGGGCGTGGTGGCAGACATGCCATTCTCCACAGGCAGAGTCAACATGTATGTGACGGATATCAACGACGGAGAATATATCCGTCTGCGAGGTGTGGACTTTGGAGAAAAGAGCGCACGTCAGTTTGCTATCTCTGCCGCTGCAGAAGGTTCCTGCGTCCTGACGCTGCGTTTGGACAGTCCCGATGGTCAGGAAATCGGTCAGGTGGTCATCTCTTCCACAGGTTCGTTGGAGAAATATCGCCAGTTGTCAGCCAAGGTAAAGAATGCCGTGGGCAAGCATGATTTGTATCTCTGCTTCAGTCAGGCAAAGGGTGATGTCCGCCTTGATTGGTGGAAGTTTAAGAAATAAATGCCCTTCTGTTCTCCTGTTGGGTGGTATCGTAAACAAATTGATACATCATCCAAAGTGAATGCTGTTTGTTTACATTATCTTTGCATACGTAAAATGCACGTTTGAAGCCCTTTGTGCATCATGTCATGAAAAAGTGGCTTGAACAATAGATATGAGCAGTTTTCTAAAAAATTATAATCATGTATGAGATAGTTTGTTAGTTAGATTTACTTGATACTTAAGTATATTATCTAATTTTCTTCTGAGAGTGCTGAGTCGTGAGACACGGCACTTTTTTATGTTGTCAAATGCCACGACCGCCGTGCGGTGGAGGAGGCCAGATTCATCATTTACCACTTGTATTTATTGATGACCTGCTTGAAGATAGGGATGTCGGAGACAGAGGCGAACAATAGCATGCAAGCACGGAACTTGATGACGTCTGAACCGAAAAGGCTGTAGACGTTATGGTGCATTGTCGCCTCAGTAGCCTCGACCAATCTCTCTCTGAGTGTGGGGTGCTCAATATAGGCATAGGCTTCTTCACGGCCGTTGATTCCATAGAACTCAGAGAGTTCAGAATGTCCCAGTCCCTTCATCTGAGGGAAGACATACCACATCCAGTGTGTGCGCTTGTGCCCGTCACGGATTTCCTGAAGGGCAGTCTCATAGGTGGACATATTGTCGTAGATACCACCAGATTGTTGCGCATTGAGATAGCGTTGGAGATAGAATGCCATTTATTTGTTCCAATAACATTTATTCAATATACTAAGTAATTCTTTTGCTTTGGTCGAATGGAGGCGACACGCGAATCATATGGTTGTCGCTGATGACCGACCCCTCTCTCGGTTCTTCCGTATCGTCATAGTCGGAAGCGTATTCCTTGGAGTCGCTGATCTCAATGAATTCGTAGAGCATTTCGTCATAGGCCCAATGTTGTTTTTTTTGCCGATGGCACAGATGAAAAAGGCGGTGCTTTAGTTGGCAACTAAAGTGAAAGTGTCGCCAGTCCACTTCAGCGTCTTTTCCGTCACATCGTTACCATCTTCTCCATTGTCTGTATAAAGATCGACCACGATGTCCTTTCCTTCCCGGGGGAGTTCCAAGAGATATTCATCGAAGGCCTTGTCGAGGGCCACCTTCTCTACTACCTTGTATACATTTAGGTCGGGGGTCATGATGTTGGTCTTCGGATCGTAGTCATAAAACATGAAGACATTCTCGGATTTACTGTTCTCAGAGCCGTTCTCCATGAAGACTCCCACCAGTGAATGGCCGTTTTTGCGGTTCCAATAGCACATTTGGGTTAAGCGGCCAACTTCTGTCAATAGAAAGGATCTGATGTAGCCGTTAGTAATATCACTTTCTACTCTGTACAATTCAGCCTCCTCGTCGTATGTCTTGGGAGCGGAAAAGTATTTCAGTATCTTTTCATTGGGATCGAAACGGTCATACTGGCTGCAAAAAGCCTGAGCGAAATCTTGGATGTTGGTTTTGGCACCCTTGGGGCTGACAGTGATGGGTGTCTCTGCCAAGCCGCTTGTCATGGAGTCGAGTCCCTCTGGTAAGTCTTCATCCACATCAGCCGACTCGCTTTCGTCCTGCGCCTCTGCCGATTTCGTCACCACCTCCTTATTGTCTTTCGACTCGTCAGGGACATCTTCTCCTTCTTTGGCCGATTTTCCACAGCCTGTCAGGAATGCCACACAGACGATAGCCATCATGACCATCCATTTGTCAATTCTTCTTAAGTTTTTCATTGTCGTTTTGTTTTGAAAATAGGCCTTATGGTTTTATTGTTGTCACTTGTCGGTTTGTTGTGCAAAGATACAAATCATTTTGCAATATCTGCTATATTGTGGAGAAATACTACCATCATTCAAGTTTCGCATTTGCTCGATATATGTCAAGATATACCGAGCCTCGAAACACCTGCATCTGAAGTTCCATCTAATATATGTTTTATTTCAGCCTACTTAATTCCTTTTTTTGTTTTGGTTTCTTTTCTCTTTCTTTTATATCAGCATCATGATAAGTATAGCGTAGACAATTATTGGAACCAATATGCAAATAATAACTGATGCTTTGAAATAATCCCATCCTATTTTCTTAAATGAGAAAAGGAATTCCTGTGACAGACTAAATGCTGTATCGCACCATTGGCTGAAGAACTTACGTTTTGTCCAAAATATGTATATCCACAGAACACTCCATAGTGGAGTGAAAATTGGGAATCGGACAATAATGTCAAGCATGACACACCATGACATTGGGATAATGAGGTAATACACGATGATGTTTATCTCATTGTATGTTAGGTGTGTCACCTTGGCGATTATATTCAGCGCTTTGGCTACAAACTTGAAGATGAAGTCGATCAAAATATAAAATCAGGGTCTGACAACAACATATGATCAACGAATTTTTCTGACATTCCTGCTTCCATTTGCTCTTTCTTCCACCGCTCACATCTCTTAATATGTGCTTTTTCGAGTAATGGGAGGAAAATAAAACAAGATAACAAAACTAATATTACAAAAATAATTGCTAAAGTTGTCATAAATTACATTGTTTATATTGACTTGTATTTATACTTTTTGGAATGATATTTGGGCGCAGTATAGCATTGACTTTATTCATATCAACTCCAAAGGTTCCGTCTCCATTATTTACAAAAACTGTTCCATTTTTGTTTTCTGGTAATCGCAATGTTTTTTGCAGGCTCTGTTGTTGTATCGGAAGACATTCTTGTAGGATTTTGTCTCCTTTCAAATTCTGCAATCTATTCTGGATAGAATGTAATTATTCCTCTACCACGTTTATTCTATTGATGTTTCTATATTAAATGTGACATAATTGTTCTAAGAATAATTTACAATGTAACATATATCTCCTTCACGAATAGGTTTGGAATATTTTTCACGCATTTTCTCGTATTCTTCCCATTCTTCTTTGGTTTTTGGTATATCCATGCTCATATTATTATTTATTGGTTGTTAAACATTTGTGAACCTAAATACAATCCTCCTGCTCAGACAAGTCACATATGTATAAAACATCATCTCAGAGTTTCTATTCTCCGTAATATGCGATTAATTTGGTTTTATGTTTAGTATCTTGTTTCATATAGGATTTGATGGCATTGTAAGTATGATAACTTACGGCAAAGCAGCCCTCACTGGCTTTGGTCAGTGGGAAGTTCATGTCTGGCAGATTGAATGGCAGCAAAGTGGCCATTATGCTGGGATGGATGTATATACCCCGTTTCTCTGCATTGGAGTTGGTGTCGCTCCATCCTTTGAGTTTGATGGCTTCCATGCCGTTCTTCATTTTGACTATTCCTTCGAGGGTGTATTCACCGAGTGAGGAGCAGTTGCTGCCAATCTCATTGCTGAACTCAGGTTTGGAGGGAGTGCTCTTGCCTCCGCATCCGTGAAGGACTACTCCTGAATATATTAATTCTGGTTCTATCCACGACTTATTACAATAGATGAAGAGCCTGTCTTCACATGATGGCTTTGAAAAGTCAACAACTATATCATAGTCATTATAACTTTCATCGGATATATACTGTGAGCGGGTATGAAACCAGTCTGGCTCTCCTTTTGGGATGCAAAAGGAAAGGATGATGCATGAAACGATTACAATTCCAATACATTTAATTGTCTTTTTCATCATGTCTTTTTTTATTATACCCAAAAGTCAGATATTGTAAACAGTTTTAGGAATGTCTGGTATTGTATAACTCGTTGAATTGTCCTGTCACGTCAATAAGAGGAAGGTCAAGCCGAGGCAAAACCTCGGCTTACGGAGAGGGCTGTGTTATGCTTGAATTTGTGATTCAATATACCGTTTGATGAGAGAGGCGTGGGAGAGGGGTTTTGTGTAATCCTCTATATCACCGTTGGTGTCGTAGTCGAGGAAGACGATGGTCTTTCCAGCCTTGAGGAGGTCGATGAAATATTGGATTTCCTTTTGGCATTTGTGCTCAAGCATCCAGAAATAGGATGGGACATAGATTTGCTTTCTTGCCTCAATGTATTCAAGGAGTTGCTTGGAGCCCAATCCTTTCTGATGACCAATGGTACGGCCATGAACTCTTGCAGTTCGTTTAAGATTCTTCATCGTGCGGTTGGTGAAGCAACTGAAGTCAATCCCTTCGTTGGCGAAGACCTTGAGACCCTGCCAGATGCCTTCCACGCTGGCTGAGGTCACTGAGCCGGAAAATGGAATGGGTATTCCACCGTGAGGATAGAACGGAGAGAGTTTTTTATACTCCCCCTTGCTGGTCACGTCGAATATCTCGGCATCGGGATATTCCTTGAGAATGTTCTCAATCTTGCATTTCTTGTTTTTGATTACAATCATGATATATGTGTTTTAAATGAAGACGAAATTAATAAACGTTTGTAATGACTTTTTTATTCTGATTCGAGACTTACATTTTGAGTAACCATTTTATATTTTGTTAATTATCTCACCATTGAGAGTAACTATTCAGCGAATCATCATTTGGAGTGCCCTGACGGGCAGAAATGGTAAAAAAATGAATAAAAAAATGGTAATAAAAATATTTTCTTATAATTTTCTTATACATTTTCTTAAAATTTCTCGCCGTAGGCGACTACCTTTGCTATTCGCTGAATAGATACCATTGAGATACATAAGCACAGAGAATAACAAAGAACAACAAAAAACAATAGCATGTGAATATTATTACCAAGAATTAGAAAAAGTAATCAATCTATCAATGTTTTTTCAAAATGAATACGGTTCATACAAGAAAGTTGGGGTTTCGTACAAAACCATGCTATAGGAGTATCATTCTTTTAAGATAGGTGTTATCTTTGCGACGAGAAACAAAAAAACTATGAAAATGAGGAAGGTGATTGTTAGAGTGAATGAAAGGAATAAGGTTGAAATTCTGTCTCAGGAAGGAGGAATCTTGGGGCTGTCTCTGGAGGAAAGAAAAAGAGGCTTGTTTTTGGCAAGGAATCTTTTTTTTAATAGATTGGTGGAAGGAGAGAGAAAGAATGTGTTGATGAGATTGAGGGGGATGTTTGGAGGTTTGAGGTATGAGGATTTGGAGGAGGTTTATAATGATGGATGTTTGGTGTTGTGGGAGAAGATGATGGATAAGGATTTTGAGTTGAGAGAGGAATGTTTGGTGGGTTATTTGGTGAAGGTTTGTTGGAATATAGGAATGCATTATTTGAGAAAGGTGAGAGAGGATGTGTTGAGTTTGGATTGGTTGATGGAAAATAGGATAGGTAGAGTTGAGGAAGATGAGAATGGTTTGGAGGAGATGTTTGAGGTGTTGAGTGAGAAGGAAAGTGATGAGGAAAAGTTTATGAAATTGGAAAAGGTATGGAAGAGATTGAAGGATGTGGAAAGAATGATATTGGAATGTTATTATTTGGAAGGATGTAGGATGGATGAGATTGCGAAGAGGATAGGTTATAAAAATGGTGATAGTGTGAAGAGTAAGAAGAATAGGATATTGAGGAAGATGTTGAGTATGATGAACGAGGAGTCGGATTTTAAGGATCTGCCCCTCGTTGCCTGAGGGCTTGACAGGCTATTCATGGGTAAACGATAGTAGAGGAAACGCGATAGTATAGGGTGTGCGATGGTAGAGGGAACGCGATGGTTGAGGGGAGGGTACAAATTATGAGGCGCCGGTTTTTACTTTTCCTGTTTTTTTTCGTCAAATGGTAGAAAGGCATATCCTGCAGGTGCCGGAGAAGGGACTTGCGGGATGGTTATTGTATTACATCCAACATGAAAAAAATGAAGAAGTTATTGCTTTGCCTGGCCATGCTGTGCGGTGTGGCAGCCACCACTTTTGCCGGTGACATCAAAGATCTTGGAGATTCCAAGTATGAGTTGCGTGCGGGCGACCTTACTTTGGTTGTCGATGCCGCACATGGCGGAAAAATCCTTTCGTTCAAGTACAAGGACACAGAGACCATCTCGCAGTCGAGATTTCCGGAGTCGTTTGGAAGCACGTTCTGGACAAGTCCGCAAAAGGAATGGAACTGGCCGCCGGTGCCGGAGTATGACAAGCAGCCCTATACCGTGGAGGAAAGCGGAGCCGTGCTTAAGATCACCAGTCAGGTTTCGGAGAAACTCAAATTTCAGATAGGCAAGGAGTTCGCATTCAACCGCAAAGGCAATGCGTTCGTGGTGACCTATACCATCACCAACAAGGACAGCAAGGAGCGCAAAGTGGCACCATGGGAGATTACGCGTGTGCCCAATGAGGGTTTCATCTTCTTCGATGCCAAGTCAGAGGAAATCACCCCAGCCAACCTGATTCCCTTCAAGCCGGAGTTTGGTGCTGTATGGTATGCTACCGATGCCACCAATGAGAACCGCAAGATCAATGCCGACGGAAAGGGTTGGCTGGCCTATTGCAACAACGGGCTGATGATGGTGAAGAAATTTGCTGACCTCGATAAGTCGCAGCCTGCCCCAGGTGAGGCAGAGATACAGGTCTATGTCAACAGAGGAAAGACCTACATCGAGTTGGAGAGTCAGGGGGCATACAAGACGCTTCAACCAGGTGAGTCACTCACCTGGACGGTGAATTGGATGCTTGCTCCTGTCAGTGATTCACAGCCCTCCAAGAAACTGCTGAAGACGGCTCGCAAGTTGGCGAAATAACATGGTCTGAGGCCTTTCTAAGTATCTCAATCATCAAGGGGATAGGACAATTCAGTCCTATCCCCTTGATGACGTTTTATGATATGTGGCTTATAGATAGCGTTACTATGATATGTGGCTTATCAGTGTCCTCTGCCAAAATGTCTGTGGCGGTCATCTCTGTCGTGGCCTATGTTGCGGCGGAATTCTTTGTCTGCAGAGGGATGACGGTCTGAGATGACAATCTGTGGCCGGTTTCCGTTAAAATGCCTTTCCTTAACACGTATTTCATGAATCCTGGGCGGGGCGGGTCTTTCAAAGCGATGGCGTGCATAAAAACTGACATCTCTGTGGTTGTGCCCACCTCGGAAACTGATGAATACAGCCGGTCGGTGCTTGAACAGCCTTCCCCTGTTGTAGCGGCTGTATATAGATAATACCAAGTTGTTTGCTCTCCATGTGATGGGTCGGTAGAACCATCCACTTCTCAGGTAGTTGTCGTACTGCCGGTCGGAGAGCACGTGGCTCAGGTCGCGGTTGCGGATGATCCAAGATGTTCCGAGCACGTCGGCTTCGCAGTTTACGTTGAGCAGATAATCGAGGTTGATCTCATACACAGCCTCATATTGTGATTCTGTCAGATCCAGTTCATAGGCCATCTTGTCGCTGAGGAACAGTGCTTCTTCCCGGGCAGTCTCGAATGGCATTGCTGTGGCGGAGACGGCGATAGCCATCATTGCAGCCATTATGGTCAGAGTCTTTTTCATTTTTGATATGTTTTGATGTTTTATACAATTTATTTATCTATTCTTTTGTCTCTGTTTCCCAAGAAGTCTCTTATCCTCTTTTCAGGCTCTCAACATACTGTGGGTAAGCCGGGCTGATCACAACGAAGAATCTGCATGTGGCTTTGAAGAATTTCTTGGCGGTTTTCTTGAAACTGCTCACTCGGGTTGCCATTGCTGTGCTGTCAAACTTGACAGTTGCGGTCGGGGTTAATTCCATTGTCTTCATAATCGTATTTTTTTTATTGTTATTATTTTCTTTTGTTTTGTCAGGGCTGGCCTGTTCTTGTTGTTTCTGCGGCAAAGATAGGACGGGTCTGAAGAACTGCAATGATTTTTTGTTTTTTTCCCAAGAACAATGAGCGACAGACTGCCGTATTTGCGACAGATGGGGGGAAACGCTGTTTATTTGTCGCACGTTTTAAAAATCAAAACAACTTTTTCGCTTTTCCCCAATAAATTGATTAATTTTGCATCCGACATTGGTGATACAGGGTGTTCCACCCATGTATAGAGGGAATTAGGTGCAAATCCTGAGCAGTACCCGCTACTGTCATCTCCATTATGAAAAGTCAAAAAAGCCACTGAGAGAATTGGGAAGGCAGACTTTTCGGAGAGAGCCAGGAAACCTGCCATGTCGCAAATAGGACGAAACTAAAGCCTCGGGAATAAGGCCAAGTGGAGTTATTTCTTACTATTATTATCATGAGAAGACTGTTATTGATGATAGTCTGTCTGTCATGTATGTACGTTGGTGCCCAGACTCCAAGCAAAAAGAGCCTGTCGAACGATACGATTACATTGGACAACGTGACGGTGACAGGCAAATCGAAGACCCAGCGGTTGCGCGAGGGTGCTTTCTCCGTCAATGCCATCGACATCCGGTCTGTGGCCAGCAGCATCAGTTCGCTCAGCAGTCTGGTTGACCGCACCGCCGGCGTGAAGATCCGGGAAGAAGGCGGTGTTGGATCCGACTTTGATTTGAGCATCAACGGCATGTCGGGCAACTCCGTACGCTACTTCATTGACGGTGTGCCTCTCGACACCAAAGGTTCGGGGGTGACCCTTGCCAGTCTGCCCGTGAACCTCATCGAGCATATCGAAATCTACAAGGGAGTGGTTCCCACCTGGCTCAGCAGCGATGCGCTGGGTGGTGCCGTGAACATCGTCACCAACCGCCGCAGGACCAACTATCTGGATGCCTCCTACGGCTTCGGGTCATATCACACGCACAAAGGCGACCTCAACGGACAATACGTATTGCGCAATGGCCTCACCATCCGCCCCACAGTCGGAATCAACGCCTCGAAAAACGACTATATGATGAAAGGTGTTGAGGTGTGGGACGAGGAAAGCCGTGAGTATGTGGCCGCCGACCGAAGGCGCTTCCACGATGGTTACCTCTCTTTCCTCGGACAACTGGAGGTCGGCGTGAGAGACAAGTGGTGGGCAGATGATTTCTTTGTCGGAGCCTCCTTCAACAAAGTGAACAAGGAAATCCAGACCGGACAGATACAGACCAAGGTGGTGGGCGAAGCGGAAAGGCATTCCGAGGCCTGGGGTATTTTTGCCAACTATCAGAAGCATCATTTCCTGCTGCGCGACCTCAGCGCCACCCTGTCGTTCTCGCACACCTGGGACCATTCACAGACCGTCGACACCACCTATCGCAAATACAACTGGAACGGAGAGTTTATCAAGAGTTCACGCAATGAGATCACGGGACGTTCACGCTCCCTTCGTCACTACAAGCGCCCCTTGACCATCGGGCGTGCCGACCTCACCTACACGTTGGCCGAGGGACATCTGGCCAATCTGAGTTATGCCCTCAACCGCACGGGCAATGACCGATGGGACGAGGTGGACAAGAGTTTCGAACCAGCCAACGACATCTTGGAGAAACACATCATTGGTCTTGCCTATAATCAGTCGCTCTTCGGAGGGAGGATGGCCAACACCTTCTTCCTCAAGGACTACATCAACCATCTCAACATCCGACAGACAGACATTCCCACGGTGACAGGCTCCAGAGATGTGCAAGGCACCTCCACCCAAAACGACCTGGGATGGGGAGCAGGACTCCGTTTCCAACTGATGGAGCCGTTGTCGGTCAAGGCCAGTTATGAGCACAGCGTCAGACTGCCGCTGGCAAGAGAGTTGCTGGGCAATGGCACCACCATCTACGCCAATGTCACTCTCGAACCCGAAAAGAGCGAGAATGCCAACCTCAGTCTCTTCGGCACCCTGAGAAGCCACGACCACACCCTCTCCTACGAAGTGAGCGGATTTCTTCGCCATGTGGACAATTACATCCAGCCGCAGGTGTCGGAGAAAGAAGGCATGATGCAGTACGTCAACGTGCCGGCGGTACATATCAAAGGCATCGAAGGGGAGTTGAGGTATGACTGGCAGCAGCGACTGCAGGTGGTGGGCAACGTGACTTGGCAGGACGCCCGCGACCGCATGGAATTCAAGAGCGACGGCAAGCCCTCCGTCACGTTCAACAACCATGTACCCAACCGTCCCTGGTTTTTCGCCTCCGCCGAGGCACACTACCATTTCCGCAACCTTTTTGCCAAAGGCGACCACCTGCATTTGGGTGTAGACTACCAGTGGGTGCATTGGTTCTATCTCTCATGGGAAGGATACGGAGCGCTCGACACCAAGGCACGCATCCCGGAAAAGAATATCTTTGGCGTCCAAGCCACCTATTCCTGGCACCAGGGGCGCTACAACATTTCGTTGAGTTGTGACAACCTCTTCGACCGCACCATATACGACAACTACAAGTTGCAGAAACCCGGCCGGACATTGTTTGCCAAATTCAGAATCCTTTTGCAATCAACCAACCAACATTCATATTAAACAACTAACAAGATGAAAAAACTGAAATTCTTATTCACCCTGCTGGTGCTGCTGGTAGCCACCAGTGCCAGCGCAGAGGGGATGAAGTATGTGGTGTTCGACCTGAGGGACGGCACACAGACAGTCATCGCCCTTCAGGACAAGCCCGTCATCACCTGCCAGAGTGGCGAACTGAAAGTGACCGTGGCAGGCGAGGAAAAAGTATCCGCATCGCTGGGCGATGTGGCCAAATACTATTTCTCGGAAACCCCTCTGAGCATTTTTGAGATGACCGAAGAGAAGCCACGCATCGAGATGGGACACCTCTACGTCACCCGTGGCAAGGCCGGTGACGCCGTGCGTATCTATACCACCGACGGACAGATGGTGGGCACCTATCCCATCACGGCCAACGGTACCACCGACATTGACCTTACCACACTGGGCAAGGGCCTCTTTATCGTAAGGACGGCAAAGGCCAGCATCAAAATACTGAATCAATAAAAAAACAACAAACAAAAACAAATAAGACATGAAAAGATTATTACTCGCATTGACAGCAACCATGATGCTGTGTCTCGGCATCCAGGCCCAGAACCAGTATGTGATGAAAATCCTCAAGAACGACGGCACGACATTGGAGATCAACGTCGACGACATCAAGGATGTCACCTTCGATGAGGAACAAGGCACCGAACCCATCGTTGATGTTCCCCACCACTTCGACCTCACCGTCACCGTGGGCAAGCAGGGAGGCATGGGACGCGATGTCACCACCATCATGCAGAGCCGCAGCACCCTGGACGGTGGTGCCACCGTCGACTTCAAGAACATGGGTGCGGAAATCAACGCCGACTACTCGATGGAGATGATTCTCAAAGGCAAATACTATTACCAAGTGCCCGTCTCTGCCGACCGCTTTGTCAAACTGCAGTTTAAGGACAACAAGATGCAGGTGGTGCAGGCACAGCCATTCCGTGAGAACACCTACAACACCCGTCAGTACTGCCATGCCTGGACAAGTGACAACACGCTCGTCATCATGGCTGCCAACGGCGACAAGAATGCCATCGTGTGGACCAAACTCAACACCGATGACATGAGCATCATCAGCGAGGGCACGCTCAGCCTCCAGTTGACTGGTGACTATGAGAGTTTCACCACCAGTGGTATTTTGGCCTATCGTGAGAGCGACAACAAACTGTTCTATTTCTACTACTGCAAGAAAGGGTCGGGAAGAACCGCCAAGAACGAGCCTAATTTTCACATCGCCGTCATCGATGCCAACACGATGGCTGTCGAGCAGGACATCATCAACAGCGAGGCCAACGAGATGGCAGGCTCTGCCTACGGAGAACTGCTCCAGCAGACCACTTTCTTCGATGAGAAAGGCAACCTCTACCTTGTCGCTTTCAGCGATACAGAGATTGGAGAGGAAGGCAAGTTGCTGCGCATCAGCAAGGGCAACTACAACTTCGATGCAGGCTATAACGGATTCCCCAATGCCGATGGCAAATTGCTGACCGCACAGTATCTTGGCAAAGGAAAGGTGTTCGTGTATTCACGTAATGATGCCCTCACCGAGGATGACGGCAAGGGCGGAACAAGAAAAGCCACACAGATTGACAGTTACAGCCACTACTACAGTGTCATCGACCTCAATGCCAATACCCGCATACGGATGGCTGTCAACGGCTCCGACATCGATTATAGCAGCGGCCGTTTCTCCCAGCGCTCCGCTTTCGACAGGGCTGCCGGCAAAGTGTACTTCGGTGTCAACACCCAGAGCGCACAACCCTCCGTTTACGTCTATGATGTCGCCACCGGTGCTGTGAGCAAGGGCGTTGATGTGGCAGAAGGCTACTACTTTGAGCAAATCCGTCTTGTGGAGGACTAACCATCACTTGGCAATGAGAAAACTGTTTTTATACATTACCATCATCCTGTGCGCGGCATATGTCCGCGCACAGGATGTTGTTGCACCTCCCACTGCCGTCCTGATGGTTCATTTCGGTACCACCTACGACGACACAAGGGCAAAGACCATTGATGCCATCAATGCAAAAGTCAAAGCGGACTTCCCCGGCCTGGCGTTCGCCGAGGCCTACACCTCCCGGATAGTAATGGCACGTTTGGAAAAATGCGGCATCCGCAAGGAGAGTCCCACCGATGCCCTGCTGCGTCTGCGCGGAGAAGGCCACCGTCGCATACTCATCCAACCCACTTATATCATTGATGGCATAGAGATGGACAGATTACGCAAGGAGACCGACAATCTGCGTCCCTTTTTCGACAGCCTGAGGATTGGTACACCGCTGCTTTATTCTGTTGGGGATGCGGAACAGGTTTGCAACATCCTCGCCGCCCGCCATCCTGCTGACACCAAGAAACGCGAACATGTGCTGTTCGTTGGACACGGCACGGAAGGTCCTGCCACGGCCCTTTACAGCCAACTCGACTATATGATGCGTGCACAAGGACATCCCAACCATCATGTCGCCACCATCGAAGGCTATCCCACGCTCGAAACCGCCATACGGGAGATGAAACAGATGAAAGGCCGCAGGGTGACACTCGTTCCACTGCTCTTTGTGGCAGGCGACCATGCCAACAACGACATCGCCGTTGAATGGAAGCAGCAGTTGGAAGAACAGGGGTTCAGTGTGGACCTCCATATCGAGGGACTTGGCGAAGTGCCTGAGATACAAGACCGGTATATCCAAAAAATGAAGAACGGCAGCAAATAACCTTATGAATATCCGTAAAAGTCTCGTCGCCCTGTGCCTGCTTGCCCTCCTTGTGGGAGGCATCTACACCATATACCGCCACTACATGTCGCCCACGCGCATCCTCGTGGTCAACGCGTTGGAAGCGCAGCAGGCAGATTTCGTGCTCAACAACGACTCCCGCCACATCGAGATCACGTGCATGGAAGCCGACGAGATGCATGACATCGATGACTTTGACGCCATCATCGTGTATGCCCGTCGCATTTTCCTGAGCGACGAGCAGATGGACGAAATCAACAAAGCAGCAAAGAATGGCATTCCCATTTTCACCAAGACCCTGCGCTCCAGTGACTTTGTCGAGAACCGCAATCTTACAGCAGAGCAGATAGCCACTCTTCAGCGCTATTTCGGCAACGACAACCGCCAGAACTACCGCAACGGACTGCGCTATCTGCGCCACATTGCCACCCCGCATCGCTGGGGCGACCAAGAGGTGGAAGACCCTGTGGAGGTGCCGGCAAACATGTATTACCACCGCGAGTATGGCCGGTATTTCAAGACCGCCGATGAACTGACGGCATATCTGCAAGAAAAAGGCCTGTATCATCAGGATGGTCCCCGTTTGGCTTTCATCTCAGGCATCTCCTTCCCGATGGAAGGCAACAGGGAGCATGTTGACACCCTGATCTCGATGCTCACAGAGAAAGGGATGAACGTATATCCTCTGACGGCCATGGGGAAGAAGCGCGACAAGATGCTTCGGAGCCTTAAGCCAGATGCTATCGTTTTCATGGCGATGGGAAGGATAGGCAATGACACGCTTGTGCACTGGCTCAACGAGCGCAACATACCGCTTTTCAGTCCCTATCCGCTCTCTTGCAGTCATGATGATTGGATGAATGAGTCAACGCCTATGGCAAGCGGTTCGAAAAACGCACGCATCGTCATACCCGAGATAGATGGCGGCATAGCGCCTTTCTGCATCGGCACCCAGAACAAAGACAAAAAAGGTTTCTTCAAACATACAGCCGAGGTGGAACGCTGCCAGATGTTTGTCGACTACGTATGCCGCTATCTCTCACTGCGGACAAAGCCCAATAAGGAAAAGCGCATTGCCATCGGCTATTTCAAGCGTCCTGGCAAGGATGCTTTGTTGGCAAGCGGGATGGAAGTGATCCCCTCGATGTACAACTTCCTGTTACGGCTTCGTCAGGAGGGGTACAACGTATCCGGTCTGCCCGAAAGTCTCGACGCCTTTGCGCGCCATGTGAGGACTGAGGGACTGGTGCTCGGTTCGTATGCCAAAGGAGCACAGCAGGAGTACATGCGTAAAGGACATCCTCTTTGGTTGCGCAAGTCGGAGTATGAGAAATGGGCCAAGGAGGTGCTTGCACCCGAAAAGTATGCTGAAGTGACCAAACGATACGGTGAGGCTCCCGGTCATCTCCTCGCTCATGGCGACAGCATTGCCGTGGCCTGTCTGAGGTATGGCAATGTGCTGCTGTTCCCACAGCCACGTCCTGCCATAGGCGATGATGACTTCAAACTGGTGCATGGAGTGGAGGTGCCTCCGCCCCACAGTTATCTGGCGCCTTATCTGTATGTTCAGAAAGGTTTTTGCGCCGATGCCCTCATCCATTTCGGAACGCACGGAAACCTGGAATTCACTCCAGGGCGAGACGCAGGTATGAGAAAACAAGACTGGAGCAGTCAACTCATAGGAGCGATACCACATTTTTATTATTATACGACGGGCAATATCGGCGAGGCGGTCATCGCCAAGCGTCGAAGTCATTCCGCTTTGCTCACCTATCTCACACCTCCTTACGCCGAAAGTGGCATGCGGCAGAAATATGCCACGCTGCTCAGCGATGTGCATCGGGCAGTTGAGTCCGGTGGCAGCAATCAGGCATTGGTGACCGACATCAAGAAAAGAATCATCAACGAGGGACTGCATCGCAGCCTTTCGCTCGACAGCATACCAGGCAAACCCTATACTTTGGAAGAACTGGAACGCATCGACGCACATCTGGAGGAACTGTCGAACGAGAAAATGCAGGGAGCGTTCTACACCATGGGGCAGCCCTATACCGACCAACAGATTCGGCAGACCATCCTCGCCATGAACGCCGACCCACTCGCTTACGACATGGCGCGGAAAGACCAACAGCAGGGACGCATCACCGACAAGCAGGCACGCGACTATGCATTCGTGGCACATCACTATTTGTCCAAGGCCCGCCAACAGGTGCTCTCCACCTACCACACGTCTGAGGAAGCCACGCAGATTCTCCGTTCTACAAAAGCCGAGATCGACAACATGATACTGGCACTCAATGGAGGGAGCATCGCTCCCGCACCAGGAGGCGACCCCGTACAGAATCCCAATGTGTTGCCTACGGGGAGAAACATGTTCAGCATCAACCCCGACAACACCCCCGATGCCCAAGCGTGGGAGGATGGGAAACGGTTGGCCGAGAACACTTTGGCACAATATAAAAAGCAACATGGGACATATCCCCAGAAGGTGAGTTACACTTTCTGGGCAGGGGAGTTCATCGCCACAGGAGGAGCCACCATCGCACAGGCATTGTGGATGTTGGGTGTGGAACCCGTGCGCGACAGTCAGGGACGCATAGGCAGCCTGCGCATAGTTCCGGCAAAGACTCTCCGTCGGCCTCGCATTGATGTTGTCATCCAGGTGAGCGGACAGTTGCGCGACATTGCCGACTCACGTCTGAAACTCATTACAGAGGCCATACAGATGGTGTCAGCAGAAAAAGAAGACTCCAACTTCGTACGCGAGGGAACTTTGACCCAGGAAAAGGAACTTATCGACAAGGGCGTGACACCCCAGAAGGCCCGTGAATTGTCTTCGCTCAGGGTTTTCGGCCCCGTCAACAATGGCTACAGTACTGGGATGATGAACTATATCGAGCGCAGTGGCCAATGGAAGGATACGAAGGAACTGACAGACGGGTATCTCAACAACATGTGTGCCGCTTATGGTGACGAGCAAAACTGGGGTGTCTGCCAGAAGGATTTGTTCAAGGCAGCCTTGAGGAAGACGGATGTCGTGGTGCAACCCCGGCAAAGCAACACCTGGGGTCCCATCTCTCTCGACCATGTGTATGAATTCACAGGCGGGCTCTCCATGACGGTCAAAGCCTTGACAGGAAAGGAACCCGATGCGTTGATGGCCGATTACCGCAACCGATCCAACCGGAGGATGCAGGATGTGAAGGAGGCTGTGGATGTGGAGATGCGAACCACGCTGCTCAATCCCGCTTTCGTAAAGGAACGCATGAAGGGAGACGAAGGAACAGCACAGATGTTTGGCGAGATGTTCCGCAACATTTTCGGATGGTCTGTCACCCGTCCATCCGCTCTCGATGAGAACGTGTACCATGATCTTTACCGCATCTATGTCGCTGATGAAGAGCATTTGGGCATCAAGGAATACATGTCGCAGAAGAATCCGGCTGCCTTCCAATCCATGACGGCGGTGATGCTTGAGAGTGCCCGAAAGGGTTATTGGCATCCTTCCGACGACCAAATCAACACGACAGCCAGGCTTCATTCCGAAATCACGAAGGAAAGTGGTGCCGCATGTACAGACTTCGTATGCAACAACCAACCACTTCAGCAATTTGTGGAGGGCCGGCTTCCTGGCGAGGTCGGAAAGGAATACAGGCGTCAGATGGCCATAGTCAAAGGCCAGCGGGGTGACAACATGGTGCTGGAAAAAGTAGGAGGGGCATCAGATGATGCGGAAACGACCAATACGACAGCGATAGCAGCCATCGTCTTGGTGGTCATCTTGCTGATAGGTTTGATGGTGTTGTTGCGCCGCAGGAACAAGACGGGAGAGTAGATATGGAGATGCTTATCTATATGCTGATGCTGTTGGTCGTTTTCAACTGTGCCATGAAAATGAGCCTATGGCCTTTATGGTCACAGCTGGCTTTCACCCTTTTGTTGGGTGCATTCGCCTATTGGAGCATCGACTATGCCGTGATGCAGTCAAAAACACAGATAGCCGGTTGGCTGCACAGTGAGACAGTGCTTCAGGGCATTGTCATCTTGGTGACGATCGAATCGGCCATCAACGTGCTGTTCTGTTTTTCCCGCTTCAACGATGAGGGGAACAAACGGGGCAGAAAATTCCTGCGGTTATTGCTCCATGCTTATCCGAGTCTGTTGGTCTTCCCTGTAGTGTTTTATGGCATCACCAAGTTCCTTTTCCTTCAAGCAGGTATGGATTTCTCCACCATCGGTCTGGTCTATACCATTGCCGTGATTGTCATCCTTGCATTGTGTACAGAGTTGGCAAAAAGGCTGCTGCCTGCCAATGACCAGCGTGTCGAGGCTCACTTATGGCTGACGGTGATGGTGTGCCTTCTCAGTCTGCTGCTCACCCAGAAAGGTGAGATCATCTATCGTACCAACGTGAAGGCTGTCGACTGGACATCAATGGCACTCACCTTGGCGGCTGCCGTCCTGATTATAGCCATTGGTTATATGGGAAATCGTATCAAATGGAAATCAAGAAATCATACTAAAAAATGGAATTAATATCAAAAATGCTTTTGGGGATAGCCAACTCGCTGCTCATCCCCGACATCATCTTGCTGATTGTGTTTTTCATTCGTGCGTTGATACTTCTGGGAAGCACCTACAATCAGTTCATGGTCAGAAGAAGGGACTGTCGTCGCCTGGCCACGGCCATCAAGGAACTCCAGCCATCGGGTATCGATGACCTGCGGAGTCTTTTTCCTGAGAAGCATGAATCCCTCTTTACAGAATATCTGGCAGACATCCTTGCCCATCCCGCCAGCGAAGCATATACCGATTATGTGATCACACAGTATGAAACGGAAGTGGCCAAGGATGTGAACCTCTCCCGTCTGCTGACCAAACTTGGTCCAGTACTGGGCCTTATCGGCACGTTGATTTCCATGTCGCCAGCACTCGTAGGTCTTTCCACGGGCGACATATCAGGTATGGCCTACAACATGCAGGTGGTGTTCTCCGCCACCGTAGTGGGACTGGTCATCAGTGCTGTGGGCTTGTTCACCCAGCAACTGAAAACCCGTTGGTATGCCAAAGATGTCAACAACCTTGACTTTGTATCACGCATTTACGCCGAGAGCCATGAGAAGGAAGCGTAGGAGCACTTTGCTGCAAGATGATGACAACGACCCGCTGAGCGTGGTGGTCAACTTGTTTGATGTGGCGATGGTTTTCGCCGTGTCGCTGATGGTGGCGATGGTCATGCACATGAACATGACCGAGATTTTCGGACAGGAAGATTTCACCATCGTGAAGAATCCTGGTAAGGAAAACATGGAAATCATAACGAAGGAAGGCAAGGAAATCAACACTTATAAACCCTCCGGAAAAAGTGTCGACGGTGATGGAAACATGGGACGTCGCATCGGCACCGCCTACCAATTGGAGGATGGGCGCATCATCTATGTGCCGGATGAGGAATGAAAGAGATCTTCACCCTGACGGGTGATCTTTGAGAACCGTCCCCAATGATCATTATCTTGATTCTATAAATAATCTTAAAATACTTTAAGTATGATACCTCCTATTTGAAATATTCTTTATATTTGCGGTAAATATTTCAATAATGAAGAGCCTTTCTATAATCTTGTTTTATCTTTAGCTAACTCCTATTTAATTGTTGGCTATATTGGGTGTCTCTTGTCTTTTTCAAAGGCATTTTGGCAAAAAAAGCCGTCAAAGAAGATGAAGAGACTTCAGGAATCAAAAAACCTGTCACCTTGAATCTATCGGCCGATTCGCGACAGAGAAAGACAAAGACACGTAATAATATGAAATCAACCAAGAAAAATAAGTGAATGAATTACAAAAATCTTAATCCTATGCATATGAGACATTTGTTGCTATTGCTGGTCTGTCTGCTGTCCTGCGTGCATGGCTTCGCTCAAGACAAAACTCCCAACGCGCTGCGGCTGACATTGAAGACTGGCCAAGACGGGGTGAGAGAAATCCTTTTCACTTCCGCTCCGAGGGTGACCCACAATTCTGATGGCATTGTCCTCACCGTGGGCAAGGAATCTACCGAGTATGCCTATGCAGACATCGGGAAGATGACGTTCTTTTACGATGACGGTACCGATGCTGTCCTCGGTGTGTTCGGAGACCCAGAAACAGGTGCCACACCCGGCATCTTCACCGTTGACGGGAAACACTTGGACCGTATCGCCAGCCCCGGCCTTTATATCATCAATGGCAGGAAAGTGTTGGTAAAATGAATTATTGGTGAAAAGAAGTATCCACATTCAGAAAAAAAAGGTGATGAACGGTATGAAATATAGGAATATCAGACTTGTGATCAGTGCGTTGCTATTTTTGGCAAGCGGCACGTCGGGAGCACAGACATGGTTGAATGTGAGGATGCCCGACGGGACATACAGGAGCTTTGAGGTGACGGAGGATTTGGAACTCACATGGGGCGCGAGGTTGGAGCATGAAGATACCTCTCCCATCGAGGCCGTCGACCTCCGCCTGCCCTCCGGCACAAAGTGGGCCTCATGCAACGTGGGAGCCTTGAAGCCTGAGGAATACGGCGGCTATTACGCCTGGGGCGAGACGGAGGAGAAAAACTGGTACGAATGGAGCACTTACAAGTGGTGCAACGGCACAAACACATCCATGACAAAATACTGCACCAACTCCAGTTATGGCACGGTGGACAATAAGACTATGCTCGACCTTGAGGATGACGTGGCACACGTGATGTGGGGTGGCGACTGGCGCATACCGACTTATAACGAATTTGAGGAACTTGTCGACAACTGCATATCAGAGTGGACGATTCTCAATGGAGTGAAAGGCCAGAAGTTCACCTCCAAGAGGAACGGCAACTCCATTTTCCTTCCTGCTGCCGGCTACCGCAAGGGCCATGACCTCCACTCCGTTGTGGTGTATGGCTATTTTTGGACGTCATCGCTTGAAGAGGATATATCTGTTTGGTTCGGTTCAGGTTACGGCCTCCAAGGGGGCAGCAACTCCGACCGCTACTGTGGTTTGAGTGTGCGCCCTGTGATAAGCGGCATCCCATGGCTTACATTGTCCCACAGTTCTCTGAAGGTCTATGCCAATGGCTCGGGTACCGTCAAAATCACCTCTGGCAGTGGCAACTACACAGTTACGAGCAGTGACGAGTCGAAAGCCACGGCGATAGTGGAGAATGACACGGTCACCATCATTGGAAAAGATGTCGGCGAGGTCACCATCACCGTCATGGACACCAATTTGCAGCAGACTGCAACGATAGCGGTGCTGGTAGTAGTGAATCCAGGTCTCGAGGGAACTTGGGAAGGAGATATGTATACGTCATATTATTTCGACTACTATGATGAGTATTATGACGCATCCTACTCTGAGATCTGCTTCCTCCGCGATCCCTACAGGTATGCATCTGGAGACGGATACTGGGTTGATTACTATAATAACTATGGATGGAGCCGCAACTACATTGCCAACCATATTACGTGGACGGTCGATAATGGTATCATCAAGATACACTTCATAGAGGATGATGCCTATGTGAGAATCCGCGACTATTCGCTTAATGATGATTACTTTTCTGGATACCTCGAGCTTGCCAACGGCAAATGGCAGAATTTCAGACTGAGGCGTGTCAGTTCACCCAACTGGGGCAGTTACTACTGGGGATATGATCGCTCTTACTATGGTTACTATTCCAACGAGAACAAGGTGAGCATGGGGAAAACAAAGGCCAAGAATCCTGAAGCATTCAAGGCTTCTAATACTCCCAGGCGCATTTTCAGGGCAAGGGAATGGCATGGAGGAGGAAAGTAATCTGACACAACCATGGCCCACGCTTTCGTGAGTTTTATCTATAAGGTCAGTAACCTCACTGCTCTATCTGTCTCAGTCGGGCGATGTATTTGCCGAGGATGTCAAACTCCAGGTTGACGATAGTTCCCACTTCAATGGTGCAGAAGTTGGTGTTCTCCATGGTATAGGGGATGATGGCGACCTGGAAAGACCGTTCGGTGGGGTTGCACACGGTGAGTGAGACGCCATTGACGGTCACGCTGCCCTTGTCGACGGTGAAATAGCCCCTGCGTGCCATCTCCTTGTCATATTCATATTCAAAGGTGAAGTAGGTGCTGCCATCGGCATCCTCTTTGGCGGTGCAGCGGGCGGTGCAGTCCACATGTCCTTGTACGATATGGCCGTCGAGGCGACCGTTCATCAGCATGGAACGCTCCACATTCACCTTGTCGCCCACATTGAGCAGTCCCAAGTTGGAGCGGTCGAGCGTCTCGCGCATGGCGGTCACGGTATAGCAGTCGCCGTCGATGCGTACGACGGTGAGGCATACGCCGTTGTGGCTGACGCTTTGGTCGATTTTCAGTTCGTTGGTAAACGAGCAAGTGAGGGTGAGGTCGATATTGCCGCCATCGTGGCTGATGTCAGTCACTGTGGCCATTTCTTCTACTATTCCGGAAAACATGTCTTGTTTTTTTGATGGTTATACTGCTCCTTGTAGTTGTTTTATTTTTTTTCAACACGAATTACCACGAATTAATCATAAATTATTGATAGTTCATGAACAATTATATGGTAAATATATGTGAAA
Organism: Prevotella sp.; assembly: GCA_016281815.1. Classification (GTDB taxonomy): domain Bacteria; phylum Bacteroidota; class Bacteroidia; order Bacteroidales; family Bacteroidaceae; genus Prevotella. The sequence goes on along the minus strand of JAEEJK010000109.1, from coordinate 58,769 downwards.
AGATAATCGCTGAACTGTCAATGCTCCTTTACAAGTTAGGGAAATAAAAAGGCCGTACCGGTGATGTGATGAAAACTCCGTTTTCAGATGATTTGAGAGCTTTCCGCCTTTGTAATCCACCGGCTGAAAAACAGCTGTCCTCACGGATGTGGCCCGCCATTGGCAGGAGAAGTATTCTCGGTTTTCGAAATAATTTGATGAGTATCCCGATCTATCCGATACGGCCATACCTTTTCCTTTCGGTTGCAAAGATAATGCAAAAAATCGAATAAGTAAGGGAAATGCCAAATAATTTGCATTTCCGAGAGGTAGTTTTTTTGCTGGGATGCCGTATCACATCGCCAGTTGCTCTTTGATGGCTGTTTCCAACAATTTGTCGTGGAGGTTTTTGAGTGCGATGTTTCCCTGCTTGTCGAGCAGCAGCACATAAGGGATGGCCTGGATGCCATAGTCTTGGGTAACGGGTCCGTCCCAGGCTTTCAGGTCGGAGATTTGCGTCCATGGCATGTCGTTCCGCTCCAGTGCCTTCAGCCATGCGGCTTTGGTCTTGTCCAGCGAGATGCTGATGATGTCGAAACCTTTGGGGTGATATTTCTCATACAGTTCCTTCAGAAATGGTATCTCCTGCTGGCATGGGACACACCATGATGCCCAGAAGTCGAGCAAAGTCACATGTCCGGGTTGGATGAGTTGAGTAAGTTTCAATGGTGTGCCGTCTGGCGCTTCACCGATGATTTCCCTATAATGTGCGCCGACACCCGTCGCTTTTTGCGATTGTTGAAAATAGTTGGCGCGCTGCTTCCTTGCTTCCTCTTTCTGCCTCATCTGGCTGAGCAGCGACTGATTGCAGTGCTCTGACAAAAACGCACGGTCGGAAGCAGCGTATCGGTCAAGAGGATAGCGGAAGAGCAGTTCCGAGGCATAAGGCTCACTGATGTTCTTGCGCAGGTGGTCGCTATATGCCGCCATGAATTGGGTGTTGATGGCATCCAACTTTTGTTGCCGCTCCTTGTTCTCCTCGTCGGTCAGCGCGCGGCCTTGTTGCAATGTGTTGTAATGCCCGTTGAGGGCAAACTGGCTGATACGCCATTGGCGCTCCGCCTGAAGGATTTGGTCGCTGAACTGCCTGTTGAGGTTCTCGCCTGAGAGGGTGACGCCGGTGGAGTCGATGTCGGCTTGGATGGCTCCAGGTGTCAGAATCATCTGGGCACCAAAGGTGGAGGGCAGGTCGGTAGGTGCAGACTTGGACATCCGCAACTGGCCAATGGTGTGGTGGAGTGAGTCGGGTATCATTACACTCATCTTGAACTTCCTATCGTTGACCTGAACACTGTCGAGGATGGTCACTTGGTCGAAATAGACCGGATGGTGGTGCTCGAGGACGAGGTATCTGCCGTCATAGCTATGGTCGGGCATAGTGCCGCTGAGCCGAAGCATGGCATTTGGTTGTTGGAAGGAGGTCCATGTGGCGGTACTCGTAGTGGTGAGCAGTTGCTTGTAGCGCCGGTTGTCTTTGATGATTTCCACCGCCTTGGCCAGCATCTCGTCGTCGGAAGCGACAAACAGGTCGGGTGCAATGCCGCCACCGCCATAGATGGTGCGGTGGTTGACAAGCGTCTCATAGGCTTTCTGTTTGGCCTCTGCCGGAAGTGCTCCCGTAGCACTGCGTTGATTCACCTCGTTGAAATAGGCATCTCTGGAACGCCCTTTGTAGGGCTTTTGGATGCTTCGTCCTGAGGGCGTGGAATAGCGTGCCACGGAAAGTCGGATGGCAGAACCATCGCTGAATGGCAGTGTTTCCTGAATCAGTCCTTTGCCGAAGGTGCGCCTGCCGACAAGAACGGCACGGTCCCAGTCCTGTAGGGCCCCGGCGAAAATCTCTGCCGCCGACATGGTCTGCTCATTGATGAGCACTACCAATTTCCCTTGTTCCCAGATGCCCTTGATTTGGGCCTTCACCTCGCTGAGAGGCTGGTGCTTACCCTCGGTTTTCACCAAAAGCGACCCCACTGGCAGAAATTCATCGGCCATGCCGAGGGCGGAGTCGAAGAAGCCTCCAGGGTTGTCACGGATGTCGAGCACGAGACTCTTCATCCCCTTTTTTCTCAGACTGTCTACAACCTGGTGAAATTCATCGATAGTTGATTGCACAAAGTAGTCAATGTCGATATATCCGATGCCCTTGTCGAGCAGAATGGCTGAGATGGACTTTTCCGTCGGAGCGCTGATGAAACCCTGTGCCGACGGACCGAGGAGCATGTCCTCATTGGCTCGGGCCTGCTCGGGGGTGAGATATTCGCTATGGGGGTCAAGACACTGCATGAGTATCATCATCTGCTGTTCGACCAGTGGTGATACATACACGCTGTCGACGTACATGTTGCGCAGGGCGTAGAAGGTCATTGAAATCTTCTCTTCTGGTTTGTTCTGCGCAAATAATCCTGCATGATGGCACATGGCTGTCATGAGGAGGATGAGGAGAATGCGTCTTGTCATCGGTCTATTCCTTTTTCAACATTTCTACAGCATAGATTACCTCGTCTGCCAGACGGCTGGGACTGCCGCCGTAACCTTCTTCACTGAGTCGCACAAAACCATCTTTAATGAACATCTTGCGAGGAATGGCCATTGAGTGGTTGATGGCATTCATCTGTTTGAACACCACTTGGTTGTTGCCGGGTTGGCTGGCATCTTCCTTAGCGTCGAAGAGAACCTTGAAGGTATATCCGTTCTCCTTCATGTAGTCACGGGCTTTTTGCTCATAACCGTCGGCTCTTTCCATCGTGTCGATGAAATAGAACAGTACGTTGGGGTCGTCCTTGAAATGATTGACCGCCATCTGCATGCCTGGGAATGCGTTTTTGCAAGGGAAGCACCAGGATGCCCAGAAGTCGAGCACCACAACCTTTCCTTTCCAGTCGGCAGAACTGACTGTTTTGCCATTCATGTCTTTCAGCGTGAAGGGCTTGTAGGGCTCCTTGATAAGTTTTTTGGCAATCTCGGCTTTTAGCTCCTCAATGTTGCCTTGGGGTTTCATGGATGCCATATATGCGTCGAAGCCTTCATCACTTCCGTGCTCTTTGGTGTAGATGTCCTTGAAAAGGTTGATGGCATTGGGCGTGAGGGCATTTTGCAGTGTGGCCTGCCGTATGACATCAACGACCTTTTTCGACTCTCCGGTCTGCTGCAGTGCCTTGATGTGTGTTTCATTGACTTCGGGAATGGAATAGCGGCGCTCGGGCGAGATGAGGCCGATATACTTGATGGCCTCAGCTGGCTGTCCCTTGCAGAGCAGGATATCAGCATAAGTGCCCATGTGTCCGTCGAGCAGGTTTTGGGCAAGCAGGTTGGACTGGCGGGGCGACATGTATGTCTTCTCGCAGTATGACTTGTCGTTCACTTTTTTACGCATCTCCTCTATCAGTGGGGTGGCAATGGGGAGTATGATGTCGTCGCTGACAGCCTTTTTGATGTGGAATGCTCCTGCGCTGGTGCGGAATATTTCAGCCAAGGTCTTGAAATCCATTTCGGGCAGCAAACTGAAGAGTTCCTTGTTGTCGTATTGTCCGGAGAAATAGTCGGTGGCTATCGTTCTGGCTGCGTTGTAGTAGACGAAAGGCTGATAGGCATCGAGTTTCGAGGACTCTGACTGTGGGTATTCTTTCAAGAAACTGACTGTCTTTTGATGGAAATTCTCCTTTTCTTGGCGCAGTTGGTCGAAAGCGGTGCGGCGCACCGTCCATCCTTTGGGGTATTTTGAAAGAATCAGTTGGTGAACACTGTCAGCTTTTGCTGTGTTCTTAAGACGGAAGCGGTAGATGTTCTCCATGGCAAGATAATTGTCCTCTGTGGGATTGGATTGCTTGGAGAATATGTCGAAAAACATTTCGGCAGCCTCAGGAAAACGCTCTCCTGTCTGAAGTCCCACGATACTCATCATCGTGGGGAAGAAGAGGCTGGCTTTGTCCTGATTCTGCTGCAACTCTTTCTGATACCAGAAATATAGGGCGTCTTGTTCGATTTCCTTATAGCCTTCATCGAAGTAGCCGCTGATGCCCAGTCCGGCACTGGGCTTGCGCATGATGCCCCAGGCGAGGTTGCCGCCCGGCAGGGGTTGCCCTTTGTCATCGCTGACGACATATAGAAATCCTTGATTGTCGTTGTTGTCTTTGGCGGTGACAAACTGGCTCCAGGTGTCCTGAAAAAGGAAAGCCATGAAGGCACAGTCGGCAGGGATGTCGAACGACCCTTTCCAGCTGTCGCCTTCACGAGTCATCAAAGCATCTCCCAGAATCCATTGATAACTGTTGTACATATAGATGAGGGCTGCCACTTCTTTGGCATCAGCCAACGGTCCCCCCTCCGGATGATACACAAAATTGATGGTGGTGCCTGCTACAGGCGGTTTGGGTATGCCTGTCAGTCTTTGGTAAGTTTCTTGTGGCACGCCATTCTCTTGGGCTATAGCGAAGCATGCTGTCATGGCGAGCATCAACGCAAATGCGGTTCTTCTCATATCTTCTTTTGTTTAATGATTCATTTCGTGTTGGTTATCTCTCTATCGCTGTCTCAGCCATGGCATCCAGGTCAATGCCATATTCCGACAGCATCCAGTTTTTGACAATCTTTGCCTTGCGTGCGATGCGCCCAGAGGTGTCGAATGCCTTGGTTGTGTACCTCTCTTCGAACATATCTGTGGGATAGGCAATGAGATATTTTAGGAAAACGACAAAGTCCTGGGCGGGTTTCATGGTCTTGGCGTCAATGTATTCCAGCAGACCGTATGTGTTGTAACTGCCCACATAGTTGTACCAACTGACATTGCCGACTTCCTCTTTTGCAAATGAAGCGGGCACCTGGATATTGCCTTGCCCGATGGCGTTGGCGAGCAGGGCGGCATTCAACTCTCCCTTTGCCAATCGCAGCGAGTCGTCGCTCAGAGTGGTCAACCGTTGGCTGGCGAGTCCGAAGCAAAGGCTGGCATAGCCATTGGTGGCAGCGGTATGCCAGATGGTGTCTTTTATGCTGACATTGTTGCCTGCCGCATCAAGACCCGAGTATTGGAATAGCCTTCCCAGGTCGCGTGCAAGATAAATACGATAGGGGAGGTATGCCTTGAGCGAGTCCTCGCGGTAGAATTGGAAACAGTTGTTTTTGATAAACCTGACGGCAGCATCTACATATGACTCATCGGCAGGCCGACTGACAAAACCAAGTTGGTCGGTAATCTGCCAACGAAACATGGCATCGTTGTAACGATACAATATCTGTGTGCCGTATTTCTGATAGATGTTCAGAATTTCCGTGTCATAACTGTTGCTGCCTTGTGGAAATTCCACCAAGCGGTTGTCGGCAGAGGGAGTGATGTCCTCGTCCGAACAGGATGCCATGCCAAGAATGGTACCCAGGAAGAAACAGGTCAGTATCTTTGCTCTCATGTTGATGATATGGTGTTTATTGTTGTACTCCTACGCGTCGGTTGGCGAGGGGATTTTGCACTAAGCTCTCATTATGCTCAAGGGCGTTGTCGGGCAGCGGCACACAGTAGCTGGGGTCGCGCTCTTCCAATACATAGAGGAAAGCCGCACCGCTCTCTCCTATAAGTGTATGCTCGATGCGGGGCATGCCGTAGCGTTTCAGGTCGAAGAAGCGGAAACCTTCGAAGCAAAGTTCGCGGCGGCGCTCGTCACGGAGCAGTTGCTGAAGTTCCTCGGGTGTGGTGAGCTCCATGTTGGTGTATACGCGGTAGCGGTTGCTGCGCAGGGTGTTCAGGTCGTCGATAGCCTTCTGACCTGCCTCTTGGTTGCCTTGAAAGTATAGGTTCATGTAGGCCTCCGCCCTGTTTAAGTAAAGTTCTGCCGTGCGCCATGTGTACTCATGCTCATCATTGCAGTTTTTGAGGATGCGATAGGGATAATAGTCATATCCGCTGGGCATGATGTAGGTGTTCATGCGTCGGTCCATCGTCTCATAGAGATTGCCCAATTCCTTGCTCACTCCGAAGGGGGTTCCCGTCAGGCTGTAGTCTCCCGACATGGCCTTCATGCCACAGATGAAGATGGTCTCGCCGAATTTCTTGGAGATGACACCATTGGTGGGTGTGAGGGTGTTGTCGATGTTGTAGCTTTTGAGGTTCACCAGGGCGGGAGCCGTAGCCATGGCCTTTGTCGCATGTTCAATCACCTTGTCCCATTGTTCGGTGAACAGATAGATACGTGATGCGAGCAAGTGGGCTGAGGTGTAGTTGATGCGGTAGATGCCTCTGCTGGATGTGTTGTTTCCGAAGAGGGCACAAGCGTCCTCGATGTCGCTGATGATTTGTGCGTAGACTTCTGCTACAGAGGCACGTGGCACACCCTCGTCCTTCACCTCAGATGCTGTCACCAAGGGGACGCCAAGGTTGTTTTCTGGATTAGTCTGTTTGTCATTGTAGGGAAGGGCATAGGTGTTGACCAATCTCCAATAATAGAAGGCGCGCATGGTTTTCGCCTCTGCCATGGTGATGTCTTTGTCGGTCTGTGGCCCGTCGCTGCCCGGTAGGTTTTCGATGATGATGTTGCAGGCGGCTATCGTCTTGTAGGTATTCATATAGCTGTTCTTGATGAACATCGAAATTGACTGGCAGTCGTTTTCCACCTGCCAGTAGTCGGGCTGCCATTCGAAGATAGCCTGACGGGCACTGAGCACATCATCCCAAAGGGAGCCTTTGCAGCCCTGTACGTCATCATCCATCATATAGGTGATGGGGTCAACGGGATTCATCATGTAGCCTTCTCCGTTCATCAATTCCTGGAACGAGCTGGCGGTCTTGGGCTCGAATTCGTCCTGCGACACTTCCTCGAGGAAGTCACCACAGGCTGTGAGCATCATGGCTGCCATACAGCCATAAATGATTTTATGTAGTGAAACTCTTGTCTTCATCATGTTGGTTGTTAGAGGCTGATGTTGAGTGAGAAGGTATAGGTCTGTGTGATAGGCATGGCGGTAGTACCGGTTCCCTGTATCTCAGGGTCTTGTCCGTCAAACTTAGAAGAGCAGAAGGTTATGGGGTTGGTGACGTTCATCGAAAGCGAGAGTGCATTGATGTGCAGGCGTTGGAGCAACTTCTGGGGGAAACTGTAGTTCAGACTCAGGTTGCGGCAGCGCAGATAGTCGCCTTTCACCACGCGGATGTCGGAATAGTTATACATCCAGTAACTGGATCGTGATGTCACAGAGGCCATGCCGGTATTGCCCTGTGAATACTTGAAATAGAGATAATAGTCGGGCTCTCCTGTGCGGTTGAAACCGGGGATGTTGGTTCTTTGTTCATCGCCTGGCTGTTTCCATGCATCAATGAGGTTCCTGTTCAGGTTGGCATAGGGCTGCGGCATGAGGTTGTTGCCTTCAAAGAGGTAGTTGAGTCTCACCACATTGCCCATGGCATAAGCCCACATGGTGTTGAGTGACCATTGCTTGTAGCGGAAGGCAAGTGAGAAACCTCCATTGAATTTTGGGTCTTTTTGGCCGGAATACACCAGGATGTCTTTGATGTTGAGTATATTCTCCACTTGGTCTTGGTTCTTTGCCGTATGGTCGAAAGTGGCATAGCCTGTGGCGGGGTCGATGCCGGTGAACCGCCAGGAGTAGATGGCGTTGACTGGCTTGCCTTCCTCATAGGCATTGCCCGAGAGATAGTCGTCAATGGTATAGGTTTGTTTGGTCACACTTGCCACCCGGTTGGAGTTCTTCGACCAAATGGGTGAAATGCTGAGTTCCATATCCTTGTTTCTCAATGGGACGAATGTCATCGACAGTTCGATGCCATAATTGGTGAGGTCGGCACCATTGCGATACACGTTCTCTTGTCCGTATTCCAGTGCCACGGGAAGTTGGAAGAGGATGTCGGTGCCTTTTTTGTGGTAATAGTCGAATGCACCGGTGATGCGGCTGTTCAAAAGGCTCCATTCCAGTCCGAGGTTGATGGTGCTTGTTTTCTCCCACCTCAGGTTGGGGTAGGGAAGCCTTGAGATGTTGAGCTGATATTCACCCGACCATCTGTTGACCACCGTCGTCGGATATCTTACCACGAGGTTGGGACCTACTGAGGTGGGTATGTTTCCCTGCATGCCGTATGAGCCTCGGATGCTCAGGTCATTGAATACCTTGTGTGGCATCCATGGTTCTTCTGATATGCTCCAACGGAAAGCTGTCGACCACACGGGCAGAAATTTGTGGTTGGTATATTGCCCGAAGCGGTTGGAGGCATCCAGTCGGATGTTGGCGTTGAGGGTATAGCGGTTTTTGTAGCTGTAGACCAATGTGCCAAACTCAGAGATGGTGTTGTTGAGGGTACTCACGATGTTGGTGGTGTGCTTGTCGAGCGAACCATGCCAGTCGGTGGAACCCGACACACTGTTGTTGTACTCATAGCTCACCTTGTTGCCTCGGTTGGGGAAATAGCCATACTCTTGTTCCTTAAGGCCATCGTATTTGGTGGAGCGTGCCTCATATCCGGCCATCACCTGTATCGTATGGTCTTGGAAGAAGGTGCCGTTGTAGTTGAGTTGTGCGCGGGCGGTCCATGATGTCTGCTTCTGGTCATCATTGAGGAGGATGCCGCCACGCGCCAAACGTGAGGCCAGTTCGTCGGCACTGCCTGCCAGCACTGCTCCTACATCATAGCCTCGGATACCGCTGATGTAGTATGACTCCTCATCGGCCCACTGACGTTGGTTGGTGTTGGAGATGCTGTAGCTGAACATGCCGTCGGCAAACAGTCCCTTGACGATTTTGGCACGCAGGCTGACCTGTGCGTTGGTCTGGCGCACGTCGGTGGTGTTCGATGTATGGTTCAACTCGTTGAAGATGTTGTATTTCAGCATGTAGGTGTTGTTGGAGCCTTCCACACGGGTTTGGTTCTGGGTGTAGAATTCATCGGGAGCCAATGTCCGTGCTGCGTATATGGCATAGTCGAAGGGGTTGGTCATGTAGAAACCATCACTGTGGCGGTCGCTGAACAGCAGTTTGGTTGACACTTGCAGGAAATTCCACAGACGGGTGTCAAGGCTCATGTTCATGGTGTAGCGCCGCATATTGTCACCCTTCGATGTGCCTTTCGCATTGCTGTAGCCGAATGAGGTGTAGTAGCGTGTCTGTCCCATACCGCCCGATACGTTGACATTGTAGTCTTGGTTGATGGCGTTTTGGAACAGTTCCTTAAACCAGTTGGTGTTGCGGGTCTCCAATTCGGTTACCCGTGCGGCAAACTCCTCATCATTGATTTTCTTGGAGTAAAGGTCGAAGAGTGCTCCCTCATATCCCGTGGAATAGGGTTGGATGTCGAAGATGTAACCGTTTTGCATCATGTCTTTCGACAGTTGGATGCGCTCCTGCGAGTTCATCATGTTGTATTGTCCGTAAGTGGGCCTGGAGGTGAATCCTATAGAAGAAGAGAAGTTGACCTGTGCCTTCCCCTCACGCCCCTTTTTGGTCTTCACCACGATGACGCCATTGGCAGCGCGTGTGCCATAGATGGCAGTGGCAGAGGCATCCTTGAGGAAGGTGATGCTTTCTATGTCGTGGGGGTTGAGGCCGGTGATGGCATTGCCAAGGAGCGAGAGCGAGGCATTCTCGTTGACTTGGTCGAGACTGGCGTTGCCACGCAGCACTGCGTTGATTTCGTCATTGCTCACGTTGACCGTCTCCTCCCAGATGACTCCATCAATCACCCACACTGGTGCAGCATCACCATGGATGGTGGATGAACCGCGCAGGCGCATCTTGGGAACTGAGTTGGGCGAACCTGATGGGGAGACGACAGACAAGCCGGGAACTGTACCCTGTAGCATGTTCGATAGGTTGGGGATGTTCTTTATCTCGAAATCCTCGGGCTTCAGGGTGAAGGTTGAACTGGCGGAAAGCCTCTTGTCGATTGTGTTGTAGCCGTCGCTCACCACAGTCACTTCCCGTAATGTGGTGGCACTGGAGCGTAAAAACACTTTTTTGACTTTTGCCTCACCAGAGGTCATCTCCACAGCGTCGTAACCGATGTAGGTGAACCTGAGCACAGACCTGGAAGAGGGAACCTGGATGGAAAAATGTCCGTTCTCGTCGGTCAATGTTCCCTCACCCGAGTCTTTCACGTAGATGCTGACACCCACAAGTGGTTCGCCGTCATTGTCGTACACATAGCCGTCGGCATGATAACGCATAGGTGTGGCATTTTCTTTAGGTGTCTGGTCAGTCTCCTGTGCATAAGTAGGGATAATCCCCGTGAGGATAATCAATATTAGCACCCCAAATGCTTTCCATTTGTTCAATTGGCGCAGATGGTTGGGAGAATGATGCCGTTTTCTTCTCATCTTGCTGTTTGCCATAAATAATTAGGTTTGTGTTCCTTATATAGATGTGGATTTGAAATATATAGATTTGATTTTAGGATTGTAGATAAATGTAGGTTGGTTATATGGCAAAATTACGTTAATAATTTGTAATTTTGAAAGAAATCATTTGTTTTTTATAAAAAATTAGTAATTTTGAAACTAAATTTGAACAAAAAGTAATTCAATATAGCATAACCAAATCAAAAATTTTTACAATTCTTTTTTATTTATCTATCAAAAACTACGCTTATGAAGAAATTTTTTACTTTGATTGCTGTGGCCTTGATGGCTGTCGGCGCTCAGGCGCAGGAGAAAGTGCTCTTCACCAATGGAGAGACATACGCCAACGGTGCCACACTGACATCGGCCAGTACCAAACTCGTGTTGGGCAACGACCGCACCACACTACCTTATGACATAAAGCTTAGCTCAGCCAAGGCATATTGCGCAGGGCTTTTCGGTCAGGAAGTCATGGTGGAGAATACAGAGACTGGCGAGATGGAGCCTAAAACCCGGATCGTCTATCTGGTAGGCAACCAGAACCCAAAAGATGGTGCCCTCGATGGTGATAAAAGTACTGGTAATGGTTATAAACCAGCCAGTGGCAACCTGCCCCAATCTGGAACTTACTACATGATCACTCCGTCGGCTGATGGTAAAATCTGTGCTTATGTCATTGTTAATGGTGGCAAGAATTTCTATGTAGCCAAGGCTTCTGACGGCTCGTGCCTCGATCAGAAAGAAATGACTTTCAAAGCAGATGGTGAAGCCCCCGAAGAGGTGGAGATTGGTGAAGACTACACTTTCGGTGACAAGATGACAGGCACCGTGGAGTTTGATGTTGTGGCCAATGAGACCTACTATGTGTTCTGTACGGGTTCGAAACTCAGCTTTGGCGGTTATATCTTCACTGCTGGTGGCAGCACCCCAGTGGAATCATCCAAGAAATTGGTGGATAAGACTGGCTACAGCTTGTACCAGAACAATTATGTGCAGAAAGAGGACGGCTCTTGGGGCTATGAGACAGTGAAACTTGACGAGCCTCAGCTCTCCGACTACAACCGCTACTACTACAATGCCAGCAACCAGAATTCCGTGGAGACGACCAGCTATGCCCACTACCGCTACAACTACAATGCTGATGGCACCATTGCTTCACGTGAATCATGGAATTTCTCTAACGGTGTATTCTGCAAAACTCAGGTCAACGAATATGAGTATGATGCCGACAAGAACATGACGAAGACGACCACCAAAATATATGATGTAGACGGAAATGTCACTTCTACCAGTGGTTCGTTGTATGAGGATTATGAGAATGGCTACTACAAGGTGATGAAGAATTTCTCTGCCGACGGTACTGTGACTTATGAGTCTCATTATCAACTCACTTTCAATGATGCCAAACAGATAGTGTCATCCATCCAGTTGACTGGTGCTGAATTTGACCAACCCAACCAGGGAACATTCTATACATATGAGAATGGACTGCTGGCGAGGGAAGTGATGGCATATTACACTCCGGGTGCAGAAGAAGGTCAGGAATGGAGCAATGTAATCCAGACAATCGTTTACACTTACAATAGCGACAACACCATCAATACCAGCACCGTCATCACTGACTCTCGTGGCATACATAATGAGGTGGAATGGCGCTATACTTATGCTACTTTGGATCCTGCTTTAATCCCGCAGAACCTGACAGCCGACGGAACTATCGGTGGTAACGAGGTTTACCTGAAATGGGATGCAGTGGCAGATGCTACTGGATATGTAGTCATGTATGACAACCACACTGCAGAGGTGGAAGGCAAGACTGAGTTTATCACCCCGATGCTCAACGACGGCTTGCACTATTTCGCCGTTCAGGCAGTGGTCGGTGGAGAGAAGAAAAACCTTTCCGACTTCGTCACCGCCAGTGTGAAGGATGAGGGCAATGTGCCGATGGAGAACTTCCAGGTGCTTGCAGCAGAGAAGGTGGAGATAGAGTCCTACGGATATATCTCATATTATTACAATCTGACCTTGTCATGGGATGTGCCTGAGGGAGCATCACCTATCTCCGACTACAAGGTATATGTAGACAAGGGCGAGAGCTGGAAGCCAAGCGCAAACTATACTACCGGAATGCCTGAGGCAGATAAGAAGGAAACCTACAATGATGTCAATTCTTGGGTGACCGACCGCCAGAACTTCTACTGGACTACTTTCGAGGATACCGAGTGGGATCAGGATGCAGGCGAGACCAAGAGCTTGGGCAAGGGTCCTGACTGCAAGCTGTGGATTTGCGCTATCTATGCAACAGGCGAGTCAAAGCCCTCGAATGTTGTTGATGTCAACATCTACAACCTTGCCAATGGTGAGAGTGGCATCACAACCATCAATAACGACAACCGCAATGGTGCAGTTGAGATTTACAACCTCTCTGGCCAGCGTGTCAACAACCTTATTGACGGTCAGGTGTATATCGTCAAGCAAGGCAACTCTGTGAAGAAAATGCTGAAATAGCAGATTTAGGAAAATCGGGAGAGTTGGCTCTCCCGATTTTCTCCTTATTTTTTTATTCAGTTTCCGCAAATGGAAAGAGATGAATGATGTTGTAGGGACTACAACATGTCTAAACCTGATAGGGATATAGGAAACTGAAAAAGCATAACTTGAAACCTAACTATTATTTGAGTTCGTGAAACATGTATCAGCCATCATGGTGAGGAAAATAATAGGTCTCGTTTTCCTCTGCCTGTTTTTTGCGGTGCAGGCTTATGGTCAGGTGAGCGATTCTGCGGTGGTGACAGGCAAGTCTGTCTCGCAACCTTCGGGCACTCAGATGACCATCACCGGCAAGGTCACCGACGAGCAGGGTGAACCCCTGCCTGGAGCGACCATCGTGATGAAGGGCAATGTGCAAGTCAACAGTGTGACCAATGATGTGGGCAATTTCCAGATTACACTACCCAAAGGAGCGGTTGTTGTTGTCTCCTTTGTGGGAATGGTGACGAAGGAAATAAAAGTTGACAAACAGAAGCAACTTCAGATTGTACTGAGCGATGATGTGGCTCAGTTAAAAGGTGTCGAAGTGGTGGGAAACGGTATGTTTATGCGCCGCAGTGAGACCTTCACAGGTTCGGCGGCCACTTTTACTGGTGAGCAACTGCGACTCAACGGCAGTGTCAACGCACTCCAGAGCCTCAAAAACCTCGACCCCTCGTTTGTCATCAACGAAAATGTCGATATGGGGTCCAACCCCAACTCCATGCCCGACGTGCAGTTCCGCGGACAAAGTTCCATCGACCTCAAAGGCGACTATGAGACCTCACCCAATTTGCCTTTGTTTATCCTCAACGGCTTTGAGACATCTCTGGAGAAAATTGTCGACATGGACATGAACCTCATCCAGAGCATCACCATATTGAAAGATGCCGCCGCTAAGGCTATCTATGGCTCTAAAGCTGCCAACGGTGTGGTGGTGGTCGAGACGGTGCAGCCCAAGCAAGGAAGACTGCGCGTGAGCTACAACGGCTCTCTCGAACTCACCGTTCCCGACCTGAACAGCTATCACCTGACTGATGCTGCAGGTAAATTGCAGGCAGAACTGCTGGCGGGAAAATACACCAATACATCAAACGCACACTCCCAGGCCGAACTGACGGCTCAATACAACGAAATATACAAAGAGATTGCAAGAGGTGTCGACAGTTACTGGATGTCGCAACCATTGCGCACCGGTGTCGGACAGCGACACTCTCTCATGTTCGACGGCGGCGACAACGCCATGCTCTACTCCGCATCCCTGTCATACACCAACAACGTGGGTGTCATGAAAGGCAGCAACCGGCGCACTATCAGTGGCAACCTCACATTGTCATACCGTGTAAAGAACTTCATCTTCCGCAACCTGCTGACCGTCGATGACAATAAGGGCAAGGAGTCTCCATACGGCAGTTTCTCACAGTACTCCCGCATGAATCCCTATTGGCGCATCCATGATGATGACGGACAGCTTATCCAACGATACAGCAACGGCACCTGGAACCCTCTGTATGATGCGAGCCTAAAATCTAAGAATGAGTCTGTGTACACACTCATCACTGAGAATTTCTATACTGAGTGGAACCTGCTGGAGAACCTAAAACTGACTGGAAGGGTGGGATTGACTATCAGGAAGGACAAGAGTGATGTCTTCACACCTGCCTCCAATTCCCAGTATGCTTCCATCCTGCCATCTTCTGAGGAGTACCTCAACCGAGGCTCCTATTCGCAAAGCCATGGACAGTCGAACCAGGTCAATGCCGACTTGGGATTGAACTATTCCATCACAAAAGGAAGGCACATGCTTTTTACCAACCTTCAATACTCCATCGAACAGTCGAAATCGGAAACAGAGTCGTTCTCCGCCATCGGATTCCCCAGCGACAGGATGGACTTCATCTCTTTCGGCAATGGTTATGCCGTAGGTGGTAAACCTGGAGGTTCGGAGAGCACCACTCGCAGCATCGGCATCATCGGAGCTGCCAACTACAGTTATGCCGACCGCTATCTTGCCGACTTCTCCTATCGTCTGAATGCCTCTTCGATGTTTGGCTCTAAGAACAAATGGGGCTCCTTCTGGTCGGCAGGCATCGGATGGAACCTCCATCATGAGGCATGGCTCAAGAAAAACAAAATACTCAATTACTTGAAAGTGCGTGCCTCCATCGGCCGCACAGGTTCGCAGAACTTCAATTCCTACCAAGCCTTGTCCACCTACAGCTATATCACCGACCGCACCTACAACGGCGATATGGGTGTAGTGCTTATGGCGTTGGCCAATCCCGACCTGAAATGGCAGCGACAACTGGAACGGACGGTGGGATTCGACATCACCCTCTTCAACCGGTTGAGCGGACGCTTTGAGTATTACAACAACCTGACCGACAATCTGCTGACGGATGTCACATTGGCTCCGTCGTCGGGATTCTCATCCTTTAAGGAAAATTTAGGTGAAACTGTGAACAAGGGATATGAATTGACTCTCAACTACCGTCTTTTCACCCTGCCGCAAAGCCGCACCTCGGTCAACCTTTTTTTCAACGTCGCTCACAACACCAACAAGATATCCAAAATCTCCAATGCTTTGAAGGCGTACAACGAGGCACAGGATAAAGCCAAGGATGAATACGCAGGTACAGAAGAAAGAAAAGTCGCTCAGCGCAAAGTGAGCACCCGTTATGAGGAAGGACAGAGCATGACAGCCATCTGGGCAGTGCGTTCTGCCGGCATCGACCCAACCACAGGCAGGGAGGTGTTTATCAAAAAAGACGGGACGACATCTTTCGATTGGTCGTCGACCGACCAAGTGGTATGCGGTGACTCACAACCTAAATATCAAGGCAATTTCGGACTGTCTGCAAGGTGGCGCAACTTTGACGCCAACTGCTCATTCAGTTACAAATGGGGTGGGCAGACCTACAACTCGACATTGGTCGACAAGGTGGAGAATGTTGATGTGCTCAACTGGAATGTCGATGAACGGGTGCTCAATGAGCGATGGAATACACCAGGACAGGTGGCTCAGTTCAAGTCTATTATGGATACGAGCACGACGAAACCCACCAGCCGGTTTGTGGAGGACTACAACGAACTGGCATTCTCGGTCATCACTATAGGCTACGATTTCTCTTCCCTTCCCATCATCAAGAAAAGTCCGCTTGAGTATCTGAAGCTGACTGCTACCATGAATGATGTGGGATGGCTCTCCACTGTGAAGAAGGAATGGGGACTGTCTTATCCCCGCGCCCGTACGTTCAGTTTTACGTTGTCAGCAAGATTTTAAATGAAAATGGAAATGATGATGAAAACCAGGATAAGCATTTTTCATAAAATAGGATATGTCTGCTGTGGTCTGGCGGTCACTTTGCTCCTTGGGGCCTGTGAGGAGTGGCTCGATGTCAGCCCGAAGACTCAGATTAAGTCTGACGACAACTTCACGTCGGAGCAGGGATACAAGGACGCACTGACGGGTGTCTATCTCCTGATGGGAAGCACCTCGGCCTACGGGCAGGAACTCACCTATGGCATGCTGGATGCCATGGCACAGTACTATACGGGCATGTCGACAAGCAACACTTACAATTTTGATGCTGCATTCGACTACTCCAACAGTGGGGTGGAAGGTCGCATCAATGGAATCTGGACGCAGATGTATACCGCCATTGCCAACGACAATGAACTCATCAGCCGTATCGACGGAGCCGACCCTCTCATCTTCACTGGGCGCAACTATCACCTTATCAAGGGCGAGGCATACGCCATACGAGCTCTGTTGCATTTCGACCTGACAAGACTGTGGGGGGAGTCCTATCTGGTTAATCCACAGCATAAATGCATCCCCTACATGAAAACGGTGACTGCTGATGTCACGCCGCTCTCTACTGTGAGTGAGGCGCTCGCCAACTGCTTGGCAGACTTGAGCGTGGCAGAAGAAGAACTGCGTGCCGACCCCGTTGTAGGCGGCAGTCAGGAAAATGCTGATGTCACCTATGAACGCGACCGTACCTTCAAGATGAATTATTACGCAGTATGCCTGTTGCAGGCACGCATCTACCTGTATATGGGCAACTATGCAGAGGCCTTGCAGGCTGCTCAGAAGGTGGTCGGGCAGAGAACTTTTTATTTCACACCAGATGCGGAAATCAACGTGGCAGAGTCGTACAACCGCAACCGCATCTTTTCTGAGGAACTGGTGTTTGCCCTTTATGATACCCAGTTGCGCTCACGCTACTCTACCTATTTCACGAGCGACAACCAAAGTTCGCTCATTATGAGCGAGCCGAGTTATCAGGCTATCTATGAACTCTTCCAAGCGGGTTTCTCCGGTGACTATAGATATGCCTACCAGACACAGGAACTTGATGGAAAAAACTACTCTACAAAGTATATGCAACCCACGGGTGGCAACACGCAGTATCTTTTCCGACTTCCTATGATGAGACTGTCGGAGGCGTACTACATTGCCGCCGAGTGCCAGTTGAAACTTAATCATGACGTGGAGGCTGCCATCACCCTGCTCAACACCGTGCGCAGCCACCGCAATTTGGTCGATGGACTGAGTACAGCGCTCAGCGAGGGCGATGCCATGGAGGAAATCCGCAAGGAATATACCAAGGAATTCATGTGCGAAGGACAACTCTATTACTTCTACAAGCGCTTGAATTATGAGCAGATACCTATACCTACCGCCGTGGGCAACACAGTGAGCTACAGCTATGCCATGCCCCATTATGTGTTCCCGCTTCCTGATGATGAGGTGGAATACGGAGGAAGAGAAAAAGACTGAATAAAGATGGCGAAGACATGAACAAAACATTCACATTGATCTTTATTTGCTCGCTCCTGTGTCTGAGCGGATGCAAGGAGAACGAGCATATCGACTATACACTCAACGACAGGGTATATTTCTACGAGACAGAACAGTTTCTGGCTGTGACCAATATCGTCAGGGAGATAAACTATTCCTTCTCGCTTAAGCCTTCATCGCTAATGGAGGACACGGTGAAGATAGCCGTGCGTGTTATGGGACGGACAGCCGACCGTGACCGCCATTTCAGAGCAGTGGCGGTGGCTGACAGCACCACGGCGCAAAGTCCGCTGCACTATGAGATTCTCGATGGCATCATCCCAAAAGGACAGTATGACGGCTATCTGCCGGTGCTGCTCAAGCGAACTGCCGACACCCAGGACCACAGCGTGACGCTTTTGCTGCAGATGGTCGACAGCGAGGATTTCACGACAGGCAACCCAGATGCCATCCACTTCCGACTCTCATGGGCTGACATGCTGATGCGCCCTGCCCACTGGCCTTATTATTTTGGGAAATACAGCACCAACAAGTATCGCTTTGCCATCGACGTGCTGGGCATCACCGACTGGCCTCAGGCCACCCGCTTCGACAATGGAAGTGAGCCAGGCATCTATACCGCAGCCCAGCTGCAACTCTTCGCCTCTCAGTTGAATGAGGCTTATGCAGAGTACCGCAAAACCCATGACCCCATCTATGTTGATGATAATGCTGAAGAAAAGGAGGAGATTTATTATGCGCCGAACAGTTGATATATTATGCCTTGTTTTTGCCATTGTGAGTCTGATGGCCTGTTATGAGGACAAGGGCAACTATGACTATACAGAACTCAATGAAATCAGTGTCGTGTCACCATCTGCCGGCACCTACTTCGCTATCGACAGGTATGAGACCTTGCATATCGAGCCGCAACTTGCCTTCACGCAGGGTGAGATGGATGACAGCCAACTGGATTTCCTGTGGGAGATGTATCTTGACGATTGGGCGAACACCGAAGCAAAGGCTGTTGTCCTTGGCAGAGAGCGCATTCTTGATGCCGTCATTTCAAGACCGGCGAGCACAACAAATTACGCCTTGGTGCTGACCGTTACAGAGAAAAAAACAGGAGCGGCATATCGCACGAAATACAGTGTGGCGATTCAGCCCAGCGTGCTCTCCGGACTGATGGTGCTTCAAGATGACAACGGGCGATGCCGGCTCGATTATCTGGCTTCTATTTATGCCGAACCCTCGTTCACTGCCAACCGTCACATCAAGGATGTGTATGCGATCAACAACGACGGGGCATCATTGGAGGGCTCACCACGGGGGGTGAGCTTCTCGTTGGTGGAGAAAAGCAGTTATGAACCTCAGGTGAAGAATCTCTACGTCTGGACCGACCGGCAGGCAGCGCGTATCAGCAGCAGCGACTTTTCTGTCGAGCATTTAGACAATGACCTCTTCATGGTCCCACCCAAGAAGATTGATGTGGTCAATATCGACCGCTCTTCCAGATTTGGGTATTGTACTATCATGATTAATGGAGGACAGGCTCATGCCCTCAACCAGCAGGCAACCATGTCGTTCGGATACCAGTTCTCACGTGAGCTGAAGCCCAACAGCAGTCTGACGGGTGACATGCAGTTTGAACGCTTTGTCTACCAGCCCGACCTCTTCGGTTCACAGACAGGATATTGTGCCATCTTATATGATAAGATTGGAAAAAGATTCGTCAAAGTGTCAAACAGTTATGATGTGGAACCTGCCATCTTCGCCTTCAACCAACAAGATGAGGACAATATCACTTCTCTCTTTGATGTGAACAATATCGGATTGGATATGGTGTGGATGGGAAAAAACTATGGGTCGATAGCCTGTGCGGTGTTCACTGATGGCACCAAACGTTATCTCTATCGTATGCGATTCAACATAAACAGTACAACGACCGATTCTCAGAGTGGTGAGGAAATCATCAATCCGATGGTTTATCGGCAGGCATATGGGAAGGATGACTTCTCGGCAGCCACCGATGGCGACAATGCACGGTTTTTTGAGTGCGGGCGCTATGCTGCCAACACGTTCATATATGCCACCACACGCAATATCTATTCCTATGATTTCAACGCCCATCGGGCCATCCTGCTCAATGACCCGTTCCCTGACGATGAGGAAATCACTGCCATGCGCATATACAACCCAGAGTATTATACAGCCAACTTGCAGAATGTAAGTGGCACATTGCTCTATGTAGCCACATGGAATGGGAAAGAAGGCAAAATCTATGAGTTCCCCATCAACCGCACCACACTGAGGTTCAACAACCGTGAGAATGCCGATGGCAACCTCAAGGCGCCCTACCATGTGTTCCCGGGTTTTGGCAAGGTGGTTGATATGTGTGTCAAACCACAGGGGAGGGGAGATGTGGCTGTTTGATAATTAAAATCTAAAAACATTTATATAATATGAAACGATTGCTGTTATTTGTTTCGGTCATCTTCTTTCATCTGTCATGGTGCCAGGCTCAGGTGAAATACGAACCGGAGTATATCATTGAGGGCGCCACAGGTCAGCAGATAGTCTACGACCCCACAGGTACTGAGTTGGAGAATGACACCGACATCAAGTGCGTGCTGTATATCATGCGCAATTATTGGTGGGAGGCAACTGATGTGGCTCTCACGCAGACAGAGGGAAAGTGGATTGGGAAATTTGATGTCCCGCAGGATGCAGTCTTGCTCTGTGCCAAAATGATTGCCAAAGGAAAGACCGACTGGGGGTGGCCCGCTACATACGCCTCATTTGTGCTCGACAAGAACAAACAAAACAAAGAGGGCGCACGTATAGGATGGGCATTGCTCCGCACTCCTGATTCAGGATTGAATCTCCCAGGTATGATGGAGGACCCCAAGGCCCAGCCTTTGGCAGGTGAGACACAAATGATGTGGTTCAACAATGAGTTTCAGCAATTCCCTGATGCACAGGCTCATGAGTTTGGATTTTTGGTGAACACACTGAACAGGGTGAAGCAAGGTGGAAACAAGGAACAACTGAGACAGAATGCATTGATGTTTCTCGATAACCCCAAACTGAAGATGACCGACCAGCAGTGGAGTGATATCTACGACATCGCTTTGCGCACATTGGCAGACTCTGCCTTGGCAAAACGTGTGAGGGAACGCGAGAAGAAAGATTATCCCGACGGCATCATCAGCCGTGATGAGGAACTGCTGCGCATCCAAAACCTCTTTGGAAGCGTAAAGACACGCGATGCCGACGACCCGACAGCAGCACAGGCACAGAAAGATTTTGTGCAATTCTTAAAACGGTTCCCTTCCGACAAGTTTTGGAATGTCCACTCCTTCACAAGTGACCTCTTCTATTCGAAAATCTTCCGTGCTGTCATCTACGACCGTATCATGCGTGCCGACGATTATTCCAACCTTGCCACCTACATTCATGACATTCCTTTTGAAGAGATGATTGCCACACATTGGCATGTGGCGGAGATACCTTTTACCAACCAGCAGATTTCAGCGGAGAAAGCACTTCAACATTCTGAACTCATCATCAAGGAAATCCTCAGCCGTCCACGCAACACCCATGCCATGCAACTGGTATCGCCAAATGAGTGGAACGCCCATGTCGTGGAGAAGTTCAATATGGCACTCTATGCGCATGCGCGTATCCTCAATGCGGTGAACCGTACGGAGGAGTCGATGAAATACATGGAGATGGTTTTCCCGTATTACTCAAAAAGAGCAGAATATGCCGACCTCTATGTTAAACTGCTCAATCAGTTGGGGCGTGAGAAGGAGGTCATCCCTTATATTAAGCAATGTGTCCCGGAGGATGCGACAACCCAGGAGATGCTCGACCTGCTGAAGTCAGATTATCTTGCTGAAAATCCCGGTGGAGACTTTGACAAGTATCTGACTTCACTGAAAAACGCTGAGCAAATAGAAAAGGACCGTGCCAAGGCACTGGAAGAATTGATAGACATCCCCGTCACTTTGAGTACTCTTGAACGTATGGGCGGTGGAAAGGTCAATCTGGCTGACAAAAAGGGGAAAATCATTTTCCTGGATTTCTGGGCTACCTGGTGTGCCCCATGCAAGGCATCCATGCCTGGCGGACAGATGACGGTCAACCGATGGAAGGACAACAAGGACGTGGAGTTCTATTTCATTGATACGCAGGAGATGAAGGCTGATTACCGCAAGACGGCAGAGGCTTTCATCAAGTCGAAGGGCTTTACTTTCAATGTGCTGTATGACAACGGCGAGGTGGGAAAACAAGATGAGCAGTACAAGGCTGTAGCCAGTGTGCTGCACACGTCGGGTATCCCACTTAAGGTGATTATTGACCGCCGTGGACATATTCGGTGGATGGGCTCAGGCTATCATGGCAGTCCGACACAAATGGCTGATGAGATATCTTATATTTTGGAGTATTTGCTTAATGAGTAAGCACCGTCTTTTCCGAATGGTAGCCATTTGGGCTGCCGTCATGCTGTCGGCTGCCGGCCGTGCCCACACAGGGTTTGTGGAAGACACCACCATTGTCTATACCTCCTGTGACTCCATTCAGTTGGCTGCCACCCTCGCACTGCCTGATGGGGGCCAACGACGCTGTCCTGCTGTGGTGCTGATGTCTGGCACCGGACAGCAGGACCGCGACTGTACGATGGCGGGACATCGGGTGTTCAAGGAAATCTCGGATTACTTGGTCAGCAGGGGAGTTGCCGTGCTTAGAACCGATGACCGTGGGACCGGGAAGAGTTCCGGCAACTACAATTATGCTACAACGGCTGATTTTGCTGCTGATGCGCTCGCAGCAGTGGCTTATCTGAAGACGCGTCCGGACATTGACTCCTCGCAAATCGGTCTTTTGGGGCACAGCGAGGGTGGCGCATCCATTTCCATTGCTGCCTCACAGTCGCCGGATGTTGCTTTTGTCATCAGCCTCTGTGGTCTGATGACCGCTGGTCTGTCTTCTGTTATTCAGCAGAATATCGACATTGTGGAGGCGACACCCCTTCCGGAAGCGGACAAGAAGCGCTATCATGATATCAATGAACGTCTGTTCCGCACGGCGTACAAATATGCTGACTCAGATAGTCTTGAGCAGAAACTGTATGCGGTGCACGATGAGTGGCGGCGCGACACAACCAACCAGCACATCCGCTATGGCATCTATATGTATGCAATGACGGCCACCTCTTCTTGGTACCGCTTCTTCATCCGCTACAATCCTGCTGACTATCTTTCCAAGGTCAATGTGCCTGTCTTGCTTGTCTTCGGAGGAAAGGACATCATGGTCAACGCGCGCCAGAATGAGGAAAGTGCCATGCAATGTCTGTCACACAACAAGGATGTGACAGTGAAGGTCTTTCCCGACATCAACCATTTGTTGCTGCCATGTGAGAAAGGAACTCAGGATGAATATGCCTCACTCAAAGATGAGCATGTCCTTCCTGAGCTCCTTTCACTGCTCGACAGTTGGATACATCAGCACCTGAAATGACCAACTGTGTTGTCATATGGTTACACCGTTTTAACCCAAATCCGACAGGGGTTAATGCGTCATATCCAAAATCTCATTGAGTGTGGGGTGTATCCTGACGATGTCGGCCATCTGGTCGATGGTGGCGCCGACATTCATCAGTGAGCACACCTCCTGCACCATGTCGGCAGCATGGGCACCATAGATATGGCATCCGATGATATGGCGCGAACTGTCGGTCAGCACTTTGACCAGTCCTTCTGTCTCGTCCATCGCCAGCGCCTTGCCGTTGGCACGGTAATACCCCTTGTGGCACTCGTACGCCATGCCCGCCTCTTTGCAGGCATCTTCTGTCATGCCTACGCTTGCTGCCTCAGGATGGGTGAAGATAGCAGCGGGGATGATGTCGGTACGGATATGGTCCACACGGCCGAGGATATGGTTCACCACATGCAGTCCCTGGAATGTGGCAGCATGGGCGAGCATCATCCGTCCGTTGACATCGCCGATGGCATAGACACCTTCAGCGGTGGTACGGAATTCCTCGTCGGTCACGATGCACCCCCGCTCTGTTTTCACGCCTGCATTCTCCAAGTCGAGTCCATCGATGCGGGCGGCACGGCCTGTGGCCATCAGGATGAGGTCGGCTGGCACCACACCAGGCTTTCCCTTGCGCTCATACACCACACCTTCGGCATTGATTTCCTTCACCGCCGACTGCATGAGGAAGGTCACACCCCTTTTGGAAATGGTCTGGCGCAACCGTTTGGCGATGTCGCTGTCGAGAGCAGGGAGACATTCTTTCAGGAATTCCACCACTGTCACCTCACAGCCCAGACTGCTGAAGATGGAAGCAAACTCCATCCCGATGACACCCGCCCCCACGATGCACAGTCTCTGGGGCAGGGTGGTGATGTCGAGCAGTTCGGTCGATGTGACCACCCTGCTGTCATCGATTCCGGGGATGGGTAGCATCTTGGCCTTTGAGCCTGTGGCGATGATGATGTTGGGTGCGGTATATTCCTCATCGCCCACTGCCACGGTCTTCTGGCCGGTGAAATGCGCCGTTCCTCTGACGAGGGTGATGCCGGGTTTCGACAACAAACCCTCAACCCCTTGACGGAGTGTCTCCACCACCTTTTGCTTGCGCTCCATCATCCGTGCGAAATCCACGGAGTAGGTGAGGCCTTCCAGTCCGAAATCCTCGGCATTCCGCAACGTCTCAATGACCTCAGCATGGCGGCAGAGCGTCTTGGTGGGAATGCAACCGCAGTTGAGGCAAGTACCGCCAGCCTGTGCCTCCTCAATGATGGTCACTTGAAGACCGCCTGCAGCGGCATATTCTGCAGCCCGGTAACCACCGGGACCACTTCCTATTATGATAAGGTCAGATGTCATTTTCTGGGATTATGAATTAAGGATTAAGGATTAAGAATTATGATTACCACTGCTTGTCTTGTTCAATGAAGAATGAAGTATCAAGGATTAAGAATTATGATTACCACTGCAAAAATGGTGGTGTGAGTCTGGGGCGGACGCGATGCATCGCGTCCCTACACCCCAGACGCGCAGGTGTGATACACTCTGTCTATGTATTCTTCATTTGGTTGAAAGTCAGCACGGGATGCTTGGCAGCCAGCACGTCGTCCACGCGACCGATGGGAGTGGAGTGGGGAGCCGTCTTCACCAGTTCGGGGTCGGTGGCCGCTTCTTCGGCAATGCGGCGCATCACCTCTATGAAACCGTCGATGGTGTCGATGCTCTCGCTCTCGGTAGGTTCGATCATCAGTGACTCATGGAAGAGCAGCGGGAAATAGATGGTCGGTGCATGGTAGCCATAGTCGAGCAATCGCTTGGCGACATCCATGGTCGTCACGCCAGTAGACTTGTCGGCAAGGCCGTCGAACACGAACTCATGTTTGCACCATCCATCGATGGGCAGTTTGTAGACATCCCTGAGAGATTCCTTGATATAGTTGGCATTGAGGGTGGCGAGAGGTCCCACCATGCGCACATGCTCCCGTCCCAAGGACAGAATGTATGTGTAGGCACGGATGATGACACCGAAGTTGCCCAGGAAGGCACCGATGTGGATGGCATCACCATCGTTTTCGATGCGGAATGTGCCATTGTCGCGCACCACGCGGGGAGCGGGAAGGAAGGCCTCCAGTCCGGCTCTCACGCCCACGGGACCACTGCCAGGACCGCCTCCGCCATGAGGGGTGGAGAAAGTCTTGTGCAGGTTGATGTGCATGACATCAAACCCCATGTCGCCCGGACGGCAGACACCCAGCATCGGGTTGAGGTTGGCACCGTCATAATACATCAGACCTCCGCACTCATGCACGAGGCGCGCGATTTCGGGGATGTCGCGCTCAAACATGCCGAGCGTGTTGGGATTGGTCATCATCATGGCTGCCACACCATCGTCGAGAAGTGTGCGGAGGTCTTCCACATCGACACTGCCGTCGGCGCGGCTCTTCACCTCCACCACCTCCAGTCCGCAGACAGCGGCAGAAGCCGGGTTGGTGCCATGGGCGGTGTCGGGCACGATGACTTTCACACGCTTGTCATCATTTCTGCTTTGGTGGTATGCGCGGATGATCATCAGTCCTGTCAGTTCGCCGTGGGCACCGGCAAACGGGTTCAGTGTGAACTCGCTCAGTCCGGTGAGGGCAGCGAGCGACTTCTGCAGGTTGTAGTACACCTCCAGCGCACCTTGGCATGTCTCAGCCGGTTGCATGGGGTGGAGGTTGGTGAACTCAGGCCTTGCCGCCATCTCCTCGTTGACCACGGGGTTGTATTTCATGGTGCAACTGCCCAGGGGGTAGAACCCGTTGTTTACCCCGAAGTTGTTGGCACTCAAGTTGGTGTAGTGTCTCACCACAGTGAGTTCGTCACACTCCGGCAGTTGGGCATCGCTTTCACGGCACAGGGTCTGTGGAAGTTGATGGGGAGCAATGCCCGTGTCAGGGAGCGAATAGCCTCTGCGGCCTTTGTGCGACAGTTCGAAAATCAGGTTGCCGTATAATTGGTTGTTCATGATCGTTTTCTTTTATGGGGTAACCAATTGGACGAGTTGGTCCATTTCTTGTTGTGTGCGCATTTCGGTGACTGCCATCATGATGGTGTGCTCACCCACCTTGACACCGCCGAGGATGCCCTTTGAGGCGAGGCGTGCCAGGAGTTCGTCGGCATCACCGTCGTAATCGACGCAGAACTCATTGAGGAATTCCCCTCCATAGGTGAGGCGGAAATGCCCTGTCTCCACCAGCCTTGCGGCGAGGTAATGGGCACCGTCGCACGACCGCTGTATGGCCTCACGTGCCCCTTCCTTGCCCATGACGGAGAGGTAGATGGTGGCCCACAGCGCCATCAGACTTTGGTTGGAGCAGATATTGGAGGTGGCTTTCTGCCGGCGTATATGCTGTTCGCGGGCCTGCAGGGTGAGGACGAAGACGCGCTGTCCGCGGTTGTCCTGTGTCATGCCTACGATGCGTCCCGGCATCTTTCGCATCAGTTTCTCTGTGCAGCACATGTAGCCCACATAGGGACCTCCGAACGACATGGGGATGCCCAATGACTGACCGTCGCCCACTGCGATATCGGCCCCCCATTCACCGGGTGTGCGGAGCAAGGCGAGGTCGAGAGCGGGCGTGTTGATGATCATCAGTGCCTTCTCGTTGTGGATGGCATCGGCAAAACCAGAAAAATCCTCGATGATGCCAAAGTAGTTGGGCTGTTGAAGCACCACGCCAGCAACACCGCCCTCAGCCAGTTGCCGCAGCATGTCATCCTTGTCGGTGGCACCGTCTCGGGTAGCGATGGTAGCGATCTCCACACCATGGAAATGGGCGTATGTGCGCACTACTGCGAGCACTTTGGGGTCGATGGCGCCAGAGACGAGCACGCGGTTGGCTTTCTTGGCAGAGGCATTCGCCATGAGCATGGCCTCAGCAGTGGCTGTGCTTCCGTCATAGAGCGAGGCATTGGATACAGGCAGTCCGGTGAGTTCCGACATCATGCTCTGCCATTCGAAGATGTAATGGAGCGTGCCTTGTGATATCTCAGCCTGGTAGGGAGTATAACTTGTGAGAAATTCAGAGCGTGCAACGATGCTGGGCACCACCGACGGCACGTAATGGTCGTAGACACCTGCTCCTGCGAAGACAGTCATGCGGCAGTTGCGCTCGCACAGACGTTCGAAAGTCTGGCGCACCTCTGTCTCGCTCATGGCAGGTGGCAGGTCGTACTCACCCTTGAACCGTATGGTATCGGGCACCTCCTCAAAGAGAGCGTCAAGCGACTGTGCACCCACCTTTTGGAGCATTTTGTCGATGTCCTCCGGTGTGTGTGGAAAATATTTGTAGGTCATGGATGGTCAGTTGGGTAGGTTATTGGGCTTCACAGAATTTCTCGTATGCAGCAGCGTCCATCAGTTCGTCAAGTTCCACCTTGTCGCTGAGTTCTACCTTGATGATCCAGTTCTCAAACGCGTCGGTGTTGATGAGTTCCGGTTCGTCCTCGAGTTTCCCGTTCACCTCGACCACGGTGCCGCTCACCGGAGAGATGAGGTCGCTGGCAGCCTTCACGCTTTCCACGGCTCCGAATTCTTCGCCTGCAGTCACCTCGTCATCCTCTTCGGGCATATCGACATATACCACATTGCCAAGGGCATTCTGTGCATAGTCGGTGATGCCGATGTAACCATAGTTGTCTTCTACGCGAACATACTCATGTGTCTCAGAATAATAGAGACCTTCGATAACTTTTGCCATAATGATTGTATATTTATTGGTTGTTTGTTGTTTTTATGGAGTTTAGGAGTTTGGGAGTTTAGGGGGTTGGGAGTTTAGGAGTTTAGGAGTCTAGGAGTTTAGACATTACTCTTGCTCAAACAAGTCATTTGGCTTAACTACTTAACTTCTTTAACTACTTTAACTACTTCTTATAATGCTTGTCATAGAAACGCTTTTTCACCACGGTGCCTGGGAAGGTTTTTTTGCGGATCTGTATTTCCAGTGGCGTGCCGAGTTTGGCATGTGCTGAGTCAACGAGCGCCATGCACACGCTTTTGCCCGTGGAGATGGAGTTGTATCCCGTGGTCACCTCGCCCACATTGACACCGTCGCTCAGTACGGCGTATCCGTGTCTGGGGATGGCGCGGTCTTGCAGTTCGATGCCCACCAGGCGGCGGTCGACGCCTTCCGTTTTCTGTCGCAGCAGAGCCTCCCGTCCGATGAACTCAGGTTTGTCGAGTTTGCAGAACATGCTGAGGCCAGCCATCACTGGTGAGATGTCCTCGGACAGTTCGTCGCCATACAGCGGCAGTCCCACTTCGAAGCGCAGGGTGTCTCGGCATCCCAGTCCGCATGGCTTGCATCGTCCGCTCTCGATGAGCAGATCCCACTGCCGGCGTATGAAGTCGTGTGAGCCATATACCTCAAATCCGTCCTCGCCGGTGTATCCTGTGCGGCTGACGATGACGGTCTCGCCATCAGTTTCGATGGTCTTTACGGTGTAGAAGGTTAGTTCGCTGCAGGCGATGCCGAGCACCTCTTCCATCACCGCCTCTGCTTCGGGTCCCTGCACGGCTATTTGTCCGTAGTAGTCGGAGCAGTGGTCGAATGTCAGGTCATAGCCGTCAAGGTGTGCCTGCATCCATGCCACGTCCTTTTCGATGTTGGCAGCGTTGATGACGAGGAAGAAATCGTTCTCCCCCATGCGGTAGACGAGCATGTCGTCCACGGTGCCGCCATTCTCATAGCACATCATTCCGTAGAAGATCTTGCCATCGGGCGCACCTGTGATGTCGTTGGTGAAGATGTGGTTCACATAGCGCTCAGCGTCACGCCCCTTGATGCGCACCTCTCCCATGTGCGAGACATCGAAGACGCCGCAGTGCTCCCGCACGGCATTGTGCTCATCGATGATGGAGGTGTACTGTATGGGCATGTCGAAACCGCCGAAAGGTGAAATGAGAGCACCGAGTGCCACATGCTTGTCGTAGAGACAGGTTCTTTTGTTTTCCATCGTTTTTGATTTATAGTTGGTTGAAGATGATTTTTGTCAGTTGGTAGGTGTGCAGATGGAGGATGATGTCGCTCAGGTCGGGAGGCAGAGCCTCCGTCATGGCCTCTGGTGAGAGGCGTACGCCGCGCAGGTGAGAGAGGATGCCCGCCTCGATGTCGCCCACCAGCAGGAAGTCACCCAGGATGTTGGCCTCACGGATGATGCCACCCCTCACCTCCAGTCTTACCTCCAGGTCGCCGACACCCTCGATGCGACCTTTTCTGCTCAGGGTGTAACGAGGGTTGTTGCCGAGGATGAATGACTCAGAGAGGTATCCCCGCTCTATATCCCCGATGCCCCTGATATCAGTCTCGCTAAGCGTCAGTTGTCTGTCACAGAGAGTTTGGCGGATATGAGCCTTCACCTCCTCGAGTGTCATGGTGGTGTGGTCCTTGAGAAGAGTGATATGCTGGCGTACGCTGCTCACCCCCTTGCTCTCGAGTTTGGCATGGCTGGGGGTGATGCTTGCCTCCATGTTCTGTATGTCGGTATCATAGAGCAGCGTGCCGTGCACGATGCTTTTCCCTGGCAGGTGGTAAAAGGCGTTTCCCGACACCTTGCGCCCGCCGATGAGCACATCGTTGCGTCCTGTGGCCTTCGCCTCGATGCCCATGCGGTAGAGCACGAGCACCAGCAGGTTGATGTAGCGGTTGAACGTCAGGCTCACCTGTTCGTCCTTAGTGATATAGGAGAGCATCACATTGCCTTTGTCGGCATACACACACCCCCCTCCGCTCTTGCGCCTGTAGGTGGCGATGCCATGCTCGCGGCAATATTCGAGGTTGACCTCATTCTCTATCAGTTGGTTGCGCCCGAAGATGACCGTTGGTTCCACCTGCCAGAGGAAGAAAGCATCATCCAAATCCAAGTGTCTTGCCACATATTCTTCCATGGCAAGGTAGAAGGTGAGACGGCGCTCAGATTCATTCGGCAAAGAAATGTAGGTCATCGAAGCGTTTTTCTGCTTTGCAAATTTAGCAATTATTTATTGACGCGCCATCGTTTTCCATCATTTTTTTTGTCGCCCTCAGCCACATTTTTCAAGCAGGTTTCAGATTGTTTCCAAAACGGCTTGTTTGTGAGCAAATTCCTCCAAACGCCTCTCTTTTCGTGTCAGTTTTTATTTTGCTCATTTTCAGAAAACTCGAAAAATGTTCCGTCTGTATTTTCCATGTCAGTTGAATTTTGTAATTTTGCATCCGAATCACCTACTACAGCAAATCAAATCTGTTTATATTCAGCAATCATTATGTTTACAAGACATTTCAGAAGTGTTTCCAGACTGTTGTCTCTCTTGATGGGAATCGCCATCAACAGCAGTGCCGTTGCCCATTCCATGCCGTCACTTGATGTGGCGAGCAGCGTCTCCTATCATGACGAGCCAGCGAGCGTGGTTTGGAACTTCAACACCACGGACATCGGTGCCGCCGATGCCGTGACCCCCGCCGATGGTTTCAGCATGACCGCCGTCAATCTGGGTGACCTTGAGGTGACAGGCACCGCCACCCGCACCGCCGACGACGCCATCCCTGGCGTGACTTTTGTGAAACTGCGTCCGTCGGGCAGCACGCAAGCCGTGGAGTGGCAGGTAAAACCAGCCGCAGGCCTCACATTCACTCCGACGAAGGTGAGCGCATATATCCAGCGGTTTGGAACTGATGCTCAGAATGGAGTCACCGTCTCCGCCAAATTGGCCGATGGCACCACCGTTGAATTAGGCAACTATACCGCTCCACGTGCCAATCATGACAAGACAAAGGACAAATATGGTTCCAGCGACAATTATACCCATCAGTTTGTCATCAGCCTAACAGCCGACCAGCAGGCACGCCTGACCTCTTCAGAAGGATTCTCCTTAGTGGCCACTGTGGGAGTGGGCAGCAGCAAAGAGGGCGGCTTCAGCGATGTGCATATAGAAGGTTTGCTCAATGGCACCCAAGTGGATGTGTCCAAATACCACCTCACCTTGAATGTCTCGCCGGAGGAAGGCGGCACGGTGAGTGCTTCTCCTTCAGCCTCTGCATACGAGGAGGGCACAGAGGTGACGCTCACAGCCACCAAGAATTTCGGCTATCAGTTTGTCAATTGGACCGATGCCGAGGGAAACGTCCTTTCCACGGCTTCCAAGTTTGTGGTCAAGATGAATTCAGACAAGCAGATGACCGCCAATTTCCGCAAGGTCAACACCTATGCTCTCAACCTTTCTGTGGACGGTGCCAACCCCTACATGGTGCAGTTGTCGCCCGCGCCTACTGTGGTTGAAGGCAAGAAACTTTACGAGGAAGGTTCTGCTGTCACCCTAAGCGCGATCAGTTACGAGGGACTTGTCTCCTTCACCAACTGGGGTGACGGACAGACCGCCAGTGATATCGTCGTCAACATGACTTCCGACATCGACATCACAGCCCGTTTTGCTCAGGTGGACATCATCGCCGGGTGGGATTTCTACGTCCGGGGGGCGAATGGCCGTCCTGCAGACTTCAGTTCAGAGAGCAACACCGCCTCGGCATTCACGCTGGTGAGCGAGGCCGACGGCAGCAGTACCTCCTGGCTCGACAAGAGCACAGAGGCAGCCAATGGCTATGAGAGCATGCGCGGTGCCGCCGTCAACTGGCGTGAGGGCGCAGCAGAAGGAGATGTAGGCCATTATTATTGGCAGACCAAGATCAATGCCGAAGGCTTCTCAGATATCCAACTGCAGTTTCAGATGCTGTACAATTACAATGCCTATACGACCTATCAGGTAGAGTATTCGCTTGACGGAACCAACTGGAAAGGCTTTGGCAGCATCACCATGAGCGGGGCCAAGAATGTAGCCTCGTTCAGCGGTTCGCTGCCATCTGAAGCCAACAACCAGAAGGAACTTTCTGTGCGTTGGGTGCCAGACAAGACATCAGCCATTGACGGCACCAAGTCTGCCAATGACGGCAATGCAATTGGCATGGTCTTCTTCACCGGTTCTCCCCAACTCATTGATGACGGAACGGCCCCCGTGCTCGTCAGCAGTATACCGGCAGATGGAGCCGCCAATGTGTCGGCCATCGGCAAGATTGTTCTCAGTTTTGATGAGAAAGTCAGTGTGGATGAGACTTCGGCCGGTGAACTGAGAGCCGATGGCGGCGAGGTGGTCAGTCTACTCCCAGCCGTATCGGGCAAGTCTGTTGTATATGAGTACAAGGGATTGGAGTATTCCACTGCCTATACCTTCACCGTTCCTAGTGGGTCGGTCCGCGACCTTGCTGGCAATGTTGTCGTCGCCCCCATCATCATCCATTTCAATACCCTTGTCCGTCCTGCCGTCGACAAGAAACTCTACGACGCGGTGGTATCTACCACAGATGAACTCACAGCCGCCATAAAAGCCGCCAATTCCCGCTCAAACAAAACAGTAAGATACCGCATTTTTGTCAAGAACGGCACTTATACCCTGCCTTTGAGTACCACGGCGACCATCAAAAGCGATGACGGGCATAGTTATGCCAGTCCCATCACTACTATCTCTGCTTCCAATATCTCCTTTATCGGTGAGAGCATGAAGGGAACAGTCATCACCAACGCGATTCCGGCCGATGCCACCTATGAGGGCACCTACGGCACCACCAGTGTGTATGACGGCATCAGCAAGAGCGATGTGTTGCAGATTCAGGGCAGCGTCAGCAACACCTATTTCCAGGACCTCACCGTCAAAAGCGGCATGCCCGATGCACGCGGGCGCAACATTGCCGTGCAGGACAAGGGTACGCGCTCAGTATACAAGAACACCTGTCTGTGGGGCTATCAAGATACCTGGACCTCCAACAACGACCGAGGCCTCTATTATTTTGAGAACGGTCTGGTGCGTGGCCGCACCGACTTCCTCTGTGGCAAGGGCGATGCCTATTTCAATCAGGTGGACATCCAGATGTGCATGAACACGGGTGGTTACATCGCTGTTCCCTCCAAGAGCATCAAATACGGCTATGTGTTCAAGGACTGCACCATCAAGGGCGAGAACAGCCGCCTCAACGGCAACTATACGCTGGGCCGTCCATGGGGACAGGGCACCCCCATCGCCCTATGGATAGACACAAAGATGGAAATCATCCCCTCGGCTGCAGGATGGAATGAGATGAGCAACGGATGGCCCAAGCGATTTGCCGAGTACAACTCGATGACCGCCAACGGAACAGCAGTGGATCTGAGCAAGCGCAAGACCGTGTTTGGCGACGGCCATCCCAACAACCCGCGCCTTACCGCCGAGGAGGCAGCCGAGGCTTCGAATATGGAGAACATGTATGGTGAATGGAATCCAAGACTGGCAGCAGAGCAGGCTCCTGTCCCCACCCATGTGATGCTCTCAGGCACCTCTTTGACATGGGACAACAGCAACTATGCTTTGCTCTGGGCGATAGTCAAGGACGGCGCCGTGGTGGACTTCACCACCACACCTTCTTATACCGTAGATGATGCCTCTGCACAATATGCCGTGCGAGCCGCCAATGAGATGGGCGGTTTGGGCGAGGCAGTCCAGGCCACCGTGAGCGATGGCATCCATTCGCTTGACGCACCTGTGTCTGGTGACAACGCCATTTACAATTTGCAAGGCATCCGTGTCAGTCAGCCACGTCAGGGAGTCTATATTGTCAATCGCCGCAAAATGGTTGTAAGGTAGTTGAAAGTTTTCCATTGATGAATGCAAGATTCTCATTTTTGTCAACCCTCCTGATATCGGCAGCAGGAGTGATGGCTCAACCCTCAGACACCACCTTCGTTTATCTCAAGGGAGGTGTCGTGGATGCATATCCTTCAGACTTGGCGCAGGTGGGGCCCTTGACGGATGACGGGATGGAAATCATCTGGGGCGACAAGACCATTGTCAGATATGCCGTAGGAGATATCGAGCGAGTCAGCCATGAGGCACCGGAAGGTCTGTCGCAGTTGACGATGTTCAAGATCAACAACAAATACAATGACCAGGTCTACACAGACGTAGAGGCAGACATTGTGGGTGATGAAGTGATCTTGCAGATAGGATGTATCGGGAAATGGCTGACCCCCTCTTTCCAACTGTCGGATGAACGAGCCACAGCCTATATTGGCAGTGAGAAACAGCAGAGCAAGGTAAGCCGGCATCGTTTTGCAAATGATATTGTTTACACCGTCGCCCTACCAGACATGCAGGTTCTCCGACGTTATCAGTTGACGGAAGAGGTGTGGAGTGAGACCACTCCAACTGTGATACCCCTGACATTGACTGTGGACCAGTTTTCCACCAATGCCCCCAGCAACTATGACGAGGGACTTGACAAAATGCTGGATGGCAAACCGTCAACCTTCTTCCACTCTACTTGGGGAGAAGGGAAATATCAGAAACTGCCTGAAAACGACTGTCCGTATATCGACATACGGTTGGATGAGCCTTTGAACCATGTGCAGTGGACGATGACGACACGAAGTGATGCGAATCGGATGCCACAGAAG
The DNA here is from genome assembly GCA_016281815.1 of Prevotella sp. Taxonomy (GTDB): domain Bacteria; phylum Bacteroidota; class Bacteroidia; order Bacteroidales; family Bacteroidaceae; genus Prevotella. The sequence continues at coordinate 24,056 of JAEEJK010000109.1, read as the reverse complement.
ATCGAACTGCTGGCCTCGGCAGACGGGACACAATGGAAAAGCGTCAGAGTCTATACGGTCTCAGACGGTCTTCCGGTCACTCCCGGCGACACCTTCATCTCACCAGTGGAAGATCTCGGCGGCGACTATGGTTGGTTAAGGCTCAAATTGTTGGAGGCATCCTATAAAAACTACTTCTGCGTGGCAGAACTGAGTATCGCCAAAGTGGTCGTGAATGACGGAGAAGGGCCACAGTTGTTGGAACCAGCCACCTATGAATATAAGATGGAGCCTTACGGCCGTGATTATCATGTTCGTGTGGACTGGTTGGCAGACCAGGCAGAAAAGGTGCCTGCTGTTCACATCAAAACAACCAACGGCCAGATGATCAGCAGCAAGACCACTTATCTGGATGCAGAAATATCTATCGATGGGGCAGGGGTGTTCCCGTCGATGGAAGCAACCCCGGTGCATATCAGAGGCCGTGGCAACAGCAGTTGGAGTTCTGACCCATGGAGCAAGAATCCCTACAGGTTGAAATTTGACGAGAAGGTAAAACCTTTCGGCCTCACCAAGGGGAAAAGTTGGGTGTTGCTGGCCAATAAGATGAAAGGGTCGATGATGACCAATGCCATCGGCATGAAGGCGGCATGTCTGGCAGGAACTGCGGGAGCCAATCATGTCATACCGGTGGAACTGTACATCAACGGACAATATAGGGGAAGTTATAACTTTACGGAGAAAGTGGGACTCGCCAACAACAGCATCGACCTCGATGATGAAGAGAATGCCGTATTGCTTGAACTGGATTCCTACTATGACGAGACTTACAAATTCAGGAGCAATCCCTACAATCTGCCAGTCAATATCAAGGAGCCCGATTTCAGTGAGGGACTGAGCAGTCTGACACAGGCCGATGTGATGTCAGACTTCAACAAGGCCATGAGTCAACTGAAAAACGGAAACATCGATGAGGCTTTCGACCTTGAGTATCTTGCACGATTTTTGTTGGTCAGTGAATTGATTGAGAATTATGAGTTGATGCATCCGAAGAGCACGTTCTTGTATAAGGAGAATCTCAAGGCTGGCAGCAAATACATCTTCGGTCCCGTATGGGATCTCGATTGGGCATTTGGTTATGAACTCACCCGTAACTACTGCCGCAGTGAGCAGATGGCCGACTATTTCAACAGGGTCAGGATGGAAGTAAGTCAATGGGCACGTGATTTGAGATATCTCAACAAGAAACCTGACCGTGTCTATTACAAAGTGTGGACCCAGTTCATGACTTATGGTCTGAGTGAACTCCTTGATTTCTGTGAGGACTATTATGCCTTTGCACACCCGTCATTTGAGAACAACCAGCAGATATGGAGCGATGGCGCCAACTATGAGGCGTTTGCCGGCAATGCAAGGAACTGGCTCGAGCAGAGGGCCAACTATGTATATGGCCATCTGACACCATACGATCTGACAGAGGAGGAACTTGACCCTCTGACAGGAAAGCAAGAAGTACAGATCGCAGAATGCGGGGATGATGAGAAATCGGGATGGGCTGATGTCTACAACCTTCAGGGTCAGTGTGTGAAGCGCCATGTAGATATCAATCATCTGCGTAGCAACCTTTCCCCAGGCATCTATGTCATCAATGGCCGCAAAATAGTTGTGAAGTAGTCTGTTAGGTTTTCTATCTGGAAAGAAAAGATGATTAAACCTGTTCAAAGATCCTCAATCTGTTCTTTGCTGAGACCGGTGATCTCGGCGATATCATCTGGTGAGAAACCCTTTTGTTTCATACGCCTGGCACTCTCTGTCTTTGCTTCCTCCATTCCTTCCGCACGTCCTTCCGCACGTCCTTTCTCCAGTCCAATCTCCATTCCAGAGCGTTCCCCTTTCTGACGTGCGGTTTCCACTACGTTGATAAGGTCGCGGTATACTTTCACACTCTCCTCGTAGTCGAATCGCTCCTCGGGTGAGAGTTTGGCTACCTCGGCCTGCTCAAAGAGGCGGGTGAAGACACGTTCCTGCAAGGCTGCAGGACGCTCCATCAGACGGGAGAGGTTGCGCAGCACATACAGCCACTTGTCGAACATTGTCACCAATTCGTCCTCCGTCTTGCGGAACTTGGGCATCTCCAGATAGACAAAGGTCAGTTTGTCATAAAATACGTGCTTGTCCTCCACGTCCATCAGTTTTACCTCATGGTGCATGCAGTCATCGGGATACTCGTCGTCGGGGAAAACAAAGTTAAGGATACCCACGGTATACACCCCCTTGAGTTGGAAGTCCCAGTCGCCGCGCTGTGCTTGCTCGCGTATGGGGAAGGTGGCATAGAACACGCTGCGGTCCTTGAAGTAGTTCTGCTCCGCCTTTTGCATCTCCACGATGAACTTCTCTCCCTTGGTATTCTCGCAATATACATCAAACACAGCCTTGCGGTCTATCATGCCACTGCCTAACTGCTCGCTGTTGCGGTAGGTGATGTCGCGTATCTCCTCATGTCCCTCAAAGAGCGCATTGAGGAAACTGATGAGCAATTCCTTGTTCATCTCGGTGCCGAACAGTTTTTTGAAACCGAAGTCGGTGTATGGGTTGATGTATTTTCCTTCCATAGTCTTATCTTTGATTGCAAAATTAGGGAAAAAGTATGAAAGAAGCAAATTATGGGATAATTGTTTGTCTTTTTTCCTTTGAGGTAAAATGGGACTGTATCCATGACAGTGTGTCCTATCACAAATGCGACAGGTCTATCGCCTGTGCGGACGCGATACATCGCGTCCCTACCTGCTGCATTCTTGTCATGGCATTTTGGGGGGATTTCTTGGAAAAACTAAAAAAGGCGTTTCTTTTGCTGATTTGTCATCTTATTTTTTTATATTTGCATCCTCTATCTACTACAACCGTAAATCTGTTAACACCTGGATCAGCATGATAAGACGTTACATATTGTTATCACTCCTGTTTTTTGTGGCCTCCCTCTGTGGCGCCCAGAAAATCAACAGGGAACAGGCTGAAAGGAAAGCCATGACCTTTATGAGACAGATAGGAGTGCATGTGGAGAAGGGATTGTCATCTGCCCATTTCTCACATCTCTCCATTGATGAGGCACCCATCTATGTGTTCAATGCGACAGATGGCAACGGCTTCGTCATTGTTTCCGGTGATGGTCAGACAGAGGAAATCTTGGGCTATGGCACAGACTGCCAGTTCGACGAGAAACGGTTGAGCGAGACGATGAGGGAATGGCTGTCGGGCTATGCGAGTCAGATCACAGACCTGCAGAAAAGCCGCATGAAAAACACTCCCATGAAAGTCAGCATGCACCCCGCTGTCGGGAAGTTGATCACGTCTCAATGGGACCAGGGTGAGGCCACCTCTACCGGTAATGCATACAACCAGTTGTGCCCCTCCATCAATGGGAAGCGCTGTGCTGTGGGTTGTGTGGCCGCCGCCATGGCTCAGGTGATGCGTTACCACCGATGGCCCACAGACTATTGCCGTCAGATACCTTCATACACTTCCAATGCGACGCTCGGACAACTGAAAGGTCTTTCGAAGTTGAAATTCGACTGGAATAATATGCTCGACCGCTACGATGAAGGTCAGACGGACAAGGAATGCAAGGCCGTAGCACAGTTGATGCAATACTGCGGATATTCCGTGTCGATGGACTATGGCACCACCACATCAAGCGCCACTTTCCACGATGCAGCCAAGGCCCTCAGGACCTATTTCGATTATGACCTCAATACACGGTATGTGGACCGTTGTGATTATTCTGCGGAGGGATGGGACAATCTGATATATGATGAGATCAGCAATGGGAGGCCGGTGCTCTATACAGGCTTCAATCCAGGTGGCGGCCATGCCTTCATCTGTGACGGTTACGACGGAAATGGTTTTTATCACGTCAACTGGGGATGGGGCGGCTACTGCAACGGCTATTTCAAGTTGTCCATCCTCAATCCCAGGGGAGGAGGCATTGGAAGCAGTTCGTCAAACAATGGTTATTCCGTCAATCAGGGTGCCATCGTAGGCATCAGGAAGCCGACCAATGCGACATACGAGTTGCGCACGCTGTCACTGATGGATTTCAAGCGCAGCGGACACACCCTCACCGTCCAATATGTCAACTACACGGGAATTGCCGGAACCTTTGACTATGGGTTCGCTTATCAGAATGTGAGCGAAGGCGGTGACTCCTACCAAACAAGGAAGAGTTCAGCCTCCTTCGAACCGATGGTTGTGCGTTCCTACAACCTGGACCTCGATAAGGTCGGCCTCAGCGACGGCACCTACAATTTCTATCCTTACACCATCCTCTCGGGAGGGAAATGGTATCACATGACCTGTGACTTCACAAAGTATTATGAGGTGAAGGTGAGCGGAGGCCAAGTGTCAAAAATCACCTATCATCCTATCAGTTCTTTGTTCATCAGCAGCCTTGAATGTGTGAGCAGTCACGTCGTGAACCAGCCACAGGAGATAAAAATCTCCATCAAAAATGAGGGAGAGGAATACTCAGACAAGTTGTATCTCTTTGCATCGAAGACAAACAACAAGGGCAAATACGTAGATGAGATATGCCTTCCCGTGGAGTCGGGAGGGGAGGAACAGGCCTCACTCTTTTTCAAGCCCAATTCCACCGGGAAATGGAAAATATGGCTTGACATTGTGGAAGACGGTTCGTCGGGGCTTTCTCCCTGGGAGATCGATATCGTCGGTCCTCCCACATCCAAAACAAATCTCAAGGTGGTGTCGTATGAGATTATTCCGAGCACTGATGTGATCTTCAAGGCCAAAATCAAGAACAACAGTTCGGAAGGGTACTACCAGCCCATTCTATGTTTCTTGTTTCAAAGTCAGAAACAATACAACATAGATTATCAGAAGACACGCCATCTGAACTTAGGACCAGGTGAGACCACCGACCTGGAGTTTTGCTTTGAGAGTCTGGAGATGGGAAAGACCTACAGTGTGCACATGAGAGATTACATCAACCATCAGTCGGAAGAGACGGAATGGTTGGGCAACAGTTATAAATTCACCATCAACAATATGGATCAACCAACGGACATCACTTTCACCCACCGTCCGTCCGCTCCTGTGAATGTCTATTCCATCTCAGGAGTGCTTCTCCGGGAGAAGACCACCACACTGGAAGGTCTACCCGACGGCATCTACATTGTTGATGGCAAGAAGAGGATGGTTAAAAATTGAAAATTGAAAATTGAAGATTGAAGATTGAAAATTGGAGATTGAAAATTGAAGATTGAAGATTGAAAATTGAAAATTGAAGATTGAGTGGGCATATAATTAAGGGACATACATAAAGTATGCCCCTACATAATTATTTCATCAGGTAGGCCTTGAAATCGGCGAAGTGTCGGGTCATGGGGACGCTCTGCTTCTCTCCGCGCATGAAGGCAGCGAGGCGGTCGGGAATGGCGATGTCGATGCCTAAGATCTCATCGACCTTCTCCTTGAACTTGGCGGGATGGGCTGTCTCACCAAACACGCCGACCTCGTTTTCGCGCAACTGTTCGCGCAGGGCGCGGTATCCGCATGCGCCATGAGGGTCGAGCACATATCCTGTGCGGGCATAGCACTCGCGCATGGTCTCCCGGATGGCGTCGTCGTTGTAGGTGGCTCCGCTGATATACGAGGTGATGCGCTCGTGGCTCCCTCCGTAGAGGTCGTATACACGGGCGAAATTGCTCGGGTCGCCCACGTCCATCGCATTGGCAAGAGTCTGGATGCTGGCCTTCGGTTCGTAGCGCCCCGTCTGCAGGTAGTTGTAAAAGATGTCGTTGGCGTTGTTGGCTGCGATGAACCGTGAGATGGGCAATCCCATCTCTGCGCCGAAGAGACCGGCTGTGATGTTGCCGAAGTTGCCGCTGGGGACGCACATCACCATCCGCTCAGCCAGTCCGAGAACCTTCATCCGTGCGTATGCGTTGAAGTAGTAGAACGCCTGGGGTAGGAATCGCGCCACATTGATGGAGTTGGCGCTTGTGAGACGTCTGCGCTGGTTGAGGTCAGGGTCGAGGAAGGCCTGCTTCACCAGTGCCTGGCAGTCGTCGAACACACCATCGACCTCGATGGCGGTGATGTTGCGGCCCAGTGTGGTGAACTGACACTCCTGTATCGGACTGACCTTCCCCTTTGGATAGAGGACATATACATGGATGCCCTCGACACCGAGGAAGCCGTTGGCTACAGCCGACCCCGTGTCGCCGCTGGTGGCTACGAGCACATCCACCTGTCCTGCGCTCTCCTGACGGATGAAGTATTGCAGCAATCGTGCCATGAAACGTGCGCCGACATCCTTGAAGGCCAAAGTTGGCCCATGGAAGAGTTCGAGTGAATAGATATTGTCATCCACTTTCACGACAGGGCAGTCAAAGGACAGCGTGTCGTAGACGATGCGGCGCAAGTCCTCGGCTTCCACATCCTCACCGAAGAAGGCATCGGCGACAGTGTAGGCGATTTCCTGGAAGGACATCTGGTCGATTTTGTCGAAAAAATCCTTGGGGAGTTGCTTGATGCGCTCGGGCATGTAAAGCCCTCGGTCGCTGGCTAATCCCTTGACGACAGCCTCATGAAGTGTGGCTGTCGGTGCTTGGCGGTTGGTGCTGTAGTATTTCATTTTTTGGGATTTTCTAGATGGACTAGATATACTAGATATTCTAGATATACTAGATTTACTTAATATTCTAGATTTACTAGGTGGGATAGATATTATAGTTTTTTTAGAGGCTCATCAGAGCGTGCATGAATTGTTCGAGGCGGAGAAGACCATAGGCGCCGCTCACACAACTGACCTCATCGTAGCAGGTCACGTCATCGGGCTGGATGCCGCGATGCCAGAAAAGGAAAGGCACCGGCTCGCTGACATGGATGCGTTTCTCCACAGGAGTGGGGTGGTCGGGCAGCACGGCGATACACACCAGTTCGTCCCATGTGGTCACCTCCTCATAGATGGGCTTGACGATGCGCTGGTCGAGGTATTCGATGGTGCGCACTTTTAGGTCGAGATCGCCGTCATGGCCAGCCTCGTCGCTCGCCTCCACATGTAGGAAGACGAAATCTTCTTGGCGCAGGGCCTCGATGGCAGCACTGGCTTTGCCTTCATAATTGGTGTCGGACAGTCCGGTGGCACCCTCCACCTCGATGATACGCAGGCCCGCATAGTGGCCTATGCCCTTGATGAGGTCGACGGCGGAGATGACGCTGCCCGACTTCACTTGGGGGAACATCTCGCTGATGGTGGGCATTGACGGACGGTAACCCGGGCTCCATGGCCAGATGGAGTTGGCCTCATCGTGCCCGTTTTCTCTCCTTGCGCGGTTGAAGGGATGCTCTGCGAGCAGTTGATGAGACCGCAGGATGAGGTCGTTGATGAGGTCGGCCGTTTCCTGTGGGGTGAGCCGTCCTTCCTCATGCAAGTTCTCGCAGCCAGCCTCAGGCTTTACCAGAAGAGGTTGCCAGGGCTCGTCGGGATGGTCGTGCGGCGGTGAGCAGGTGATGTGCTTGCTGCCGCCACGGATGACCAGCAGATGGCGGTATTGGATGCCCGTGATGAAGTGCACACGGTCGCTGCCGAGATGCTCGTCGAGGTAATGGATGAGCACATCGGCATCTTGGGTCTGGAGATGCCCGCCGTGGTGGTTCTTGATGCGTCCGTCGGCCAGGCAGATGATGTTGCAGCGGATGGCCATATCGTCGGGCCTCATCTCATATCCGATGGAAGCCGCCTCCAGCGGACCGCGTCCCTCATACACTTGGTTGAGGTCATATCCCAGGATGGCGGTGTTGGCCACTTCCGACCCCGGAGGGAATCCCTCGGGCACGGTGATGAGACGGCCTGTGCGCCCCTCGCGCGCCAGTTGGTCCATATAGGGTGTTTTTGCAAACTGCAAAGGAGTTTTGCCGCCGATGGCGCTGATGCTGTGATCAGCCATGCCGTCGCCTAATATAATAATATGTTTCATGCGAAGGGAACCGATTAGATGTTGGCGATGCTCATGATGTTGGCGAAGACACCTGCAGCGGTGACGCTTGCACCTGCACCATAGCCTTGTATGAGCATGGGAAATTCACGGTAGCGCTCAGTGGTGAGCATGACGATATTGTTGCTGCCCTGGAGGTTGTAGAAAGGATGCCCCTGTGGCACCTCCTGCAAGGCGACATTGGTCTTGCCGTGGTCCATCGTGGCCACGAAGCGCCATCGCTTGCCCTCTTTCTCCAACTGCTTGCGTCGCGCCTCAAAATCAGCGTCGAGGTCGGGCAGGTGTTTCCAGAACTCCTCCAGACTGCCACTGAAGAACTCGTCGGGTATAAAGAGTTTTTTCTCCACGTCGGCTTGTTCCACCTGATAGCCAGCCTCGCGGGTGAGGATGACGAGTTTGCGCACCACATCGGTGCCGCTCAGGTCGATGCGTGGGTCGGGTTCGCTGTATCCTTCTTCCTTCGCCTGTCGCACTGTCTGTGAGAAGGGCACATCGGCAGAGATGGCATTGAAGATATAGTTGAGCGTACCACTGAGGACAGCCTCTATCTTGAGAATCTTGTCGCCAGAGTTGCACAGGTCGTTGATGGTGCCGATGATGGGCAGGCCAGCGCCCACATTGGTCTCATAGCGGAACTTCACGCCGCGCTGCAGGGCCGTGCGCTTCAGTTGGCGATAGGTGTCGTAGTCCGACGAGGCGGCAATCTTGTTGGCAGCGATAATGCTGATGTTGTGTTCCAGGAACGACTGGTAGAGACTGGCCACCTCACGGCTGGCAGTGCAGTCGACAAACACGCTGTTGAAGATGTTCATGCCGATGACCTCATCATGAAGCCGCTTGATGTCGCTGGGCTCCGAGGCGGCCAGCAGTGTTTTGTAGTCGTTGAGGTCGATGCCGTCGCGGGTGAAGACAGCCTTTTTTGAACTGGCGATACCCACCACGTTGAGTTTCAGCCGGCTGCTTTCCTTGAGTTGCTCATACTGGGAGCGTATCTGCTCGATGAGTTTGCTGCCCACCGTGCCTATGCCACAGATGAAGAGGTTGAGCACCTTGTATTCGGAGAGGAAGAAAGAGTCGTGGATGACGTTGAGCGACTTGCGCAGGAACCGTCCCTCGACGACAAACGAGATATTGGTCTCCGAGGCACCCTGTGCACATGCGATCACGCTGATGCCGCTGCGGCCGAGAGTGCCGAACAATTTGCCCGCGATGCCTGGGGTGTGCTTCATGTTCTCACCCACGATGGCGATGGTGGCCAGTCCGCTCTCTGCGTGCATGGGGAACATGGCGCCGGTCTCTATCTCCTTGGCGAACTCAGCGTTGAGCACATCGACAGCCGACTGTGCTTCGTCGTCGCGCACACCGATGGAGGTGGAGTTCTCTGAAGAAGCCTGCGACACCATGAACACGGAGATGCCGTTGGCAGCAAGTGCGGAGAAAATGCGGCGGTTGACACCGATCACACCCACCATAGAGAGGCCGGTGACAGTGATGAGGGTGGTGCCGCTGATGCTGGAGATGCCCTTGATGGGCTTCTGGTCGTTGGTCACCTTTTCCTTGATGATGGTGCCTTGACCAGTAGGGTTGAAGGTATTCTTCACCAGTATGGGGATGTTCTTCACGCATACCGGGTATATCGTGGGAGGATAGATGACCTTGGCGCCGAAGTTGCAAAGTTCCATGGCCTCCACATAACTCAGTTCGTTGATGGTGTAGGCAGTTTTGATGACCTTAGGGTCGGCGGTCATGAAACCGTCGACATCGGTCCATATCTCCAGACACTCCGCATCGAGGGCAGCGGCGATGATGGCAGCGGTGTAGTCGCTGCCTCCACGTCCCAGGTTGGTCACCTCACGGGTGTCGCGGTCGCGGCTGATGAAGCCAGGGACGAGCGACACGCGGGGCAGGTCGGCGAAGGCCTCGCGCACCAACTGGTTGGTCAGTTCGCTGTCGAGGGTGTGTTTGCCGTTCTTGCGGAAGGTTTTGATGAACTCGCGCGCGTCATGCCACCGTGCCCCCTTGATGAGTGTGGCGACGATGTTGCTGCTCAGGCGCTCGCCGTAACTGACGATGGCGTCGAGGGTCTTCTCGCTGAGGTCATGAATCAAGTAAACTCCGAAATAGATGCTCCTCAGTTGCTCGAAAAGCGAGTCAATGGTGCTGAAGAGTTGCTCGCGCTTGCGTGGCTCGGTGATGATAGTGTCAATCATCTGATGATGGCGGTCCACCATCGCCTGGAACTCGTCGCGGTATCGCTCATCGCCTTTCAGGGCGAGTTTGGATGTGGCTATCAACTTGTCGGTGATGCCTCCGAGGGCACTGACTACCACCACCACAGGTTGGCGTCGCGACTCTGTCTCTACAATACGTTTTAAACTAAGAATGCTTTTTACGGAACCAACGGATGTTCCGCCGAATTTTAATACTTTCATTGTTTTTATTTCATTTGGTACCCCAATACAAATGGGGCTTCATCCTAAATTCGGCGCAAAATTACGAATATTCGTTGAAACTGACGAAAAAAACGACAAAATAGTTCATAGTTTGTATGAAAGACCGCTGTGATGGCTGTTTGCCGCCAGGTGCATAAAAATGCTGTTCCATGTAACTGATGCCCTGAATCACCATCACAAGGATGAAGAGGAGCATCACGAGTTACATGGAACCAGCATGTCGGTTGGTTATCTCACAAAGCGACTGCGTCTTTTTTGTAGTCTGCTTTTTAGAAATAGGAGGAACTAACCGTTAATTTTAAAAGGAACTATAATCATTCTTTTGGTACGGACTGCATAACCGTTCTGCTTACCCGGATTCCATTTGGGCATCGCCTTAATCAACCGGAGAGCCTCCTGGTCAAGTAGTGGGTCAACCCCGCGTGAGACTTTTTCGATGGTGATAGAGCCATCTTTCTCGATGATGCATTGTACGATGACCCGTCCCTGGATGCCGTTATTTGCGGCTGCGGCAGGATAGCGTAGGTTGTTTGTCAGCCATGAATGCAGATTTTGCTCTCCACCAGGGAAGGAGGGCATTACTTCAGTCACGTCATACACAGTGTTGTCATTGGATTTTTGAGGCATCTCTCTCTGGAAGTCACGGTGTCTTCTTACCTCAGAACCATTCTGGTTGAAATCCTGTCTTTGGGGTGTTCTGAATGAGTTGGGTGTTCTGTTGCTTTTTCTCGTTGGCATGTTCTTGCGTTGCATTGTTCCTCTGTCGTTTTGGGCAGGAGCGCTTGTGCAGCACAGGAAAGCAACCATCAGGATGAATAAGCGGATGATCATTCTTTTTGTTTTCATAATGTTAAGGTGTTTTGAGTTGATGAGAGTAAAGTTTTTTTGTTATCAGTTACACACATATCAGACTACAAAGTTAGCATATATTATTGAAACTTCCAAACAAACAATCACGAATGTATCAAAAAAAGAAGGGGAGTGAATATAAGTTGCGGTTGGAAAAGAAAATAAAATGGCGTTTTATTTTGCTTTTCCCTCACCTTGCACTATCTTTGCAGTATCAAACTGCTATCAACGCATCACCCATGAAAATCATTGACGCACATAGCCATTTATGGCTCAGGCAGGACACCTCGTGGAACGGCATGAAAATCAGCCCTTTACCCAATGGGCGGAGCATGTTTCTTGGCGAGGAGGTGCAGATGCTGCCCCCATTTATGATTGACGGGCGGAATACCGCCGAAGTGTTTATCTCCAACATGAACTACGCGCAGGTGTCGGCAGCCGTCGTCGTGCAGGAGTTCATCGACGGACAGCAAAATGAGTACCTTGACCAGGTCAGACGCCAGTATCATGACCGCTTCTTCGTATGCGGTATGGCAGACTATCTCCATCCTGGATTTTTTGCTGAGGCCGCCGACCTCATTGACGCTGGTTTCCCAGGCATTGCCATCCCCGCACACCGCATCATCACCGACAAGAAACGTGTGATGCTCAACAGCGAAGAGATGATGCGAATGTTCAAACTGATGGAGCAGCGGGATATCATCCTCTCCATCACCCTGGCAGACGGCGACATACAGGTGGCGGAGATGCGCGAGGTGATTCAGGAGTGCCCACGTCTGAAAGTGGCAGTCGGTCATTTCGGCATGCCTACCAGAGAAGGGTGGCATGAGCAACTCAGTCTGGCCCGCTACGACAACGTGATGGTGGAGTCGGGAGGCATCACCTGGCTTTACAATGCCGAGTTCTATCCCTATCCCTCAGCCATCAGGGCCATCAAGGAAGCCATCGACCAGGTGGGAATAGGCAAACTGATGTGGGGCAGCGACTATCCGCGCACCATCACTGCCATCACCTACCGGATGTCGTATGATTTCATCACGAAGAGCAGCGAACTCACCGAAGAGGAGAAAGCCCGTTTCCTCGGAGAGAATGCCAGGGAGTTTTATGGATTCCAGCATCTGGTGGATCTGCCGTATGTGAAGAATATGTCGGAGTGAACTCCAGACTGGTGCCAGGCTGCGGCAGAACCGCAGCATACGGAGAAGGCAGACGAATCTAAACTTACTTTTACATAATATAAAAAAATGAAAACAAACTATCCTAAAATCGGAATCCGCCCCACTATTGACGGTCGTCAGGGCGGTATCCGCGAAGGCCTTGAGGAAAAGACCATGAACCTCGCCAAGGCCGTGAAAGAACTGATCGAAACAAATCTGAGAAACGGTGACGGCAGTCCTGTGGAGTGTGTCATCAGCAACACCACCATCGGCCGTGTGGGTGAGAGTGCCGCCTGCGCAGAGCAGTTTGAGCGTGCGGGTGTCGGTTCCACCATCACCGTGACATCCTGTTGGTGTTACGGTTCTGAGACGATGGACATGAACCCCCACTATCCGAAGGCCGTGTGGGGATTCAATGGTACGGAGCGCCCCGGTGCCGTCTATCTTGCCGCTGTCCTCGCCGCTCACGCCCAGAAAGGTCTGCCCGCCTACGGCATCTATGGGCACGACGTGCAGGATCTCGACGACAACACCATCCCCGAGGATGTGGCAGAGAAAATTCTCCGTTTTGCCCGTGCGGCCCAGGCAGTGGCGACGATGCGCGGCAAGTCGTACCTGTCTTTGGGCAACACCTGCATGGGTATCGCCGGTTCGATAGTCAATGCAGATTTCCTGCAGCAATATCTCGGCATGCGAACAGAGTATGTGTCATTGGTGGAAATCCTCCGCCGTGTTGATTTCGGCATCTACGACAAGGAGGAGTTCGCCAAGGCCATGAAATGGGTGGAGAAATACTGCAAGCCCAATGAGGGACATGACTATAATGAGGACCGCCCGCTCTTCCCGGGAACTCCGATGACGACCTTCAATGGTAAGGGAAAAGGCAAGAACCGCCAGGAAAAGGACGAGGACTGGGAGTTCACAGTCAAGACGATGATGATCATCCGCGACCTGATGCAAGGCTCAGACCGTTTGCTGGAAATGGGTTACAAGGAGGAAGCCATCGGTCACAATGCCATCGCCGCCGGTGTGCAGGGTCAGCGTCAGTGGACCGACTACAAGCCCAATTTCGACTTCCCAGAGTCACTGATGTGCACCTCGTTTGACTGGAATGGGCCTCGTGAGGCCAATATTCTCGCCACAGAGAACGATTTCCTCAACGGATTGTCGATGCTGTTCGGCCATCTGCTCACCAACAAGGGAGTGATGTTCTCGGATATCCGCACCTATTGGAGTCCTGAGGCCGTGGAGCGTGTCGCCGGCAAACGTCCCGAAGGAGGTGCTGCAGGCGGCTTCATCCACCTCATCAACAGTGGTGCCACCACATTGGATGCCACTGGCGCCATGACAGACGAAGAGGGAAAGCCCACCATGAAACCGCATTGGGAAATGACAGATGCCGATGCAGAAGCATGTCTGAAAGCCACCAGTTGGATGCCCGCCGACCGCGACTATTTCCGTGGCGGTGGCTATTCGTCGCATTTCCTCACCAAAGGCGGAATGCCCATGACGATGCTGCGCATCAACATGGTGCAAGGACTCGGACCTGTGCTCCAACTCGCAGAGGGATGGACGGTGGACCTCGACCCAGAAGTGAACGATATCCTCGACAAGCGAACTGACCCAACCTGGCCAACTACCTGGTTCGCACCCCGTCTCGACTCGACAAAGGATGCCTTCAAGGACGTCTATTCCGTGATGAACAACTGGGGAGCCAACCACGGCGCCATCTGCCATGGTCATGTGGGTGCTGACCTCATCACCTTGTGCGCCATGCTGCGCATACCGGTATGCATGCACAACATCGCCGACAAGGACATCTTCCGTCCGGCTGCATGGAATGCTTTCGGCATGGACAAGGAGGGAGCCGACTACAGAGCATGCGCTAATTTCGGACCACTGTACAAGTAGGATTAAGGTTTAAGAATTATGATTACCTCTGCAAAATGGCAGTGCGATGGTAGGGACGCGATGATCGCGTCCGTCAACCCCAAAGCACAACTGTAAGCAGAGGTAATGTCTAAACTCCTAGACTCCTAAACTCCCTAAATACCTAACCCCCTAAACACATAAAAATGGCAAAGTTAATTGAAAAGAAATTCCTGTTTACGTTTATCCTCGTCACTTCGCTGTTTGCGTTGTGGGGGTTCGCCAATGACATCACCAATCCGATGGTGGCGGCCTTTCAGACATTGATGGAACTCACTGCCGCCAAGGCATCCATGGTGCAGTTCGCTTTCTATGGCGGATATGCCACGATGGCAGTGCCAGCCGCCCTGTTCATCCGGCGCTTTAGTTACAAGAGCGGTGTCATGCTGGGACTGGCACTTTATGCCACAGGAGCATTCCTCTTCATTCCTGCGGCAGCACAGCAGAGTTTCACCTTCTTCTGCCTGTCGCTTTATGTGCTTACTTTCGGTCTGGCATTCCTGGAAACGACCGCCAACCCGTTCATCCTGTCGCTGGGCGACAAGAAAACATCCACCCAGCGTCTCAACCTTGCCCAGGCTTTCAACCCCATGGGTTCGCTGTGCGGCATGAGCGTGGCTTCGTTTATTGTACTCCCGCAACTGATTTCCGACCGTCGTGATGCAGCAGGACAGGTTTTCTTCTCAGCGCTGTCAGAGGCAGAGAAAGCCGACATCCGTCTGCACGACCTGGCTGTCATCCGCAATCCCTATGTGGCCATTGGTTGCGTGGTGCTCTTCATGTTCATTGTGTTCGCTATCAGCAAGATGCCGAAAACGGAGAGCGAGGAGCGCAAGGCATTGGGAGAGACACATACCGCACGCGAGACCTTGTCCAATCTGTGGCACAACACCATCTACCGTGAGGGCGTGCTCGCTCAGATGTTCTATGTGGCAGCGCAGATTATGTCTTGGACATTCATCATCCAATATGCCGACAACCTGGGCATCAACAAGGCAACGGCACAGCGCTACAATATCGTGGCGATGGTGATGTTCCTCTGCAGCCGTTTCATCGCCACCTTCCTCATGCGTTATGTCAACACACGAAAGTTGCTCTCCTATTTCGCTGTAGGAGCCGGACTGTGTTCGCTTGGTGCTATTTGCATCGTGGGTATGCCGGGACTATATTGTCTCGTGGGCATCAGTTTCTTCATGTCACTGATGTTCCCCACCATCTATGGCATCGCACTGGAGGATGTCGACAGCCGTGACACCTCACTGGGAGCAGCGTTCCTTGTCATGGCCATTGTGGGCGGAGCCATCATGCCGCCGCTCCAAGGGTCCATCATCGACTTAGGAACCGTCTTCGGGCATCCTGCAGTCAACGCATCGTTCGTGCTGCCGCTCATCTGCTTCATCCTCATCTGCATCTACGGCTACCGCTCGTATAAGAAGGGGATGAGTAAGATTGAAGATTGATTTCGGCGAAGCCGATTGAAGATTGAAGATTGAAAATTAAGGTTTAAGAATTAAGAATTATGATTACCTCTGCAAAAATGGCGGTGCTATGGTAGGGACGCGATGTATCGCGTCCGTCAGCCCCAAATGCCACGACTCGCAGTGCATACGTCTAAACTCCTAATATCCTAATCTCCTAAACTCCTAAACTCCTAAACTCCCAAACTCCTAATCTCCCAAACTCCTAAAAAATGACAGAAGGAACACCCGTGAAAAAATATGGTTGCGCAGTGAAACGGTATGTGCAGACCATGGATCTGAAAGATGAGCCGGAACTGATAGCCCGTTATCGCCGTGCGCACAGCCGTGAGGAGGCATGGAAGGAAATCCAGGACGGCATTCGTCAGGTGGGCATTCTGGAGATGGAGGTGTATATCTTGGGACCCCGCCTTGTGATGATCGTTGAGGCACCAGAGGATTTTCAGTGGGACAAAGCCATGGCGCAGTTGGCCACCCTGCCTCGACAGGCCGAGTGGGAGGAGTTTGTGGCGCAGTTCCAGCGGTGTGACCCCTCTGCCACCAGTGATGAGAAATGGCAGATGATGGAGCGCATCTTCCATCTGTATGAATAAAACGAACGCAAAATTTTGTGAATTGAGAAAAAAAACGTTACTTTTGCACCGATTTTGAAATGTCTCACATCTAATATTGAAAGTTATGAAAAAATTTCTTTTTACTATTGTAGCCGTTTTGATGGCTGCACCGTCATTTGCTCAGTTCAGCAGTGGTGGTTTCTCTATCGATGAGGAACATGTGTATTGGGGTGTACGCTTCGGTATGAATTTTAGCGGAATCAGTGGCGATATTGTAGATGCCGACAAGAGACGCACAGGAATGACACTTGGTGGCGTTGTCGGTCTGCGTGTTACTGAAAACAGCCCGGTATTCCTCGAGAGCGGTCTGTACTACAGCCAGCGTGGTGCCAAGACCTTGAAGGCCCATGAGAAAATAGCTAAAGATCAACTCGAAGGTCATATTAACTATTTTGACATTCCTTTGGTCATCAAGTATGGCTTCCCAATGGAAGACAATATGGCTGTCCTGCCTTTCTTCGGTCCTTATGTTGGTTTTTCTTTGTCAAAAGATTCCAATTGCCTGAAACGCTCTGACATGGGATTCAAGCTGGGCTGCGGTCTGGAGTGGAACAACCTCTATGCAGAGGCCTTCTATCAGTTTGGCGTCGTGAACATTGCTGACAAAGGTTCTTCGCACGGAAGGAACCTCGGTGTCAATATCGGTATCAACTTCTAAAACCGTAATTGTCCGATTAGTCGGACTTGTCGGACTCGTCTGACAAGTCCGACTGATTGTTTAATCATGACCCACGAACTGCAAGTGCGTGTTGTGCCCCGCGTGGCGGCTTCACAGGAGGCCTTGAAACGATACCTGGACGAGGAGCATGGCTTCTCAGCCAGGGAGATTACCCATGTCCGTATTCTACGGCGGAGCATCGACGCGCGGCAGCGTATCATCTATGTCAATCTCAAACTCAGGGTTTATGTGAACGAGCAGCCCGAAGATGATGAGTATGAGCCTATCGTGTATGGCGATGTCAGTGAGTCGCCCCAAGTAGTTGTGGTGGGTGAAGGTCCTGGCGGACTTTTTGCTGCTTTGCGGCTCATCGAACTCGGTCTTCGTCCTGTCGTGGTGGAGCGTGGCAAGGATGTGTCGGCCCGTCGGCGCGACTTGGCAGCCATCACGCGCACCCAGAAGGTAGACGGTGAGAGCAATTATTGTTTTGGAGAGGGTGGGGCAGGCGCCTATTCAGACGGAAAACTATATACCCGCTCCAAAAAACGTGGCAATGTGGAGAAAATCCTACGGGTGTTCTGCCAACATGGAGCATCCACCGCCATTCTCGCTGATGCCCATCCTCATATTGGCACCGACAAACTGCCGCGGGTGATAGCCGCCATGCGCGACACCATCCTCCGTTGCGGAGGAGAGGTGCACCATCAGACACGCATGACCCAACTGTTGACAAAAGGCGACAGCGTGGTGGGCATCGTGGCCGAAGATATGGTTCAGGGCATCATGTGCTCGTTTATGGGACCTGTAATTCTCGCCACCGGCCATTCGGCGAGGGATGTTTACCGCTACCTGCATGCCTCAGGGATCGACATCGAAGCCAAAGGCATCGCTGTCGGTGTGCGACTGGAGCATCCCTCGAAACTGATAGACCAGATACAGTATCATAATCAGGAGGGACGAGGGGCGTATCTTCCCGCCGCAGAATACAACTTTGTGACACAGGTGGACGGCCGTGGTGTCTATTCCTTCTGCATGTGTCCGGGCGGTTTTGTGATACCTGCTGCCACTGGCCCAGAGCAGATTGTGGTCAATGGCATGAGTCCGAGCAACCGTGGCACCCGGTGGTCGAACAGCGGCATGGTGGTGGAGATGAGGGCAGAGGATTTGGAAGGAGACGATCCCCTGCGTGTGATGCATTTTCAGGAAAAACTGGAGCGCAGTTGCTGGATACAGGGCCATCAACAGCAGACGGCTCCGGCCCAGCGCATGTACGATTTTGTCAAGGCACGTTTCAGCCAGAGTCTGCCCGAGTCGTCCTACGCACCGGGTCTTGTGTCGAGTGCGCTCCATGAATGGTTGCCAGAGGAGGTGGCCAACCGCCTGCGTCAAGGATTTGTCGTTTTTGGCAAAAACAGCCGCGGCTTCCTCACCAATGAGGCTGTGCTCATAGCAGTGGAGAGCCGGACATCCTCCCCAGTACGTATCCTCCGCGATGACCTCACTTTGCAGCATGTGCGCCTGCGGGGATTGTTCCCCTGTGGTGAAGGGGCAGGATATGCGGGCGGTATTGTCTCCGCCGGAGTAGATGGTGAGCGTTGCGCCGAGAGATGCGAAGAGTATGTGAGGAGTTTGGGAGTTTAGGAGTTTAGGAGATTAGGAGTTTAGGAGTTTAGGAGATTAGGAGATTAGGAGTTTAGGAGTTTAGGAGTTTAGACGTATGCTCTGCGAGTCGTTGCAATTTTGGTTGGCGGACGCGATACATCGCGTCCCTACCATCACACCGCCATTTTTGCAGAGGTAATCATAATTCTTAATCCTTAATCCTTAATCCTTAATTCTTTCAGTTTTCTCTTTTTTCGTTTCATTTTCTTTTGATTTTTAACAGCAGGGAGGAGAAGAGGGCGAAAGGATTGTTATTGAAAAAGTATTGGAAACATCTGCAAAAATGATAATAGGTGGAAAAACGTATTTTTGCAAAAAATTACATTTCACTTATTATGAACAGATTTTTTTACCAATTCATTTTCCTTTTCGTGGCATTGACAGCCAATGCCCAGAATCCGTATCTCCCGCTGTGGGAGCATCTTCCTGATGGTGAGCCTCGCGTGTTTGAGGATCCCGACCATCCCGGAAAATACCGTGCCTACATCATCGGTTCGCATGATGTCAATTACACCTCCTATTGCAGCAACGACATCCATGCGTGGTCGGCTCCTGTCGAGGACCTGAGCCAATGGCGCGACGAAGGTTCCATTTTCACTTATTATGTCGACGGGCAGTGGGACACGATGTTTGCTCCCGACCTTGTGGAGATCAGGGACAGGGCCACAGGCAAGAAGACCTATTACCTCTATCCCCACTCACGTGGATGGGGCCGAATCGCGATGGTCTGCAAAGGCGACCGTCCTGACGGACCGTTCACCCCGATCAACCTCACGGCAGACGGACGCCGCTGTGTGGAGGGTTCACTGATTGATTTCGACCCGTCGGTGTTCATAGAGAACATCACCGACAAGAAAGACCCTGATTACGCCAAGGGTTTCCGCGCATACGTATTCTATGGTTTCCAGCACTCCACAGCCTGTGAGTTGGACCAGAACACGATGTATTCGAAGCGTGAAGGAACGGAACTCATCGACCCGTTTATCCCTGCTAGCAGTGCCGATGGCCGATTGCTCGACAAGGAAGGCAGTGAGTACAAGGCCCTCTACAAAGGTCAGAACCCATTGGACTTCAATTTCTTCGAAGCGTCGTCCATCCGTCAGGTAGGCAACAAGTATGTGATGGTGTTCAGTGGCTACAGCGGTAAGGAATATGGTTTGGGCAACACCAACAGTGCCCTTCGCTATGCCTATGGTGACTCACCATTAGGTCCTTGGCGTTCTGGTGGCGTTCTGGTGGATTCTCGTGGGGTGGTGCCCAATGCAGACGGCTCCAGGCTCATCACCACCAATGCCGCCCACAACACCCACGGTTCCATACAAGAGATCAATGGTCAGTGGTACGTGTTCTATCACCGTCCGCCCCGCGGTTTTGGCAATGCCCGTCAGGCTATGGCAGCCCCTGTGAAGATCACTTGGGACAAGAAGCCCGTGGCCAAGGGCGGTCAGGTGCGTATCACCGGTTACGACCCCTTTGTGAAAGGCAACGAATGGACGGCCAAAGCCACTGATGGCAATGTATATACCGGAGCCGAAGTGACTAGCGAAGGCTTCCAAATTTTCGGTCTTCCCCCCTACGCCTATTACAGTGCCGGTATCGCCTGCTTCATGACGGGCGGCACCAACAGCAACGAGTGGATGCAGGACAACCATGACGTGTGGAACAACTCGATGGACCTCGCCGGTATCACCAATGGCGGCATCGTCGGCTTCAAGTACTTCGGCTTTGGCGGTTTGGCTCAGGACACGAAGGGTGTGAAAGCCTTTGAGGGAATCAAGAGTGGCGATGGAGCCGTGATGTATCTGAACCTGACCCCCGGCGGACATGGTGCCTTCAAGATTCACGTGTTGCTCGACGATCCCTGGAAGGGAAAGGAGATCGCCGTTCTCGATGTCCCAGCCGATGCAGGTCGTGTAGCCAACATGTACCAGATACAGGCAAAGGGTGTGGAGGGCCTCACAGGCAAGCATGCCATTTATCTCGTGGCAGAAGGACCAGAGGTGCAGCAACCCCAGCAAGGTCGCCCTCAGTGGGGCCGTCAGCAGCAACAGCCTCAGCGCCCCCAGGGACTGTTCGACCTTCACGGAATCGGATTTGCCAAGAGCAGCAATGGTTTGTCTGCACCGAAAGTACCTCAGGTGACAATCACGGTTGACGGGCAGCAGATGAGGCTCCCCAATACCCCTCTCCGCTCATCCAACACCAATGGCTACACCGACTATTCACATTATCAGGCTTATGCTCCTCTGAAAGCCAATTCAGTCATCAAGGCAACAGCATCCGACCCAGAGGTGACCATCGCAGTCAGTCCGGTTGTGGAAGGCCGTGCCACAGTGACATGCACCTATAAGGGCCTGAAGAAGATTTATCTGATTAATTAAAGAACCCTAACCCTTCCTAACCCGCAACCCCTCCCTGACCCTCCCCAAAGGGGAGGGAACTGAGGACGGAGGGCATATAGTAGGGGATTTGGCTTGTTAAAATGTTGGAACTATCCCCATGTGGAAATAAAAATCCCCTCATCTTTTTTAAGGTGAGGGGATTTTGAATGAATGGGTGATGGATTTACAGGTCGCTGTAACTGCCTGAGAAGGTGGTCACATTCATGTCGCCAGTCTGGTAGCCACGCTTGAGCCAGCGCATGCGCTGCTCAGAGGTGCCGTGTGTGAAAGACTCTGGCTGTGAATAGCCCTGTGCCTGCTCCTGCAGATAGTTGTCGCCGATGTGCTGGGCGCAGTTGATGGCCTCGCGCATGTCGGTCTCGTCGAGTGAGCCGAATGCCTCGTCCTCATAGTGTGCCCAAACTCCCGAGTAGTAGTCAGCCAGCAGTTCGAGACGCACGCTGATCTGGTTGGCTGTCTTCTGGTTGGTTTGGCTCATTTGTGAGTGAGCCTTTCCCAGGATACCAAGCAGGTTCTCCACATGGTGTCCCACCTCATGTGCAATCACGTAGGCACGTGCGAAGTCTCCTCCAGATTTCAGTTGTTTCTCCATTTGCTGGAAGAACGATAAGTCAAGGTACAGTTTCTGGTCGGCAGAGCAATAGAACGGACCAACGGCCGATGTGGCACCGCCGCAGTTTGTCTGCACTCTTCCTTTGAAAATGACCAGTGTAGGAGGTGTGTATTGTGCATTGAACTTCTGCTTGAAGACAGCCGTCCACACATCCTCTGTGCTGGCCAGTATCTGCCTGCAGAACTTTACCTGTTCTTCCTCTTCAGGTGAGAAGGTTTGCTGCCCCTCCTCCGTCTGGGCACCGCCCATTCCGCCTGCCTGTTGCAATACATCCATGGGGTTGCCTCCCATCAGCAGCGTGATGATGCCGATGAGAATCATTCCGCCTATACCCATACCGGCCATTGTGCCAGTACTCATTCCTCGGCGATCCTCGAAATTCTCGCTCTCTCTTCTTCCGTCAAGATCCATAATATTAAGGTTTGGTTAATGATTTCTGTTGTTAGTCTGCAAATATACGAAGATTTTTTAAAACGTGCTCTTTTCCGATGATTTTTTTGACAAAAAATGCCAAAAGCCATATTTACATTTCCCTCCGACAAAGATTTTTTGCATGAAAAGTGGTCGAAAATTTGCTGATTCCATCCTTTTTTCATATCTTCGCAACATAGTTAAACAACCCATTCCTTACTATTATGAACAAACACGAGAAATTTGTCATTACCATCAACCGCCAGTTTGGCACTGGTGGTCACGAGGTGGGGGCAGCCATCGCCGAGCGCCTCGGGGTGAAACTGCTTGACAAGCAGATTTTGGAGGCGGTGGCCAAGAGGTTTGACATCGGTGCCGAAACCGTTCAGAAACTGCAGTCACGCAACGAATCGTGGTGGGACGATTTCACCCAATTCTACCGTTCCTATATCGTTGACAATGAGTACCATGATCTTGGTCCTGAACTCACCTCTCACGAGTTGTTTGATGCGCAGGCAGCCGTTATCCGACAGATTGCGGAGGAAGAGTCGTGCGTGGTTGTGGGCAGATGTGCCTTCGATATTTTCAGGCATCATCCCAACGCGCTCAAGATTTTCATACACAGTCCGGAGGAGAAGCGCATCAAGCGTATTGTGGAGAAATATGGTGTCTCGTCAGCCGATGCCAAGTTGATGATAGTCGACAACGACTACACCCGAGAACTCTACACCAAGACCTTTACGGGCTCCGAGTGGTATGATGCCCGCAACTATGATGTCACCTTGGATGTGAGTGCTTTCGGACTGAACGGTTCGGTCGACTACCTGTTGGCGCTGATAGGCGAAGGCAGATAGTGCCCTATTTCACCTTCCAGACATTCAGTGTGATGCCGCCGCCTGCTCCTCCCCATGTGGGAGCGCAGACGTAGATGGCATTGTTGAGCCATGCGTACTTGCTGTCGCTGGGAGCCTCAAACTGCGGTGCGGCCCTGAAATAGAATGAGGGTTTCCCCTGTTCGTCGTTGCTGCTGCAGATGACGCCTTTGTTGCGGATGTGGATATACACGCCATCATCGGTTTTGATGGAGTAAATGGCCTCCAGTTCCGTCCGGTTGGTTTTGGGGTCTGCCAGTTGGTAGTCAGCACCTCCGTTGATGATGGTGCCCTTGATCTGTGGTCCCTCAAAAGTGCCGCCAGTGATGGGGATGACAGTCCTCCGTCCGTGAGGTGTCTCGCCGACGGAATAGGCTTCACCGAGCGATACTTTCAGTTGCATGACGAATTCCAGACTTGGAGTCTCGGCAGGGGCAGTGGTTTGCGCGCTGACCGAGAGGGCCAGCATGGTCATGATGACGAATGAGATGATTTTTTTCATGTTGGTAAAGGTTTGGTGTGCAAAGATACCTTTTTTTTTGCTTCTTTGATGGAAAATGTGTAATTTTGCACGATTTTTTATGGACAATAATCTTTAGGCAATGAATATCTCTCTTAAATGGCTGAAGGAATATGTAGATTTTGACCTCTCAGCCGAGGAAGTTTGCGCGGCCCTCACCTCCGAGGGACTTGAAGTGGGCGCGCTTGAGGAAGTGCAAAGCATCAAAGGCGGTTTGAAAGGACTCTATGTGGGTCAGGTGCTAACCTGCGAACTGCATCCCAACTCCGACCACCTGCATGTCACCACCGTTGACTTGGGCAAGGGCGAACCATCGCAGATTGTCTGCGGTGCCCCCAATGTGGCAGCCGGTCAGAAGGTCATCGTCGCCGACCTGGGCAGTGTGCTCTACGATGGCGACAAGGAATTTGTCATCAAGAAGTCGAAACTGCGTGGCGTGGAGTCGTG
>JAEEJK010000108.1 GCA_016281815.1 Prevotella sp. | reverse complement strand
GCATTGCTGGTCATCTCCGGCCGCGCCTTCGCTGGGGGATGTACGCCCCTCTCCGCTACGCTCCGAGGATCGTACATCCCCCAGCGAAAAACAACACCCCAACTAACAACATAAAATTGCACTTCTATCTTGAAAGTAGGGAATCTTAGTTCATAGTCCTTTGTTGGCGGACGCGATACATCGCGTCCCTACCCTACACCGCCATGCTTGCAGGGGTAATCATAATTCTTAATTCTTAATTCTAAAATCTTAATTCTAAAATCTCCACGACCGTGAGATGGAGACCGTTGACACGGAAACGGATGTCGTATTGACGAAAAGGCATCCCATAGACGCGCTCGGGGTCATCCTGATAATGCGGCCGGGGGTCAAGAGCCAACAATTCCCGCACCACAGCCTCGTCATCGGAAGACAACATGCCGGATACCCCCTCAGCAAACGTCACCTCAAGGCGCTGCCACTCATGCTCATCGACGAAACCGCTGCGCACCCCTACATGACTGTCGGCATACTCCACATAAGGTTTGATGTCAAAGATAGGCGTCCCGTCTATCAGGTCGGAACCCGAGACATGCAAGACAGGACCTTCTGCTTCATCAAAACTGATGCTTTCCAACCGTACAGAAGATAGTCCAATAGGATTGGGACGGAATGGGGAGCGTGTGGCAAAAACGCCCTGTGAGCGGTTGCCACCCAATAATGGCGGACGTACGGTGGCATGCACGGCTCCATGCTTGTTGGCGGAAAACTCCCACAGCAGCCATAGGTAATCGAACCCCTCTATCCCCTTGATGAATGACGGGTCGCGGTATTCTGGCAGGAACACAACTCTTCCCTTCAGCCCGGAGACGATTCCGCTCTGACGGGGTGTGCCAAACTTGGAGGTTAGCGGCGACCTGAAAAACGCGATGGGATGGAGCGTCATGAGAGATAATTGCAATATGCTGAATAGCCCATCAACACAGCCACAGTGGCAAGCAGCATGGCCTGAGGCACCCACATCTCCCTACGAGGGACAATAGTCAGGCAGGTTTCCTCGGTCTGTATCAGTTGGTGCCGGGAAGCAAGTCTGACCAAACCGGACATCGCACAAAAGACCAGCAACGCCAAGACCAAGCCCACCAACATTCCTGCCACCAAATCGCCAAAGTAATGAACGCCGAGATACAGGCGTGACCAGCAAGTGACAAAAGCCCACAATGCCAGCATCAGAGAAAGCCATTTCCTGCGGAACAGGAAAGACAGGAAAAAAGTCAGTCCCCACGTATTGGCAGCATGGGTAGACGGACAACTGTAACTGACGGGGCGATAGCCATTCACAAGCATCACCATCTCAGAAAGGGGATTCTCTGGGTCACAAGGCCTCAACCGGCACACCATCGGGCGCAGCCATGTTGAGGACAGTTGGTCACACAACGTGACAAGCACGACCACAGCCAACAGACATACAATCAGGAAACGCCATGAATAATTGCGGAAGATGAACCACACCAGACTCACATAGAAAAAGGCCCATGTGTATTTATCACTGAACAAAAGCATGAAAACATCCCAAAACGGAGTGTGCCGAGCATTCACACTCAGCGTCAACCGAGTGTCAAGGTCAATGAGATAGTGGGATAAAGTAATCAGCGCGTCCAATGCTTTCCTAAAATTTTCGTGCAAAGTTAACACTTTCCGGCATGAAATAAAAACCATTGCATCTTTTTCGCCAAATTATTGGGTTATTTGCATGGAAATCGG
This sequence comes from Prevotella sp., assembly GCA_016281815.1. Taxonomy (GTDB): domain Bacteria; phylum Bacteroidota; class Bacteroidia; order Bacteroidales; family Bacteroidaceae; genus Prevotella. Next base: position 19,608 of record JAEEJK010000108.1, on the reverse strand, counting down.
CGAATTTTGCACTATATTTGCACAATCATTGCGAATCAAACAACACTCCATCATGTTTGGAATAGGAACAAGTGAATTACTAGTCATCGCACTCATCGTCCTGCTTCTGTTCGGCGGAAAGAAAATCCCAGAACTGATGAAAGGACTTGGCAAAGGAGTGAAAAGTTTCAAGGATGGCATGAGTGGCCTTGACGACGACAAGGAAGAGGCCAACAAAAGCGACGAGACGAAACAGGAATGAGCAAGTCAGACAATAGCGGCACTTTCTGGGAACACCTCGACGAGCTGCGAAACGTCATCCTCAGGGTGATGGCAGTCACTGTGGTCTTTGCCGTAGTGGCTTTTGCCTTCAAGGAACCGCTCTTCCAAGTAGTGCTGGCACCGAGCAAGGGTGATTTCCTCACCTATCGCGTGCTGGGCATTCCTGATTTTCACCTAAAACTGATGAACACAGGACTGACCGAGCAATTCATGATCCACATGAAGGTGGCGCTCTACTGCGGTCTGCTCCTGGCATCGCCCTATGTCATCTACCAACTGTTCGGATTTGTGGCCCCGGCCCTCTACGACAACGAGCGCCGGCCCGCGGTGCGCGTGGTGACAGCCAGTTATGCAATGTTCATCATAGGTGCCGCCGTCAACTATCTGTTGGTCTTTCCGCTCACTGTGAGGTTTCTCGGCACCTATCAGGTGAGTCCTGATGTGACAAACATGCTCACCATACAGTCTTATGCCGACACGCTGATATCCATGAGTCTTGTGCTGGGTGTTGTGTTTGAACTGCCGGTGGTGAGTTGGCTTCTCGCCCTGATGGGCATTCTAAAATGGAGGCAGATGGCTCATTTCCGCAGACATGCCATCATCGTCATCCTGATAGTGGCCGCCATCATCACCCCCACCACTGATGCTTTCACGCTCTTCGTCGTGGCACTTCCCATCTGGCTGCTCTATGAACTGAGCATTCTCATCGTCAGAATCACCTGACAGGCTCCACCCTGACCGAAAGCCGCTCACGGTCGAATACGATTCCACGTTTTTCAATGAATGCACTGAAAGCGCCGCTGTCAGCCAGTTGGCGCGGTGTTCCTATGTTCAGTTGCTGAGGTCCTGTCATGAGCCATACGGTATCTGCTATCTGCAAAGCCAATTCCAAGTCGTGTGTGGAGAGGAAGATGGTCTTGTCGGCTGTACGGCTGAGTTGGTGAAGCATCTGCATCATCTCCACCTTGCTGGGATAATCCAAGAATGCTGTCGGCTCATCGAGGAAGATGACTGGTGTCTGCTGTGCCAAAGCCTTGGCTATCATCACTTTCTGTCGTTCTCCATCACTCAGGTTCTGTATCATTCTTCCCTTGAGTGAGTCGATGCCCACCATCGCGATGGCCTGATTCACAATAGCATGGTCTTCGTCTGACAGCCCGCCCCAGAAACCCGTATAAGGACTGCGTCCCAATCCCACCATATCCTCCACAGTCATATTCTGCACGTCGGGGCGAGCAGTGAGCACCACCCCGATGAGTTTGGCGAGTTGCTTCTCCTGCAACAGTGCCAAATCCTGTCCGTGGATGAGCACCTGTCCATCCAGCGGTTTCTGAAAAGCAGAAAGGGTGCGCAGCAAAGTGGACTTCCCCACCCCATTGGGTCCGATCAGGCAAGTCAGGCATGCATTTTCAAGTGAGGCGTTGATACCCTCTGCCACTACCCTGCGCTTCTTATGCGCCAAATATCCTATAGTGAGATCCGTCAGTCTTACAGTTTCCATAACATGTTTCTCTTTTCAGCGTGCTAAGGTACGAAATAATATTGAGAATTGAAGATTGATGATTGAAAATTGAAGATTAGTTTTTCCGTATGTAGCGTTTCCGACGCAACCCCTGCAAAAAGGAGTGTTCCCCTACCTCTCACCTCCTACCTCTATCAAAGAGAAGGCAGGACGGATTCACATCCATCCTGCCCCATAAAAAATAATCAAGGGATTATCAAAAGAACTAATTATGCCTCAATAACAATATATATAAATAGAAACCGATTCTTAATTGCGACTTGCCTTCCATAAGGTTTGTCTTTCTGATGCAAAGTTCGCAATTAAGAATCGGCTACGAAAAGGAAAACTCCTACAAGGACGTGGAGTTTTCCCTATTTGTGAGAGGGAAATCCCCTCTACTCGCCTTCTGGTATTACTGGCCGAGGTGTGACCGTCCCCGGATCTGGCGTGGGAACTGGCGTCACTTCCGACTTGAACTCCTCTGCAGGCTGCTGCTGAGGCTGAGGCTGTGTCACATTATCTGTTGCCGGCACTGTCACGGAGTTGTCGGGATTGACAGGATTGTCGATGTTTTCAAACTCTGACTGCTCTGTCTCGGAGGCTTTCTCCTCTTGTTTCTGCTGAGGCTGCTCCTTTTTGGTTTCCTCCTTCTTCTTCTCCTCCTCCAAATCAAGGGGCTTGGGTCTCTCCCCCTTCATGATATTGACGGTGTCTTTCTTGACTGAATCCTTCTTCACTTCGATGGCAGGAGTCTCCACATCTTCACGCTGCGTGGAACGTCTCATCCACCACCATGCCAACATGCCTAACGCCACAATGAGGAGTGCAGTGACCAGCACCACGGGGAATCCGCCCTTGTCGGGTCCTTCCTCGAAATCATCATCTTCACGCCTGGCAGGACGCTTTGGGGGATCTTTCCGTTGAGGCCTGGGTTTCTGGGGAGCAGTCCGAGAAGGACCAGTTTGCTCTTTCCGTCCAACAGGTGATTCTGCAGCAGGCTTTTTCACACCTTCTTCCACCGCCCCGGTTTCACCTTGGACTGGCGAGGCCACCTGTGAGGCCACGGCAGCCGAAACCACATCTTCCACCAGATGCTCATCCATGGCCTCATTCATCACTCCGCTCACATGCACGATGGTGATGGAATAGTTGTCAGGACAGTCTGACAGCAACTTGACCATCCGCAGCAACTTGGTATTGTCGTTGACCGGTTCACAGAAAATATCCAGCAAACGGGAATCAGAGATACACGCCTTTGCACCCTGAGTGAGCAAAACAAAATAGTCACCATACTGGACATTGACGATGTGAGCCCTTGTCGGTTCCGTTCTTTGTCCCTGGCCAGGAACAAAGGCTCTGCTGTCCTCTGCCGACCGATACAAGATAGTTCGCTCCTTCGGCCTGACATGGTAGATGACAGAAGAACCCACATGAGCGGCCAACACGCCGTGCCGATGCAGATAAAGCATAGCGAAACTGGTTCCCTCGCTGTCGGGGCAACGCCGCTCCATGGCGCTGGCGGCATTCTGCAATGCCTCATCCAGCATCTCATCGGTAAACGGCTCATCGGGGCATGTGTTCTGGAAGAAGTAGTCTGATACCGCCTGACAAAAACTCTCGCTGGCTTCAAACCCCCTTCCTTCGCCACCATGGCCATCAGCCACAATAAAAAGTTTATCATGGATGGTTCCCTCGCCTAAGGCCGGGAAGACACTGTCTTCCTGAATGGCTTTTCTTCCCGTGCCTGAGGTAGACTGGGGCTTCAATATATCAAATTTCATAACTCACTGACCATTGACAGGTTGATGAAAAACATTACTGACGGTGTATCCGTCACAATTTGCAAAATTATATAAAAATTTCTTAATATCAAATTTTTCACCTAAAAAGAATACACTAAACAGAAGAGCGTTCTCACCTCTCTTCCGTTTAGTGTACCAATATGGGGCTGTTGCCTAATATTATCTGATGACCTGCAGCAGGACGAGCAATTCTCTCAATCCCACAAAACAGACACCATAAAGGATGATTGCCAATATGACGACGATGACCCAAGTCAAGGGACCTTTCATTCCTTTCTCGCTAAAAGGCCTTGTCAGGAATTCAAGGACATTCAATCCAAGCATCCACAAGATGGGGATGACGGCCACACCAAAGAGGACGGCCAACAATATCGAACTTCTCAGAAAGACGATAAAATAAGCACCCACCAAGCAACTGCCCACCAAGCAAATGGTTCCTAATTTGTCAAAAGCATCCATCTTTATAGAGTTTTTTATAGACAAGCCGTCTCTGCCTTCTTCCCAGCCTTACGGCCTGCCATATGGGTTAATAACAATTGATATCAATTTAAATTGTTAAGCACTAATTGCATGACGTCGTTTCATCACGTTCTGCAAATTATGCTTGCAAAATTAATGATTTCTCTTGACATAACACTCTTTTTGCAAATTTTTCTTGCATAATGTGTTTGTTTTGACAAAAAATTAACAAAACTTTCGAAAGTAGGCTGTTACATAATAACGCACATTATGCGACGTTTTCATTGACAAATCGTCGGAAGCCTTCTTCCAGAGACTAAAAAAAGAGACCTGCCCAAACGGACAGGTCCCTTTCATTATGTAAGAGTGATATTTACTCCTCAACTGCAGCCTGGGCGGCGGCCAGACGTGCGATAGGCACACGGAACGGCGAGCAAGAAGCGTAGTTCATGCCGATCTTGGCACAGAACTTCACAGAACTGGGCTCACCACCGTGCTCACCGCAGATACCGCAACGGAGGTCGGGACGCACCTCGCGACCGTTCTTCACGGCATACTTGATGAGTTTGCCAACACCCTTCTGGTCGAGCACCTGGAACGGGTCTACCTTGAGGATCTTCTTGTCGAGGTAAACCGGCAGGAAACTGGCAATATCGTCGCGGCTGTAGCCGAATGTCATCTGGGTGAGGTCGTTGGTACCGAATGAGAAGTACTGAGCCTCAGTGGCGATGCGGTCGGCGGTCAGGGCAGCGCGCGGAATCTCGATCATTGTACCAATCTCAAACTCCACCTCGATGCCGTATTCCATGAACACTTCCTTAGCGGCATACTGGATGACCTCTTTCTGCTGCTTGAGTTCATAGAGCGTACCGATCAGCGGCACCATGATCTCGGGCTTCGGATCCTTGCCTTCCTTCTTCAGTTCGCAAGCAGCGCTCAGGATGGCACGGGTCTGCATAGCGGTAATCTCGGGGAATGTGATGCCAAGACGGCAGCCACGGTGTCCCAGCATCGGGTTGTTCTCTGCGAGAGAGTCAACACGGCGCTTGATGTCCTCCAGAGACACGCCCATCTCCTTGGCCATGGTCTCCTGACCAGCAAGATCGTGGGGTACGAACTCATGGAGTGGCGGGTCGAGCAGACGGATGTTCACTGGCAGTCCGTCCATAGCCTCAAGGATGCCCTTGAAGTCAGCCTTCTGATAAGGCAGCAGTTTGGCCAGAGCCTTCTCACGTCCGGCAACGCTGTCGGAGAGGATCATCTCGCGCATGGCGATGATCTTCTTGTCCTCAAAGAACATGTGCTCGGTACGGGTCAGACCAATACCCTTTGCACCGAAGGCGCGAGCCACCTGTGCGTCGTGCGGAGTGTCGGCATTGGTGCGTACCTGCAGTTTGGTGTACTTGTCGCAGAGGTCCATCAGTTCCTTGAAGTCGCCACTGAGTTCGGCAGCCTTGGTGGGCACCTCTCCAGCAAACACCTGACCGGTGGTTCCGTTGAGTGAGATGTAGTCACCTTCTTTGTAAACGATGCCGTCGATTTCGACAGTCTTGTTCTTGTAGTCCACGTTGAGTGAGCCGACACCCGAGACACAGCACTTGCCCATGCCGCGAGCCACAACGGCTGCGTGTGAGGTCATACCTCCACGTGCGGTGAGGATACCCTCTGCTGCTGACATACCTGCAAGATCCTCAGGTGAGGTCTCGATACGTACGAGCACCACTCTGTGGCCTTCCTCATGCCACTCCTGGGCATCGTCGGCGTGGAACACGATCTGTCCGCAGGCTGCACCCGGAGAAGCGGGCAGACCCTGTGCGATACACTTGGCTGCGGAAAGGGCTTTCTTGTCAAATACGGGGTGGAGCAACTCGTCGAGTTTGTTGGGCTCGCAGCGCATGATGGCAGTCTTCTCGTCGATCATGCCCTCGTGGAGCAGGTCGATGGCGATCTTCACCATGGCAGCGCCAGTGCGCTTGCCGTTACGGGTCTGGAGGAACCAAAGTTTGCCCTCCTGCACGGTGAACTCCATATCCTGCATATCGCGGTAGTGCTTCTCCAGATTCTCCTGGATGCCGTTCAACTGAGCATAGATCTCAGGCATGGCTTCCTCCATGGAAGGATACTTGGCCACACGCTCTTCCTCGCTGATACCAGCACGCTCAGCCCAGCGCTGTGAGCCAAGTTTGGTAATCTGCTGCGGAGTGCGGATACCGGCGACGACGTCCTCACCCTGAGCATTGACGAGATACTCGCCATTGAACACGTTCTCACCATTGGCAGCGTCGCGGCTGAAGCATACGCCAGTAGCGGAGGTGTCGCCCATGTTGCCGAACACCATGGCCATCACCGACACGGCAGTACCCCACTCGTCGGGAATACCCTCCATCTTGCGGTAGAGGATAGCACGGTCGTTCATCCAACTGCGGAACACAGCGCAGATGGCACCCCAAAGTTGCTCAATGGGATCATCGGGGAAGTCCTTGCCTGTGCGCTCCTTGATAGCCTGCTTGAAGAGACCGACCAACTGCTTGAGTTCATCTACGGAGAGGTCCTTGTCGAGTTTCACGCCACGGATGGCCTTCACCTTCTCGATGATTTCCTCAAACGGGTCAATGTCCTCTTTGTTCACGGGCTTCATCTCGAGCACCACGTCACCGTACATCTGCACGAAACGACGGTAGGAGTCGTACACGAAATGAGGATTGTTGGTCTTACGGACCATACCCTCTGCCACCTCGTCGTTCAGACCAAGGTTGAGGATGGTGTCCATCATACCAGGCATGGAGGCACGTGCACCAGAGCGCACACTGACGAGCAGCGGGTTCTCTGCGTCGCCAAACTTCGAGTTCATCAGCGACTCGATGTGCTTCACGGCGGCAGTCACGTCAGCGTCAAGGATCTCCTTGATTTTCTCCTGACCTACCTCATAATATTCATTGCAGCAGTCTGTGGTAATGGTGAATCCCGGGGGAACGGGCACACCGATAAGGTTCATCTCGGCGAGGTTGGCACCTTTTCCACCGAGTTGTTCACGCATTTTGGCATTACCTTCAGCCTTACCATTGCCGAAGGTATAAACTCTTTTCTGTTCGCTCATAATTGATTGATGGTTTCTAAAAAAAATGTGTCTTTGATGTGCAAATTTACTGCAAAATCATGTAATAGCAAAAACTTTTGGATAAAAAATTGTAAAGCGAACAAATTTTTTAGGTTGGAGCCGCCTTCATTTCATTTTCCCAATTGTACCCGAATGCCCTTGATTTCCCCACAATACCTACCTAAAATGGCACTTCCCGCAAAAAAATAGCCGGTAAGTTTGCGCCGTGCACATTTTTTCGTTATCTTTGCGGATGCGATTCCATCCAATATCGCATAAGATATGGCAAAGAACAAAAAACCTCTTCCGATATACGAGAATGTGACCATAGCCGACTGTGCGGCTGAGGGCAAATGCATCACCCGAGTTGATGAGAAAGTGGTCTTCGTGCCCTTTGTCGTGCCCGGCGACGTGGTCGACATACAGATTCGCAAGAAACGCAAGAGTTACTGCGAGGCCGAGGTGATCCGCCTCGTCGAGCCCAGTCCGCTCAGGCAGGCACCGATGTGCCGCCATTTCGGTGTATGCGGCGGCTGCAAATGGCAAATCCTTCCCTACGAGGAGCAACTGCGCATGAAACAGCAGCAGGTGTATGACCAACTCACCCGTATCGGCAAGATCGAACTGCCAGAATTACGTACGATCCTGGGCTCGGCCAAGACCAAGCACTACCGCAACAAGATGGAGTTTGAATGTTGCAACAAACGCTGGCTGACCCGAGAGGAGATCATGAGCGGTGTGGTGTATGAGGACATGAATGCCATAGGGCTCCATATCACGGGAGCGTTCGACAAAGTGCTGCCCATCGAGGAATGCATGCTCATGGACGACCTCAACAATGAGATACGCAATGCCGTGCGCGACTACGCGGCAGCCACCGGAATGACCTACTTCGACCTGCGCCAGCAGCGAGGATTGCTGCGCGACCTCATGATGCGCAACTCCAACACAGGCGAGTGGATGGTGCTCATACAGTTTCATTTCGAGGAAGAAGGCGACCGGCAGCGCGCAGAAGCGCTCCTCGACCACCTTGCCGAGAAATTCCCACAGATCACCTCGCTTCTCTATGTCGACAACCCCAAGTGCAACGATACCTTCGGTGACCTGGAGGTGGTGACCTACAAAGGCAAGGACCACATCATCGAGACCATGGAGGAACTGCGCTTCAAGGTGGGGCCGAAAAGTTTCTACCAGACGAACACCGACCAGGCCCACGTGCTTTACTCCGTCGCAAGAGAGTTTGCCGGACTTACCGGCACCGAACTCGTCTATGACCTCTACACCGGCACAGGCACCATTGCCAACTTCGTGGCACGGCAGGCACGCCAGGTCATCGGCATCGAATATGTGCCGGAGGCCATCGAGGACGCGAAAGTCAACTCGCAACTCAATGGCATCGACAACACCTTATTCTATGCAGGGGACATGAAGGACATCCTTACCGATGAATTCATCGCACAGCACGGCCGTCCCGACGTGCTCATCACCGACCCCCCACGCGCCGGCATGCATCCCGACGTGACACAGACCATCCTGCGCGCACGCCCCAAACGCATCGTCTATGTGAGTTGCAACCCTGCCACCCAGGCACGCGACCTCGCCGACCTCGATGCCCACTACCGAGTAGAGGCAGTACAACCTGTCGACATGTTCCCCCACACGCCACATGTGGAGAATGTCGTGCTGCTTACCGAAAGGGAATAAGAACCACCTTGCGGAACCGCAAGCACCTGACTGACTATTTGCAATTATCTGAATATCAACCCTAAACCATCAACTATGAAAAAGAAAGTTTTAATCACATGTATGCTGCTGTTTGCCGTGCTCAACATCCAGGCCCAGCAAGCCCAGCAGGACAAGAAATGGTATGACACCTTTAAGTTCAGCGGCTACGGCATGCTTCAGTATCAGTACCAAGACAGGAACGAGACCAAAACCAACACATTCAACCTGAGACTGATGCGTATGATCCTCGATGGGAAAATCGGAGACTTCGACTGGCGTGCCCAAATCCAGGGCACCAATGCCAAAGGACCCGGCGAGCCAACTGTACAACTTGTGGACCTCTACACCGAATGGGTGAAACACAAGGAAGCCCGCATCAGAATAGGACAGTTTAAGCGCGCATTCACCTTTGAGAACCCCACCCACCCCATCACACAGGGATGGTATGCCTATGCTGATGTCATCAACAGGCTGTCGGGCTTTGGCGACCGGGCAGGTGAAAAATCCTCGGGTGGTCGCGACATCGGTATCCAGTTGCAGGGTGACCTCTTCCCCAATGCCTCGGGGCGCCGTCTGCTGCACTATCAGATCGGCGTATACAACGGTGAGGGAGTCAACCGCAGCGACAAGGACAACCGCAAGGACATCATCGGCGGCCTGTGGGTCATGCCCATCAGCGGCGTGCGCATCGGAGCCTTCGGATGGACGGGAAGCCATGGAGGAATGGTCGAACATGTTCTCGACCAAGACGGCTACATCATAGATCAACGTACGGATATCAGCCTTCCCCTCAACCGCTACTGTCTCTCCGCTGAGTATGACAAAAACGAGATGACCTTCCGCGCAGAGTACATTCACAGCCAGGGATGGGCGGCTCAGGCTATCGGCAGCAACGTTATCGACTACTCCAAAGGCGACAAGGCCGATGGTTGGTATGTGTTCGGCATTGTGCCTGTCGTGAAGTCAAAGTTACACGCCAAGGCCCGTTATCAGTGCTACCGTCAGTCGAAGGACTGGGACTCCTCGAAGACCATGTATGAGGTGGGTGCCAATTACTTCATCAACAAGAACCTGGAGATCACCGCCGAATATGCAAGGGTCAACGACCGCACGCTCAACAAACACGATTACAACTTCGTGGACGTGGAATTCGACTTCCGCTTCTGATACCCATTACGCTCCATTTTTACACAGAGACAGAGGCACAAAGGAATGAACCTTTGTGCCTCTGTGATGTTCTTGATTGTGCCTCATTTCCTCTTTACCCCTCTTACAGGGTCTGCCTCCATGGGATGGCAGGCCATGCATGCTTCGGATAACGTCGGCGCAACTCTTTGCGCACCTCGAAATAGGTGGATTGCCAAAAACTACGCAGGTCGGTGGTGAGTTGTACTGGTTTGAAGCCAGGCGACAACAGTTCCATCAATACGGGAGAGCCGTCCACCTGTGGCGTATCCAGCAAACCGAAGCACTCTTGCAAACGCACCCGTAATACCGGCACTTCGGCTCCTATACGGTAGTCGAGTCGTATCCCACTCCCTGTGGGGACAACGATATGAGCAGGAGCCAACTGCTCCACCATTTTCTGTTGCTCAAAAGTGAGCCGGCTCCAGATGACCTCGCAAAGGTCTGTTTTCTTCAGTTCGCTCGTTGTTGTTGCTTTGCCGATGAAGAGAGGTCCCCACTCTGCAGCGCTTCTGCAGATGGCCTCTGTGTCAACAGGCGGAAGAGACTGTTCTGGATGGCGGGTGGCTACAAAGGCAATCCTCCGCTGCAGGTTGTGCACCTCATCGGAGAAATCCAGCACCGACGGACCATCTTTGGCTATCGCCTCGCAGATGACCTGTTGCATCTTCTCACGAGCACAATTTGCCAAAGGTTTCGAAGCCAGCAGGATGGTGCCGATGCGGGTCTCTCTTCTGGCAACCACAGTTCCGGCCTTGCTATCCCAAAAGATATTGTCGCGCTCGATGGCATATTCTTTTAGATCGGCCGGGTCGACGACACTGGCCAGAAAGACTTTCCCCACGCCACCTGCTTTCCGGTGCATCGAAGCGATGGAAAGCCATTCTTCACCGGCCATGGCATCCGATGCATCTACCGCCACCAGTTCACCCCCCGGCAACTGAAACACGCCAACCCCCTCTTTCCATGCCTTGCCGATGCGCTCAGGATAGGCCGATGCAAGCAGGGCCCCCACCTCATAGGGGTTGACGGCGGCATTGTCCACCTCGGAGTGTATCATGTCGGCATATTGACGGGCGATTCTCGCCATACGCCCCCATTGACCGTACTTTCCGCTTCTGCGCTCCCGGCGGAGTGCATCCAACCGGCGGTCGATAGCGACATCGCCCTCCCCCGCCAAGGGGTCTTTCTCCTCTATCAGCGCGGCGATGTCTGCAGCGAGGGCTCGCCGCTCCTTCGTATCTGCCATCAGCAGCATGCGGGCGATACGTGGATGGCATGGCAGTCTTGAGAGTCTTCGCCCCCACTCCGTCACCCTGCCCGCTTCGTCTATAGCACCAAGCGATGTCAGCAACCTATGGGCATAGGCTACCACCGACTTCGCCGGAGGGGTTAGCCACGGCAGCCTCTCTACATCGTGCTCGCCCCAGATGGCAGCATCGAGCACCAGCGAACTAAGATCTGCCTCCAGAATTTCCGGCATGCGCACTGCGGGCATCCGTGACTCTGTAGCGGCCGTCCATAACCTATAACACACACCAGGAGCCACACGCCCTGCACGTCCTGTGCGCTGCGTCGCCATATCCAATGAGATCCGCACCGTCTCCAAGTGGTTCAGTCCGCTGCGTGCGTCAAACACCATCTTCCGGCAAAGACCACTATCCACTACCACACGCACGCCCTCGACAGTCAAAGAGGTCTCTGCGATAGGTGTCGCCAGCACCACTTTCCGTTCGCCCGCCCGTGTCGGTGCAATGGCCTTCGCCTGCTCGTCAATGGAAAGCAGACCATATAAGTTATAAATCTTCGTTTCGCCAAGTCCGCCCGACGAGAGCAGTTCCTGAACACGCCGTATCTCCCCTTCGCCAGGCAAGAATGCCAGGATGTCGCCCTCGTGCGAACGATGGGCCTGCAGGATGGTCTTGGCCACCATCTGAGATACGTTGAACACATCGGCATCCTCCTCATTGTGAATGACCTCGACAGGAAACATCCTCCCCTCGCTCGTCAGCACAGGACAGTGCAATGCATCTTTCAAGGCATTTGTGTCTATCGTTGCCGACATCACCACCAACCTCAGGTCCTCTCTCAGAACATCCTGGCACTGTCTGACCAGCGCAAATGCCTCATCGGTGTTCAGGCTCCGCTCATGAAACTCGTCGAAGACGACCACCGCCACATCTTCCAAAGCCGGATCATCCAAGAGCATTCGCGTGAGCACCCCTTCTGTCACCACCTCGATGCGCGTCTTCGACGACACCTTGCTCTCAAACCGGATGCGGTAGCCCACGGTCTCGCCCACGGCCTCGCCGAGAAGCCACGCCATGCGTGAGGCGATTTGTCTTGCCGCCACACGTCTCGGTTCCAACACGACAATCTTGCCGGTGCCTTCCCGCAGTCCTTCCAGAATGGTCAATGGCAGCACCGTTGACTTTCCGACACCGGGTGCTGCCGTCACGATCACCGCCGTCTCCCTCCGCAGGGTATCATTCAGCGGCTTCACCAATTCTGCCACAGGCAGGGTCACCAACTCTCTTCGAAGTCGTTCAGTCAGTTCAGTCATACCATCATCGCTGTTCTTCAAGAATCATCCCAGTCGCTGTTTCACGGACAGTACCACAAAAGAAGGCATGCAGCCGATCGCCCATGGCCTTTTTCATGATGGAGTAGGCAATGTCACCCGTGCAATGACTGGTATGGAACACCGTCTGGGGATGGCAGTCCACCAGTCTCCGGGCGAGATCGGTCAGTTCGTTTCTTGTCTCATGGCCGTCCAACAGATGGAATCCTCCCAAAACAGTATCGACAGGCCAGGGGCATGCCGCCAGGATGTTCTCCAAACCACTATGGGCACAACCGGTGAAAAGCAGTCCGTCTGTGTAGAGAGCCAACTCATGCCGGAAATCATCGGGAATGTAATTTCCCTCGGCATCCTTGGTGAACAGATGCCGGTTGCCCTTTGGCATGGGATGAATCTGTGGAATATGCGCCATGACATGGATGCCATCGGCGACCTCACAGGTGCGGTCCGCCATGATGGAACTCTCCCCTATTCCCTCCGGCCAAACCGTGGTGATGCTGTGCAGGTCATTCCTCATGGAATAGAACTTACCGTTGACAGCCTCCGGGGAAACGATGACTTTAGCCCTCTTGTTGACTTCCATGAAATCACGCAGTCCTCCGGCATGGTCGCTGTGGCCGTGGGAGACGAAGACGTAATCCACCGTGCCGAGGTCAACACCCATCTGCTTTGCATTACGGATGAGCACATCACTGGCTCCCGTGTCAAGCAGGATGCGATAACGTGCTGTTTCCAGTAGGATGGACAGTCCGTGCTCCGTCTCAAACGAAGGGTCCTTAGCACGGTTGTCTGACAATACAGTCCATTTCATATTATAAACGATCTCTTGCTATTTTTCTCTATTTCTCACGATTGTTCTTCTCCTCCAAAATGTCTTTTGGCAATTGGCACACAAAGATAAGCCTTTTCATTCAAAAATCCATATTTACGCCGATTCTTTGAAAAAAAGACCTGCTTGTACCACGGTATGATACAACAAGGCCGTAACTTTGCAGCCGTCAACCTCCGGGAGTGCTTCCGCTGTCCGCTCCCGTCACCTCATGCAAATGAAGAAAAAAAGTGATGTCCGAAGAAAAATGGAATGATTTTGATGAATTTTTGAAATTAATGCCTAACTTTGTGCACATGAATGAAAACACAGAGCGGCCCCTGGTGACCTGCGACAACCTGATCATCATCGATGCCGATTTCGCCGACCGAGTGGCATTCGACCTGATCGTCAACTTCGAGCGCATCATCGGGCGCCCCATTCCCAATGCCGACCTGGCAAGGTGGATTGACTGTCTGGCACTCGACGGAGGACTCCGCGAAGGTGACAACCATACCCAGGTGGCCATCATCCACAGCAAGGAAAAGACACGTCTGGAATATTTCAACCCAGGTGATTTCAAAAACGAACTCAACGGCAAGGCCTTCAGCGACAATCTCGGCGAGTTTGCCATCAATGCTCTCAGCGAGGAGCAAATCATCGGCCGCGCCGACCTCTTCATCGACACCATGCAACTGGCGCTCCACGCAGAGGAGGTGAAGCGCATCATCGCCGTGCCCGACGAGGAGTATTACGACGACCTGCGCGCCATCATCCGCAAAGCCGACAAACAAACGGAGAAACATATCACCATGATGGCCATGCAACCCATGCCGGGCGGAAACTTTTTTCAGGAAATCCTCGGCTACTCGCTGATGAACGCACTCGGCATCAGAAGCGAGGAAATCAACCCACAATGAAAAAACGACATCAACATCAACAAAAAAGAATATGAGCAGAGTATTAATGATCGGAGCCGGTGGCGTGGCCACCGTGGCGGCATTCAAAATCGCACAGAATGCCGATGTGTTCACTGAATTCATGATTGCCAGCCGCACCAAGCGCAAGTGCGACAACATCGTGGCGGCCATCCACAAAGCAGGGTACGACCTCGACATCAAAACCGCACAGGTGGATGCCGACGACGTGGAACAACTCAAGACTTTATTCAACGACTACAAGCCAGAACTGGTGATCAATCTCGCACTGCCCTATCAGGACCTCACCATCATGGAGGCATGTCTGGCTTGCGGCTGCCACTATCTCGACACCGCCAACTACGAACCCAAGGACGAGGCACACTTCGAGTATTCATGGCAATGGGCCTACAAGGAGCGTTTCGAGCAGGCCGGCCTCTGCGCCATTCTCGGCTGCGGCTTCGACCCGGGCGTGAGCAGCATCTATACGGCCTACGCTGCCAAGCACCATTTCGACGAGATACAATACCTGGACATCGTCGACTGCAATGCCGGCGACCACCACAAGGCTTTCGCCACCAACTTCAACCCTGAGATCAACATCCGCGAGATCACCCAGAAGGGACTCTACTACAAAGACGGTCAGTGGATAGAGACCGAACCGCTGGAGATACACAAGCCACTCACCTACCCCAACATCGGTCCTAGAGAGAGTTATCTGCTCCACCATGAGGAACTGGAGAGTCTGGTGAAGAACTACCCCACCATCCGGCAGGCACGCTTCTGGATGACTTTCGGCGAACAATATATCAAGCACCTCGACGTCATCCAAAACATTGGCATGAGCCGCATCGATGAAATCGTATACGAGGCTCCCCTCGCCGATGACCCGACAAAGACTGCCAAGGTGAAAATCGTGCCGCTGCAGTTCCTCAAAGCAGTATTGCCCAATCCACAGGAACTGGGTGAGAACTACGAGGGTGAGACCAGCATCGGCTGTCGCATCCGGGGCATCAAGGACGGCAAGGAGCGCACCTATTATGTATATAACAACTGCTCACACCAGGCCGCTTACCAGGAAACTGGCATGCAGGGCGTGAGTTACACCACCGGTGTGCCCGCCATGATCGGCGCCATGCTGCTGGTGAAGGGTATCTGGTGCCGTCCCGGCGTGTGGAACGTGGAGGAATTCGATCCCGATCCCTTCATGGCTCTGCTCAACGAGAAGGGACTGCCCTGGCATGAGGTCTTCGACGGCGATCTGGAGGTGTAAGAAGGAGGTGGGAGGTAAGAAGTAAGAGGTGAGAGAATACCTTTGCTTCTCACGGCCCCTCATTCACAAAGCATTCTCAGTAGAACCTTACAAGATATTGTCGATTTCTGCAAATGGACGACTTCTATTATAGAAAGCTGAATGTTTATCATCAAGCAATGAAATTGGTGACATCCATCTATCGCTTGTCTGCAGAGTTCCCTCAACAAGAAAAAAACGGACTGACCAATCAACTTAGGCGAGCGGCCGTCTCAGTGCCCTCGAATATAGCGGAAGGGATGGGACGATTCTCCATAAAAGAACGAGTTCATTATCTGGAGATAGCCAATGGTTCACTGATGGAAGTGATGTGTCAATTGGAAGTGGCCCTTCAATTAGGGTATATTCTTCAACAACAATTTGATGAACTGGAATTGTCAATATCTGCAACGACCAAAATGCTCTTAGGTTTAAGAAATACATTAATCAATAAACAAAACAACAATCATTAACACAAGGTGAAAGGAAAAGAGAATAACTGAAAGAGAAGATAAAAAAAGAGGGAAAAAGATGATAGAAAGGGAAGTTGATTGTCCGAATTAAAAGGACATATCTCTCACCCCTCACCTCTCATCCCCCACCTCTAAATAATATCATACCTCTCACCTACTACCTCTCACCTCTTACCACTAACAAAAATACTATGGCAAAGAAAGAAATCATCACACAAACCGACGGCACCCAGGAAGGGAAACTGAAAGCCCTCCAGGCTGCCATGGCGAAGATAGAAAAAGACTTTGGAAAAGGATCCATCATGAAGATGGGCGACCAACAGGTGGAAGCCGTCGATGTCATCCCCACTGGCAGCATCTCACTCAATGCCGCCCTCGGCGTGGGCGGTCTGCCTCGCGGACGCATCATCGAGATCTTCGGTCCTGAATCATCTGGTAAGACCACTCTCGCTATCCATATCATCGCTGAGGCACAGAAACGTGGCGGCATCGCCGCATTCATCGACGCCGAGCACGCTTTCGACCGATTCTATGCGGAGCATCTGGGCGTGGATGTCGACAACCTCCTCATCTCACAGCCCGACAACGGTGAGCAGGCGCTCGAAATTGCCGACCAACTGATCCGCTCATCAGCCATTGACGTACTGGTGGTCGACTCCGTGGCAGCCCTTACCCCGAAATCTGAGATTGAGGGCGACATGGGCGACAACAAGGTAGGCCTGCAGGCCCGTCTCATGAGCCAGGCGCTGCGCAAACTCACCTCCACCATCTCCAAGACCAACACGTGCTGCATCTTCATCAACCAACTGCGCGAGAAAATCGGCGTGATGTTCGGCAATCCAGAGACCACCACCGGCGGCAACGCTCTGAAATTCTATGCCAGCGTGCGTCTCGACATCCGCCGCGTCACCACCCTCAAGGACGGCGACCAGGCCATCGGCAATCAGGTGCGCGTGAAAGTGGTCAAGAACAAGGTGGCACCGCCTTTCCGCAAGGCTGAGTTTGAGATTCTCTTCGGCGAGGGCATCTCCAAGACCGGTGAACTGGTGGACCTTGGTGTCGACAACGACATCATCCAAAAGAGCGGCTCATGGTTCTCGTACAATGGTTCGAAACTTGCCCAGGGACGCGACGCCACTAAACAATTGCTGGCTGACAATCCCGAACTCTGCGAGGAGATAGAGGCAAAAATCATGGCAGCACTGGCAGAAAGCAAATAACCTACACTGTCTGAGAAGAAACAGTCTGTGCTGACACTCCAAAATGACGGTCTCATGCCACCTGAAAAGTGGGCAAGAGACCGTTTTTTATGCTTTACCTCTGCCATCCTGTCATATTTTTCCGTCAAATGTCAGTTTTGGCACACCATTTGTTAGATTATTATCGGACAACGGCAGATGTCTTCCCGAAAAAGACGTTATGCCTTTGACAAGAACAATAACAAACAAATAACAATACAACAATGGGAAAAATTATCGGAATTGACTTGGGAACAACCAACTCGTGCGTCTCTGTATTCGAGGGCAACGAGCCAGTAGTGATTGCAAACAGTGAGGGAAAGCGCACCACACCATCCGTAGTGGGCTTTGTGAAGGACGGCGACCGCAAGGTGGGTGACCCCGCTAAGCGTCAGGCCATCACCAACCCCCAGAACACCATCTACAGCATCAAGCGCTTCATGGGAGAGACCTATGAGCAGTGCCGCAAGGAGTGCGAGCGCGTGCCTTTCAAGGTCATCAACGAAGGCGGTTATCCGCGCGTGGAGATCGAGGGCCGCAAATACACCCCGCAGGAAATCTCGGCCATGGTGCTTCAGAAAATGAAGAAAACCGCAGAGGACTACCTGGGCGAGGAAGTGACACAGGCTGTCATCACCGTTCCTGCCTACTTCAGTGACTCACAACGCCAGGCCACCAAAGAGGCTGGACAGATTGCCGGTCTTGAGGTGAAGCGTATCGTGAATGAGCCGACAGCAGCCGCCTTGGCCTATGGCATCGACAAGGCCAATAAGGACATGAAGATTGCCGTGTTCGACCTCGGTGGCGGTACCTTTGATATCTCTATCCTTGAGTTCGGCGGCGGCGTGTTCGAGGTGCTGTCCACCAACGGTGACACCCACCTCGGCGGCGACGACTTCGACCAGGCCATCATCGACTGGCTGGTGCAGGAATTCAAGAACGATGAGGGCGCCGACCTCCGTCAGGACCCGATGGCTATGCAGCGTCTGAAGGAGGCTGCCGAGAAGGCCAAGATCGAACTCTCCAGCAGCACTTCGACAGAGATCAACCTGCCGTACATCATGCCGGTAGGCGGTGTGCCAAAGCACCTGGTGAAGACACTCACTCGCGCTAAGTTCGAGCAGTTGGCTCACCATCTCATCCAGGCTTGTCTGGCTCCCTGCCAGAAAGCAATTGCTGATGCCAAACTGAGCACCAGCGACATCGACGAGGTCATCCTCGTGGGCGGTTCCAGCCGTATCCCCGCTGTGCAGACCTTGGTGAAGAACTACTTCGGCAAAGAGCCTTCCAAGGGCGTGAATCCCGATGAGGTGGTGGCAGTAGGTGCCGCTATCCAGGGTGCCATCCTCAACAAGGAGGGCGGCGTAGGCAACATCGTGCTGCTCGACGTCACCCCGCTGACCCTCGGCATCGAGACCCTCGGCGGCGTGATGACCAAACTCATCGAGGCCAACACCACCATCCCCTACAAGAAGAGCGAGGTGTTCTCCACCGCAGCCGACAACCAGACCGAGGTGACCATCCACGTGCTTCAGGGAGAGCGCCCCATGGCTGCTCAGAACAAGTCCATCGGACAGTTCAACCTCACCGGCATCGCTCCCGCACGCCGTGGCATTCCTCAGATTGAGGTGACCTTCGATATCGATGCCAACGGTATCCTCAACGTGTCGGCCAAGGACAAGGCTACCGGACGTGAGCAGGCCATCCGCATCGAGGCTTCCTCTGGCCTGAGCAAGGAGGAAATCGACCGCATGAAGGCTGAGGCCGAGCGCAACGCAGAGGCTGACAAACGCGAGCGCGAGCGCATCGACAAGATGAACCAGGCTGACTCGATGATCTTCCAGACCGAGACATTCCTCAATGAGAATGGTGACAAACTTGGTGCTGACCGCGCTAATGTGGAGGCCGCCGTCGCCCAACTGAAAGAGGCTCACAAGAGCGGTGACGTCGCCACCATCGACAGCGCCATCAACAACCTCAACCAGGTGATGCAGGCCGCCAGCGCCAAGATGTACCAGCAGGCAGGTCCTCAGCCCGGCGCAGGCGCAGGTGCCGGCTTCGGAGGTCAGCAGGGTCCTCAGCAGGAAGGCCCCAAGACCGATGACAACATCCAGGACGCCGACTTCGAGGAGGTCAAATAAGGATTTGGAAAAAGCGTGCAGACAGAGTTTTGTCTGCACGCTTTTTTTTATCATAATATCAACAATTCACAATGGCACAGACAAAAGTAGAGCAAGCCCTCGACCTTATATTCGAGGAAGGCAGTT
>JAEEJK010000107.1 GCA_016281815.1 Prevotella sp. | reverse complement strand
TATGATGTGCTCAATTCCGAGGAGGCCCGTCAAGAGGCCGGCGATAATGAGATGAGCCTTTACCATATCATCAAACCGGAAATCGACTTTGAACCGGGTACAAGTGAGTATGACCCTAAAGTGTATGAGCGGGCTGCAGAGAATTTCCAAAAATTCCAAGACCGTGGCTGGCTCGTGCAGGATAAGGAGGAGCACTACTACATTTATGCCCAGACCATGAATGGGAAGACACAGTATGGTCTCGTAGTGGCTGCTCATGTCGATGACTATATGCAGGGACGCATCAAGAAACACGAACTTACCCGCCGCGACAAGGAGGAGGACCGCATGAAGCATGTGCGTATCAATAATGCCAATATCGAACCGGTATTCTTCGCCTATCCCGACAACGATGTCCTCGACCGTGTCATCTCAAGGTATGCGGAGACGGAACCAGAGTATGATTTCATCGCTCCCATCGACGGATTCCGCCATCAGTTCTGGATCATCTCCGACCGCGATGACATAGGGGTCATCACAAGGGAGTTCGCCAAGATGCAATATCTCTATATCGCTGACGGGCACCACCGCTCTGCTGCTGCTGCTCTCGTGGGGGCTGAGAAGCAAAAACAAAACCCCAACCACAAGGGCGATGAGGAGTACAACTACTTCATGGCGGTCTGTTTCCAGGCATCACAACTGACTATCCTCGACTACAATCGTGTGGTCACTGATCTCAATGGACTTTCTGTAGGAGAATTCTTCGAGGCTCTGCGCAAAAACTTCTTTGTGGAGGATATGGGGACAGACATTTATAAGCCAAAGCAACTGCATGAGTTCTCGCTCTATATCGACGGACACTGGTATCGGCTTCGTGCCATCCCAGGCTCGTTCGATGACAGCGACCCTATCGGCGTGCTTGATGTCGATATCTCGTCAAGGCTCATCCTCGATGAAATCCTGGGCATCAAGGACCTCCGAGGCTCCAACCGCATCGACTTCGTGGGCGGACTGCGCGGACTGGGTGAACTGCAGCGGCGTGTTGACAGCGGTGAGATGAGGCTTGCCTTGGCGCTATATCCCGTATCAATGAAGCAAATCATGGACATCGCCGACAGCGGCAATATCATGCCGCCAAAGGCCACTTGGTTTGAGCCGAAACTGCGTTCAGGCCTTGTCATCCACAAACTCTCATGAGCGACGACGAGTTTCTCACCATCACGGATAGTGTGGGCGAGGGATTCTATTCCGAAAAACGGAGTAAGTTTCTCGCCTATGCTCATCATGTGACGTCTGTTGAGCAAATTCGAGATATCGTGGCGTCATACCGCAACAAATACTATGATGCCCGCCATGTATGCTATGCCTATATGCTTGGACCGGAGCGCAAGGAATTCCGGGCCAATGATGACGGAGAACCCAGCAGCACGGCGGGAAAACCCATTCTGGGACAGATCAACAGTATGTCTCTCACCGACATCCTCATCGTGGTCGTGCGCTATTATGGTGGAGTCAACCTCGGGACGGGTGGACTGATTGTGGCTTATCGTACCGCGGCTGCTGATGCCCTGGCTCACTGTCAGGTGGTGTCGCGCATGATAGAGGAAACCGTCACATACGACTTTCCCTATGTCATGATGAACGATGTCATGAGGGTGGTCAAGGAACTCTCGCCCCGCATTGTCAGCCAGACGTTCGACAATGCGTGTTCCATCACGCTTGCCGTCCGGAAGTCAGAAGCAGAACGACTGCGAAGCAGACTCCAGAAATTGTCATTCCAATAAATTCGTTTTTGTAAGTCATTGATTCTCAAAACAAAAGAAACTGCCAAAAAGCAGTTTCTTTTGTTTCTGGCGGAAGGTGAGGGATTCAAACCCCCGATACCCGAAAGGGGTATACCGGATTTCGAGTCCAGCGCGATCGATCACTCTGCCAACCTTCCTCAAAAGGTGGTGCAAAGTTAGCGATTTGTTTCGTATCTGCAAAATTTTCGAAGAGGTTTTTTCTTATACATGAAATCTGCACACAACGCCAAAGAAGTCACAGCCTTGCTGCCCATCGACCAGGTGGTGTTTGTTCGGTAAGTTGCGGCACTGCCGCAACCCCTATTCTCCGCCACAAGTTTTTCGCCTTATTTTATGATATACTTCCTTCCATTCCGAATATAGATGCCAGGACAAAGCGATGGCTCGCTGTTGAGCAACTGTCCACAGATGGTAAAGATGCGGTCATCTGCAGGACGAGACTCCAGAATAGTTTTCTCAATACCATTGGTGGCTGTGATGACCTGTGTGGGAGTGCCATTGCCTTCCACATAATAGCCATGGTTGACGAAGTCGACCCCATCGTAGATTTTGGTATTGCCATTGTCTTTTGAGATAATCAGATATTGGGGCACCTCGCTTACCTTTGTAATGGTATATTTGTATATATTCGCCCCTGTGGCTGTCTGACCCATGAATGTCATGGCATCACCGGGCCACGAGGCGTGTGTGCAATAGGCCTCACCACCACCCAAGGTTCCCCATACCCATGCCGAGTATGAACTGGAAACGGGCGTCTCAAAGAAAATGCTAATCTCATCTGAGTTTTCAAGGATAGGAGTATAGGCTTCGGGGACTGGAGGTTCCTCTTCAGAAAAGTTGCCTTTCACATATACGCGGTACCCTTTGGCCTCTAACGTAAAAGGTTGGGTTCCCCCGAACGTCTGTTGTTGGCGGCTTGCACCTTGTGAGATGGTCTCGCTGTTCAGCCACAGGCTCCATTCTCCAGCATCCAGTCCGGTGAGTGTGGCATTGCCGGAGGCAGTTGCCATGTTGAGAATGACGAGCACTTGACTGTCGCCTGATTTCTTGGTGTAAGCCAGCACGCTGCTGTTATTGGTCACCGTGACCCATTCCACTGGTGTGGCATCATCAAGAGCCGCTGCCGCATGCTTGAGAGCGGTGAGCGTGCGGATAGTGTTATACATCTTGGCATCTTTGGAGTTCCAGTCGATTTTCTTGTCGGCAAAATAGTCAAGGATTTGGTTCCCGCCTGTTTCCTGGCCGTTGTAAATCATCGGCATCCCATAGAGCGTATATGCAAGCACGGTGAGGGGATAGCGGTTGTCTCCATACATCTTTGTCAAGGTTCTACCACCGTCGTTAAAGTTCTGGTCATGGTTGGTGAGGTAAAGCATTCTTTCAAAATTCACACTCTTTGAGGCCTCAAGCAAGGTATTGGCAAAGGCTTTGAGGCGGGCACTGGCATTGCCTGCCGAACCATAGTTGGCCAAACTGCCTTGGAACTGCCAGGCATAGTCGTAGTCAAAGCCGGCTGTTTTCAGGCGGGCAACATCTTGAGCGATGTCGGCCTCGCCGAGGAAGGTGATGTTTTTGCCAGGCTTGTATTGCTTGATCAGCGGGATGGTCGTTTGCCAATAACTTACAGGAATCCACGAACTGCTCACGTAGTCGCAGCGATAGCCATCGATGTCGCATTGGTCAATCCAAAATTTCAGGCAATCGTTCATGGCATTCACCAGACCAGCATTGTTATAATCCAACTGCCACACATCGCCGTAGTTGTTGGGATGAATCATCTGCCCACCGTTTTTAGCATAGTACTCGGGATGCGAGGTCACCCAGTCGGCATTGGTGGCTGTGTGGTTGGGCACCCAGTCGAGCCATACCTCCATGCTGAGTTCATGGGCGCGTGAGACGAATGCTTTCAAATCGTCGATGGAACCGTATTTGGGATTGGTCTGTTGGAAATTGGTGGCGGCATACGGACTGCTTGATGTGCCCCGGGGATAGATGGGCATCAGCCAAACGATGTCAATGCCAAGGGTCTTCAACTCATCGAGTTGCTCCTGGGCAGCCGTGAAGGTGCCAGCCTGTGTAAATGAGCCCACATTCATCTCATAAATCACTTTATGCCCAGAAGGTCTGGCAACCGTTGAGACATTGATGTCGTCGACATAATCTCCGGCCAACAAGGAAATGGGCATCAAAGCCAATATGCATATTATAAGATTTTTCATCATTTTCGGTTTTTATTGAAAAGGAGGCCGTTCTTCACAGAGCAGCCTGCCCATGGTTAAATATTTAACGCTGATAACACAGTAAGCCTTTTTTGATGAAGCAGGCTCTTACTGTTTGATGTACACTTCAAATCCTTTTGCTTCCAGGGCAATGGGCGACGCCCCATCATAGTCAACAGTCGTCACCGATGGCCCATGAAGGATGGTTTTGCTGTCGAGCCACTTGGCATACTTTCCTCCTTCCATGCCAGTCATCTTCACTTGTGCTTCTTCTGTTCCCAGATTCAGCACCACGGTTACAGTACCACGTCTGTAGGCCAACACCTGTGGGTTGTCTGTGGCAAGAAACTCCACAGGAGCATCGGCGGCCAAATCGGACTGGGTGTGATGCAAGGCTGCCAGTACACGTACCAGGTCCTTCATCTTGACATCCACTTGGTTCCATTTCACTTTTGAGTCAGTGAAATAGTTCAGTGTGTCAGGGTCACCGATTTCTTGTCCATTATAAATGAGGGGCATGCCATAAAAGGTGAACTCCAGCACGGTGAGCAGATAGCGGTTGTCACCATAAAAGTCCTTCAGGGTGTGGCCTCCGTCGTTGAAGTTTTGGTCGTGATTGGTGAGGTAGACCATGCGTCGGTTTTTGATGGCCTGTGAGGCTTCCAGGAATTTTTGGCAGATGGTCTTCAGTGAGTCGGCCTGTGTGCCCTCGCTGCCAAAGTGATAAACCAGGTCGCTTTGGAAATCCCACGCATAATCGTAGTCAAAACCGCAGGAGTCAATGCGCTGGTTGTTGGCATTGCTGATGTCGGTCTCGCTGAGCATCTCGATGATCTTGCCCTTGCTCTTCAGGTCGGCTATGATGTTCTGCCAATAGGTCACTGGAATGGTGGGGCTGCTCACATAGTCGCATCGGAATCCATCTATGTCGCACTCGCTGATCCAGAAGCGGAGCGCACTGTTCATGGCATCCACAAGACCTTTTTCCTGATAATTGAGTTCAAAGACATCTCCCCATCCATGCGGATGGATCATCTGTCCTTTCGCGTCCCGCGTAAAGTTTTCGGGATGCTCCTTTACCCACGGGTTCTCCACTGCGGCGTGGTTGGGTACCCAGTCGAGCCACACCTTCATGCCCAGGTCGTGGGCGGTCTTGACAAATTCCTTCACGTCGGCTACCGTTCCATAAGCAGGATTGACAGCCTGATAGTCCATCACTGCATACGGACTGTTCATGGTGGCTCCTCTCGGATAGATGGGCATCAGCCAGAGAATGTCGACGCCCAAGGTGTCGAGACGTGCCAACTGTCCCTGGGCTACCTTGAACGTGCCCTCAGGTGTAAATGCCCCGATGTTCATCTGATAGATAACACGGTTTTCGGAACTTACCGGTTGGGTGTTGTCGACATTGAATGCGTCGGGCGAACCTCCGCCACACGCTGCCAAAAGCAGCGTGATGGCGAGGGATATTGTAATGGATATTCGCTTTCTCATTTCGCAGTCCAGCCTGAGGCAGTGATGGTGAAGAAGTAATCTTTGTCGAGCGTAATGGCAGGACCGTCGCACTGCGAACCGCCTCCGTTGTTGTTATAGATCGGATTGTAGACTTGTCCCGTAGCGGGGAAGGTGAACACTTTGTAAGTCACGCCCCCGATGGTTTCCGTACCGTAGACGTTTTTGCCGGGCCAACCGCCGTAGAGTTCGGCGATGCCGTCGCCCCAGGCATAGATGGCTGCTGCATCCCAACCGGTCTGGTCGTCGACGTAGATCTTATGCGTGATATCCTTGCACTCTGTGGCGGTCACGTTATAATAGAAGTCGTTGCCCGTGGTGATGACAGGACCATCGAATTGTGCACCTCCTCCATTGTTGTTGAAGATGAGATGGTATTCCTGTCCCTGCGACTCATATTCAAATGCAAGATAGTCGGTGCCGGCAAAGTTGGCAGTTGTGGGTGCATTGTTGCCCGGCCATTCGCCGAAGAGTTCAGGCAGTCCCTCGCCCCAGGCGTAGATGGCGATGCCGTCCCAGCCCGTCTGGTTGTTCACATAGAGGCTGAATTTTCCACCTGTGGGCTCGGGAGTGTCGCCGCCTCCGCCACCTTGGTAGTTGGCATCAATCACCTCATAACCTCCCTCGAAGATGCGCACATAGATGTCATGGTCGATGGTGAAGAACAGGTCTTCGCCTTCCCACTGCACACCTCCGTTATTGTTGTTGGGGATGAGGTGTAGTTGAAGGCCCGTATTGGCCTCGCCCATATCAAAGTAGGTGTATTCCAATCCGTTGATGGTCTGAGTGCCGGTGGGAGCCATTCCGGGCCATCCGCCGAAGGCTTCAGCATCGCCCCATGCATAGAGGGCAAGATCTGTCTGGCTCGACTCATTGAGCACAAACAGTGCGTATCCATCGTGCTTCACAGAGGGCTCGAGCCCTATTTCCTCCACACCGTCGGGAGTAAGTCGCAGGAAGATGTTGCGGTCAATCGTAAAGTCGAAGTCGGGCAGTTGCACGCCGTTGCCACCGTTGTTGAAGATGAGGTGCTCCACCAGTCCCGTGTTCGCGGCACCCATGTCGAAATACTTCCAGGTCACGCCGTCATGTTTCCATGTGCCTGTCACGGCCATTCCGGGCCAGTCGCCATTCAGGTTGTTGACATCGCCCCACATATAGAGCGTGAGAGCGTCCCAGCCCGTCTGGTCGTCGACATAGACACAGAATCCGTCGTGCTCAGGTTCAGGTGCCTCGCCACCTGCCCAGTAGTAGGCTTCCCAGCGCTGTCCCCAAACATTGGAGAATGCGCCAAGGCCGGGATTCTCGGTATGGTTGGCTGCCACACCGTTGATGGTGAATTCCATACCCTGCGTGGCTGAGTAGAAGCGGTAGCCGTCAGCGAGACTCTTGCCATTCACGAATGTGTTGGGGTCGAGGTAGATGCCCCATTTCACGTCACTCTTTGGAGCCTTGGTGAGCAAGTACTGCTCCTGTCCGATAGCGGCACTGTCGCCATTGAAGGCACCCATGATGTAGATTTCCTCATCGGCTGTGGTTCCGAAAGGAGCGATGAACTCCAACAGGATACGGTCGGAGCGCGTCTCGAACTGCTGACGCTCATGGTCGAAAACGATATCCTCGGTGTCTGAGCAACTGCTTACGAACCCCGCGAGGGCAAGCAGCGCCAGCATCAGACTATATATTTTCTTGTTCATATTCTTTGGTTTTTATGGATTAATAGTTCGGATTCTGAATAAGTCCGGGATTGACGGAAAGGGCACTCTGAGGCAGTGGATACCACTCATACTTGCGGTCGCGCTTGGCAGGCAGGTTCACACCATCCTCTGTGGCACGTCCCCAGAACCACCATTGTCCTTGAGTGAACTTGTCAAAGCGGCGCAGGTCGGTGCGGCGGCGGTTGCCTTCGCCCAAATATTCCTTGCCCCACTCGGAGAGCATCCAGTCCATGTCGAAGTTAGTGAAGCCAGGACCGGGTACGCTTAATGCGTTGTTGCGGTCGCCGGTCTTGAAGTAGCGCTGGCGCACTTGGTCAACATATTTCTTGGCCTCGGCGCTGTTGCCCTTGCGCATCTCGCACTCTGCCACGTTGTAATAGGCCTCAGCAAGACGGAACTGCACATCATCGATTGATTTGAAACCACCTTTTTCATCATTCGGGTAGAGGGGGTATTTCACCAGGCGCACGCCTGAGTTGGTCTCTCCCCAACGGGGGTTCATCACGGTCTCGAGGTTGCGGCCCTGATTGAGGAAGGTGCCCACCTGGTCGACATATACCAGATCCTGACCGTCGCGGTCGGCATCTGCCTTCAGCACATCGCCAGTGCCGAAGTTGGCACGTATCGTACCTTTGAGGAACATGCCTGGTCCATGGGTTTGGGTGGTTTCTTCGTAAGTGTAGTTTTGTTTGCGGATATCACGGTCGTCAAACCGCTCGTAGGGTGCGCCCAGTTTGTCGCCGTAAGGAGCGTCGAGGAAGCATTTGGCTCCCTCTGTGCCACCTGTGGGAAGTACCGTCCCGGAGTTGTCGAACGAGGGAACGAGGCAGACGCAGTTCCATGCGCCGATGCCATCATAACTCTGTCCGAAGTAGTCGGCGTAGCCATACCACATGCCCACCATCGTACGGACGTTGGAGATGGCGTTGGCGGCACCCTGTCCGTCTTCGGCAGCCAGGGCGAAGATGACTTCCGGACTTTTCACATTATCGATGCTGTAGAGGTTGCGGTAGTTGCTGTCGAGGGCATAGTTGCCATACATGCCATTGATGATTTCCTTGGATAGAGCCTCACACTCATCAAAGTGCTGCTCGCCAATAAACACTTCTGCATTGAGAAGCAGACGGGCCTTGAGCAGACGGTTCATACCCTGATTGGCACGGTTCACCATCGAATGGTTGGCGTCATCCTTGGCTAATGCCCCGACAGTCTCGTCGAGTTCCGTAGCGATAAAGTCATAGATTTTCTTGCAGGAGGTGTTCCAGTCGGCATCGGCTGTGCCGGGTACCTCGCTGCTGGCAGAGGTGTTCAGCGGTAGGGCTCCTCCCCAGAGTTCAAAAATACAGTAATAGTTCCATGCGCGTATGGTGCGCACCTCAGCCACATATTGAGCCAGTTTCTCCTCACTCATGCCCAGGTTGGAGGCACTGAGTCCCTCCAGGTCGCTCAGCAACAAGTTGGCAAGGCCTACCGCGGTCCACGCTCCAGACCAGGCATTTTCGATGATGGTCGACTCAGAAGTCCAGTTGTGCCAGGATAGAACGGTCTTCATGGCCTCGTCCCATCCCCACTGTCCGCCGTTCCACACACGCCAGGTGAGTTGGTCGGAGGGATACTCGGAGAGATGGAAGAAATTCTCACCTGCCAGTGTCGACGATGTCTGGTTGTAAATGGCGGCGACGGCGCCCTTCACACTGGCCTCGTTCTGGTAGTAGACACCTGCGTCGATGCGGTCGTACACCTTCTCGTCCAAGTCTGTGCAAGCCGACATGCTCAGGCCCACTGCCATTGCTATGATGCTATATTTGATTGCTTTCATATTTTCTTCAGATAATATGTTGATGGGTTGCTGTATTTAGTGGAAACGGAGTGTGACGCCCAGGCTGACCTGTGTGGCTTGCGGATAGGCAATGTTGGAGTCGATACCCGGAGTGATGCCGGTAGAGGTGACAATCGACGGGTCGTTGCCCTCATAGCCAGTAAGTGTAAAGAGATTCTTTGCGGCGAGATACACACGGAGGCTCTCTACGAGTTCGCGTTTCTTTGGGGTGAAGGTATATCCAAGTGTTACGTTGTCGAGTTTGAAATAGTCGCCTTTCTCCAGGAAGTAACTGCTGATGATGCCACCGCTTGAGTGCACATTGCTATAGTCGGTGTATGCCGTGCGGAGTACGTTGTCAGTACCGGCACCCTGCAACCCCATGCCGTATTTGCGCATGTTGAAGATTTTGTAGCCCAGCGCGCTGCGGAAGAGCAGGCTCAGATCCCAATTCTTGTAACTCAATGAGTTGCTCCATGAGAGGAAGTGCTTGGGTGCGCCGTTGCCGATGTTGCACTTGTATGATGGGTCGGCCTGTGCGGCAGGCACCTTGTTGCCATTGTTGTCGTAGATGAGCAGAAGGCCGTTCTCGTCGATGCCGGCATGCTCATAGCCAAAGAACTGTCCGATCTTGCCACCCTCTTCTACGCGGAAGAAGTATTCACTCGTACCCACACCGGGTTTCTGATAGAGGTCGAGGTAGGCCATTTGATAGACATCACTCGACAACTTGGTCAGTTTCGTGCTGCCCATGCTCCAGTTGATGCCTGTGGTCCATTTCAAGGCACCTTTTCTCAGCACGTCGTAGTCGAGGGTCACTTCCACACCAGTGTTTTTCGTCGTTCCCACATTGACGAGGATGCTCTTGTAGATGAATGGTGGCTGGGGAGCGGTATAGTTGTAGAGCAGGTCTTGCGAACGGCGGTCGAAGAACTCCACGCTACCACGTAGGCGGCTGTTGAATGCTACGAAGTCGACACCGATATTGAAAGCGGTGGATTTCTCCCAAGCCAGGTCGGGGTTGGCGTTCACCGACGGGGCATAACCATTGATCCACTGGCCGTCGATTAGGTAGGCACCGTAACCGCTATAGGTGGACAGCGATTTGTATGCATCGAAGTCGGAGCGGCCTGTCACACCATAGGAGATACGGGGTTTAAAACTTTGGAATGTTGATTTGAGAACCTCTGCAAAGGGGGTGTTGATGACCTCCCATGCCAGTGAGGCAGATGGGAAACTACCCCATTTGGTGTTGGCGCCAAATTTGGTGCTACCCTCACGACGCATAGAAGCAGTGGCATAAATCATGTCGTTGTAATTGTAGTTCAACCGACCGAAGAAACCTATCAGGGTGGACTCGGAGGAACCTGCCCAGAGATTGGCCTTGCCGTCGCGCAGATAAGTGCCGTTGGCAATGCCGTGATAGTTCATTGAATCATAGACAAAGCCCATGTTCTCATTGCCGCTCTGCTCCCATTTGCTTCGCTCCCAGGAATAACCGAGCACTGCCTTCAGTTGGTGCTGGTTGAGGGTCAAGGTGTAGTTTGTCAACCACTCCAAACGGTTGGTCCACCACTTTTGGTAGTTGATGTTGGCGCGACCGGCATAGCCGTTCCAATACGACTCGCTGGAGGTGGAGGGTGTATAGAAGTTGGATTTCAGGTCGTTGTACTGCAAGGCGTAACTCAGCGAGGTGTTGAGCACATGTTGCTCCATTTGGAGGATATTGAGTTTCACGTCGGCATTGCCAAGCAGGTAGATGCGGTCACCATTGCTCACATTCTCTTTCAGGTCATTC
The DNA here is from genome assembly GCA_016281815.1 of Prevotella sp. Classification (GTDB taxonomy): domain Bacteria; phylum Bacteroidota; class Bacteroidia; order Bacteroidales; family Bacteroidaceae; genus Prevotella. Next base: position 6,688 of record JAEEJK010000107.1, on the reverse strand, counting down.
ACAGGGTTGTGAATGTCGGTGGGTGAGTTGGGCTGATAATAGGAACCGTCGGGGTTCTTGACCGGGATGGTGGGGTTCATCGTGAGGGCGGTATCAAACAAACCGTCGTTGCCCCATTTCTCATGCACCTTGCGGGCAGAGAGCGATGAGTTGAACTGCAGACGGTTGTTGAGTACTCTCTGCTCACCCACGAAACGGCCTCCGTATTCCTCACGGCCGGAGACGATGTCGAGTCCGTTGCCTTTCTTGTAGTTCACTGACAAACCAAAGAATCCGTTCTTTGTCGATGAGTCGATGGACACATATTGGTTGAGGTTATAACTTGTGGAACGGGTGATTTCATCCCACCAATCGGTATCGCCGCCATAGTCCTGCCCACGGCGAGAACGGCGGAACTCATCGGTCGTGAGGATGTCGGGTTTGGGCTTGGCGAAATTGAGGGCGATGTAACTGTCGTAGGTCACATTGGTCACACCTTGGGTGCCGGAGCCTTTCTTGGTGGTGACGAGAATCACACCATTGGCACCGCGCGTACCATAAATGGCGGCAGAACCGGCGTCCTTCAAGACAGTGATAGACTCCACGTCCTGGGTGGCGATGTTGCGGAGGTCTCCACCTGCAATGCCGTCGATGACAATCAGCGGACCATTGGAGGCCGTGAGCGAACCAGCACCGCGCACCTGGATATCGGTCATCGCATTGGGGTTGGCTTCAGCAGTGGCACTGACGTTCAAACCACTCACCTTACCGGCAATCAGCGCCATAGGGTCGCTGGCGGCTCCTTGATTGAACTGGTCTTTGGAGATTTGCACAACAGAACTCGAAATTTCTTTCTTGGCCATAGAACCGTAGCCCACCACAACCACTTCGTTGAGTTGTGCCACATCTTCTCTCAGGGTGATGTCAATACCATCCTTCGCTGTCGCCTCCTGCGGATTGTAACCGATGTAGGTGACAACCAAGGTGGCTCCTTCTTTACATTCCAACTTGAAATTTCCGTCTAAGTCGGTAACACTGCCGTTGGATGTGCCTTTCTCCATGATAGTGGCACCGATGACATCCTCACCGGTTTCGTCCTTCACATGACCACTGATTGTGGCCTGGGCCGAAACATCCAAGGCAAAAACCACAACCGCTATTAGCATCAGCAAGCGGTAGAATTGACTTTTTGCTTTTTTCATTGATTTTGGTTTTTAGTTATAAATAAGAGTTAATACATTGATTCAATTGATTTTCTCAATCCTGATGGCTGCTCCGCCGCTACGGGCAAGGCTCAGCCGCAAAATTGATTTATTGGTGACCTCTTCCTGACGAATGGTCATGGGATAGGGATTGGTCTCGAAATCGGCTTCGGGGCCGTCTTCGTAGATGATGGCACGGTAGCGGCTGCTGGCATCGAGAAAATTGAGTGGGAGGTTGATGGTCCTTGCCTCATCATTGGTGATGCTGCCCACAAACCATCGGTCGCCATTGCGCTCCTTTCTCGCTACGGTCACATACTCGCCTATTTTCCCATTGGGAATGATTGTCATGCTCCATGTCGTGGGGCAACTCTCTATAAACGTGAGGGCAGGCTGCCCTTCATAGTTTTCTATCGCATCGGCAGCCATCTGAAGCGGACTGTATATGACCACGAACTCTCCAAGTTGTTTGGCGAGAGTAGAGTGGGGGTGAGTGCCCTTCACGACCTCGGAGAAATTGAAAATGGCAGGAGTGAAGTCGGTGGGACCAGCCAAGCAACGGGTGAACGGCAAAGTCACTGTATGGGCAGGAGGATTTCCTCCTCTCACGTCCCAGGCATTGTATTCTTGCCCACGAACACCTTCTTGTGTCATCAGGTTGGGCCAGGTACGCTGAATCCCCGTCGGCATGGCTGGCTCATGGTTGTCGATCATGATCTGGTATTTGGCAGCGGTCTCAATCACCTTGCGGTAATGACGAATGCCATACTGTGACTTGGCCAGTTCCTTGCCATCAAAATAATGACCTACATACCCCGTCTTGACGACCTTGATGCCCAGCCGATGAAACCAGGCAAAGGCAGAGTCCATCTGCTGCTCGAGGAGTTTCGTGTTGCCCCAGGTCTCTGTATGGCCAATGAACCGTACGCCTTTTGACAAGGCATAGCGGCACACTTCATCGATGTCAAAATCAGGATAGGGCTTCAGATAACTGATCTGTTCACCTTCTCCCCATCCCTGGTTCCATCCTTCGGCCAGCACGCTGCTAAATCCATGACGGGCGGCGAAATCGATGTATCGTTTCACATTCTGGGTCGTGGCACCATGAGTGGGACCCATTTCCCATGTGTTTTGTTTCTTGTGGATGCTCCACCAAATACCGATGTAGCGGCTTGGCTCTATCCATGAGGTATCGGCGATACGTGATGGTTCGTTTAGGTTGAGCATCAGGCGGGAGAGCATCAGGTCACCGGCGGTATTGCCGATGATGATAGTGCGCCATGGAGACCGTAGTTCTCCTTCTGCATACACTTTTACACCGTTCTGCCAAGGGGTGAGAGCGGTGAGCAGCCTCACCTGACCTTTGCTGCCGGTCCGGGGAGTGAGGTTGATACTGGCGTAATCCTCGAGGGCGGCTTCATGGATGGCCATGAAAACCGAATCTTCATATTCGATGGTGAGTGGCGTGCATACCGTATCTTTCTCACTTACCATACTTCGTGTGTAGATGCCCTCGAAGTATTCGGTGCGGTTGGTTGGAATTGACCAAGCCTTGGCGTCATGTGCCAAGGTGATCTCGGTCAATTCTTCCTGAATACAATACTTCTTATCTTTTCCAAAACCAGGCAGTATGTATCGAAAACCTATACCGTCATTGAACACGCGGAAAATCACGCTCATCCTGCGTTTGTCACCTGTCGTTTCCTGAAAGCAGACGGTCAGTTCATTATATTGATTGCGTACGGTCTGTTCTTCTCCCCACGGCTGGTCCCAAGTCTCGTCTTTGGAGGAAAATCGTTTTTCTGCTAGTTTGACATCATTGCCCAAAATGCCTTGGTCGAGTTGAAAACCGAGGTGTGACGGAGAGATCACTTCGGTTTTATTGTAGTCGACCTTATAAAAAGGCTTCTTGGCCCTCACACCGACAGTGACCGTCACGGTACCGTCGGGTGAGTTAACCAAGATGTCCTTTGCAAGAACTGGTGCAAAGGAGCAAATGATAAAACTTACTACAAATAACCTAATAAAACCTAACTTATGCATGATTGATTTCTTCATTCAGTTGATCTTGACAGAGTTGAATTTGAATTTCGATTGCAAAGATAGGACGGCAAGAATAGGCATACAATCTCATCAAGCAAAAATCAAAGTTGATAAAAATATAATGTATTGTTATTCAGATGATTGAAAAATAATTATTTCAGAAAAATCTAAATAATTGCAAAAGAAAAATAGGTGTTTTTCACCCTTTGTCGACACTTTGAATTTGGCTGTCAGAAAGATATAAATTATCTTTGTGGAGAATTGTCCAACAAAAGTGGTTCCTATGCGTTTTTTGACGAAGATATCTATTGCCGCCATCTTTTCATTTTCATGCGCAGTGATGATGGCCAGAACAAACGATAAGGAAATCAAGGCCCTTTATCATACTCTTGATAGCCTGATAGCCTGTCAAGACAGCCTTATTTCTAAAAAGAAAGCCCATATCAAAGCCATCCATGATGGAGTAAAGGATATGAAATTGACCTCCGAACAAGAATTGGCTTTGAACAATCGGCTCTACGATGAATACATGGCCTTCAATTTCGATTCTGCACATTATTTTATCAAGAAGAATATCGAAATCCTTCAGTCACTCAACGACACTAATCTCAAGGCAAGCAGCCTCGTCAGGATGGCTCATATTTTGGCGGTATCAGGCATGTTCGAAAAAGCCGGTGCAATGCTTGATGAGATACGACTTTCTCAACTCAATACGGAGAAAAAAGTGGAATACTACAACCAAAAGGCAGAATTGTTCCTCTATCGGTCTGAAATGGCACAATATTCACCATATTTTAAAGAGTACCTCGACAGCACGCAATATTACAGGCAACTGATTTTGCAAATTGCTCCCAAAGAATCTTTCGAATATATCACCAACTTGGCCAGTTTTACTTCTGAGAAGGGAAATGAGGACCAGGCCATTCGTATTTTCGAGGACTATCTGCCTTCCATCCGGCAAGGTGACCGGCGATATAGCATCATTACCAGCACTTTGGCTTATTTCTTCTCTCGAAAACAGCAATCAGACATGCAAGAGAAATACTTGCTCCTGAGTGCCATCAGTGATTTGCGGGGGACAATCCTGGAAAACAATTCATTTCGTGAACTCTCCGCTATCCTGATGGAGAGAGGCGACTATTCAAAAGCCTATTTCTATCTGTCGCAAGCCAGCGACGATGCCCAACTTTATGGCAGCAGACTGAGAAGCGTGCAAGCGGCCCGGTTATCTCCTCTCATCACAAAAGCATACGATGCTGAACGCACTCAGGCTCAACACCGCACCAACCTCTTGCTCATTGTCATTTCCCTCATCGCTCTTCTTTTGATAGGATCTATCATATATACGCTTTCCCTGATGAAGAAGCGGCGTTTGGCCAATGAGAAAATCAGCAGGATGAATGTGGAACTGTCACAGCACAATGATGAAATAAGGTTGATGAATGTCCAGATGAAAGAGGCCAACCGCATCAAAGACGAATACATCGGACGATTCCTGGAATTGTGCAGCAATCTGATTCATCGGGGTGAAGAGCGACTCAAAAAGATGAACCGCTTGGCACGTGAGAGGAAATTGGAAGAACTCTATGCTGAATTGAAAAGCAATGCCCCCATTAATGGAGGCATTCGGATGTTTCACCAAAATTTTGACACGGCATTTCTCAACATCTATCCTAATTTCGTAAGTGAAGTGAACAAACTGATGACCGAAGGCAATGGCTTTGACGTCGGTGAAGATGCCAACAAACTCACCACTGAACTTCGTGTGCTGGCCCTCATACGCCTCGGAATCCAAGACAATCAGAAGATAGCCGATATCCTTCGCTCGTCAATCACCACCATCTATACCTATCGCTCAAAATTAAAGTCACGGGCTCGTAACAAAGATACTTTTGAGGACGACATCCGACGGATTGCCACCTATTAAATTATAAAGTTAGTCCAGATCGAGAAAACCGCCATAACTGTCATCATCCCACAAAGAGGAAGGCAGTTTGTCGTTTTTATCCACCCCCTCTTCCTTCTCAACAACAGTGGGAGGATTGCCGTCTTTCGACCATCCTCGGCTGCCATCCAGCAACCGCAGAGGCAGAATGCCAATGATTTCTATGGCGGGTTGCAAATATAGTCTCTTTTTCATATGATGTCTCCTTTCATTTCACCAACAGTTTCTTTCCATTTACAATGTACATGCCCTTAGGCAGACACTCTACAGACGTGCCAACCTTGCGCCCGGACAGATCGTAGACAGCAGTGACAGTATTCGGATTCACGGGTATGACAGCATGGCGGTCGATGGCAGATGTGGCATCACCGTCAATAATGCCGTCGATGGCGATACTTGCTCCCGCTGCTGAACTTGCTGCATTCTTGAAGATGCTGTGCGTGAGCGTGATCCATCCACGGAAGCCCTTGATACGTGTGTCACGGCTCAGTTCATACATCTTACCGCCGCTCATGGCATACGAGCCCTTTGGGGCATAACTGTCTTCTGTGGCATTTACGAGTTGATTGCCATCCTTGTCGACGCGGAATGCTTCGAAGTTGGGTGTCTGGATGAAGGTGAAATAGCCGCAACCGTCGTTCTTGTCTTGGAAAGAACCGACATTCTGATGTCCCTTCCATACACTCAGGTCCATGATGGGATACTCGTAATCGGGATCGTTGGCATCATTCTGGTTGGTCGAGAAGAACATCTTGCCGAGGTCATAATAGATGGCCATTTGGCCACGTGGGTTTTCACCAATGGCAGGGGTGATTGTAGGCTTCAGCATGTAGAGGTACTCAGAGGTAACGACATTGTTGAGCGTAAGCAGGTTGACAGTCTCAAAATCAATGATACAGTCATTGTTCGACAGGTTGCCGATGCTGTTCAATCTGAGCAGTTCGCAATTGTCCCCGAAAGCATGGCGCACCTGCTCACCGGTAAGAGGCAGCGGGAACGAGAAGGTGTTCCATTCGTCCTTAGTGAACTTGCGTTGCAGACTTGCGGCACCAGAATATCTGTGATCCCATTGTGCCGGAACATATTCGTTTGCCAAGAAACGCTGCCTATAGGTGGGATCTTGACTCAGGTAATTCAAATCCTCTTCATCTTCATAGAAGAAAACGGTAGTCATACCTTTGCAGAGATTTTCGACATCATTACCTCGGCATCAGTTTTAGATACCACCTGGATGCAAAGAAAAAAGAATAGTAAAGAAGGTTGGTTAAACATATAGGTTTATCGGGTCAGCGGATAAACCTGGTTGGCGGGGCTTGCCCAGTCAAGAGTAATTTGTTACCTTTGTGGCATGAAATCAGAAACCCTATTGCGTGCCATACTCCCCGATGTGCTTATAGACAACTTCGACGTGGTTAATTTCGAGAAGACGGATGTCCGCTTCGACATCTGGCTTGACGAGAAGAAGGTGCAGATGCGTGAGGACAAGAGCAACTCCGACATCATCTCCCACGGCTTCGGC
>JAEEJK010000106.1 GCA_016281815.1 Prevotella sp. | reverse complement strand
GATGTCGTAGTAAGCGCGTAGCATGCTCAGGAACACGCTCTTGCCAAAGCGCCTCGGGCGGATGAGGAAGAGAAAGTTATCTGTCGTCTCCATTTTAGAGATATACATCGTCTTGTCAACGATGTACTTCCCTTCTCTTTGTATTTGTTTGAAGTCGGAGATGCCGTAGGGCAGCAACTTGATTTTTTCCATGACTGTCGTTCTTTGAAGGCAAAGATAACTCAAAAAATGCGTATATGCAAAAAAACGCGGAAGAATGAAGGTATTTTATCCCCAGCAAAGGCTTTCTGGTACTCAAAGGTATTATTCTTCATCCACTTATGGAGTGAATGGGTTTTCCGTCGAGGAATGCCCTGACATTGGCGGTGGCGATGTCCATGAGGCGGGTGCGGGCCTCAAAGGTGGCCCAGGCGATGTGGGGCGTGATGTATGCGTTGGGAGCATGAAGCAGGGGATTGTCGGCAGAAGGAGGTTCGACAGACAGCACATCGGCACCATAGGCAGCGAGGTGACCGCTCTGCAGGGCATCGGCCACCTCCTGCTCATTGACGAGCGGACCGCGCCCGGTGTTGATGATGATGGCGCCCTTCTTCATCTTGGAAATGCTTTTGGCATTGATCATCTCACGGGTGGACTCCGTGAGCGGACAGTGAAGCGTGAGGATGTCGGACACCGCCAGCAAATGGTCGAGGGAGGTTTTCTGCAATCCCTCGGGCAGAGAAGTCTGCTCCTTGCTGGTGAGGGCGAACACCTCCATGCCAAACGCGATGGCGATGCGCGCCACGCTCATGCCGATGTTGCCAAGGCCCACAATGCCCAGGGTCATTCCTGACAGTTCACGGAGCGGTGTGTCCCAATAGCAGAAGTCACGGCTCTCCGACCATCGTCCGTCACGGTTCAGCCGGGCATAATGCCCCACCTGTCCGACAATGTTGAGGATATGTGCGAATGTCATCTGCGCCACGCTCTGCGTGCTGTAGGCAGGGATGTTGGTCACGATGATGTTCCGCCTCTTCGCCTCAGCGATATCTACCACATTGTAGCCCGTCGCCAGCACACCGATGTAGCGCAGTTTGGGCAGTTTAGCCAACTGCCGCGCGTCCAGCAACACCTTGTTGGTCAGCACTATCTCCGCATCCGCCGCACGCTCCTCCACCTCCTCGGGTGTGGTGCGGTCATATACGGTGAGGTCTCCCATCTGCGCCAGCGGTTCCCACGACAGGTCGTTGGGATTGGCAGCATATCCGTCCAATACAATGATTTTCATTTGTCGTCCTTGAATCTGTCGCCCCAGCATCGGAGCATGTTCTGATACAATTTTTCCTCAGAAGGCATGTGCTGCGCCATCCACAGCCGTCGGCCGGTGAGTTCATCGGGCATGAACTGCTGCACGACGAAATGACCCGGGAAATCGTGAGCATATTTGTAGCCATCGCTATAGCCCAACTGCGCCATGAGTTTGGTAGGTGCGTTGCGCAGATGGAGCGGCACCGGTTGGTTGCCCGTCTCTCGAACCAATTGCAGTGCGGCATCGATGCCCAGATACGCGGAGTTGCTCTTGGGGCTCGTGGCGAGATATACCGCCGCCTCAGCCAAAGGGATGCGCCCCTCGGGCCATCCGATTTTCATCACCGCATCGAAGGCCGCGTTCGCCAGCAGCAACGCATTGGGATTGGCCAGTCCGATGTCCTCTGCCGCACTGATGACCAATCGGCGCGCGATGAACTGCGGGTCCTCGCCACCCTCGATCATACGAGCCATCCAATAAAGGGCCGCATCGGGGTCGCTGCCGCGGATGCTCTTGATAAATGCCGAGATGATGTCGTAGTGCATCTCGCCGTCCTTGTCATAGGCCAGGGGATTCTGCTGCAACTGTTTTTCCACCTGTTCGTCGGTGATGACCACCTCCTCCGGCGGAGGCACTGCCCCCACCATCAGTTCGAGTATGTTGAGCAACTTGCGTGCATCGCCCCCGCTGTAGCGCATCATCGCCCCCGTCTCACGAAGCGTAATGGTGCGCTCGCGCAATTGGACATCGGTGGTGACGGCACGTTGCAGCAACTGCATAAGGTCGTCTTTCTCCAAAGACTTGAGGACATAGACCTGGCAGCGTGAGAGCAGCGGGCGGATGACCTCAAAGGAGGGATTCTCAGTAGTGGCGCCGATGAGTGTCACGACACCCTTCTCCACGGCCCCGAGCAAGGAGTCCTGCTGGCTCTTGCTGAAACGGTGGATCTCATCGATGAAGAGAATGGGTGAAGAGGTGTTGAAGAAGCGGGACTTCTTTGCCTTGTCGATGACGTCTCTCACATCCTTCACTCCGCTGGTGACGGCACTGAGTGTATAGAAAGGAGCCTCCAACTTATTGGCGATGATCTGCGCCAGCGTGGTTTTGCCTACTCCCGGCGGTCCCCAAAGGATGAATGACGATATATGTCCTGCGTCAATCATCTTGCGCAGTATCGCCCCCTCCCCTACCAGGTGCTTTTGCCCGATATAGTCATCGAGCGTGCGGGGCCTCATTCTCTCGGCTAATGGTTCACTCATATTGATTGCAAAAATAAATGATTTTTTTCAAATATACAAACCATACAACATTAACAATTCAGCGAATAAGTTTTAGAGTGCCCTAACGGGCAGAAATGATAAAAAAATGAATAAAAAAATAGTAAAAAAATATTTCTTACCATTTTCTTAAAAATTTTCTTAAGATTTTTCGCCGAAGGCGACTTCCTTTACTCACATACAACAGGCATATATAAAAATTCTATTAATTATTTGGATATAAAAAAGAAAGTATTTACTTTTGCAGCAAAACATCGAAGAAGCCCCAAAACGCCTGTACTCATTCATGCGAATCACACTGCTGCAAACCGACATCATCTGGTCGTCGCCTGGAGACAACATCCAGCAGGCAGCCCAATTGATGGATTCTTCGCGGGGAAGTGAACTTTATGTGCTGCCAGAGATGTGGAGCACAGGGTTTGCCACCCAGCCCGAAGGCATTGCAGAGACTGATGGTCAGTCACTTGCATGGATGATATCAGAAGCGCAGAACCGGCATGCCGCCATCTGCGGGAGCATCGCGGAAGGAGAGCACCAGCCCGACGGAAGCATTGTCTATCACAACCGCCATTATTTCGTCGGTGCCGACGGCAAGGTGTCGTATTACGACAAGCGCCATCTGTTTGGCTACGCCGGAGAAGACGCCCACTACCGCCGGGGTGAAAAGCGGACGGTGGTGAGTTGCGGAGGATGGAGATGGCTGCTGCTGGTATGTTACGACCTTCGCTTCCCGGTGTGGAGCCGCTACGACGGCGACTACGACGGCATCATTATCGTCGCCAACTGGCCCTCCAGCCGACAGCCAGTCTGGGACACGCTGATACGGGCAAGGGCGATAGAAAACCAATGCTGTGTGGTGGCGGTGAACCGCGTAGGCCAAGATGAGAAATGCACTTATCAGGGAGGCAGCATGGTGGTAGATGCCAAAGGGCGAGTCATCGCCCGTTGTCCGGACAATGAGGTAGCGGCGGTCACCGCCGACCTTGACATCGAGGAGTTGCGTGCGTTCCGCGCCAAGTTTCCGGTTCTCAATGACAGAGACCATATATCAGAATTCATTGACTAACAAAATAGTATGAAAAGAGAAAAGAAAGCCCTTTCGTTGAAGACGCTCAACAAGAGCAATGTCTGGGACCTGCAGGAAAACGACATTTTCCGCCTTTGGGAGGCAGCAGAGAAAGATGCAGACATGAAAGAGTATGTGCGCCATTATCTCGACATCATCAAAAGTGCCTTTGATGTGGAAGAGGTGAAGGTGGACAAGCCCGAGGTAGTGAAAAAATACGAGTCACGAGGCTTCAAAGTGGGATTGCTGAAGACAGACGACAGCACAAAGACGAAATTTGCCATCAAGAAGCGCCCCATCCTCCGTGTGACGGACCTGACATACGAGAATATCCGCCATATCTCCACCACCAAGTTGCTGGAGGCCATCGACCGCAATTTCGGAGGCGGATGGGACAGTCTCTCGCAGAGTATTCAGGACATCATCGAGAATGGTTTTGACATCAGCACCACCACGCTGCCCAAGGACCGTCTTCACAAGCCAGGCGGCATGTATGAGAAGAAGGTGGCCGACGGTTTCGAGGTGCTTGAGATCACCAAGGGCATGTGGGTGGAGGCTATCTTCGCCAAGGCAAAGCCCGAGGTAGAGCGCCCGCATATTCAGTTTGATGAGGATGACGAAGACCTGGACGTCGACCGTGACGACGAAGACGACGACGAGGATCTCCCGTTGGAAGAAGATACCTACAACATGCCTGACGAGGATGATGCATTTGACGAGGACAAACTGACGGAGGAAAGTTACCGCACCACCTTTGAGACAGATCCCGAAGACCTCAATTTCGAGGCAGAGAGCATATCAGATGATTATGAGGACTAATCACCTTATATAAAGAGACTAATCACCTTATATAAAGAAAGTGGGCACTTCTTTTGAAGTGCCCACTTTCTTTATGTCTTATTCAGACAGACTCAGTCATTCATTCCTTCGGCAGATCAGAAGGAGTAGCCCAGGGTGCACATCACCTGATGGCGCTTGTTGTTCACCTCCACACCATTGGCGATGTTGTCGAAATCGTAGTATTTATTGTCAGTGTAACTCATGAAGGGATAGAAGTCACCCTTCACCATGCTGTACTGATAAGCAAGGTCTAAATTGATCTTTCCAGTGCTGTAGCCAAAGCCCAATGTGAAGCGGTTGGTGTCCTTCCAGTTGGTGTAGTCGGTGGCCGAAGCGATATAGGAGCCATTTGACTGGATGGATCCGTCCTTGAAGCCATTCTTGTTATACATCGCCGTGGAGAAATTGTAACCGGCGCGCAGCGCAATCTCCGGAGTCACCTTCAGTTCGGCACCCACCTTGACGGTGCTCACTCCCTTGAGGGTCAACTTGGTATGTTCGTTCATATTCTCATCATTGTGGCTGGTCTCATAATACTCATAGAACATATAGCCGCCACCGTCATTGATGCGTGTCTTGATGTTTCCATAATCGGCATACTCAAATCCTGCACCCAGAGCCAGTTGTTTGCCAACGGTATATCCTGCACTGAAACCGAACTTCCAGGGTGTATAGATCTTGTAGTCGTAGGAGTCCTCAGCCCACACGGTCGTTTTGCCGTCACTAACCTCGGTATAGTTGGAGGTGGTGAGGTCATACCATGTCGGAGTGTGGACATAGGCACCGAGAAGCAGCGGAGCGTATTCCACAGGACGGACGATGGCACCCAGTTTGACATCGACACCCTGTCCGGTGATTTCCCGTTCATCATAGACATTGAGTTTAGCAATTTCCTCGGGATTGGGCAGGATGAACTCGGTGTAATCGCCAACATGCTTGTAGTGTACATCGTGCACGCCCATGGTCACACCAAGATACACGCGGTCGTTGATATTGCCGCTGATATTGAAGTCATATTCACCGATATAACCTTTATGGGCACGGTCGAAATCATAATTGTTTGCCTCATAGAAATAGCGCTCGCCGTCGCCAGCCGCATACAGCAGGTTCTTCACATAGATATCGTCAAGTTGGTTGCAGGAGATATACGCATCTTCCATGTAGATGCGTCCCTCACCATCCATCGGACAAATCAGGCCGTTGTTCAATTTCATGTACGTCAATTTGTTCTGAGAGGCATACAACGTTCCGTCGGATGTACTTCTCCCAAACTGGTCGTCAGCAGAGAGGATGAGATTGAAATTGCGGCTCTTGTGATAGTTGAAGCCTACATTGAGGAAGGATGAGCCATCCAAAGACCTCAATGCCCACACACCGCCAAGTTGGTCGAAACTCACCTTGGTAGCGTCGCCGTGAGGATAGTCGGCTGCATTGGCCTGGGAAACAACGCCCACGGTGCCTTCTATCTTACTCTTGCGGAACCGTCCGATACCGGCAGGATTGGAACTGATGGTGGAGAGGTCGGCACCGAGAGCGTCGAGTGCGCCACCCATTCCCACATAGCGAGCCGTACCGTTGAGATCCTCTCCCGCTATTTTAGCATTCTCGTAAGTCTCCTGAGCAGCAGCCTGTCCTGCGGACAGCAACGCCACTGCCATCACAATATATTTGATTTTCATAATTGTCGGATTGTTGATAAGTTAAACGGTTGATATGCTGAACACTCATTTATTATCTGCCACGTCCGCCGCCGCCGAAGGAACCACCAGAGCGACTGCCTCCGCCGCCACCTCCGCCGCCGAAGGAGCCACCGCCACCAGAGCGACTGCCGCCACCGCTGCTATAGGAACCCGACGATGAAGAACCGCTGTAGGAAGATCCGCTGTAAGAAGGACCGGAACTGTAGGTTCTTGAATTGCCGCTGTAGGTAGGTGTGTAACTGTTGGCTGTACCATAATTGTTGGAGCGATTGCCGCCACCCAATGTCCGGCTGCCGCCACCCAGGCTGCTGGTCCTTGCTCCAGACCTGGTGTATGAGGAGCGGGAACCTGAACTGATGCCCGATCCTACATTGTTGGCGAAAGTGCCGCTGCTGATGGCACGACCTCCGAATGCTCCGTGTGAGGCAACCGTGTAACTGCCATTGCTGTGCGACCTTGAAGTGGAACTCGGACTGGTATGGGCGAGATTGCCGCCTCGGTTGTAAGACACATATCCGCCACCGCCACCATAGTAGCCGAAGGGATAGCCGTAATAGCCGTAGTAGTTATAGTAGGGCCAACCCAGATACCCATAGTGCCATGGTGACCATCCCCAGTAGTAAGAGTAATCCCAGAACCAGGGATCCCAGGGATACCAACTATGGTAGAAGGGATCATAGAATCCGTAGTAATAAGAACGGTAGGGATAGAGCCATGGATTGTACCATCCGGCATAGCCATCATACAACCCCAAACGTGCGCTGTAGCGGAAGTCCTCGTCATCACCTTTGTAAACAAAGACGGTGTCTTGGTCAGCCGGTCCAGTTGTGAACTCGATGATGTCATTGCCCAGGGAATCCTTCCCTACAATGTCATAAGAGCTGCGGAACCGTCTGTTGTACTCATCCAGATTCACATCCCGCCCCATCATTGCTGGCTTGTTTTTGGCCGGCACTACTTTCTTCACCTTTTCACCCTTCTTGGGGACATAATACATGTCATCCTGTGCGAAGGTTGTCAACGGCAGAAAAGCCATCACCATTGCTAAGATCATCAACTTTTTCATATCTCGTCTGATTAAATGTTTTCATACAGTGCAAAAATACAACGACTTTTGATGCAAATGTACGGAAAAACCCTAAAACGGGGTAGGTTTTTCCCTATTTTTTATAAATTTGCAAAAAAATTATTAGGAATTAGGAATTAAGAATTAAGGATTAGGAATTAAGAATTATGATTACCACATGTAGAATGGCGGTGCAAATGTAGGGACGCGATGTATCGCGTCCGCCAGCAGCAAAGGACTCCGACAGGCAAAGGTAATGTCCAAACTCCTAAACTCCCAAACTCCTAAACTCCTAAACTCAAAAACTCCAAAACTCAAATGAAATATCTGCAAGCCACATTCCACATCAATGGAACCAACATCACTCCAGAGTTGATGGCCACGGCCAGTGACATTGTGTCGGGCCTTGCCTCAGAGGCAGGCTTTGAAAGTTTCAACGAAGAAGAGGGATCTCTCACAGGATATGTGCAGGAGGACCTTTTCAACCGCGAGTTGCTCGATGCCCTCCTGGCAGATTTCCCCATCCCCAACATCAGTGTCGGCTACGACTTGGAAAAGGCCGAATACCGCGACTGGAACGCCGCCTGGGAAGAGGAAGGTTTTGAGCCTATCGACATCGACGGGCTCTGCATCATCCACGACAAGAAGCACCCTGTGACAGTCGGCGAAGGGCAGACAGAGGTAGTGATTGATGCCAGGATGGCCTTCGGAACCGGCACCCACGAGACCACTCAGATGATGGTGGACCGCCTGCTGCACACCGACCTTAAGGATAAGCGTGTGCTCGACTGCGGCTGCGGCACCGGCATCCTCTCCATCGTCGCGTCAAAAGCCGGAGCCTCCAGTGTGGTGGCATACGACATTGATGAGTGGAGTGTGGACAACACGCTTCACAACGCCCAACTCAACGAAGCAGACAACATAGAAGTACTGACGGGAGATATCCATGTGCTTTCGCACATCAGCGGCGTGTTCGACATTGTGATGGCCAATATCAACCGCAACATCCTATTGGCAGACATGCCATCGATGTGCGAGGTGCTTGCCGTCGGCGGAACACTGATGCTGAGTGGTTTTTATGAGAGTGATGTCGCTGCTCTCACCGAGGAAGCAGAGCGCCTGGGCCTCATCCTTCAGTCGAAATCTTCGATTGGCGATTGGGTATCGCTGTCGTTTCTCTCCAAATAAGTGCTGTCGGCTGCAGGAATTTCTGTTTCCTCGAAATTCTCCTCACTGAGTGTGAGTTTCTCCAGGTCGTAGTGGCTTCCGTTGTAGATATCAAGGTCAACATACCCTTTGATGCCAGGCAAACGTCCTGCATCGGTATGTTGCCAGAATTTCCATTTCCCCTGGTACTCCACCTTTGACACATAGTAATGAGCAATCCAATACGGATAGTCGTCGAACCGCTCATCACTGAGATATTTCTCCTTAAATTTATAATAGGTGTAGATGATGGGTTTGGCGTGATACCTGTCCTCCACGATATGCAGCCATGCCAGGATTTCCATCTGGAAATCCTCGTCGGACATATTTTCCGGTTTAGCCTCCACATCAAGCACCGGAGGCAGGTCACCGGGTTTGAGTTCCACGTTGTCGAGGAAGAAATACGCCTGCTCGCGTGCAGTGGATAGGACACTCCAGAAATGGTAGGCACCCCGTATGAATCCAGTGGCCTTTGCCATTCGGAAGTTTCGCTCAAAGCAGTCGTCTATATGGTCAGCCCCTTCGGTTGCCTTGATCATGACAAACCTCACATAAGTACGTTCGATCATGGCATTGCCCAGTTTGGTCCAGTCGATCTCCCCCTGATGATGGCTGATGTCGATGCCGTGAATCTCATACCCTTTGGGATAGTTGGGGTCGCCATAAAGAGCCCTCCATCGGAAACTGATAGGTTCCACGAAGTTGTTGTACAACACCAAGGAATAAATCACCGCCAACAACAATCCGCCCACCCACCAAATCATGACGGGTATCCGGTGCAAGTATGACAGGAGCGAAACGCTTTGCTTCTCTGCTGTCTGCTTGTTGCTGGGCTGTTTCTTTTTCCTCAGGGGCACTTGAAAGGGGAGGTGGAGGTTAGGAGGTTAGGAGTGTAGGAGTTTAGACAAATGATTTGCGTGTCGCAATGGACGCGATTCACGTCCCTACTTTTTTATAATCAATGGAGGGAAGCCAACGGGACATGCCCTGCTGACTTCCCTCCTCTGAAATTGTCCTGATGATTAGGCCTGTTCGAGAGCCAGTGTGATGGTCGTCTTGTCGCACACCTCACTCGGTCCCCAGTACTGGATGGGGCCAGGATAGACGAAGCAAGTGTCAACTGCCCACTTGTCGCGCATGGCAACGAATGCCTGGAAGGGTTTGCCGTCGAGTTCGACGAGAGCCTTGCGGATCACCGGCTTCATCTTGCCATTGCGGCGCTCCATGTTCATCATCATGGTGATGGGCACACCGCCAGCCTTCCACTCATCGTTGGGAGCGGTGGTGTTCTTCACGATGGCCATGTAGCCCGTCTTGCCATTGGCAATAAGATGTGCGGCGCTGCTACCGAGTGCATAGCAGTAGTCAGCATCGTAGTTGGACGGAGCGGCGCAGCGTCCCTCATATCCGAAGAAATGATGCAGGGTAGCAAACTTACCTTTGTATTTGCCTTCCTTCGCCCATTTGGCGAGTTTGGCCTCACACATCTCCGACAGGAGTTTTTCGGTCTCGATGAGCGACACCTGCACGTTGCCGTGAGGATCTCTGTCGAGAGAGAGTTGGTGTGCCACGCTTTCGGGCAGAGTCTCGAAGGTAGCGGCATTCTCCTTGCTGAGATGTGCAAGGATGTAAGCGCGCTGTGCCTCAGCCTCCAGGTCCTTGTATTCCGAACCGTGGGCAGCGAGCAGGTCGTTGAGTTCCTCGATGAGGCGTCCGATGGCAGGGATAAACTCGATGAGTCCCTCCGGTACGAGCACCACACCATAGTTGAGATTCTTCTCAGTGCGTGCTACCACTGCATTGCAGATTTGCTCCACGATATCATTGAGAGTCTGGTCTTTTGCCTCCACCTCCTCAGAGATGATGCAGAGGTTGGGCTGGCATTGCAATGCACATTCGAGAGCGATATGGCTGGCCGAGCGCCCCATGAGTTTGATAAAGTGCCAATATTTGCGAGCCGAGTTGCAGTCACGCTCGATGTTGCCGATGAGTTCGGAGTATGTCTTGGTAGCGGTATCGAAACCGAAACTGGTCTCAATCTGGTCGTTCTTGAGGTCGCCGTCGATGGTCTTGGGGCATCCGATGACCTGCACGCCATAATTCTTAGCAGCATAATACTCAGCGAGGACGCATGCATTGGTGTTGGAGTCATCTCCACCGATGATGACGATGGCCTGAATGTCGAGTTGCTTGATGATCTCGTAGCCTTTCTCAAACTGGTCGACCTCCTCAAGTTTTGTGCGCCCGCTGGCAATCATATCGAAGCCGCCCGTATTGCGGTATTCATCGATGATGTCGGCGGTGAGTTCCATATAATTGTGGTCAACGAGACCACCGGGACCCATCAGGAATCCATAGAGTTTGTTCTCGGGATTGAGTTTCTTGACGGTATCAAAGAGGCCGCAGATGACGTTGTGTCCGCCGGGGGCCTGTCCTCCGCTGAGGATGATGCCAACATTCATTTTCTTGCTTTCTGTCACGTCGCCAGGAACGAACTCGACGAGTGGCATGCCATAGGTGTTGGGGAAGAGTTTCTGAATTTCCTCTTGGTTGTCAACACTCTGAGTAGGAGCACCCTCCTTCACTTTGACGGCTCCCTGCAGAGCCTTTGGCAATTTGGGCTGATAGGCTGCCCGAGCCTGCTGCAATGCGCTTTTTTCCATAATTGATTTATAAAAAATAAAATGATGATTCCAATTGGATTTCTTTCCTTCGAAAGATGGTGCAAAGTTACTGCAAAAAATTGTAATATGAGTGATAAAAGCACATTAATTTGCATCATCTGGCAAAGAAATCCAACCATCATCGCTCTCAGGAGTGTTTGTCCGGCCGCCAAACGACACCCACCATCATGAGCAGATAGCCAGCAAGGCATAAAAGCGGAGCAATCTCGGTGCGTCGTCGGGAAAACACATCTTGGCAAAATGCTGTCTCTGTGGTGGATTCTCCCGCCATCAGTACGAAGCCCGATATCACCAATACGGATGAGAGCAAGAGCACCAGGCAGTTGGTGCGACGAGACAGGAATGACTTTTGATTATTGTTGTTGGTAGGCATATTTTTGAAATGAAGGATTAAATTTTTCAATCAGTTGATCTCTGTGATACTGAGCAGCCACATTGAGAGACTGCTGCATGGTGCGCTGCCAAGCGTAAGCGGAAGCCATGGATCCGCTTCTGCGTGAGGGACTGAGGCTTTCTATCCATCTGAGCCACTCATCACTTCTTCTCAGCAGGTCGGCAATGATTTCGTCACCCAAATTCCCGTTGCCCGTCTCATAATAGCATTTGGCCATTGACAGGGCAGCATCGGTATAGGGAATGTTGCAGGAAGGCAGTTCTGTCCTCCACTTTTCAACGACAGCAAGTGCCCTTTTGGTGTCACCTTGTGCAAGCAGAGAATCGATGAGGATGGCCATCACATACTGATGGGTGCGTGCCATGTGCATCACATCCTCATCCACATAGATGCCCTTCCGGTTGAGTCCTCCATAACGGAACCGTTTCATCACGTTCTCGTACATTCTCTCCACATCCACCCGTGTTCCCTGGGAATCAGGAACGACGCGGTAGGCCAATCCCTCGAGCACCAGATGATCGCTGAGGTAAGGCACCTCATCGGGTCCGAGGCTGAAGGAAGTATAGATGGGTCTTTTCCAGTCAGTATGGGCCAACATGTCGAGCACGAACAAGTCTTTTTTGTATAAGCCCCGCATGTTCTTGAACGAAATAACCATCTGTCCTTCGTCGGAAGAGACCGTGACACTGTCAGTCGGAATGCAGTGCCTCATCGGGTCATCAGCCAGCACCCAATGTGTGATGACATTGCTCAGTTCGAATGGTTTTTCTCCCAGCGTCTTCCTCATCTCCTCCGGGTTGTCCCTGTAGAGTTCCATCACTTGCTCTTTCAGTTCCGGGCGCACCTGCACATACTCGTTGGTACCTTCCTGATAGTCTTTTCTTTCCCAATGGAAAGGCAGAGGCGGAGAGTCATAAGCAGGTCGTTTCATCTGGTCGATATACCAATCTGTGTTGGCATATGACAGATTGCAGTCGCGGGTGTCTGTGCGCACCCCCTCCACCTCATGGTTGTACCACAGAGGGAATGTGTCGTTGTCGCCATTGGTGAGGATGATGGGATGCCCCTCCCGCTGCATGCTCTCCAGATAGTTGTATCCGAAATCCCGGCATGCATACCGGCCCGACCTGTCATGGTCGTCCCAGGTCTGGCTGACCATCTGCAAGGGAACTGATACGCAAAGCATGACAGCAACCGAGGCGCTCCACATCCGTCGCCGCATGCATCTGCCCAGCAGACCGGCAACAGCAGCCACGCCCAAACCAATCCAGATGGCAAAGGCATAGAACGAACCAGCATAGACGTAGTCGCGCTCGCGGGGCGGCAACGGCGGTTGGTTGAGATAAGCGACGATGGCCAATCCCGTCATGAGGAAGAGAACCGCGACCACGCCCCACTGTCTTTTTCCATTTTTACCACATCTTATCTGCCAGCCCATGCCCAGCAGTCCGAGCAACAGCGGAAGGGCATAATAGACATTTCTTCCCTTGTTGTCGCGGAGGTCGGAAGGCAGGAGCCGGGTGTCGCATCCGAGCAAGAGATCGTCGATGACCTTGAACCCCGTGATCCAATTGCCATGCTCCGCCTCCCCATTTCCCTGGATGTTGTTCTGTCTCCCCACAAAATTCCAAAGAAAATAGCGCCAATACATGAAGCCACACTGATAGGACAGGAAGAAGCGGATGTTGTCTCTTGTCGTAGGCAGGTTGCCTTTCTTCTCCACCCCGCCCATCCATTCCTCATAGGCCCTCACATGCTGAGGTTGGGAGGAATGCATACGCGGGAACCACATATTGTCCTCAAAAATGAATTTGGAGCGGTGTCCCAATGTCACATACCTTCCGCCAGTGCTGTCTTTTTTGAAATACCGAATGGAAGTTGTTGGCACCTCCTTCGCCACCAAGTATTCGCCCTTGGGCTGAAAAGCGACCTCACTGCAATAGGCGGGGCCTTTGATCAACGGAGTATCTCCATATTGCTCGCGGCTCATATACCTCCCCAAGGAGAACACATTGTCGGGAGAGTTCTCATCCATCGGAGGATGTGCATCAGACCTGATGAGAATGACGGCGTAGCAACTCATACCGACCAGCAGCATCATCGTGGAGAGGAGAGTTGTTTTCAGCACTCTGTTTTCCGATTTCGCCTGCAAGATAGCCAACACAACGAGAATGAGTACAAACGAACAGATGAGGCCTGTATGCTGAGGCAGTCCCATGCCATTGACGAAAAGGAGTTCTGCCCATCCACCCAACCCAATGACACCCGGGATGAGGCCATAGAGTATCGCCAGCAACAGCAAAGCACCTGCCACCAATGCCTTTGCCACATTCCACCATGTGCTCTTCCTGTTTTTCCTGAAACAGACGATAAGCGCCATGGCCGGGATGCACAGGAGGTTGAGCAGATGGACGCCGACCGACAGTCCGATGATATAGGCGATGAGCACTATCCATCGGTCACTTTGTGGATCATCAGCCTGCTCTTCCCATTTCAGGATGAGCCAAAAGACCAAGGCGGTGAGAAAACTCGAATAGGCATAGACCTCAGCCTCGACTGCAGAAAACCAGAAAGTATCGCTGAAGGTATATGCCAAGGCACCTGTCACGCCACATCCCTCAATGAGGATGATCCGTGGCCAGTCATACTTATTGTCTGGGGCCACCAGCCTGCGAGACAGATTGGTGATGGTCCAGAAGAGGAAAAGGATGCATCCTGCGCTGAGCAATGCTGACAACATATTGACCATCCTTGCCACCTGAGAGGGACTGTCAGCCAACTGGGCGAACAGATTGGCTGTCAGCATATAGAAAGGAGCCCCTGGAGGGTGTCCTATTTCCAGTTTGTAACCAGAGGTGATGAACTCAGGGCAGTCCCAAAGGCTGGCAGAGGGTTCGATAGTCAGAACGTAGACGGTGGCAGCAGTCAGAAAGACGAGCCATCCCATGAGGGTGTCTGTACGGGAAAAAACGTTTTGTCGCATCATATCGGAATTTTTCCGGCAAAGGTAGCGACCGACCGTTGATTTCCCCAAAAACAGACACTTACAACTGTCTTACAATTGTCTTACAATCGTGTTTGAATGACCTTACTCAAGTTTTTAATACTTTGTTCATGAGATTTTCAATAAGTTTTCAACACAGTTACTATGTTTGCATCGGCTAACACCCCGCCACTTGGCGACGGCCGACAAAACAGGCGGAAAATGTTGTCGAAGTTGCCGTAGAAGAACCTTTTGTGCGCCATCCTTGGCGTTTAGGTTTTCTTAGCGG
>JAEEJK010000105.1 GCA_016281815.1 Prevotella sp. | reverse complement strand
TCGACATATTTACCAAGGAGCCGATAGTGCATACACTGGCATGCGACCAGACGGTGGCCGACGTGCTGGCGTGGGGGCTCTCAGGCAAGATGGACGGCATCTTCGCCATGCTGTTCGGATTTAGTTTCTTCATCATGAATGACAACCAGCAGCAGAAGGGCAAATGCTTCTCGGGCCGCTTTGCCTGGCGCATGTGCTTGCTGTTCATGTTTGGCGTCGTCAACGTGGCGTTCTACGATGGCGACATCCTGATGCTCTATGCCTGCTACGGTCTGCTGCTCATTCCCATCAGTTATCTGCCGTCGAAGTGGGTGTGGTGCATCATCGCCCTGCTGGCCATCCAACCCGTGGAACTATACTGCCTGCTGACGGGCACCACACTCGACCACAGCACTTTATGGGAAGTGTACGGCAAGATCAACAGCGCACATGAACATGGTTCGTTTTGGGAGAATACGCTCACCAACCTGCGATATGGGTTTGAGGTGAATCTGCGGTTCAATGTCTTCAGCGGGCGACTCACACAGTTGCTCTGCCTCTTCATTCTCGGCATGCAGTTAGGCCGGCAGAGGCTGTTCTACAACGAGGGGCATCATCTGAAGATATGGCATGGCATCCTCATCGGTTCCGCATTCATCGTCGTCGCGTTGAGTGTTGTGGATTTCGGTGAATTGAACTCATGGCTGAAGCCTATCTACAATTTAACCATCCTGCTGATGATAGTCTCTGCCATCGTCTCTGCCTGGTATGCTTTCGATGGCGTTCGAAGCGTACTCCACCATCTCTGCATTTTTGGTCGCATGAGTCTTACCAACTATCTGCTCCAGTCCATTATCGGCTGCTTCATCTTCTGCGGCTATGGGCTTGCCTGTTATCATCGTTTAGGCATCACCTATGCCGTCCTTGTAGGCCTCTCGATGGTGATCGTCCAGTATCTGTTTGCCCGTTATTGGTTCGCCAGCCATCCCCGCGGACCGTTGGAAGGACTATGGAGAAAACTGACATGGATATAATAACAATGCAGATGAGATAAATGACCTTCATGGCACTAACAGTTTCTCTATCAGTGGCACGTACCATGTGCGTACTTCATCAGCAGTCGGGGTATGGCCGCCGGGGAAATGATACGAATGGCTGTAGTGTTCCAGAAACAGCGGTTCGAAATGTGCCAGTGTATCCTTTTCACCAAACAAGCCCCAGATGCGGTCCTGGCAATCGGGATGGCAGGAGTCAAACTGAATGGCTTCCAGTTCCGCGAACTCCTGTATCAAGGCTTCGTCGATGACGAACCGCTGTTTGCCGTCCTTGCGTGGTGACTTGTGCTCATGTTCGCCGATACGAGTCTTCAGGAACTCCGTCATCTCGAAATGAGGATTGCCCAGCAAGGCAGGTACGCCGACAATGGGGGCTACCATCTGGGCATAAAACGAGCCGCAACTGTTGCCCACTATTAAGTCGGGGTTCTCCTCATCGCAAAGGCTCTTTATCTGCTCCAATGCCATTTTGGGATGCGTCGGCAGGTCTGGTGTCAGCACCAAAGCCTTTCCCTCAAACGCCTCCCGCAAGGTCATGGCTGGGATGCACTGTCCGCTGGCATAGAAACCATGAAGAAACAATATCTTTTTCATTATTCTGTACAAGTCATATTATTCAAGTTTCACGTTTGCTCAACTTGCAAGTAGTTAAGTAGTTAAGAAGTTATCGCTTCGCTGAGTAGTTAAAGCCATTACCTTTATTGCTTTGAGCAGATCGCTTTGGTCGAATGGAGACGAATGAGCATTCATTTTTTTGAGTTCTTCTGATGCGTCTTCAGCAGTTTGACAGCCTGCGAATAGGGACTTGTCGTTATGCTCTCGAAATAGGCGGCCATGGTGGTCGTATAGGTGCATTTGTACACACCTTTGGAAAACAGTTCCTCGTCAGAGAAAGTGTCGGCAAGGCTGAGCATTTCCTGATGTGTCTGCGCAAGCAGTGATTTGGCTTCTTCAAGACTTGTGCCTTGATGCTTCTCCACAATCATTTTGTCCATCTCATGGTAGTTCTTGCGGTATTCGTCGGGCAGGAAATCTCTCGGATTTCCCTCACGGATGTTCTGGACGAACACACGCATCAGCACCTGCCATTCATGAAGATGGGCAAGGAGGTCGCGCAGACAGCGGTCGTGCATCCATCGTACACCACACTTCTTTGGGTCAGAAGGGAAGTTGAATGGAGCAACGGCTGCGTCAGCACTCAATTTGCTGATTTGCTCATTCAGTTTTGCATAGCCCTCCTGCATGAAGGCTATCAACTCCTTTTTGTTTGTTGGCTTAGTCATCATTTAATAGGTGTCAATTCGGTTGTCTTGAGTTGCTGTTTGTTTTCACATGTCAGGGCAAAGATACGATAAAAAATGGATTTTTCCGCCTTTGTGGGATAATATGTATACACAAAATGGCGTAGTGATTTATTCTGATAAGAGGACGAAAAGAGGGTCAAAAAGGGAAGATTTTCTATATTTGCCGATTATTTAGTGATTTCTTCCAATTTCGAAATGAAATTTGGTTGAAATTTCCATATTACGTAACTTTGCTGGCAAAAAAGTAGGGATTATGGGAAAGTTTATCTTAGCAGACAATCAGGAACTGACGCGCTACGCGCTGGAGGCTTTGATACGTCAGAAGGGCGACCATGACATTTTTAAAGCCAGCGACAGAGCAGGACTCATACAATTGTTGAAGAAACATGAGGATGCTGTGGTGATTCTCGACTTCACACTGTTCGACTTTGCCGACGAAAACCAACTCTTGGTTGTCGCCGAACGTTTTGCGTTGTCACGTTGGATTCTCATCAGCGAAGAACTGACCCCTCGGTTTCTGCGTCTTGTGGTCTATGCTTCCCACCAGTTCAGCATCGTATTTAAGGATGGTTCGCTGAAGGACCTCTGCGATGCGCTTTATTCCGTCAGTCACCACAACCGGCACATCAGTCAGCGGGCGCTGGAGGTCATCATCAACCAACAACAGGAAGAGAACAAACGCCCCAGTTTCCTCACAGAAACGGAAACGGAGATTGTGCGGTCCATCGCCCAAGGAAAGACCACCAAAGAGATTGCCAACGAACGTTTCTCGAGCATCCACACCATCACCACCCACCGCAAGAACATCTTTCGCAAACTGGGCATCAACACCGCCCACGAGGTCATCAAATACGCCCTCCGCGCCGGCCTCGTCGACTCCTCGGAATTTTATATCTGAGCGATCAGGGGGACGGGGAATTCCCTTTGGAAGTATCGACTCCATTCGCCGAAGAGTAGAACTGCTTGCATACCTATGGGAGGCCTGCGCCCCACCGCCTGACCATGCGCCAGGATGGGCTTGGGGTAGCGTCTTCAATTTGGTTCACATGCGCTGGGAAAGGATGCACTTAATTTCTGACAACCGGGCGCACGCTTTCACCGCTGCCGCGGTAGTAGTTGTACCAGTCCGTGCTGCCCGAGTCGAAGTACAGGTAGTAGGCGCCGTACGCCCTCGAAGGGTACTGCGACGATGACCAGTAGTAGCCGCGCGACCCGGCATAGTAGGGGTCGGAATTGGGGCGGTACCCGGCGGCGGGCAAAAAGATACTCGCACCATTCTTCCTACTTGTGAACTTGCCACCCTTAACACCGTTCACAGTCGTCCATTCGTAGGTGCAGTTGTCTCTCAATTCGTCTTGCTGAACTTTCGTAGGCATCACCCATGACCCGCCCCACTTCACATGGGCAACGTCATATTGAGTTCCGGCAATGTCGCTGCCGAGGTCATGACAAGTATCGTGTGATCCGTCGCAATGGGTGTAGGTGCTCCAATTGTAGGTAGATTTCGTCTCCGTCTCTCCCCAGGCGTAGTAGCCGCCGTAG
>JAEEJK010000104.1 GCA_016281815.1 Prevotella sp. | reverse complement strand
AGGATAGGGACAAGATTCTCATTTCCGTTCTGAAAAAAGGAGCAGGAATCAGACAACTGTCCAAACTTTCAGCGGTTGGCTTCAGCATCATAAGGAGGCTCAAAAACATATCAGATTCCCCGTCCCCCTGATAGGGACAAGATTCTCATTTCCGTTCTGAAAAAAGGAGCAGGAATCAGACAACTGTCCAAACTTTCAGCGGTTGGCTTCAGCATCATAAGGAGGCTCAAAAACATATCAGATTCCCCGTCCCCCTGATACAAAAAAGTGAATAGATGTGAGTTCACTGCTTTTATGCAAAGAAGTGATGATGAACGGAATTCCCAATTTCAGATGCTTCAAAAATAAATTCTTTCTTAAGATGGTTTATTCATGAAAAAATGATAAATTTGCACGATAGACAGACCTTAATGATATTAGATAAACATTTCTGATGACCAAAACGATAACAGATATGAAAAAACTGTTGACCATTTTGGTGGTGATGTTCATAGCCACCACAACCTACGCACAGAACTCACAGAATTATTTATTGGGTGATGTCAACAAGGACGGCAGGGTCACTGTTGCCGATGCGATGATGGTGGTGAACATCATCATGAATGGCTACACCCCCTTCTCTGTCAACCCTACGGCTGTCACCATGTTTGCTGATGGCACCGCTACTGTTGATATCGAGGGCGGCTACAATGAATACGAGGTCACATCTCTTAACACCGATATTGTTACCGCTACCCTCAGCGGCTCCACCATCACCCTCACCGCCGTGGCCATAGGCGAGGCCAAAGTGACCGTCAAAGATGTGCAGACGTTCCGCACCATCGAGGTTCCCGTCAAGGTGGAAACTCCATCCTACCTCGCCTGTCCAGATGATCATCATCCTCACCTGATTGACCTCGGCCTGCCCTCCGGCACGAAATGGGCATGCTGCAACATGGACACGGACCATCCAGAGAACCAAAGCCCCACCAACAACGGCGGCTACTATGCCTGGGGCGAGGTGGAGACGAAAACAACGTATGACGTGAGTACTTATATCCACTGGGACGGCTCAGCAGAAACCTGCAACGACCTCGGCAGCGATATCGCTGGCACGGAATATGACGTTGCCCACGTGAAATGGGGCGACTCTTGGGTGATGCCGTCCTACGAGCAGCAAAACGAATTGAAAAGCAACTGCACCTACGAATGGACGACAGTGAACGGTGTCGATGGAGGCAAGTTAACCAGCAAAAAGAACGGTGCGAGTATCTTCTTTCCAGCAGCGGGGGGCTACCTCCACAACAACAGTTCCTACATCATGAATGCCGGCTTGGAAGGCTACTACTGGTCGTCCACGCAGAGCCCGTCGGGCCCGAACAGCGCCTACCACTTCTTTTTCAAATCGAGCAACGCCGTCGCGGCACTCTTCATGCGCTCCTGGGGTATGAGTGTCCGACCAGTGGTCAGTAAATAAAGGCAGAAATGAGAATAATAAAAGTCTGGATAGCATTGCTGTCATTTTTGGCGGTACTCCCTTCGGTGGGGAGTATGGCAAGCGTCGTAAAGCGGATTGATGTCAAGGCCGTTCTCCATAAGGATGGTACGGCAGCCATAGAGGAGCGCTGGCTCATTAACCTCGACGACAGCGACGCAAAAACGGAATGGTATGTGGAGCATCGAAGCATCGACGGCATACACATAGAAAATCTCACGGTAGAGGGATATGTGCCGGGGCATTCCGGACTTGTGCCGTTCGAAACCCTCAGCACGTGGGATTTGGATGCCAGCCGTGAAGAGAAGGCAGGTAAGTGCGGCCTTGCCAACAAAGACCAGGAAGTGTGCTGGGGCTTCGGCGACTGGGGTGAGCACGAGTACGTGGTGCGTTACAATCTGACAAACCTAGTAAAAGACTACGATACGAACGACGGGTTCAACCACTGCTTTGTAGATATGGACTGCACAGTGGAGCAGGCACGGATAGTCATTACTGCAGACGACGGAATCCTGCTCTCTGAAGCCAACACACGCCGTTGGGCTTTTGGCTATGAGGGTAACATCGTGTTCGAGGGTAACAGCATCGTTGCTACTCCCAAAGGTTCTTTAAGCAAAGGAAAGCGGATGATTGTCATGCTCGAGTTCGACAAGGATATGTTCCGGCCGGCGACAACCTCCGACGAGAGTTGGGAGAGCCGCAAGCAGAGGGCTCTCGACGGTAGCGACTTTCTGAACGACAATGCCAAGGACGAGGACATGGGCTTCTGGGACTGGGTGCTTATGGGCTTACTTATCTTGTTCTCCATCTTGTGTTTTTTCTTTGTCGACTTGGTCGTTGGCTTCTTGTTTGCCTTAGCCTGGATATTGCTGTGTGCAACATGGTGGGTGGTGTCGCTCGCACCGCTACGCAAATGGCGTAAGCGAAAGAAACTCGGCATCGTGAAAGGCAACTATTTCCGTGAAGTGGAGAAAGATTGGACATTGGTCAAGAATAAGATGGTGATAGACGACCTGTCATATTTCTACGGAATGAGCAACCAGAATGTCATTGGTGCCTTGCTGCTGAAACTTATGGCTAAGGGCGATGTGACTATTGTACGCGAGAAATACAAGGAGAAGGTAAGGGAGATGCTGAAAATTGTCCATCCCTTGAAAGAGATTGACCAGAATGCCAAAGGCGACGACCGCATGGCTTGTCATGTGTTGAAGTTGCTCACACTGGCATCGGGCGATGACCTGGTGCTGCAGCCAAAAGAATTTGACAACTGGTGCAGGAAGAAGAGCAATAAAACCGACATCCAAAACTTCATGAAGGCGTTGGAAGGTAAGTCTGACGATGAATACACCAAAAAGCATGCCGCACATCTCTTTGGACTGAAAACTTTCTTGCAAGACTTCACCTTGCTCAACGAGCGAGGAACAATGGAGGTGGGACTTTGGGACCAGTATCTGGTTTACGCCGAGTTCTTCGGACTGGCCGACCAGGTCAGGAAGGATATGGAGACCATTTGTCCGGAGTATCTCAATCTTTCCAACATCACCAAGAGCCTTGATGTGTCAACATCAGTAAATAAGGGCGACATAATCTATATGTTCAGCGACTCCATTTACACCGCCACTACCAATGCTGTTGAGCGAATGGCAGACCGCTCCACATCTTCCTCAGGTTTCTCGAACTATTCGTCAATCGGCGGCGGTGGCGGCTACTCCGGCGGCGGTGGCGGCGGCGGAAGATAACCGCCCTCTCACACTATCGGTTTGTTGGGTTTGATGAAAGTGAAGAGGACGGCACTTATCAACAGCATCACGGCAATCATGTACAGGGGCAGGTTGTAGTTGCCGGATGACTCAACCAGGATGCCGAAGATGATGCCGCAGAAGAACCCGCCAATGTTGCCGGCGGTGTTCATCGCTCCGGAGATGGTGCCGGCATGCTGCTTGCCGATGTCGATGCATAAGGCCCAGGCACTCGGAAGCATCAGGTCGAATATGCCGAAACAGAGTGAAAGGAAAACAAAGACAGCCATCTTGCCGGGAATAAATGCGGCGAGGAACATACATACGGCGGAGACGGCGAGGGAAGTGGAACCCAATGCCTTGCGCCCGATGCTGACGCCATATCGGGAGGACAGGCGGTCGGTAAGATAACCGCCGCTGATGTTGCCTATCATACTCATCACAAAGGGAACAGCCACGGCGTATGTCAGTTCGCTCTTGTCAAAGCCACGACCCAGTTCCATGAACGTGGGAAACCAACTGAAGAAAAACCAACTTCCAAAAGCATAGAAGAAATACATGGCGCAGATAATCCAGAACTGACTGGAATGAAGAATCTTGTGCCAGGGGATGCTGACCTTCGCAGAGGTGTCTTTGGTTTTCGTTGCCGAAGAGGCCTCATCTGACGAAGTCGCTGTCGTTGGGGCAGGACTGTCTCCGGTTGCCACAGGACGGTCGCGGTAGCAGAAATACCATACGGCGGCCCATACCATGCCAAGGACACCTAACAGATAGAAGGCTGACCGCCAACCCATCCATGCCATCACGGGGATGACCACAAAAGGGGTGAGGGCACCACCCATGCGGCTGGCTGCCCAAACATAGCCCTGCGCCTTGCCGACTTCCTCCTTGGGAAACCAACGGCTGATGACACCTGTGGAACATGGCGAACTGCCTGCCTCGCCGATGCCGAACAAGAAGCGGATGGCAATCAGCGACGCAAGGCCGCCTGCCATGCCGGTGAAGCAGGTGAACAGCGACCACCACATCACAATCAGCGTGAGCACTTTCCGGTGGCCATGACGGTCGCCGAAAGCACCCATCGGAATCTGCATCAGTCCATAGGAGAGGATGAAGGCGCTCTGCACCCATCCCCACTGTGAGGCGGACAGATGGAGGTCATGCATGATCGACGACCCCGCCACGCTGATGTTGATGCGGTCGAGAAAGGTCACCATGCCCAGTAGCACGAGCATGGTGAGGATGGTGTGGCGGTTCTTCATCATCCGTCAATATGCAGGAAGTCACGCAAGCCTTTCACTCCGAGAACGGGACTCGACAGGACGGGCTTGCCCGTGATGTCGGAGAGGCGCTCTTCCATACGGGCCATCGAACCCTGGGCGAGCACGAACAGGTCTACCTCGTCGGCTATCTTGGCGGCTGCCTCGGCGATGAGCCGGTCGTGGGTCTCGCCATCGCCAGACTGCCCGGCTTGGAAAGCACCCGCTGCCAATCCGTCAACCAAAGTCACCTGGCGCCTTGCCTCCTTGGCGGCTCGTTCCAACAGGCGGCGTGTGGGAGCGAGCGTGGTGGGTAGGGTGGAGATGACACCGATGCGGTCGGCTTCTGCCACAGCCTTGGCTGCCATCGGGTAGTCGATGCGGAAAACGGGGATGGGGGCGATGGTATTGCCCATGTCGGCGATGTCGCCCACCGACGAGCAGGTGTTGAACACCACATCGGCGCCTCCGTCGGCGGCTGCCGTGTAATATGATAACAGACGGCGGCGCACGGCTGGCGTCACACCATCATTGGCTATCACTTCCTGTATCAGACTGTCGTCAGCGATATGGTTGAGTTTCACCTCAGGCAGATACTTCTTGAAAATCTCGGTCAGCGGCCCCACAAGGGCCATCGCGGTGTGTACGCAAAATACTCTTTTGATGTTCATAGTTCACAGTTCATAATTCATAGTTTGTTGTTAGGGGCCAGCAGCGAGATGTCTTCTGTGCTGGCAAAAGTGGTTTTGATGATGGTCATGTTCCAGGGAGTTGATGTGTTCAGCACGGTAGGCCGCTCCGACAGCACCGACAGCCAAGGACCGTCATCGCCTTTGGTATCCTTGCGCTGGATGAGCAGGGCAACGGAAGATTTCTGGGGGTTCACCATCTGGCAGAAGGGCACAGAATAACTTTCCATCAATTCCAACTTGTCTTTGACAACGCCACTGTCGATGTGGGGAAGGAAGGGATAATGCTGTAACCCCATCACATAATCGTATATGCGGAATCCCTCGATGTCCTTGTTGAGGCTGTCGAGGATGTGTTGTTGCAATTTCTTTTGGAAAGAGATGATCTGGTCGGTGTCCAACTGATAGGTTCCGTCTCTGAGGAACTGGTAGAGATACCTGTCCTTGAGAATGCTGTCCTTCCGCTGTTCAAAATACCGGTTGAGGGTGCTGGGATCGATGATGGTGCTGAAAGGGGCAAGCAACGAAGGGGACATGTGCTCTTTTTTCTCACGCTCTTCCCTGTACCATAGGGACAGGTTGTTGACATAACTCCTCGCCGACCGATAGAATTCGTTGAGGTTGTGTTCCAATGCCGACAGACGGTCCATCATCATGCCGCCGACATGGAATTTGCGCTTCATGCTCTCCAACTCTTTCTCCAACTTGCTGATCTTCATCCCTTGGCCGCTGATGAGGGCATCGATGTCCTCACGAAGGTGCTTGTAACTGTAATGCCGCTCTATATAGTAGGAAAGCATGCACAACATGCAAATGATGAACATGGCCAGCAGCACCCATGTATGGGTGCCGATGTTGAATGGCTCGTCGCTCCAGAAATTGTAGGACCAGATGCCGTTGATGAACAACAGGCCAAGGGCGATGCCTGACAGTTTCAGCATCCATGAGGTGGTTTCCTGCTCATGCTTGTGCAGTCGGTCTCCGCGCTCTCCGGTCAGCGTATCCAAATGAGTCTTGGCCATTGCCAGTTCGGTATTCAGCCTCGACTGCGACTCTGCGAGGATTTCATCACGTGTGTTGGCGGTGGCCAACTGCTGGATCAGTTCCTCTGTGGTGAAGCGCAGGTCGTGGTATTCTTGCTTCAGACGCTGCAGTTTGTTGCGCTCCTCGATAATCATGTTTTGGATGACGGCGGCCTTGATGTCGTTGTCGGTGGCATTGAAGGAGAAACGCTCTGTTCCTACTACACCCTTCACCTCAATGCCGTCGGGGCTGACTTCTGTGACGATGTATGCTCCGTGAATAAGACGTTTGTCGCCTAAATAGGCATACGGAATGTAGCAGTAGCCGTCCTTGCCGAATTTCGTACCCCATGAGTTGCGCACGAGGAAGTATTTCTGCTTGTCATCGTAGCCGCATACCACCATGGCGTGATGGTGGTGCTCCTCGGAAGCAATTTCGTCTTCAGTGGGGAGGAGCACAAAACCGTTGGTAGAGGCGAAAGAGTCGAACAGACGGAGACCGACAGCAACGGGATAGCCCTCGCTCAGCGCAGAGCGCAATGCCTCTATGTTCTTCTCCGGGACGTCGCCGATGGGGATGTTCATCGCTTTCATGATGATGCGCTTGCGCCCGTCTTCGTAGGCTTCTCCCGAGGGCTCCACATTGTAAAGGTCTGGGTCGTAAGGACAGAGTGATTCCAGGCAGACACCTTCTTTTTCCATACTTTTGATGACGTCGAAGAGCGTGGTGCCCTCATCCTTGTCTGTACTTCCTTTCGAGCGGCGTACATTATAATATACATAACGCTCGCTGAGGTCACAGTCGGCTTGCTTGTTCTTTCTTAGGATGTATTCGTAGATGGCGACGATGGAGTGGGGACTGCATGAACCTATCTCACCTTGGTTTCTGACAGGGGAGAAATGCGTGGAGAGATTGATGTTGTCGGTCTTCACGGTTTTCGGCTCATAGGTTTCATTAACGGGCACAGGGGGCTCGTCAGGGATGAATTTGTAAGTTTGTCCTCCGAAGACGAAGCCGTCGGTGGATACCACCTTGCCGCTCTCTTCCTCATGTTGCTGGCTGACGCCGAGTTTTGCGAGTTCCTCCTCTTTCTTGCGGATGTAGGTGGTGCTCTGGCGGATAGCCAGCCTCAGGCTCTTCAGCGCATTGAGATAAAATTGGCAGTAGCCACTCTCGCCAACAGATTTGGTGATGACACCGCCTTCCATCAAGGGGAGCCCGTTGCCATCAGTCATAGCATTCCCTTCCTCATCGCGCATCGTGTGGAGGTTGCGGTTGTTGTAATCCACAAACAGGTTCACAGTCTCGCTGTAATAGTCGAGAAGGGTCATCTGGTCCTTGTCATACAAGTCGCCGACAAGCAGGTCGTCGTCCTCGCCAAGGATGAGGGCTATCACACATCGCTTCTCGGGAAGGGTCAGTTCTTGGGAATCCATGAATCGGAGCAGGTCGCTCTCTACCTGCTTCATGAATTGGTTGAGTTGGTCGCCGCTTGCGGTGATGGCATCCTGTTCCGATTTGCCCTCGGCGATGACTGGGGCGATGCACTTGTTGTAGAACTCGCTTTGCACCATGCGGTGGCGGTGCAGGCATTCTTTCGCCACAGCACTCACTTTATTGACGTCAATGTCCTTCTGGTCGGCATGCTCCCTCCCAAGGAGATGGATAAAGGCTTGGCGGAGCAGGTATTGGATGATATAACTGCTGTCCAGACTCACCTGCGAAATGCCGAAGGTGCACAGTTTGTCTTGGTTGCTGAGCAAAACTGCTTGTGGAAAAACGGCATTGAAGTTCTCTGTGCACATGATGGCGTACTCTCCGATGATTCGGATGAGATTGGCTAGGTTGAAGGTGATGGTCACACCTTGTTGGTTCTTGTCCTGTAACAACGTGATGAGCCTTAGCGTGTGGGGCATCTCATGGCGAAGGCTGAGAAGGTTTCCGACAACCGAACGGGTGCAAGTGTGCATCCGCTCGATGGCGGCAGCATCGCTTTGAGGGGTGTCCTCATAGGTCACCTTTCCAGTGTGGGGATAAACGATGATGTCGATGTTGTATCTCAGATGGTTGAGGTCCACTGCCTTGCAGATAGAAGCCACCGTCTCATATCCTTTCTCATAGGTAGGGGAGATGACGGTGCACAGGGATATCCTGCCGTCGCCCGGCATATTCAAAGTGACCCGCTCGGAGAAATAGTCGTTGAGAAACACACCTGCCTCCTTGATGAATGTATCAGGGTTGCCCGGAATGTTTTTCCTCTTCTTCAATACCACCTGATAAGCACTGTCGATGTCGCTGCTGAAGACCCCTTCATCAGTTTCTGCGGGTTCGGCAACGAGAATGTCGAAGCCGTTGCCGTTTTCCTTCAACTGCATCAAGGAGAGATAGGAAGGCACCTCCCCTTTTCCATATTTGAGCACATATTTGCTGATGCCTCTCGCCACTGACGAGAAGTCATCGCCAATCAATAAAAGACAGGTGTGTTTCATCGCTTGCTATTTCAAATCTCAAATCTCGAACCTCATATTTCGAACCCTCAAAGTTCTTTCTTTACAAAGTTCATCTCTTCGATGAACAGGCGCTTCACATCCTCATACCCTCTTGAGTTCAACTGGTCGCGGGTGAGGTTGAGCAGGGAATACTTTGACTCGTAGTTGGCCTTGGCATCGGCTATCAGTTGGGCAAATTGCTCGTCACCCATTTTCAGATGCTCTGTCTCTATCTTGGCTACCAACCGGTCAAGTTTGCTCTCGCC
Organism: Prevotella sp.; assembly: GCA_016281815.1. Lineage (GTDB taxonomy): Bacteria > Bacteroidota > Bacteroidia > Bacteroidales > Bacteroidaceae > Prevotella. The sequence goes on along the minus strand of JAEEJK010000104.1, from coordinate 145,645 downwards.
GAGACGCTTGAAGGCGTTAAAGGCCTGAGCACGGTCGTTGTCCGAGGCTGGCAGTGGGGTCCAGTAGTCGTCAAGGACAGCCTCCTCATTCTCCTCGTCGATATACTGATAGACTCCTCCTACATTGCGGATGACGCCAAAGATGAAACCCTTGACCCAAATCTCGAGGGTGATGTCTTGTTTCTCCTCAGGCAGCAGACTGTAGTTCTCGCGGGCCATGCGCTGTTCAATGACATGGTCGAAATGGCAGTCTACACGCTCGGAGACGGCGTCGTACTTGCCCTCGTAGGTCTTGAGCGAGGTAATGACGTAAGGCGGGACAACACCTACCTGGCGGTAGAAAATGATGCTGTCCTTCGAACCGATGCTGCAGAACTCAGGTCTGCTGGTGGTGGTGATCATCTCCTGTACAATGCCGTCCTTCAGCAGACGGTTGTTGCCTTTGTCGCAGACACCAATATAGAAATATTGCTGGGCAGCCTTCTGAGGTTGCATACCCACGCTTTGGTAACTGTAGGGGAACAGTGGTTCTGACTTGGCAAGGGCACGTCTCACCACGTCCTTCAGTTCGTCGGCATTCATCTTGTTAATGGCATCGTCAATGGTCAGAGAGGTCCACATACTCGCTTCCTTGGTATGGACGGTGTAGTCAAGGAACGAGCGTTTGAGGGTCTCCTGGTTGCAGTTGAGCAGGTCGAGAATGTCACCGCGGTGCCCGTTGATGTTGATGGCCTGGATGAAGTCTGCCACTAAAAGCACCTCTTTGTTGACGGCGATGCGCTGGGCATAACTGGGGGTAAGGTCGATTTGGAAGTTCTTCGAGCCTTTGCCGATGTTGTTCTGAAGGATGTTCACTTCGCTCTTGAGTTCTGTGACGAGGTTGCTGAGCCGGTCGCGGAGGTCGAACAGTTTGTTCAGGTAGTTCTCTATTTCCACCTTCAGTCCGTTATAGAAACTGATGGCTGCCGTGCGGCGTACAATCTCGCGCTTGGTGATGGCCAGATTGGTGACGATGGCCTTCACCTCCTCAACTTTCTCCTCGGTGCGGTTTTTGCCGAGAATGATGGGGGCACGGTATTCGGCCAGGTCTTTCATCGCACCCTGAAGTGTTCCTTCCAAGGGACGGACACGCATTTGGAAGTCGGTTTTCTCCTCGTTCATCTCACTGAGGAACAGGTCTATTTGACCGTCAATGGTGCTAAGCAGGTCAATGGTCTCTTTCACGCCACCGACGCGATTGGCATGGTCGGCAACCAACTTGGCGATTTCAGACTTGACGCGGTTGAGGAGTTCGCGCACCTTGTCCTGATAGTTCTTCACTTCATTGGCTTCCTCTGCCACTTGGGTGAGCCATGCGTTGACCTCTGTTTCGGGACGGCGCTTGTCGTCGATGTCGGCAAGTGGGAAACGCGGCTGGCGGGAGAACATGAAGTCGATGACGTTGTCCTGGCCGTTGTTCTCGCGGATGTTCACCTGTGGCATGTCAATCCAGGCATTGGCCGTTGTCGTCATGTCGTTGTCGGAGTTGAGCAACTGCTCGGCGAGCACCTTGGCAGAAAGACGGGCATAGACGTCTACGAGCATCTGGGTGTGGAACAGAATCTGGCTAACGCCAAGTCCGGAGGCCCATGCACGCTTGTTCTTGATGTCCATGTTACCGGCGGCGATTTCCTTTGCCACATTGTCGATGGTGCTGGCAGAGGCGCTTGACAACTCACCAGCGGCAGTCACCAGCGACAGACCGATCATCTCACAGAGGTCATCGACATGCAGGTAGCGGTCGCCGTTGATATTGCTGTTGTCCACGAAGAAGAAGGCGTCAAAGGGTTGCTCGTTGGTTTCATAAGAGTCGTTGAGGTTGTCAACATGCACTTTGGGGGAACTCATCGTGAGGTGCATCAGGAAGTCGAGGTCCTTGATGGCTCCGTAGGCATTGGGCTTCACGTTGGGCATCTGTCCGGGAACCATGGTCTCGAACACATCGGCGAGCACACCATAGCCTACCAGTTTGCATTTGTAGGCTGTGCAGTGCTTGCGGATGAGATAGGCAAGATTGATGAATGTGCCGCAGCCAGTGCCACCGCAGACAGAGAAGCACACATGAATCTCTGGCTTGTTGTCAAGCACGCTGTATTGGTCGTTGTCGATGATACGGGCATCTGTAATGTCGGCGAGACATTGGTTGATTTTGGTGACGATGCTGCCGGCATGATACCAAAGGGCAAAACGGCCGTTGGAGCGGATTTGGCCGGCGCCGTCCATCATGCGGGTCAGTGCATAGAGATTGTCCTGAGGAAACCAGTCCAGTTGCTCCCTGTTGTGTTCGTAGATGGGGCGGGGCTCCTCCACTTGCACACTGTGCTGCTCTCGGGGAAGCAGGCCTACTGGTTCACCCTTGGCACTCAGTATCGTCTTCTTGTAGGCACCGCCGTCGGTGTCGATGCCCAGGAATCCCACCATGGGAGGCACTTCGCCATAGGTGTCGATGAACATTTTCTTGGTGTTGAGGATGGAGTTCATACCGGTTCCACCTAAACCGATATACAAGCATCTCCTGATTTTAGTTGACATAGTGATGTTTTTTATGATTGTTAAATGATTTTGATTCTTACTTTCTCATTGCTATCCAGTATCTCGATGATGTACTCGCCGCCGACAACCCATTTTGTGGGCAGGGAGACACCATCTGTGGAGAGGAACAGGTAGCCTGGCTTGTTGGTGGCATGGGCACTCTTCTTGGCGGGCACAACTTCTATGGGAGTTTTCCACAAAGGATTCACTTCATAGACAATCTCTCCGGTAAACAACTTGTTCAACGCTCCTTGAGGCTTGGCTGGCTTTTCGGAACATAGAATGAGCAGGCGCTTGCCTGTCAGGGTCTTGCTTGAGTAATATGGGTCAACCACCTGAAATTTGTGCACCCCGTGAAAAGTGGGGTAGCAGAAACGGCGGAGCAGGAGAAACCACAGCAGCAAGGCTGCAGCGACAAGGATGAGCAACCACATCAGTCCCTTTGCCAATGGGTTCATGCTCTTCTCATAGTAGAGTGTCCACTGCATCACATCCACCTGCTGGCCTGGCGACAGCACCTGGGTGTCGAGGCGGTCGAGGTCATGGCCGACAAGCCGCAATACTCCTTGGTATTTGCCCGATTTGGCCTCGGGGGTGAAGGTGAAGGAAAGAGTTTGGCTCTTCACCTTGCTGTCGATACGGAACTTGTTGTCCCGCAATGGTTCACCATCGATGCTCACCTGCATGATGTCGGTGCTGATGGGCTGATGGTCATTGTCGGTGAATTGCAGTTCGGCATATGAATGGGGATCGTTCTGCGCGTCTTCGCTGAAGTCGAAGTCGAATGTTTTTTCCACGGGAACGATGCTTGCTTTTGACCAAAGGAAGGAGGGATGGTAACTCACATCGCCCATTGTGTTCTTGTCCTTGCAGGACATAAAAACACATGATGCCACTAAAAAAATGTATAGGGGGTAATTTCTCATCGCATGTTGATTTTAAGGGAACGTTCGGGCTTGCTCAGTATTTCAATCTGAGCGATGTCTGTCACTAAAAAGTCAAATTTGCCCCCTCCCTTCATGGAGATGAGGAGGGTATGTGTCGAGGAGGGGGGCATCTGATGTACGTCTATCGTGTTCTTTACATGAAAACGGATTCTGTTGCCCGTATTTTCGGTTTTGGTGATTTGACAGGGGGCTTCCGGAGCAAACTGACCTGTGATTTCCTTACCGCTGAGGTCACCATAATATGGGAGTTCGAAGTACTTCTCATTGCGTGCATTGAACACTCCTTTGTTGTGAAGGCGGATGAGGTTGATGTTCACATCGGCGGACTCCACCTTCCATAAATGTGCCTGGCTGTCGATGATTTTCTCAATGGCGGGATTCTTTGCAGAATCGTTGAGCATCACATAAAAACCATAAACGTACTTGTCGCCAAACAGACTTCCCCAGCGCCGCAACTCGTTTTGAAACAATGATTCGGGCTTCTCCTCGTCCTGTCCGTCGGTCATGAGAAACATATAGGTGACCTTGGCTGGCGCCACGCGGCGAGCGTAGAAATCGCACAATGGGTCACGAAGGTAGGTCATCGTGTTTTTGGGCGGATCGGTAAAGGTGTTGATGGCATTGATCAACTTGGCTTTGCCTGAAGCATCTGCCATAGCGGAGATGGGTGATAGTTTGTTGTTGCTGAATGGGGTGTTGTCTTTGGCAAAAGGAATGACAATCAGTTCGGTCTTCTCATCGTTGACATTTTGAATGGCATTGATTAAATTATCTCGTACCTTATCCCAAAGAGCATTGGGCTTGACCATGGAATACGAGCAGTCAAGATAATAAACACGGCACTCCTTCAGTTCCTGACCGAAGACCATGAGCGGGAGGATCATTGTAAGTAAAATTAACAAAATCCTTTTTGTTGGCATGGATAGATTATTTCTCATTTTTATTTCATGGAATGGACTTTATTATATTTATGTGCTTTTCGACTTTGGGGGTCAGCAAATACATAGGCGATAAAAACCACCATGATGCAAAGTTACGTTTTTTTTTCATAATTGGTGATGGTTGTCAACTATTTTTTTTTAACTTTGTGCTTAAAAAAATGTATGGACCAACAGAATCAACTCCGTGCTCTGGCTATCTTGGATGATATCCGCGAACTGCTCCATGACGAACAGGATAATATCCGTCACAGGTATGACCGTCTTTATGTCGCTTTCATCGAGGTGCTCAATGAGCAGACCGCGGCGAGCGCGCTCACTTTCTCGGGGCCATTTTCCAAACTCGACTATGTGTGCCGCGTGATGAAATACCCGATGGCTGACCTTCAGCGGCTCAATGCGTTCAGATGCCGCGCCAGCCAGACGGACTCCTGTGATGAGGCCACACTGACGCAGGAGTGGAAATACGATGTGAAGACGGTGTGTCATTTCGTGACGAAGGTATATGGCATCCAACTGCCCGAGGACCTGCGCCGACTATTGCCTGCTGCCTACTCGCCGCAGCCTTTCAAGGGGGTGTCGGAAGACTGCATCAGAGCGGTGGTGCGGGCGGTGGAAGACGACATGCTCATCGTGCAGTCCATCGAGGGTGACATGCGCTCGGTCAAAGTGGCGTGTGCGGAACCTGACAATCCCTTCGGTGACTTCTCCTACATGAAAGACCTGGTCAAGGTGGGTGATAGGGTCAATATCATCCGGCCTGTTCTCAGAGACGGCGTGTATCATCCCCAACTGATGGTCTACCAACCTGATTTTATGATGGACATCTCGGCGATAGCGGCTTGCTTCGAGTCGTATGGAACGACACCATACGCCTATCTCATCAATATGCTTGCTCCGTCGGCGAACAGCAAGGCCATCCTGCTGGGTAACTTCGCCAGCCAACTGCTCGACGAGGCTATCCATCAGGGCGGACATCCCCAGGAGTATGCCCAAAGTCTCAGAACCTTTTTTAAGCAATATGCACTGCGCCTTTCCACGTGCACGGACATGGATAATGACTTTCATGATCAGGCGAAAAGGCAGAGGCGCATCATACAGGGGATGGTGGATGTGGCGTTCACGCAGATTCCTGGTTATGACGCTGCCAAAGTGCTGCTCGAACCCTCGTTCTTTTGCGAGATGCTGGGCATCCAGGGGCGTATGGACCTCCTGCAGGACGACATGAAGGTGCTCATCGAGCAGAAATCAGGCAAGATGAACTATTGGACAGGAGGGCATGAGGAGAAACATTATGTGCAGGTGCTGCTCTACAGGGCCTTGCTCCATTACAACTACCGCATCCCCAACACACAGATCAACAGTTTTCTGCTGTATTCCAAATATGAGAACGGACTCCTCGCCGAGGGATCGGCTCCCAAACTCCTGGCTGAGGCAATGAGGGTGCGCAACCAGGTGGTGGCCCTGATGCTGAGGTTGGCGGATGGGGAGGGGAGGGACATCTATGGATCTCTTACCCCCGATGGCCTCAAGACCAAACACGTCCATGAGAAGTTTTGGCTGGGCTCCATCTTGCCCAAATTGGAGATGGTGCTGCGTCCTATCCAAAATGCCAAACCGCCGGTGGCTGATTATTTCTACCGCATGCTGGCTTTCGTCGCTCGCGAACACGTGCTTTCTAAAATCGGTACACCAGCCAAGGAGGCGAGCGGACTGTCTGCCCTGTGGAATTCATCAGCAGAGGAGAAAAGGGCGGCGGGAAGCATCCTTGACTCCTTGCGGATCACCCAACTGAATGATGAGGGCAAGGAACATGGCATCAGTGAGGTGGTGTTGTCGAGGACCGAACAGGAGGACAGCCTGCCCAATTTCAGAGAGGGCGACATCGTGGTGCTGTATCCGTACGAAGAGGGAAAACAGCCCAATGCCACACAGACGATGGTCATTAGATGCTCGCTCACCCAACTTACACCCGACAAAGTGACGCTGAGGCTGAGGGCACCGCAGAAAAACACATCGGTGTTCAAACTGAAGGAGGAAAAGGTGAGGTGGGCCATTGAGCATGATTCCATAGAGTCTTCATTCACCTCGTTGTACAAGTCTGTGGCGTCGGTGCTCACGACATTGCCAGACAGGCAGCAACTCTTGCTGGCACAGAGAAAACCGAGAGTCAGCCCTGCCCGCCAACCTTTAGGCACATACGGCGCTTTTGACGAGATGATACGCAGGTTTGTCAGGGCAGAGGACTATTTCATCCTCATCGGACCTCCGGGAACGGGAAAGACATCCCACGGACTGGTGAACATGCTGCAGGAGGAACTGGCTGAGGGTGGTTCCGTGCTCCTGCTCTCTTATACCAATAGGGCGGTGAATGAGATTTGCTCCAAACTGGTGGAGCACGGTATCGACTTCCTGCGCTTGGGCAACAGTGCGACATGTCCGGAGGAATACCGCGACCATGTGGTGGGGACGAGGGCTGAGAGCCTGGGCAAAGTGGCCCAAGTGAGGGATATGCTCATCTCGGCGAAAGTGGTGGTGGCGACCACGGTGACCATGCTGGGCAATACGGATCTGTTCTCACTCCGCGATTTTTCCTTGGCTATCATCGACGAGGCATCACAGATTCTTGAACCTCATCTGTTGGGTATCCTCTGCGCCCAGCACAGGGGAGGGAATGCGGTCAGAAAATTCGTGCTCATCGGCGACCACAAGCAGTTGCCTGCCGTCGTACAGCAAACGGAGGAGGCATCGAAGGTGACTGAAAAAACGCTGAATGATATGGGCTTGGTCAACTGCAGGCTGTCGTTGTTTGAGCGGTTGCTCCATGCGTGCAGGGACAAGGACGGGTGTGTCTACCAATTTGGCAAACAGGGCAGGATGCACCATGATGTGGCTTTGTTTCCCAACCAATCGTTCTACCATGGCAACCTCGATGAGGTGCCGCTGGCTCATCAGAGATGTGCCCTGTCGTTTGCCCAGGTGGAGAAGGACAATGCCATGCAGCAGTTGCTGGCATCGCACAGGGTGGTGTTCGCTGCCGTCTGGCCGGAGAAAATGACGGGGTATGGAAAGACCAACCACGAGGAGGCGGCGGTCATCGCCAGAATAGCGAGGGAAATCTACATGTTGTATGCCAACAACGGGAAATCGTTCCTGCCCAAGGAGACGATTGGGGTCATCGTGCCCTACAGACATCAGATTGCTGCCATTCAGAAACAGTTGAAACAGACGGGTATCGCCTCACTGATGGATATCGACATCGATACCGTGGAGCGCTTCCAAGGAAGCCAGCGTGAGGTCATCATCTATGGCTTCACCATCCAGCGCTATTCCCAACTGGATTTCCTGACTGCGAACATTTTTGAGGAGGAGGGGGCTGTCATCGACCGAAAACTCAATGTGGCACTCACCCGGGCCAGGGAGCAGATGGTGGTGGTGGGCAATCCTGACTTGCTGAAGCATGTGCACGTGTTCCGCCATCTCATTGAGCATGTCCGGGAGCATGGTTGCTATATGGATGCCCGCGACTTCTGACTTTCGTTCCAATTAAGCATTCAATGCGGCAGCGGTGCGGGCGGCCAGGCGGGCGTTGTTGAGCACCAACTGGATGTTGCTGTCCAGACTGTCGCCGCCGGTGAGTTGCTTGACCTTGTCGAGCAGGAACGGTGTCGTCTCCTTACCGCGGATGCCCAGGCGGTTGGCTTCATCGATGGCTTCATCGATGGCTCGGTTGATAACATCGGCTGGCATGGAGTACTCCTCCGGGATGGGGTTGGTGACAAGCATGCCGCCCCGCAAACCTAATTCAAGTTTGGTGCGGAAGACGGCGGCAAGTTGCTCTGGGGTGTCGATGCGGTAGTCCACCTTGAATCCGCTGTGACGGGTGTAGAAGGCGGGCAGTTCCTCGGTGCCGTAGCCGATGACGGGCACACCCTTGGTTTCCAGGTATTCGAGTGTCAGTCCCAGGTCGAGAATGGACTTGGCACCGGCACAGATGACCATCACTGGGGTCATGGCCAGTTCCTCAAGGTCGGCACTGATGTCCATCGTCTTTTCGGCACCGCGGTGGACGCCGCCGACGCCACCGGTGGCAAACACGCGGATGCCGGCCATGGCTGCGATGATCATGGTGGTGGCCACGGTGGTGGCACCATCCTCGCCGTTGGCGATGAGCACGGGCAGGTCACGCCGGGATGCCTTGGTCACCGTCAGACCCTTGAGACCTAAATACTCGATTTCTTCCGGGGTGCAGCCTGCTTTCAGTTTGCCGCCGATAATGGCGATGGTGGCGGGCACGGCACCGCCCTCACGGATGGTCTGCTCCACCCGCAGCGCTGTTTCCACATTCTGCGGATAGGGCATGCCATGGGAAATGATGGTGGACTCAAGGGCAACCACTGGACGGCCCTCATCGAGTGCTTCCTGCACCTCTTTTGATATGGAAAGATATTTGTTCATATGTGTTGTCTTCAATTTTCAATCTTCAATTTTCAATCTTCAATCTTCAAAAAACAGCCCACATCAGGATTGACGGTCTGTGTGGAGAGTAAGGTGGCATGGGCGGCTCTCAGACCCATCTGGGCACAGTCGGGGAACGGTGTTCCGCATAGTTGGGCATGTGCCACGCCTGCGATAAAGGCATCGCCCGCCCCGGTGGTGTTGGCGACCATTGTGGGGAGGGCGCTGTAGTGTTCATGGCGGTTGCCGTCGCTGCAATACACCCCGTCGCTGCCCAACGTGACATAAACTTGGCTGACGCCCAAGTCGGTAAGATAGTCGGCGGCAGACTCGACTGTGTCGCAATGGGTGACTGCCAGGGCCTCCTGCCTGTTGAGTTTCAAGACTTGCAGACGATGTGTGTGGCTTTGACGCAATGCCTTGGTGACACGTATTGCCTTGGCGGTGCTCACGGCATCCACCATGAGCGGTGCCGTGCAATGGTCGATAAGAAACTGCAATGCCTCGGCGGAGATGTTGGTGTCGGCTATGACGAGCGAGGAACTGTTGATGGCGTTGATTCGTGAATCCAGAAACTCAGGGGTGATGCAGGCGATAATGTCGGTGTCGGCTACAGCGGCTATCATATCTCCCGTCTGGTCGTTGATGCACAGATACATACCGGTTCGCATGCCTTCGCAGCGCTCGCACAGTGTCAGGTCCAGTCCGATGGCCAGGCACTCATTCCAGCACATATTGCCAAATGCTTCCTCGCCGAAGATACTGACAAGTCTTACCTCATGGCCCATCAGCCGCAGGTTGTGGGCGATGTTGCGTGCCACGCCTCCACACCCCAATGTCACCCGGCCAGGCACAGAGTCGGCTGGAACAAATGGTGCGGTGAGTGCCGCTGCAATGTCCATGTTGGTTCCACCAATCACTGTCACGTAGCCGTCCATCCTCAATCTTCAATTTTCAATTTTCAATCTTCAATCTTCAATCTTCTTCCTCAACTTTCTTCGGTCCGCGAACCTTGTCCTTGGTGGTCAGGCCGCTCTTGATCTCTATTTTCAGACCGTCGCTCAGTCCGGTCTTCACGGCTCGGCGCTCATAGGTCTTTTCCTCACCGCTGCCCTTGACAAGATAGACGAAGGATTCGCCATTCTCAAACTCGATGGCGCTCTCGGGAAGGGTGATGACCTGCTGGGCACTGGCAAGGACAATCTCGGCATTGGCACTGTATCCGCTGCGGATACTGCTGCCACCGGGAACATGCACGGCGGCCTTGATCTCAAACTGATTGGCGCCGTTGCTCTCCACTGCCTTGGGGGAGACATACTCCAACTGTGCCCCGAAATTGAGGTTCTGCAGCGCACCGATGGTAATGTTCATCGGCATACCGGCCGTCAACTGACCCACTTCCGTCTCATCGATGTTGCCTCTGAAAATCAAGTCGTTCATATTGGCTACGGTGGCGATGGTGGTACCGTCGTTGAACGTGTTGCTAAGAATGACGGAATTGCCCACCTTGACGGGGATGTCGAGGATGAGGCCGCTGATGGTGCTGCGGATCAGGGTGCTGCTGGCGCTGGCATTGCTGCGTGACACACCGTCACGCACCACCTCCAGGTTGTCCTCGGCGGCTTTCACCTCCTCGGCGGTCTGGTTGTAGGTCTGCAAGGACTTCTCGTATTCCTCGCGGCTCACCAATCCCTTGTCATACAGCATCTTCTCACGGTCAAAATCGGTCTTTGCCTGTCCCACGTTGATGCGGGCCAGACGGAGACGGGCCTCGGCAGAACTGAGTTGGTTCATGTCGGGGATGACCTTCACCTTGGCTATCACTTCACCCTGAGACACCTGGTCGCCGGCCTCCTTCAGGATTTCCGTGATGATGCCGGAAATCTGGGGCTTCACGCTCACCTCGTTGCGGGGCTCTATCTTGCCGGTCACAATCGATGTCTTGCTGATGTCGCCCATCTCGGGGACAAATTCCTCATACACGGTAGGCTTGGGCTGTGACTTTTTCCACAGAAACACAAAAGTGCCGACAAATACCAGCAGCACCAAAAGTGCCAAGAACAATTTAAAATATTTTCTCATATCATTTTTATTGTTAATTCGATTTGAAGTTAAAAAGTCCGCCATCTCATCCTCTTTTCCATTCCTCCCCTCCTTTGGAGGGGCCGGGGGAGGTTTACTCCTCCCTCATGGCATCTACAGGCTTGATGGCCATGGCACGGGCTGCCGGAGCGAGACCCGCCAGCACTCCAAGGAGGCTGAGCATTGCCACTGCTCCCACGGCCGTCCAGAAACCCACTTGGAAATGGGCTTCCACGATACCGTCGGTGGTATTGCCCAGTTCAAGCATCTCAAGGATCAATACGGCGAACAGGATGCCGCTCATGCCGGCTACGGCGGTCAGCACCACGCTCTCGGAGATGATCTGGGAGAGGATGTTGGCGGGGGTGGCGCCGATGGCGCGCCGGATGCCTATCTCGGTGGTGCGTTCCCGCACCGTCACCATCATGATATTGGAAACGCCGATGGCGCCTGCCAGCAGCGTGCCGATGCCAACGAGCCATACCAGGAAGTTGACACCGGTAAAGAGACTGTCGAGCATGCCGAACATCACCTCGGTGTTGAACACGCTCACACCCTTTTCATCGGTTGGGTCAATCTGATGCGCACGGGCGATGACATCACGCATCTTGTCGGTGATGCTGCTCATCGTCACACCGTTGACTGCCGTGAGGCAGATGATGTGCACGCTGTCGCCCATGTTGTAGGTCTGCTGGGCGAGGGTGAGGGGCACGATTACCGCATCCTCAGCATTGCCGTTGATGCTCATGCTGCCTGAGTTGTAGTCAACACCGATGACGCTGTAGTAACTTTTGTCGATGCGGATGGTCTGCCCACAGGGATCTCCGCCCTGGGGGAAGAGGTCCTTATAGACATGCTTGCCGATGACGCATACCTTGCGTCGCAACTGAATGTCCATGTCGTTGATGTATCGCCCGAATCTCAGTTTTGGGGTCTCTACTTGGGCATACTCCGGCATCAGTCCTTTCATCGAGCATGAGAATTTCTTGTCGCCATGGACGGCGGTGGTGCCCCAGTGGGAAACCATCGGTGTCACCACGTCGATCTCGGGCACCTGACTGCGGAGACGCTCCACGTCGCGGTAGTTCATGCTCCAGTTGCGGCCCTTCCGGAAACCGGCGTAGGGCTTCGTCGTGGGCTGTGCGAAAATGAGGGCGGAGTTGGTGGCAAACCCTTCGAAATTGTTGTTGAGAAGTTCTTTCATTCCCTGACCTCCGCCAATCAGCGCCACAAGCATGAACACGCCCCAGAACACACCAAACCCGGTGAGGAAGGTGCGGCTCTTGTTCCTCGTCAGCGTGTCGAGGATTTCGCGGTAGCGGTCGATGTCTATTCTTATCATTCTGCTCTCAGGGCTTCAATGGGACGTATATGGGCGGCTTTGCGGGCGGGGACGAGGCCTGCCAGCGTACCGGCGATGATCATCACAAGGGTGGCTTCTATGCAGACATCCAATCCAACGGTGGGGTTGGCGAACATGGTGACCTCAAACAGACCAGAGTTGACCTTCATCTGCCCTAAGGTGGAGTCCATGTATAGGTTGGTGGCGATGCCGAGCACCATGCCGATGTAGCCGAAGAAGGTGGTGATGAGCACGCTCTCGATGATGATGAGGCGGAGGATGGACGCGGGGGTGGCCCCGATGGCCTTGCGGATGCCAAACTCGCGGGTGCGCTCCTTCACCGTGATGAGCATGATGTTGCTCACACCCACAATACCGCTCAGCAGGGTGAAGATGCCGATGATCCACAGGGCCATGTGGATGATGGAGATACCTCTGTTCATCTGCATGTTCTCCGTGAAGCGGTTCCATATCCAGATGGCACTCTCATCTTCGGGGTCTGCACGGTGGTTTCCGTTGATATGTGCCTGATAGTCTTTCTCAAAGTCTTCGTTGTCTTTTTCGGTTTCCAGACCATGGAAGGTGAATATGATGTTGCCGGTCTTGTCGCCCATGTTGTACATGGTGCGCAGGGTGGTGAAGGGGATGTATACCGAACTGCGGAAACGGCTCTTGTCGCCCTTGTTGATGCCGACGACACGGAAGGCGAGGTCGCCTACCTTGACGTATTGACCCAGAAGGGCTTTGTAGCCCTCGGGACATAGTTCACGGGCCTGAGCGTCGTCGAGCACCAGACTCTTGCGCTGGGTGTCAAGGTCGGTCTGGTTGATGAATCGGCCGCAGAGCATCTCTATCTTGTTGATGGTCTGCTCATTGGGATAGACACCCTGCAATCCGCCGCTGAAGTAATTGCTGCCATAACTGATGGTGACACCTTCTTTCTCAATTTGGGCGCCCACACCTTCGATATACTGTGTGTAATCTCGGTCGGTGGCTTTGATGTCGCCGTCGTCGAGTTGTATCCTGCGTCCTTCTGAGAGTCCGTCATAGGCTTTCGAGGTGCGGCCGCCGCCCACCATCATAGAGTTGTCGAGAAAACGGTTCATGTTCTGCATCGTGCCGTTGATGAGTCCGTTGCCGCAGCCAAGGAGGAAAATGAGCATGAAAATGCCCCAGGCTACGGCAAAGCCTGTCAGAATGGTGCGCAACTTGTTGCGCCGGGCGGTGCTCCATATTTCTCCCAAGATATCTCTCATGGCTATTTCATCATTCCGTTGATGCCGAAGGGCGATGAGTTGTGGTCTTTGTTCTCTTCTATCGTGCCGATGATTCCGTCCCTGATGTGGATGATCTTGTTGGTCTCATTGGCGACACCGCTCTCATGGGTCACCACGACAATGGTCATGCCCTCGTCGGTGTTGAGGCGCTTGAGCAACTGCATCACCTCAACGCTGGTCTTGGAGTCAAGGGCTCCGGTAGGCTCATCGGCGAGGATGATGTCGGGGTGGGTGATGAGGGCACGGGCGATGGCGACACGCTGCTTCTGACCACCCGACAGTTCGTTGGGGTAGTGCTCTGACCACTCTGCCAGACCGAGACGGTCGAGGTATTCCATGGCCATCTGGTGGCGCTTGCGGCGGCTCACACCTTGGTAGAAGAGCGGCAACTCGACATTCTCCACGGCGGTTTTGAAACTGATGAGGTTGAACGACTGGAAGATGAAGCCGATCATGTGGTTGCGGTATTCTGCGGCGCGCCGCTCGGAGAGGTCCTTGATGAGCGTGCCGTTGAGTATGTACTCCCCGCTGTCGTAGTTGTCGAGAATGCCGAGGATATTCAGTAGGGTAGACTTGCCAGAACCGGAGGCACCCATGATGGACACAAACTCGCCTTTGGCGATGTCCAGGTCAATGCCCTTGAGCACATGTAGCGGCTGTGCTCCCTGGTAGGTCTTGTGGATGGCGTTGAGGTGGATCATGTCAATGGAGGAAACCTTGGTTCTTGAGTGCCTCGAGGAGTCCGGCAGACATGGCCTCGTTGTCTTTCTTTGTATAGCGGCAGTCGGTGAACACCTGCGCGAGGGTTTCCTTGCCGTTGATGCGCACAAACTCCTGATTCTCCTCGAGTGCCTCTTTCTCGCTGTAGAAGGCGTCGATGCGCTCGGGGGTGTAAGGCTGGTAGGTCTCGTTGTGCACAAAGGCATCGGTGCCCAGGCGGTCGGTGAGGGGCGGGTCCTCGTCGGGCCATCCCAGGGTGATGGTGGCGACTGGCATCACCAACTGCGGCAGTTGCAGCACATCGATGATCATCTGTGGCATATACACCGTGGTGCCGAGAAAACAGCAGCCCAACCCTTCTTCCTCGGCGAGGTTGCAGAATGTCTGGGTGAAGAGCAGAGCGTCGGTCGCTGCGTTGATGAACGACAGGAAATTGTCGTAGCCGGGATCGGCTTGGCGCTGGTCGCACCAGTCGGTGGTGCGCCGGAAGTCGGCGCAGATAGTAAGCACCACAGGGGCGTTCTCCACCATCGGCTGATTGAAATGGGCGGGTGCGAGACGGCGCTTCATCTCTGCGTCGCGGGTCACCACCACACTGTACAACTGCAGGTTGCCCATCGTCTGGGTGCGTGAGGCCTCACTGAGCAGACGGCGGAGCAAGGGTTCTGCCACATCGTCTTGGCGGTATCGCCTGATCGTTCTCCTATCTTTGATATGCTTCATATTCATTTTTTATATGTTGTCGTCAGTTGTCGTCATCAGTCGTCATTAGTCATCTTTAGTCATCGTTAGCCATCTAGTCATCATTAGCCATCTAGTCATCATTAGTCATCTAGCCATCATTAGCCATCTAGTCATCATTAGCCATCATTAGCCATCATTAGTCGTCATTTGTCATTGATTTTGCAAAATTACTTTTTTTTTCCCATTTACACATGAGATGAAGCCATTTATTTTTATGATGTCTTCTGGATCCCTTCACCTCACACCAATGCTCCGCCTCTTCCCATCCCTTCTTCGCATCCCGAGGCTAGCCCTTCTCCGTAAGCCGAGGTTCTGCCTCGGCCCCCTGGGTTAAAAGTAGATCATGGCTATGTATCTTCTTTTATTTCATAACACTTTTTGCCTGTTTTTTGTGAATCGGAATGAAACAAGTTGTCTGTTTTGAAGAAGATATATACCTATAATTTACTTGAATCAATCGTTATATCTATCCTTATATAAACAATAAATACAGAATGATAAAAGTAATAATTGAACATTTTGTCCCATATGAGGTGACAACATGGTTTTCCAAAAGGATAACCTATTGAACATCAAAGGTTTCCATTTTTGTGGATTTTTTTGTCTCGGGAATTGTTTCTTATCTCACAAATAGTTTGTAAATTTGCAATCCGAAATAATTGATTTGTCCGATTCAAACATCTTTTTATCATGAGCCAAGTAAAGACTTACTCCTATGAAGAGGCTTTCAACGCCTCGCTCGACTATTTCAAGGGCGATGAACTGGCTGCCCGTGTGTGGGTGAACAAATATGCCATGAAAGACAGTTTTGGCAATATTTACGAACAGTCGCCGAAAGACATGCACTGGCGCATCGCCAATGAGATAGCCCGCATAGAAGAGAAATATCCCAATCCCTTGTCAGCACAGGAAATATTTGAACTCCTCGACCATTTCAGGTATGTCGTTCCTGCAGGGAGTCCCATGACGGGCATCGGAAACAACCACCAGGTGGCGTCGCTGTCCAACTGCTTCGTCATCGGCTTGGATGGGAATGCCGACTCCTATGGTGCCATCATGCGCATCGACCAGGAGCAGGTGCAACTCATGAAACGCAGAGGTGGAGTGGGGCACGACCTCTCGCATATCCGCCCCAAAGGCACTCCGGTGAACAACTCCGCATTGACGAGTACGGGTCTGGTGCCTTTCATGGAAAGATACAGCAATTCCACCCGAGAGGTGGCACAGGACGGAAGACGGGGCGCACTGATGCTCTCTGTCAGCATCAAGCATCCTGACAGTGAGGCGTTTATCGATGCCAAGATGACTGAGGGAAAAGTGACCGGTGCCAATGTGTCGGTCAGGATAGACGATGAGTTCATGCAGGCGGCTATCGACAAAAGGGAATACAAACAGCAGTTCCCTGTCGAGGGCGACCAGCCCCTGGTGGAGAAAAACATCAATGCCGGCGAACTATGGCAGAAAATTGTGCACAACGCCTGGAAGAGTGCGGAGCCGGGCGTGCTCTTCTGGGATACTATCATCCGTGAGAGCATACCCGATTGCTATGCTGATTTGGGATTCCGCACGATTTCCACCAACCCCTGCGGCGAGATACCGCTCTGCCCCTACGATTCGTGCCGGTTGCTCTCCATCAACCTCTACTCATACGTCAACGACCCCTTCACCGACCATGCCTCCTTCGACTTCGACAAGTTCAAGAAACATGTGACATTCGCTCAGAGAATCATGGACGATATCATCGACCTCGAACTGGAGAAAATCGAAGCCATCATGGACAAGATCAAACACGACCCGCAGTCGGAGGAAATCAAGGGGGCGGAATACCACCTCTGGGAGAAAATCATCGACAAGAGCGGAAAGGGAAGGCGCACCGGATTGGGCATCACCGCCGAGGGTGACATGATCGCCGCCATGGGTCTCCGGTATGGTTCACAAGAGGCTATCGATTTCGCCGTGGAGGTGCAGCGCACGCTCGCTCTCACAGCATACGGTTCATCTGTTACCATGGCCAAGGAGAGAGGGGCCTTCGCCATCTATGATGCCAGCAGGGAGAAAAACAACCCGTTCGTCCTCAGGATCAAGGATGCCGCCCCGCAACTCTATGAGGACATGGTGAAATATGGCAGACGCAACATCGCCTGCCTCACCATAGCACCGACTGGCACGACCAGCCTCATGACACAGACCACCAGCGGCATCGAACCCGTGTTCATGCCGGTCTACAAGAGGAGAAGAAAGGTGAATCCCGGAGATGCCAACGTGCATGTGGATTTCGTAGACGAAGTGGGGGATTCTTTTGAGGAATACATCGTTTATCACCCCAAATTCCTGGTGTGGATGAATACCGTGGGACTCGATGTCAACAAGCGATACTCACAGGAAGAACTGGATGAGATCGTCGCCCGGTCGCCTTATTACAAGGCTACCGCCAATGATGTGGATTGGCTCATGAAAGTACGCATGCAAGGGGCTATTCAGAAATGGGTGGACCATTCCATCAGCGTGACGGTCAACCTTCCCAACAATGTGGATGAGGCGCTGGTCAACGACCTCTATGTGGAGGCTTGGAGGTCGGGTTGCAAGGGCTGCACCATCTACCGTGACGGCAGCAGGGCAGGTGTCATGGTGGGCCTCAAGAAGAAAAAGAAGGAGAACCAGCCCCAGGAGCAACCAGAGTGCCGCAGGCCGGAAGTGACCGAGGTGAGACCGCAGACCCTGGAATGCGACGTGGTGAGATTCCAGAACAACAAGGAGAAATGGGTGGCTTTCGTCGGACTTCTCAACGGCTACCCTTACGAGATATTCACTGGCCTGCAGGATGATGACGAGGGCATCGTGCTGCCCAAGACTGTCACCAAGGGCAAGATCATCAAACAAACCAATGAGGACGGGTCGCACCGCTATGACTTCCAGTTTGAGAACAAGCGCGGATACAAGACCACCGTCGAGGGACTGAGCGAGAAATTCAACCCGGAGTACTGGAACTACGCCAAACTCATCTCGGGCGTGCTGAGATACAGGATGCCGATCGACCATGTCATCAAACTGGTCGGTTCGCTTCAGTTGAAGAGCGAGAGCATCAATACGTGGAAAAACGGCGTGGAGAGAGCACTGAAGAAATATATCGTAGACGGGACGGTCGCACAGGGAAAGATCTGTCCGCAATGTGGACAGGAGACGCTCGTCTATCAGGAGGGATGCCTCATCTGCAAGAACTGCGGGGCTTCCAGGTGCGGATAAACCACATGAAGATGAAGTACGGACCAGCCCATATTTTTGTAAGAAACCTGCGCATCTATGCCTATCATGGTGTGATGCCGCAGGAAAGGAGGGTGGGGGGAGAATTCTCCGTTTCCCTGAGAGTCGCCGTTGACATGACGAAGGCTTCCTTGTCCGACCAAGTGGAAGACACCGTCAGTTATGCCGACCTCAAGGAGGTTGTGAAGGAGGAGATGGCCCAACCGTCGTCATTGCTGGAACATGTGGCGGGACGCATCGCCCGGAGAGTGTGCTCGGAATTTCCCTCCGTCGGCGAGGTGGAGGTGGAAATCGTCAAACTCAATCCACCCATGGGGGCTGATTGCGATGGCGCCGGAGTCTCCCTTTGCTTAATAAATGATAAAACATGATAAGATAATCGGCTTTTTCACCCAAAATTGTTTAATTTTGCAGTTGAATTGATACAGGAAATGAAGAAAAGGCTTTTTTTGACGCTTATCATTATGGCCGCAGCCCTCATGGGTATGGCTGCGGATAGGAAGTTCACGTTGGTCATCGACGCTGGGCATGGTGGAAAAGACCCTGGTGCAAAGGGGAAAATCTCGTTTGAGAAAGATATCAACCTCAAAGTGGCATTGGCATTCGGACAGTACGTGGAGCGCAACTGCTCGGATGTGAAAGTCATCTATACCAGAAAGACGGATGTGTTCGTCCAACTGGAGGAGAGGGCGAATATCGCCAATAGAAACAAGGCCGACCTTTTCATCTCCGTACATACCAATGCCCTCGAGGGGGGGAGAATTTCAAGAGGACTGGAAACGTACACCCTCGGAATGCACAGGGCGGCTGACAACCTCAATGTGGCAAAACGGGAGAACTCCGTCATCCTTCTCGAGAAAAACTACAAGCAAACCTACGCTGGATTCGACCCCAAGTCGGCCGAGAGTTATATCATGTTCGAACTCATGCAGGACAAGTATATGGCGAACAGCGTGGAGATGGCTAAACTCATACAAAGTGAGACGTGCGCCAGCAGCGGCAGGGTGAACAAAGGGGTGCATCAGGCTGGATTCCTGGTGATCAGGGAAACTTCGATGCCCAGTTGCCTCATCGAACTCGGATTCATCACCACTCCTGACGAGGAGGAATTCCTCAATACGCAGGAGGGACAGGACAAGATGGCAAGAGGCATCTACAACGCTTTTGTCAAATACAAGAAAAAGTATGGCAATGTCAAGATGAGCGCGGACAATGACCAAAGATCCGATGATAACGAGGATGTGCTGCTTGCCCTGGCCGACCAAGTACCCGCGGTGGCCAAAAGTTTGGACTTCGGGGACGGGATGGACAACAGGAATGCGGAGGAACGCACCGAACAGCAGATCATCACGGATGAAGTCTCATCGGCGCCTGCTGAATTTACAGAACAGAGAGCGGTGAGAATAATTCCCTCTGAACCGGTCAATACATCTGTGGAGGTGCCTCAGCCTACGGCCAGTCCCCCTGTTCAAAATACTCCGGCTACTTCTCCTGCTTTTGTAAGCAAGGTAGAAATAGTGCAGCCCGTTTCTGAAAAAAAAGAGACGACAACACCTGATCCCAAGACTGAGCCAACAAAAGATATTAAGAAAGACACAAAACCAACACCTACTGATAAGATTGTTTCCGAACCCCCAAAGGAACCTGTAAGACCCGCTGCAGAGCCTAAAAAGGAACCCGTGCAGCCTGTCGCCGAACCAAAGAAAGAAGTTCCAGCACAGCCTGTCGCCGAGCCAAAGAAAGAAATTCCAGCACAGCCTGTCGCCGAGCCGAAGAAAGAAATTCCAGCACAGCCTGTCGCCGAACCAAAGAAAGAAATACCAGCGCAGCCTGTCGCCGAACCAAAGAAAGAAGTTCCAGCACAGCCTGTCGCTGAGCCAAAGAAAGAAGTGCCAGCACAGCCTGTCGCCGAACCAAAGAAAAAAGTGCCTGTAGCAGACCCCAAAAAGGATCCCGTAAAGCCCACGGAGGAAATCCCTCTGCATGGCCCTGTGTTCAAAGTGCAGATTGCTGCTACCTCACAGTTGATCCCTACGACAAACAGCGTCTTCCAGGGGGTGGAGAATATCGATTCTTATGAGGAAAACGGTATGTTCAAGTACACCGTGGGAGCAACGCCTGACTTTGACGAAATTTCCAATATCAGAAAAGAACTTCTCACCAAATTCCCCCAAGCCTTCATCATCGCATTCAAGGATGGGGAGAAAACTGATCTGGCAAAAGCCATCAGGGAGTTTAAAACACTAAAAAACAAAAAGAACTAATATGAAAGGCTTAACAAAGGAAATAAGAATTGCTCTCGTGGCTATCATCGGCATCGTGATCCTCTTCTTCGGATTGAATTTCCTTAAAGGGGTCTCACTCTTCTCAGATGACACCTTATATTATGTGAAGTTCGACAAAATTGACGGACTGTCTTCTTCCTGTCCCATTATGGCGGATGGATACAAGGTGGGTACTGTCAAATCCATCAACTTCGATTTCAACAAAAGGGGAGAGATCGTAGCAGAGGTGGGTATCAATAAAAACCTCCAGATTCCTCAAGGGACATTGGCGGAAATATCCAGCGACTTGCTGGGAAACGTTCAGGTGGACCTCGTTCTGGGCGAGGGGGGAGATGGCTTCATGCAGCCTCTCGACACCATCAATGGAAGCCTCAATGCTGGAGCCATGGGCAAAGTGAAGGAAATGATACCCGTCGTGGAGAAAATGCTTCCGAAAGTGGACTCCATCCTGATGAGTGTGAATAGTTTGATGGCTGACCCGGCTCTGCCAAATACCTTGCATCATGCAGAACAGGTGACGCACGACCTGACCAACACCACCAATCAAATCAATACACTCATGGCTGGCCTCAATAAGGAAATGCCCGGACTCGTAGGAAAAGCAGACGGAGTGCTCAACCAGGCTTCACAGGCCATGGGGAATACGGTCGCGGTCACAGAGAACCTCTCCAAACTGGATCTGGAGAAATCTCTCAACGAACTTAGCCAGACTCTCAATAATCTCAAAGCCTTCACCAACGAACTCAACCAGGGCAAAGGGTCACTCGGCTTGCTCATGCGCGACAGATCGTTCTATGACAATCTCAACGCAACCATGGCACATGCCGACTCCTTGCTCATCGACTTCAAATCCCATCCCAAGAGGTATGTGCACTTCTCCGTATTCGGGAAGAAAGATAAGTGAAAATACTGAATGACCATAGTCTCAGAACCTTAAAACGTGTTAACATTTGATTGTATACAAATTAGGTTCAATAATTGGTTAAAATAGAATAGTTCTAAATAATAATTACTTTATAATTTACTTTATCTAAATTTTACAAAACATTAATGATAAGGTATTTATGATATTTTTCAAGAACTTCATTTGCAAAAATCGCAAATGAAGTTCTTTTTATTTAAATAGCAAAAAATCAATCACTTGCAAAAATGCAAATGTAAAGAAAAAATCACTTTAGAGCGAAATAATGTAAGTGACCATTCTATAGTATTTTACAACGCATGGTTAAAATGCAAGTAAAACTCACATTTTTTTTTCACGAAAATTATTGCGATATTTGCATTCGAATTAAAGACACAGGCTAATAACGCCTAGCAACCTTTTCGAGATTATCAATGAAACAAAGTCCAACGCTCCTCTGGGAAAAGTGCCTCCAAATTATCAAGGCAAATGTCACGGAGCAGCAATTCAAAACATGGTTCGAGCCAATTGTCTTCGAGTCGTATTTCCCGGCTCGAATGACTGTCTTGGTGCAGGTACCCAGCCCATTCGTGTATGAGTACCTGGAGGGGAACTTTGTGGACTTGATCAGCAAGGTTCTCAAGAGGGTGTTCGGAAGTGGGGTGAAACTCGAATACCGCATCATCACCGACAAGACCAATAATAAGGCAATGGTGGTGCAGTCTGACAACACTCAGGAGGTGATGGAGAAACCTGTGCCCAGCACCAAGGCCAATCAGTCATATTCGGTTCTCGATGCGGCAAAACCACAGGAAATCGACTCACAACTCAACCCACAGCAGACCTTTGACAACTTCATCGAGGGGGCCAGCAACAAACTGCCAAGGGCGGTGGGACTGACCATCGCTGAGCAGCCGGCTACCACCATGTTCAACCCGATGTTCATCTACGGACCTTCGGGCTGTGGAAAGACCCACCTTATTAATGCCATAGGACTGCGCATCAAAAAGAATTATCAGCAAAGACGGGTGCTCTATGTCAGCGCCAGACTGTTTCAGGTGCAGTATACCAATGCTATCATACACAGTACCATCAATGACTTCATCAATTTCTATCAGACCATCGATGTGCTGATTGTTGATGATATTCAGGAATGGATGACCTCTGCTAAGACACAGAACACCTTCTTCCATATCTTCGACCACCTGTTCCGCAACGGGAAGCGTATCATTCTGGCATGCGACCGCCCGCCGGTGGACCTCCAGGGGATGAACGACAGACTGCTCACAAGGTTCAGTTGCGGACTTATCGCAGAACTGGAGAAACCCGACACACAACTCTGTGTCGATATCCTCCATGCAAAGATCAGGAAAGATGGTCTTGATATCCCAGAGGATGTGATCCTCTATATCGCCGAGAATGCCAACGGAAGCGTGAGAGACCTGGAAGGTGTGGTTAACTCACTCATGGCTTACTCGGTGGTATATGGCAGACCTATTGACATGGCGCTCGCCACATCCGTGCTCAAGCGCTCAGTCAAGGTCGACAACAAACCGCTCACAGTCGATGAGATTGTCAACACGGTTTGCAACCAATTCAATGTCTCTCCCGAGGAGGTGGGAGGCAAAAGTAGGAAACGTAACTTAGTCGTCGCAAGACAAGTCTCAATGTATCTAGCCCAAAAACACACGAAGATGCCGGCATCCAGAATCGGACAACTCATCGCAGGACGCGACCACTCCACTGTGCTGCACAGTTGCGAAAAAGTGGAGCAGCGAATGAAGGCCGAGAAGGAATTTACCGCGCTTATTCAAACTATTGAGAGATCATTCAGACTCAAAGACTAGGCTCTTCATTTTCACATTATGCTTCATGAAAAGGGACACGCTTGCAAGCGTGCCCTTTTTTCATTATGCGTCCATATAGAAAAACATGCACCTAGTCTCACGACTGGGTGCATGTATATAACTTACTAAATAAATTAACTCAAAGATATCGACTCTCACGAGTGGACCACCTCACAGATGTGAGATGTTTTTAGCGAAAATTATTATTGTCTTAGTTTTATCTTTGCTAACAAAATAATAAGGCATCACGCCTTTCAGCTTTATGACACTGCAAAGATACGCTTTTGGAGCGGCTTATGCAAGTCAATCTATCACTTTGTTCCCCAAAAAGACAAAAATTAACAATGTGCGCGCAAACAACGGCTTCTTGCTGATGGTCATTCACGCTTCCTGCATCATCTTTCGCCACTTCCTGTATCCGAATATGGCTATCACGACATACAGGGCATACAGGCTTCCCTTGAAGGGAATATCCTTGTAGTAATAGAGGATGCAGGTGACCACATCGACCACTATCCATATCAGCCATTGCTCAAGATACTTCCGTGCCAGAGCCCATATTCCGACAAAAGACAGGGAGGTGGTGAAGGAATCGGCCAGGGGCACACTGGAGTCGGTGTAAGTGGAGAGGAACCAATAAAGCACTCCCCATACTGTCAAGGTGACAAAAAGCCAAATCAATGCCAATCTTGCGGGAAAATGCGTGACGGGTCTTTCTTTCTTGGACTTTCCGTCACTGCCGGATGATTTACCGTCATGGCCGGAAGATTTGATCCAGTGCAAATAACCATACACCGTCATGGCAAGATAGTAGAATTCCATGCCGCAGTCGGCATACAGCCCCTTTTGGTAATAGAGGACAATGCCTAAACTCTGCATCGCGAATCCCACTGCCCACAGCCAGATGCTGGCATGGTACTCGAGCAGGATGTAAGCCAGTCCGAGCACCGTGGTCAGCATGTCTAGCCAGTGGGCTTGCAGAAAATCAAGCATGATGCTTAAAATTTGAGTGTCACATTACCCATGGCGGTAAAGCCGGCCATGGGGATGAATCCTATCTGATAGTAACGGTTGTCGTTGGGATGACCATAACTGTCGCAGATGGCTGAGTATACCCAACCGCTGGCGGCATATCTGCGGCTGAAGATGTTGTGGAAATTCATGCCGATGGTCACCTCCTTCAGACCGAGGGCTTTGCTCACCTTGGATGTATAACTGAGGTTGACATTGGATGTGCTGTAGCAGGGCAGTGAGCGGTCGGTGTTCTCCGTGTTGTCCAGATACTGCCGGCTCACATAGTTGGTGTGCCAGATGGCCTGCCATCCTCTGTGGTGCAGACGAACAAAACCGTTGAGAATGGCGGAGGGGGAGAAGGCGAGCGTCGAGTTGTCATAATGGATGGTTTGGCTGCCATTGTCCCAGTCTTCCACCACTTCGTCGAAATCCTTGATCTTGTTCTTGCTCAGGGCGGCATTGCCTTCGAGGGTGAGCCATGGGGTGAGGTCTACTTCTGCGGTCACCTCCACGCCCATGCGGTAGGAGTCCTTGATGTTGGTGGTCAGAGCCTCGCCGATGTCACTTACCTCTCCGGTTTGCACAAACTGGTTGGTGTAGTCCATGTAATAGAGGTTGACCCCTGCGCGCCAGTGCTGTCCGCTGTAGTTGTAACCTGCCTCGAAATCAAGCAGTTTCTCTGGTTTGGGAGCAGGGTAACTGCCGTTGTCGGTGAAGTTGTTGCGCTCGGGTTCCCTGTTGCTGGTCGCTGCCGAGAGATAAGCGCGGTGATGGTCTGTATGGTAACTCAATCCGCCCTTGATGTTGGCAAAGTCATATTTCTTGTTGATGTCAATGCGCTGGTTGGTGTAGGTGCCGTCCTCGTTCTCATAGAACTTGTCGTTGATGCCGTCGGTGGTATAGTTCACATGGCGGTACTGTACATCACCGAACACGCTCAGGGTGGAGGTGAGATAATAGGCGGCCTTGACATATCCGCTGTAGTCATCTTTATTGGCATCGGAGTCATAATACTGGTATTTCCCGCCGGAGAGCAGTTTCTTGCTTAGTTCGGGATGGGCGATGTAGGTGAGGTGCCCGAAGTGGTTGCCGCTGAAGCGCTGGAGGGAGACACCGCTCATGATGTCCCAGCGCTCTGCCTTGTAGTTGGCGTTCCACACAAGACCGTAAGTGTCCTGACTGATGCCTTTCTTGCGGATGAAGTCGGTGCGCTTCACCGTCTTCCCGTCGCTGGTGGTGAAGTTGGCGAGGCCGAACTTCTTCAGTTTGTTGTTGTACCTAAACTCATTGTAATAGCCATAGCCATGGGTGTAGTGGATAGAGGCGGTCGTGTTCAGATGGGGATTGACATCCCATGTGAAGGAGAGGATGTTGTGGCTCTGCCAGAAATTGTCGGTCGCCTGCCGCCACAGTTTTCCATTGCCGGTGACATAACGCTGTGTGACATAGTTACCTTTCGCATCCTTCGCGAAATTGCCGTCGGCATCGTATGCCAGTGTCTCGTAAAGGGTGTTGTATTTCCCGAGACCGGCATTGTAGAGGTCTTTGTAGGTACGGATACCGGTATGCGCACCGTATGTCCCGTCCATGAGCGAGAGGTCGTTGTCGCCGGCAGTCACTCCGTTCCATGCCTGTCCCGTCTTCTCGAAGTTGCCGAAATTCTTGTATCTGATGATGAACTTGTCGGTCAGGTATCTGATGCTGCCATAGTAACTGCCTGAGCGTCCGCTTGTTCCATGGATGAATCCATCGGTGTTGGTCTCATGGTAGGCTCCGTCGAAGACAACATGGTTCCAAAGCAGTCCGGTGTTGAATGCCCCACCGATGTTGTAGGTGTTGAACGACCCGTAACTGGCGCTGAGTTCTGCGGAGGGAATGTCTGAGGCTGCCTTTGATGAGAGTGAGATGCTTCCGCCGAATGCGCCGTCTCCGTTGGTCGATGAGCCCACGCCTCGCTGTATTTGAACACTGCCGAGCAGAGAGGCATAACTGTTCATGTTGGCCCAAAATACACATTGGTCCTCGGGGGAGTTGAGAGGAACACCGTCGAGAGTGACGTTGATGCGTGAGTCACCTGCACCACGTATGCGCATGTAGGTGGTGCCGGTGCCGAGACCGTTCTCGCTCCATGCCAGCACACCTGGTGTCTGTGAGAAAAGGAAGGGCAGTTCCTGTCCCGTCTTGGAGAATTCCTGCAACTCTGCTTTCTTGATGTGGGCCACAGCGTAGGGCGCGTCTTTTTGTGCTCTCACGCCTTTTATCACTACCTCATGCAGTTGTTCCAACCGTAGAGAGTCAATGTCCTGCGCCATGACTCCCGCGGCGGAGAGACAAGCGATGGCTGACAAAAATATTTTTTTCATGAATACCTTATTATGATATATACAATAAGGGGGAAGGAAGAATGAATTCCTACGCCGGCATTACCCGGATCAGGTCAGAGGGTCTGATCTCAGCCCGAAATATCGGGCACCCCTTAACTTGCGCTCTGCAAATCGGGTGCAAAGGTAATACAAAACAAGTGCAATGCAAAACAAAAACGTAATTATTTGTCTTGCACTACATATTCATAAAAAAATTGAAACACAAAGATACAGAGACACAGAGGTTATAAACTCTGTATCTCTGTAACTCAGTGTTGATATTTGAAATGAAGGATATCAGGATTTCTTTATCCCATCACCACAGTCACTTCGTGGCTGCCTGGCTCATAGGGGATGACATTGCTGTCAATCAGGGCACCATCCACCTCGACAGTGAGCACTCCGCGGTTGACTCCCTTGGGATTGGAGATGCGGATGCGGTACTCCGCGTCACGGAACTTACGCTTCACGGAGAACTCCTGGGCGGTGGAGGGTACGCATGGGTCGATGAGCAGTCCGTCGTAATCGGGCTTGATGCCAAGGATATACTGGCTCACGGTCAGCCACATCCAGGCGGCTGTGCCTGTCAGCCAACTGTTCTTGCCCTCACCGGGACGGGCGGCATCCTTTCCGGCCACCATCTGGCAGTTGACGTAGGGCTCCACTTTGTGCAGCGTGCTGTATTTCTCCTCCACATAACTGGGCAGAATCTTGCGGTAGTGGCTCCATGCATCATCGCCACGGCCCGCGAGGGTCTCGCCGATGATGACCCAGGGATTGTTGTGGCAGAAGATGCCGGCATTCTCCTTGTAGCCTTCCGGATAACTGCTGATCTCGCCGTACTCGTAGATATAACGGGTGAAGGCGGGGTTGTTGAGCACGATGCCGTGCTCACACTCCAGGTATTTCTTCACCGAGTCAAGCGACTTGTCCACCATCCCTTCCTCGGCGCCGATGCCAGCCATGGTGCACCATCCTTGACTCTCAATGAAGATCTTGCCCTCTTCGTTCTCCTTCGAACCGATTTTCCTGCCATAGAAGTCATAGGCGCGGAGATACCATTCTCCGTCCCATCCGTCGCGTTTCACGGCTTCCTCCATGGCGTCGATGTGCTTCTGGGCGCGCTCGGCCTCTGCGTCGTCGCCGATGCGGCGGCAAAGGGCGGCATATTCCTTTCCTGTCACCACAAAGAGGCCTGCGATCATCAGACTCTCGGCCTGAGAGCCTTCCGTCTTGTTCTCGGTGGTTTGGAACGACTCATTGGGATCCCATGAGAAACAGTTCAGGTTGAGACAGTCATTCCAGTCGGCACGGCCTATCAGTGGCAACTGATGAGGACCGAGATTGTCGACCACATGATTGAACGATACACGCAGGTGCTCCATCAGGGGCACTTCGCTGCCTTCCTGGTTGTCGAACGGCACCATCTCGTCGAGGATGGAGAAATCGCCCGTCTCCTTGATGTAGGCCACTGTGCCGAAGATCAGCCAACAGGGGTCGTCGTTGAAACCGCCACCGATGTCGTTGTTGCCTCGTTTGGTGAGGGGCTGATACTGGTGGTAGCATCCTCCGTCGGGGAATTGTGTCGATGCGATGTCGATGATTCGCTGGCGGGCACGCTCGGGTATCTGGTGAACAAATCCCACCAGGTCTTGGTTGGAGTCACGGAAGCCCATGCCTCGTCCGATTCCGCTCTCGAAGAACGAGGCTGAACGTGACATGCAGAAGGTCACCATACACTGATACTGGTTCCAAATATTTACCATGCGGTCGAGTTTCTCGTTGCCGGTGTCGGCGACATAGATGTCGAGCAAGTCATCCCAATACTCGTTCAGTTCGCGGAAGGCTGCGTCTACCTTCTCCGTCGTGTCAAAACGTGCGATGGTGTCCAGGGCCTTTTTCTTGTTGATGACTTTCGGAGCGATGAATTTCTCTTCCTGCTCGTTCTCCACATACCCCAGCACGAAAATGAAGTCGCGGCTTTCGCCGGGCTGCAGTTCCACCTCTATATAATGGGAGGCGATGGGACTCCAGCCGTGTGCGTGGGAATTGCGCGGACGGCCTTCGAATACGGCATCGGGATGGTCGAATCCGTTGTATAGGCCTACGAAGGTCTCACGGTCGGTGTCAAATCCGTCAATCGGCACGTTGACGCTGTAATAGGCGTAGTGGTTGCGGCGCTCACGATACTCCGTCTTGTGATAGATGACCGAGCCTTCGATCTCCACCTCGCCGGTAGAGAAGTTGCGCTGGAAATTCTCCATATCGGTGGCGGCATTCCACAGACACCACTCCTCAAAGGAGAAAAGTTGTATCTTTCTCACCTTGTCGGTGGTGTTGCTCAGGGTGAGTTTCTGCACCTCGCACCAACTCTTCAACGGGACAAAGAAGAGCACGCTGGCCTCGATGCCGTCCTTGCGCCCGGTCAGACGGGTGTAGTTCATACCATGGCGGCACTCATAAAAGTCGAGCGGGGTCTTGCAGGGTTTCCAACCGGGGTTCCATACCGTCGAACCGTCTTTGATGTAGAAATACCGGCCGCCGTTGTCCATCGGTACGTTGTTGTAGCGATAACGGGTCAGACGGCGGAATTTGGCATCTTTGTAGAAGGAGTAGCCTCCTGCCGTGTTGCTGATAAGTGAGAAGAAATCCTCATTGCCCAGATAGTTGATCCAGGGCCATGGGGTCTGGGGGTCGGTGATGACATACTCACGGTTGGCGTCATCGAAATATCCGTATTTTTTGTTAGTCATGTCTGATAGTTTAGAGTTTGTAAAGGTCGCTTGCGGCGATGAGGTCTACTTTTTTGGACTCAAGGATTTGGTCACATAGTTTGAGGTCAGAGGGGCGGATGACCACATTGGCACCGTCTCCGTTGCTGAAGGAGTACATATACTCGATGAAAACGCCGGCGTCGGAGAGGCATTTGAGGACTACAGCCAGCGAACCTGGCGTGTTGGGACATGTGAACCCGATCACATCGGTGAGTTTGACGGTAAAATGTGCGTCTTTCAGTACTTTGTAACCCAGGTCGGGGTCGCTGACGATGCAGCGCAGGATGCCGAAGTCGGAGTTGTCGGCGATGCTCATGGCGGACAGGTTGACACCTGCTTGGCCCAACACCTCGGTCACCTCAGTCAGGCGGCCTGACTTGTTTTCCAAAAAAATGGATAATTGCTTTGCTAACATAGGTCTTATTGGTTGATTAAATTAATATTCTTCACTCTTCACTCTTCACTCAAATCTTCCTCTTGTCGATGACACGCTTTGCCTTGCCGGTGGAACGTTCAATTCCCTTAGGCTCGACAAGTTTCACCTTGAATCCGATTCCGATCACGCTGCGGAGTTCACCTTCGAGTTTCTTCTGAAGAGCCACCATATCCGACATATTGTCGGTGAAGTATTCTTCCTTGACTTCCACCTTGAGCATGCTGGTGTCAGTGTTGTTCACGCGGTCAACCTCCAGCAGGAAGTGGGGCTCGAATTCCTCTTGCTTGAGGATGACGGCCTCTATCTGTGACGGGAATACGTTGACACCTCGGATGATCAGCATGTCGTCGCAGCGGCCGAGGATGCGGTCCATCCTCACCAATGTGCGTCCGCAGGAGCAACGCTCATAATGAAGGGCCGTCAGGTCGTGTGTGCGGTATCTCAGCAGCGGCATGCCTTCCTTGGTCAGATGGGTGAAGCAAAGTTCGCCAAACTGGCCTTCAGGCAAGGATTCTCCAGTCTCTGGGTTGACAATCTCGGGGAAGAAGTAGTCTTCGTTGAGGTGGGTGCCATGCTGGCATTCGCACTCATAGCCTACGCCAGGACCGGCGATCTCGCTCAGACCATAGATGTCGTAAGCCTTGATGCCCAGTGATTCCTCGAGTTTCACACGCATGTTCTCCGTCCACGGTTCCGCACCAAAGGCACCAAAGCGAAGTTTGAATTCCTCTCTGGGCCATTCCGACTCTCGCATGGCCTCTCCGAGGAACATGGCATACGAAGGGGTGCAGCAGAGGGCGGTGGCACCGAAGTCGTGCATCAGTGTGATTTGCTTCTGGGTGTTGCCGGAGGAGATGGGGATGACACTGGCTCCGATATTGGTGGCACCATCATGGGCGCCGAGTCCACCGGTGAAAAGTCCATAGCCGTATGAGATCTGGAAAATGTCATTCCTGGTGGCACCATAGGCGGTGAAGGCACGGGAGATGGCTTCTGTCCACATGGCCAAGTCCTTGCGGGTGTAGAGCACCACGACGGGCTTGCCTGTTGTACCTGAGGAGGCATGAATGCGGACAATCTGACTCATCGGCACGGCGGCAAGGCCGAAAGGATAGGTGTCGCGAAGGTCAGTTTTGTCGGTAAATGGTAATTTGGTGATGTCTTCAATCCCCTGAATGTCATCGGGACTGAGGTCCATCTCCTGAAATTTCTTGCGATAGAAAGGAGTGTTGTGATAACAGTAGTTCACAATCTTCTTCAGACGGCGGTTCTGGATCTCGCGAAGTTGCTCGCGGTCCATGCATTCAATGCTCTCATTCCAATACATAATGTAATTTTTTCGGCTTTTGTGGATAAAAAATGAATTGTCGTTTACTGTTTCATGGGCAAAAGTACAAAAAAAAAGTGAAAAGAAATGATTTTTGTTTTTTTTGTTGGTTTATTTACCCATCTACAAAAAAATAATGCGCTATGCTAAACAAAAATCCTTTGTTTGGGCCAACAGCCCCCAGCCAATAGCCAACGGCCAACAGCCAATGGCCAATAGCCAACATCATAAGTAGAATGATTTGATACAATAGAAACGGGGATTCATACAAGACAGCACCCAAAATGATGAATGTGGGGCAGAATTGCGTTACCTTTGCATCGCTGCAAATCATTATACTATAAAGAGGTAATTATATTTGTAAAGACTATTAATCCCTATTGTAAAAACATGAAAAGGAAAATCAAAAAATGGTTGAAAATCGTACTGGTTGTAGTGCTTGTCCTGATAGTTGTCGACATGCTGTTGCCCTCAAAGATTCAGAACCCTGTGGAGGGCTGTGGCAAGGAGAGTTACAATCCTATATCGTTCTGGCATCCATGGGGCGACCACAATCACCGGGGTGTTGACATCTTTGCCAAAAAAGGCACAGCGATTCATCCCGCCATTGGCGGAATTGTTGTGGCAGCGGCTCATACTAATGGCGCAGGTGGCAATATCGTGGTGATATTCAGTTCTAAAATGCGGTTTCACTACTATGCCCACATGAGTGAGATAGATACACACTTCGGCGCTTTCGTCACCAAAAAATCTGTGATCGGCAAAGTAGGAGATACGGGCAATGCGGCAGGCAAACCACCACACTTGCACTACAGCATCCCCACCATCATCCCACAGGGTGATTGGCGATGGGATCCGAAAATGCATGTTTTCTTAGTGAACCCAATCAAGGAATTGGAGAAATGTCAATAATCAACTTTTCAGATTAATAGGCGTTCAATTTTAGACATTTAAAAACCTGATTCACTTTCTCCCACTGATGGCACTCACCATCTGAGTGACATCGGTGACGGTGATCCTGCCGTCGCTGTTGATGTCGGCCTTGGCACGAGAGAATGGATGATTCTCCTTTCCGAGAATATAGTTCACCAACAACATGACATCGGTAACACTCAACTTGTTGTCATAGTTGACATCGCCGACCAATTTAGTCATGTATTGCCGAATTTCCTTAAACTCCTTCCAAATACGTGTCAGATAGTAATATTCCCAAGATCCATATGGGACATAGAGGTAGGCATTTTGGCGGTTAGGGAAGATGTCCTCGGTAATATCAAGGGGATACCTCCAGTTCACAATCACATAAATCAGACTGTCACAAGTCATAAAGGCATTGTCCTCAATGGTTATAACGGATGATGGCAGGGAGACCTCTTTCAATTGCTTGCATTTATAAAACGCATAGGAGCCAATGGTGTCCACCCCTTCCGGAAGCGTCATGCTTTCAAGCGACTCGCACAGGGCGAACATATATTCCCCCACTTTTCTCAAACTCGAAGGAAGGTCGATTCTTTTCAAGGACAGACATCTGGAAAACATTTCCTCATTATTGGAGACATTGCTCATATCGATGTTGCTGAGTTGAATGTTCCGAAGTTGGGAGCAACCGTAGAACATGTACTCCATATTTTCCACGTTGGTGGCGTTGATGAAATTCCAGTCAAGCCTCTCTAAGTTGGAGCAACCGGAGAACATGTGGCTCATATTCGTCAAGTTGGAAACATTCCATTTTCCCAATTTAAGATCCTTCAGACTGCTGCAATAACTAAACATTAAACTAACATCCGTTACATTCCCAACATCGAAAAAACTGAGGTCAAGTTTCTGAAGTTTGGAACATTTGTTGAACATGGAATTCATGTTGGTCACATTCGATGTGTCCCAACCGCTCAGGTTAAGGTTCTGCAAGTTGGTGCATCCGCTGAACATGCTTTCCATGTTAGTCACATTTGATGTGTTCCAATTACTTAAGTCAAGGCTCTGCAAATTGGCGCAACCCTTGAACATCCAGTACGCGCTGGTCAGATAAGAGGCGTCAAAATTGCCCAAATTCACACTCTGAAGTTTGGTGCATCCATTGAACAATGAACTGGCAGATTTAACTTTGGATGTGTTGATGGTGCTCAGGTCAATTTCCTCCAAACTGGAGCATCCAGAAAACATGCCTGACATACTTGTCAAATTATCTGTTTTCAAATTGTTCAGATTGACAGTTTTCAATTTCGGACAGAAACCGAACATACTGGACATCGAAGTAACTTTCGCAGTGTTGAGGCCACTGAGGTCGATACTCTCAAGGCTGGTGCAACCATAGAACATCGAACTTAAAGAAGTCACTTTCGCAGTGTTGAGGCCACTGAGGTCGATGCTCTCAAGGCTGGAGCAACCACTAAACATACTTTTTATGTTTGTAACATTTGAAGTATCTATCGACCCGAAATTGATACTTTTCAGATTACTACAACTCCAAAACATATTTCCCATGTTGGTAACATTTGATGTGTTGAGGCCACTAAGGTCAATGCTCTCCAAACTGACACAATTATCGAACATATATTCCATGCTTCTTACTTTGGATGTGTTGAGGACACTGAGGTCAATACTCTTCAGACTGGAGCAATTTTCGAACATAGAACTCATATCGGTAACACAGTCACAGTTCAAGTAATGCAGTCCAGTGATCGATGTCAACTGTTTCATTTCAGAAAACCAATACCTTGTTGTCTTGGGTCTCGCACCAATAAAAGAAGGGTCGAAAACCACATGGGTCACCTCACTGGACGGCTCACCATATTCATCGTATCCACTATTGCTCCATCCCCATGTCACAGCGCCGTCTACCAACGGATACATTCTGCCCTCACGTTCTTTGTATTTGTTGTCATAATAGAATGTCACCTCAGTGTTGTCTTCTGAAAAGATAGCGTAAGGAGAGGCATCCAAAGGTGCAAAGGGGTTGATGTTGATGAGTGCCATTTTCCCGCTTGAATAATTATGATTTGACGGTGTCAGCGCAGTCATGGAAAACCAGCCGTCATAGTTTCCTCCCCATCCCCAATTGAAATGAAATTGACCATTGCTGGCATCATAACCGTCACAAACGAATGCATGGCCGCCACCACCCATCAATACGGGCTGGCCTTTTGAGAGTTCACTGTAAATCATACTCTCCCATTCCAAAGTAGTAAAAGCATCTGCATCAATGACAGAGATGTTGACATTATAGTCGAAATGAGCACCCAATGCAGTTGCTACATCTGAAGTGCATACAAGGCGGCTTGTCCGGGGTGGGAGAGAGGCTCTATTGTGGTGGCCAGGGAGAGTTGCATGTCACCCTTCACTTTCTTTCTGGAGGATACCATATACTCCGCCACTTTTTTCCGGGCGGTTTCTACATCGATAGGAGCGGCCACGACGAATGACACTTCCATCATGACCATGACCAATATAAGACTTAAGGTCCTGATTTTCATAGTTATGAAGTTTTTTAATTGCGTTTTTATTCACTCTTCACTCTCCACCCTTCAATTTTCAATCTTCAATTTTCAATCTTCAATTTTCAATCTTCAATTTTCAATTTTCAATCTTCAATAGTTTTACCTTTTGCTCGTCATGATGTTGAGCACCATCTCGTCTGTCATGCGCATGGCATCGGCCCCGATGCTGGTGAGGTTGTGGATGCTGCGGTCCACATCCTCATCTACGATACCTTCGGCTGCTGTCACACATCGGCCCTCCATGGAGAGGAGCGCTGACAGCAAGGCGGTGCTGACCCCAGAGCAGATTTTGAGAGAGCACGAGGGTTTGGCCCCGTCGCAAATCATCCCAGTGAGATTGGCGATCATGTTCTTCACCGAACGGCAGATACGCTCGTAGTCGCCGCCCATCAGATAGGTGATGCCGCAGGAAGAACCGATGGAGGCCACCACACACCCACACAGGGCCGAGAGGGTGCCCAGACTCTGTTTGATGTAGATGGCAGTCAGATGACTCAGTGTCAGTGCCCGGATGAGTTCTTCCTCGGTGTTCTCGTTCTCAATGGCATAGACAACCACCGGGTTGGTGGCGCAGATGCCTTGGTTGCCTGAGCCGGAATTGGACATGACGGGTATCATCGCTCCGCCCATACGGGCATCACAGGCCGAGGCTGTCTTGGATATGATATGTGAAAAGATGGAGTTGCCAAAAATGCCGTGTGCCAACGGCCTGTCGATGGTCTTGCCGAGACAGTGGCCGTAATTGCCCTTCTTGGCATCTTCCGCGGCTTGCATGTTCAAGTCACGGGTCTTCAGGAGAAAACGGATTTCATCCAGCGGACTGGTCGTGGCGAAGTCATACACCAACCGGAGGTTGAGTTGACGCTCTTCCTCCGGCATGACAGTTTCCTTCTCTTGGCTGCAGTCACTGGCTTGCTCCACAAAATGGGTGTGGCTGCCCTCTATGATGGCTGTGGCTGTCCTGCCGTCGCCTTTGCAGAGCACCTCGATGTAAAGGTTGTCGGGGCACAGCGGCTTCAGTTGGATGTTGATGCGGTTTTCGGCGATGAAGCGTTTGCCTTCCTCCACATCTTCCGGAGTGAGGTCCCTGAGCACCTCCAGTTGGTATTCAGACTTGCCGATGAGCGCACCCAGGGCGATGGCGATGGGCAGACCGATCATTCCCGTGCCGGGAATTCCCACACCCATGGCGTTTTTGAGCACGTTGCCACTCAGCCATACATCGATGTGCTCAGGACGGCATCCTAACTTCTCTGCTGCTTTGGCGGTGCAGAGGGAAACGGCCATGGGCTCTGTGCAACCGATGGCTGGTACTACATTCTGCCTGATGAGTTGCAGAATTTCGTCGCGTGTTTCTTTGTCTAGCATAGTATTTTCATTATGATTTAGGTCCGATGAATGGATGGGGCTTCGTGACGGGTGGGCTGACTTACTCTGAGGATGTCTTGTAGGCTTTCAGCCCTTCATCAAGGAAGTCCATGTATTTGTCAATGCTCTCATCATAACTTCTCGCTCCGGTCAGAGGATTGCCTTGTGGTGAGACCGCCACGTAGAAGGGTTGGGCGTTGGCTCCGAATTTGTTGCTCTGCAGATAACTCCATTTGGCTCCCACCGTGCGGAGTGTCTTTTCTTGCCCTTTCTCATCTGTCACCGTCATGGGCTCCTTCAGTGGTGTCTTGTCATCCACGTAGAGCGAGATGAGCACATAGTCCTTGGTCAGTTTGCTGGCTACACGGGGGTCGGTCCATACCGCTGCCTCCATTTTGCGGCAGTTCACGCAACCGAAACCGGTGAAGTCGATCAGCACGGGTTTGCCTTGGGCGGCGGCGGCTCTCATGCCTTGCTCGTAGTCGGTATAGGCTGCTTCCACCACCTTGGTGTTGAGATTGAAGTCTTGGGTGTTCATGGGAGGAGCGAAGGCACTGACGGCCTTGCAGGGGGCTCCCCACAGTCCGGGAATCATATACACAGCAAATGCCAATGATACCAATCCGCCCATGATGCACAATACTGGCATCGGCTTGTGCAGGTCGCCGCCTGTCTCATCCTCCTGGAATTTCAGCCATCCACAGAGGTAAGCGCCGAGGAGACCGAAGATGACAATCCACAGGGAGAGGAACACCTCGCGGTCCAGCAAATGCCATCCGTAGGCAAGGTCGGCTACGGAGAAGAACTTGAGGGCAAAGGCCAGTTCGATGAATCCCAGCACCACCTTGAGCGTGGTCATCCACGAACCTGACTTGGGCGCTTGCTTCAGCCAAGCGGGGAACAAGGCGAAAAGGGTGAAGGGCAAGGCAAGTGCAAGGGCGAAACCGAACATGCCGAGGGCAGGAGCCACCCAGTTGCCGCTGGTCGTCGTCTCCACAAGCAGCAGTCCGATAATGGGTGCCGTGCAGGAGAAACTCACCAGCACAAGGGTGAATGCCATCAGGAATATGGAGACAAGACCACTGGTATTTGATGCCTTCGTGTCAACGGCGTTGGCCCAACTGCTTGGCAACTTGATTTCAAACCATCCGAAGAATGACAGGGCGAACACCACAAGCAGCAGGAACAAGAATATGTTGAACACCGCATTGGTGGACATGGCATTCAGCGTGTCGCTGCCAAATATTGCCGTCACAAGAAGTCCGAGCGCCAGATAGATGATGATGATGGAGATGCCGTAGGTGATGGCATCCTTGATGCCTTTCTTCTTGTCGCTCTTTGCCCGTTTCAGGAAGAAACTCACAGTCATGGGGATGATGGGCCAGATGCAGGGCATGAGCACTGCCAGCAGACCACCTACAAAGCCCATGAACAGGATGTACAGCAGCGAGTGGTTGCTCAGGCTGTCGCTACTGTTGCCCAAGGCGCGAAGTTCAGAGATGACAGGCCGCCAAAGATCTTCCTGGTCGCCTGAGAGGGCGGCAACGGCAACGGCGGAGTCTGCCAATGCGGTGGGGGTGGCAAGTGTGTCTGCCTGAGTCTGAGCCTCTTCCTCATTCTTCACCTCTTCAACGGCTTTCTCTTCCTTTACCTCTTCCACTTTTGCCTTTTCCTCAACCGCACCAGCCACGGCAGGACTCTTGCCGTTCTGCTTCAGTGGGACCTCCGATGGGGGCATGCACATCTCGTCGTTGCAGGCACCATACTCCAGATAGGCGTCGATGTCGTATTGTGGTTTGGTGAATTTCACTTTCTGGACAAACTGTGCCGTTTTTTCAAAATAGCGCAGTTTCATGCCGAACATCTCGTCGAAGTTGGATATCTCCTTGCCCTTGGGGGTGAGTTTGCCAACGAGTTCGGCTCCTTCCATTTTGTTGACATGAAGTGAGGCTTCTATAGGACCGTCGCTCCCAAGTTCTGTGGAATAGACATGCCAGCCTGGGTCGATGGTGGCGGTGAAGACCATTTCTGCCTCAGGACCCGATCCGGTCTTCAATTCGGACTTGAACTTTACTGGGTCCTGCATTTGTGCCTGTGCTGCTATGAATAACGATAGCAAAAGACAGATTGAAGAGATTCTTTTCATTGTATTGTGGGTATTGCTTTATAATGAGGAATTGCTGCTCACATAGAAGCGCTGCACACGCTTGCTCATCGTGCACAATACTTCATAACCGATGGTGCCGAGGTCTTCGGCCATGTCGTCGGCGGTATATTGCAAGTCACCATCCCTGCCTAAGACGACCACCTTGTCACCCATGGCCACTTCGGGGATGTCGGTCACGTCTACCAGTGTCTGGTCCATGCAGATCCGGCCTACTATGGGTGCTCTGTGGCCTCGGATGAGCACATGTCCTCTGTTGGACAGATGGCGGTTCAGACCGTCTGCATAACCTGTGGTGACGGTGGCGATGCGTGACTTCCGCTCTACTTTGAAGGTGCGGCCGTAACCGATGGTCTCGCCGGGATACACGTCCTTCACCTGTGAGATGGCGGATTTCCAGGCAATGGCGGGGGCAATACCTTCGGGAAGTATCGTTTCGGGGGATGGCTTGAGTCCGAAGAGTATGATGCCCAACCTGACGATACCGCCGATAAGATCGAACTTCTCGCTCCCGTCGAGATAGTTCAGACCGGCAGCGGAATTGCAGCAATGGACATAGGGCAGATGGAGATCTGCTATCCGTTCTGCCACAGACTTGAATTTGTTGATCTGTCCCCAGGTGAAGGCGCGGCATTCCTCGGTGTCGGTGTCGGCGACACAGAGGTGGGTGAACATGCCGTTCAGGTGGAGACGCTCTGCATAATGGCGGATGATACGCTCGCACTGCTCGCTGTCGTCTCCGTTGAGGCCGATGCGGTTCATGCCGGTGTCGATGGCGAATTGGCATTTCACCTTGAACGGAGTGGAGGCCAGGGCTTCCGCGTATTCTTCGGATACGATGGCCTGGGTGAGGTCATAGTCTACCAGTGTCTTGGCGTAGAAGGGTGAGGAGTAGCCCAACAGGAGAATCTCTCCCTGGACACCTGCCTCACGTAGTCCCACTGCCTCGTCGATGTTGGATACGGCGAACAGATGGCATCCGCACCAGGAGAGCATCCGCGCCACCTGCACGTCGCCGTGACCGTATGCGTCTGCCTTGATGACAGCCATGATGTCGGCGTCGGTCTTCAGTTTCTTCTTGTAAATCAGATAGTTGGCCTTCAGTTGTGCTAGGTCAATCTCTATCCAGGATCGTTTCTCTATTTGGTTGACATGAACTTCCATGGTAGTGGTAGTTTACTGTAGCATACGGGTGGTCTCATATCCTAAGTCGAGTATCCGCTCCACCAAATCGTCATACCCCATCCCCATATAGCGTGCCGCATCGGGGAAAAGACTGATGTCGGTCATGCCGGGCAAGGTGTTGACCTCGATGATCATCGGACCCTTGAAATGGTCGACAATGAAATCCACACGCGACAGACCACAGCAGCCCAGCACCTTGTAGGCTTGCTGACCCAGACTGAGGATGGATTGCTCGGTGGTCTTGTCGATGCAGGCGGGTATGATGTGGCTGTGAAGACCGGAGGTGTATTTCGTCGTGTAGTCGTTGAATGAGCGCTCGTAGGTGATCTCAATCAGCGGTAGGACGGTCAGTTCGTCGTTTCCCAGTATCGGCATGGTGATCTCCACACCGTTCATATACTCCTCGGCCATCAGCGTGTCGCCAAAACGCCAGACATCGGTGATCGCTTCCTGCATCTGGGTGGCTTCTCTCACGATGTTGGTGCCGAAACTTGAACCCTGACAGGGTGACTTGAGCACCATCGGCAACTGCATCTCTTCAAGCAATGACTGAGCGATGGCTTCGTCGCTGCCGTCGATACCCCGGTGCCTGACGGTGAAGGATGGGGTGGGGAGGCCTGCGCTGACCAGCACCCGCTTGGTGAGGATCTTGTCCATGCAGACGGCACTGGCCGACACGCCGGGACCCGTATAGGGGATGCCGGCAAACTCGAGCATGCCTTGGATGGTTCCGTCCTCGCCTCCCTTGCCGTGCAGTCCGAGGAACACCATGTCGGGGCGCTTCTCAAGTATTCCGGTCATGTTGTCGCGGGTGAGGTCATACATCTCCGTCTGGCTGTAACCCTTGCGGAGAAGTGCCTCATAGATGGCCTTGCCGCTGCGTAGTGACACATCGCGCTCGGAGGAGATGCCTCCGCATACCACAATGATTTTTGAATTCTTATTCATCGGTTTCTTGTTTTCTTTTTGTTCTGGCTACGATGTCAGAAACCTGCCCAGGTCTGACGCCAGAAATGACGGGTCAGTTCGTCCCACTTCACGATGGTCGAGCCGAAAAAGTCGGCCACATAGCCGTTGAGCATCTTTTCTGCTTCTTTGGGTGAGCGTGTGTGGAGGTCCTGCCAGGTCTTTTCTACAAATGGCAGTTCCCGCTGACCTTTCTCTATGTAATAATCTCTTGCTTCCTCAATGGTCTTGCGATAAGTGCCCCATCTAACTGTCGCCAGGCGGTTGGCCTTGCGGTAGTGCCACAAAGCGGCATCATCTCGGTCGCTGTGCTGACCGCAGGTCTGAAGGAGTTGGGGCAGGGTGGTGGTGCCGCTAAATATGGGGAAACGGGGACTCTCGCCGGGGTTGTCAAGGGCGATCCATGCCACGCCTCCCACCTCGTCGGGCAGCCACGACCGCAACTGGATCACGGTGCTATAGGCGCACCAGGGCACGCTCACCGTACGGATGTTCTTCATCACCGAGTCGCCCATCGCATAATACATGTTGATCTCATCGGGACGCATCCAGGGGTTGGAGAAGGGGGAGACGATGCTGTCGGGCTCGCTTTCCACAATGCTGCCGTCGCTCTTCTTCCGCTTGGGATTGGCAATCTTGTGGCGCCCGCTGAGATTCTTAGGCGTTCCTTCGTAGTAACTGCCGAGGAGATGC
This sequence comes from Prevotella sp., assembly GCA_016281815.1. Classification (GTDB taxonomy): domain Bacteria; phylum Bacteroidota; class Bacteroidia; order Bacteroidales; family Bacteroidaceae; genus Prevotella. The sequence goes on along the minus strand of JAEEJK010000104.1, from coordinate 104,485 downwards.
ATCACCTGCTCCGCACTGACCTTCTTGTCGGGTCTCACACTCAGGGGAAGTTCGGCAACGGTGTCGCTCAGATGTTTCGAGGGGGCGAGCATACTCATGATGTAATGCTCGCGCACACTGTAGTTCTTCGGTTCTTTGAGGTAGTTGCCGCCGCTGTATGCCTTCCAGAAGCAGAATTCTCCCTTGCCGTCCCACAACTTCAACTTGCGGGCCACTTCGGTCACATTGTCGGAGGCCATGTAATGGTCGGGGTCGCTAAGGTCTATCTTGGAGATGCGGCTGATGTTGGCGGATACGGCTATCTCGTCATCGGGGATGCGGACTGCTGCCCACACACCGCCGATTTTCTTGTCTCCCTCTCCGAAAATCTCGAAAATCCACACCTCGTCTTTGTCTGCTATGGTCAGACACTCACCGCTGTCGCCATAACCGTATTGCTTCACCAGGTCTCCCATCAGGCGGATGGCCTCACGCGCTGTGGAGCAACGTTCCAGGGCGATGCGCTCCAGTTCTTCGATGTAGAACATCCCGTTCTTGTTCCTCAGGATGTCTTTTCCTGATATGGTGGTCTCGCCGATGGCCAACTGCTTTTCGTTCAGGCATGGGTAGGCTGTGTCAAGGTAGCGGAAGGTGTGCCTCGCCTGGGGGATGACTCCCTTGCGGTACATCTTGGTGCTGTCCTGTGGAGACTGGGTGTGCATCCTGCCGTCATAGATGGCGGTCACGGTGTCCTTGGCGTAGTCCTTGGCAGGCACTATCTGCATCCACGTGCGGTACCATGAGTCACAGGTGTGCGATGTCATCACCGAACCGTCGGCAGAGGCCTTTTTCCCGACCATGATGCTGGTGCACGAGGTCTTGCCGTTTCCGCTGTCGCCTAAGTTGGCTTCCTGTGCGGTGGATAACATGGTTGTGGCTGTCAGCGCAGCGCAAGTGATGGTTCTTATCCAATGGATGGTCATGAGGTTTTCCTTTTTTGCTAAGTCAGTGCAAAATTACATTCTTTATCTCATAATCCTTGCATTTTCTTCCAAAATCATTATATTTGCACTCAAAAAACTTTTTTGCCATGAACAAAGTGTTTTTATTATTGGTTTTGCTTGGCGTGGCGCTTGCCATGTGGGCCATGAGAGGAAGAAATACGGCCAACGATGCTTTTAAAACTGTTGATAATGATGAGTTTGAGCAATTGCTGGCCGACAGCAATGTGGTGCTCCTGGATGTCCGCACGCAGAGTGAGTTTGACGAGGGTCACCTGCGGGGGGCCATTCTCATCGACGTGAAGACCGATTCCTTCATGTTGGCGGCTCGTGACCGTTTGCCAAAGGAGAAAACGGTCGCTGTCTATTGCAGGAGTGGCAGGCGCAGTGTGGCTGCTGCCGAGCGACTGTCTGCTGATGGCTACCAGGTGGTGAATCTCAAAGGGGGCATCATGTCTTGGCGTAGTGCCGGAAAGGAGGTGGTGAAATGAACATCGGCATTTTCTCTCTCACTTCACCTCTCCATGACGAACAATCGGTCGGGAAAATGACCGATGAGTTCCTTGGCAGTTTGGGCATCACCTATGACTGGCGGGGAGAAGATTTCGCGGATTATGGCTCCTATCCCCTCAACCTGATCTTTGTGCGCACTGGTGGGACAGAGGGACTGTTCCTTTCGCTGATGCCCTCGCTCCTGAAAAAGTCGGATCAGCCTTTCTATCTGCTCACCTCCGGGAAAAGCAACTCGCTGGCTGCTTCCATGGAGATATTGTCGTATCTCAGACAACAGGGCTACCAAGGGGAGATCATACATGGAAGCACGAAGGAGATAACGGAGAGGATGGCTGTCCTGGAGAAGGTGCAGGCTGCACGAAAGAGATTGGCTGGCGCCAGACTGGGTGTCATCGGGAAACCTTCCGACTGGTTGATTGCCAGTGTTGCGGATGCGGAGAAAGTGAAAGCGAAGTTGGGCATGGAATTGTTGGACATACCCATGGATGAGTTGCTGAGCACCTTGGCCTCAGTCCCTTCCTTGCCTTTGGCTGAGTCTTGCCCCGACCCGGTGGTCGCTGCTTCCCTTCCCGGTGCAGAGCGCATTTATAAAGCATTGAGGGAATTGGTTGCCGTACATCAGTTGGATGGCCTGACACTGCGGTGTTTCGACCTCCTCTCTGCGGTTAAGAACACAGGATGCCTCGCCTTGGCAAAACTGAATGCAGAAGGTGTTGCTGCAGGTTGTGAGGGCGATGTGCCGGCATTGCTGTCCATGATGCTGGCGATGTCGCTGACGGGCATGACTGGATTCCAGGCCAATCCCGCGTCTGTTGACCGGGTGAAAGGGGAGGTGCTGTTTGCTCATTGCACCATCCCGCTCAATCTGACTGCCCGTTATGAGTATGACACCCATTTCGAGTCAGGTATTGGTGTGGGCATCAGGGGCTACGTGGATGAGGGACCTGTCACGGTGTTCAAAGTCTCAGGTGATTTGTCTGTCTATTATGTGGCAGAGGGGCAGTTGCTCCGTTGCCAGTCAAAACCCAACCTCTGTCGCACACAGTTGCTCGTGCGCATGGATGATCCCAATGCCGTCTCCTATTTCCTCACCCGTCCGATTGGCAACCATCATATCGTCATCCCCGGCCGGCAAAAACAGTTGATGGAGGAATTACTCCGTAATTGCACCTCCTCTCCCATCCTTTAGAGCAGCCTGTCCCATCCTTTAGAGCAGCCTGTCCCATCCTTTAGAGCAGCCTGTGTCATCCATTAGAGCAGCCTGTCTCTCCATTCTTCAGGCCGTCATACAGTTTCCATCCTTGGTGTTCGGTACGCTGCGGCAGTGCCGCAGCCTTCTTCTCCGCCTTTTGTTTTTATAGGCGGTGCTTTTTCATTTTTTCCTAAAAAAAACTGCTAAAAATTCGTTTATTATAGAATTATCTTGTAATTTTGCAACCCGAAACTACAAAAGTACAAGGAAAGGTGCTCGAGTGGCTGAAGAGGCACGCCTGGAAAGCGTGTAACCGTCAAAAGCGGTTCGTAGGTTCGAATCCTATCCTTTCCGCTAAAAAAATCCTACAAAAACGCATGCTGACACTTGCTCAGTATGCGTTTTTTGACCTTCATCCTGACTTGGCCAGAGTTACTTTTACTTCCTAATTCATGCAAAATCCATGCATTTATTCTTTTGTTTTCAAAAAAAGTGTTATTTTTGTCCCATCAAAACCAAATTCACGCATTAAATCAGTACTATTATGTTATCACAGGAAGATCTAAAACAAATTGCAGCAAAAGGTATCACTCCAGAGCAGATTGATGCTCAACTGAAAGAATTCGAAACAGGGTTCCCATTCCTCAGGCTTGAGGCAGCGGCAGCAATCGGCAACGGTATCGTGGCTCCCGACGAGGAGGAGCGCTCAGCGTATATCAAGGCATGGGACGATTACAAAGCCCAAGGAAAGAAAATTGTGAAGTTCGTTCCTGCATCGGGTGCCGCCAGCCGTATGTTCAAGGATATGTTCGCTTTCCTTTCGGCTGACTATGACGTGCCGACAACTGCTTTTGAGAAAAACTACTTTGACCATATCCACCAGTTCGCTTTCTTTGAGCCACTTGATGACAAATGCAAGGAGAATGAAGGAAAGGGGATCGACCAACTCATGGAGGAAGGCAATTTTAAGGCTGTGGTCGCCAATATGTTGAATGCAACAGGACTCAACTATGGTCAGTTGCCTAAGGGACTCCTGCTTTTCCACAACTATCAGGAAGGCCCTCGCACTCCCATGGAGGAACATCTGGTGGAGGGTGCTCTCTATGCCGCCAGCAATGGCGAGGCCAATGTTCACTTCACCGTAAGCCATGAGCACATGCAACTCTTTGAACAGAAGGTGAAGGATAAGAAGGACGGATATGCTGGCAAATATGGCATCCAGTACAACATCTCATTCTCTGAGCAGAAACCAAGCACCGACACAGTGGCTGCCAATCCCGACAATACTCCGTTCCGCACGGAGGATGGCGAACTGCTCTTCCGTCCGGGAGGGCACGGAGCACTTATCGAGAACCTCAATGAAATTGATGCTGATGTGATCTTCATCAAGAACATCGACAATGTGGTGCCTGACAGGCTGAAGGATGACACCGTCACCTACAAGCAACTCATCGCCGGCATCCTCGTGACCTTGCAGAAGAAGGCATACGACTATCTCCGCCTGCTCGATACCGGCAAGTACGACCATGAGCAACTGGAGGAAATCATCCGCTTTGTACAGCGCGACCTGTGCTGCAGGAAGACAGACATCAAACTTCTGGAGGATGCAGAACTGGTGATTTACCTGAGAAAGAAACTCAACCGCCCCATGCGCGTTTGCGGCGTGGTGAAGAATGTGGGCGAGCCTGGTGGCGGCCCGTTCCTGACATACAATCAGGATGGTACCATCAGCCTCCAGATCCTCGAGAGCAGCCAGATTGATAAGAGCAACGAGGCTTATCAGAAGATGTTCACAGAGGGAACTCACTTCAATCCCGTCGACCTGGTGTGCGCCGTCAAGGACTACCAAGGACAGGCATTTAACTTGCCGGAATTCGTTGACAAGACAACGGGCTTCATCAGCAGCAAGAGCAAGAACGGCAAGGAACTCAAGGCATTGGAATTGCCAGGCCTTTGGAATGGTGCCATGAGCGACTGGAATACGGTCTTCGTGGAGGTGCCTCTCTCTACCTTCAACCCCGTGAAGACAGTCAATGACCTGCTCAGAGAACAGCATCAGTAAGTTTTCCTTTTACTTCATTGTCTTGAGGATTGTGAGCGCCTTTTTTGCATGAAGGTGTCACAGTCCTCAGGATTTTTCTGAACCACATCAGATGGAAAAACTGTGGAATCCCAACTATTGCAAGGTGATGGCAGCGAATTTCTCGCTGTTTTTTGCATTCTACCTCCTCACACCTCTGCTGCCTCTCTATCTCAGCGAGAATTTCGGAGCAACTAAAGACATGATCGGACTGGTGCTGTCGGGATATACCGTCACAGCATTGCTCAGCAGACCGTTCAGCGGATTCATGGTCGACAGTTTCGACCGGAAGCACATGCTCATGTTTTTCTACGCTCTGTTTTTCGCTTTCTTCGCTGGCTATCTTGTGGCTGGCTCCATCCTCCTCTTCGCCATCGTGAGAACTCTCCATGGTGCTCCGTTCGGAAGTCTTACCGTGGCCAACAGCACGGTGGCTATAGATGTGCTGCCGTCAAGCCGACGGAATGAAGGAATTGGGTTTTATGGGCTGAGCAACAATCTGGCCATGGCCCTTGCACCCACGACGGGAATAGCCATCTATCAACTGACGGGGAATTTCCACTTGCTCTTCTGGCTTTCACTCATCGTGGCGGGGGCAGGACTGGCGATCGACAGCACCGTAAAACTGCAGCGGCGACCGCTCGTCAGCAAGACACAAAAATGGTCTTTCGACAGGTTCTTCCTCACAAGGGGATGGCTCCTGGCTGCCAATATGGTATTCTTCGGCTTCTGCTTTGGCGTACTGCAAAACTATTTGGCCATCTACAGCAAGGAGGCGTTGGGCATCACTGGGGGGACCGGGGTGTTTTTCATGATCGTGTCTGTGGGACTGATTGTCTCAAGGCTGATGGGCTCAAGGTCGCTGAGAAATGGAAAACTGACGGAAAATGCCTTGCATGGGATGCTTTTCTCAACAACGGGATATGTGCTCTTTGTGGCTTGCGCCAACCACTTCGGCTATTACCTGTCTGCATTGCTCATCGGATTGGGCAACGGTCTGATATGGCCTGCCTTCCTCAATATGATCATTGCAATGGCATACAACAACCAGAGGGGAACAGCCAACTCAACCCTGCTCGTGTCGTGGGATGTGGGCATCGGACTGGGAGTGCTCATCGGTGGATTTCTGGTGGAATTCACAGGATATACGGCCACTTTCCTGTGGGTGGCGATGGCGCAAGTCGGAGGGGCGGCTCTCTTCGTATTGGCGACAAAGGGATTCTTTATGAGGAGAAGACTGGCTGCTGACTGAAAGTTTTTTTATTTTTTTTTTGCATTGCGTGCGATTTGCACTAATTTTGCAAAAAACATTCTTTATGGAGATAGTAAGGAAAACCGGATGGGAGACGTTGTTGCTCTTCGTATTGTGCCTCGCGGCATTTTTTGTCAACAACAACATGCTCCCCACAGATCCTGCCGAGGCAAAAACTATTGTCACGGCCAGGGAAATCGTGGCCAATGACAACTGGATGTCGCCTACCATGAATGGTGAGTCACGCATTGACAGACCTCCCCTGGCTGTATGGGTGGCGGCATCCGTGGAAAAGGTGTATCCGGGTAATATCAGCGTGCAGCGGAGCGTGGTGGCTTTGCTCGCCACGATGTGGGCCTTGTTCTTCTACGGCGTGGCAAGGTATATGGAGAGAAGAAGGGGATTCGCAGAACTTGCTACCGTGGTATTCCTCACTTCCTACAATGTCATCTATCACGGACGGATGGTCCATCAGGATATCTATGGGTATTCCCTGATGATGGGGGCCATCTATTTCCTCTTCAGATTGTTGTATGATGAGCGTTATTATGCCTATCCACACAAGTGGCGATGGGCGATTCTGGCGGGCTTCATGATGGGACTCTCATTCCTGGGCGACGGGATCGAGCCTTTCTACTCCATGCTGCTGCCCTTGATCATCGTCATTCTGCTGCTGAAGAGGCCGGCCATGGAGGGACGGTGGATGCCGCTGGTCCTCTTGTGCGTGATATGTGTCCTCACCTTTGGATGGAGAATCGCATACCTGATGTCTGCCTATCCGGAGTATCATCTGGCAGGCGAACTGAGCGTCTATGCCAGCGACAGTACAAGGCCATGGTATTATTATTGGCGGTTCTTTGCCGAGATGGGGGTATGGACTCTGCTCCTCGTAGCGGCTTTCTTCATCCCGTATTGGTATAAGAGACTGAGCACAAAGAGACTTTACGGAATGTCGATGGCTTGGTTGGTTATCGCATTGGTGTTGCTGTCAGCCATCCCCAACAAGGAGATGACCGACCTGCTGCCCCTCGTACCTCCATGCGCGCTCATCGTTGCCTGCCTCCTGTTCTATTTCACCGAGCGGTGGCCTAAGGACAAGTGGGGAAAGGGCTTGTTTTTCGCAAATGGATACTTGATGACGCTCCTGGCCTTCGGACTGCCGTTCTTTGTGCATTTCAGAATGACCAATTGGTATATCATCGATTTCGGAACATCAGTCTTCATCGCCTTTTTCCTGTTCGCCATTGCCATCTATCTCTTGTTCTCCACGACGAGAAAGGATATGACGGGCATCGTCAGGGGGGTGACGGTGTTGTTTCTCATCATAGAGTGCTTCATGCTGGGTGCAGTAGGCAACATTTTCATCAATCCCAAATATCGGAGCATCTCCCTGTTGCAGAAGAATGGCGAACTGAAATCACTGCCTATTTATTATAATAAGGAGGAGGCGCTGAGGATAGAATTGGTTTATGCCGCCAACAAGAGCATTTTGCCGCTTGACTTGAACGATGGGGAGGCCGTGGAGAAAGCCGCACCGTGTCTGCTGCTCACACAAAAAAGTCTGGCGAGCGAATCGCCCGACAGACTGTTGCAGAGAGTTGACACTCTTCACCTCGGTGTGTATGATGACAACCGGCTGCCGCGGCACAACAGGCATTACGGGAAAGCATTGGTCAATCATGTGACAATGCTGAAACCCAAGGCCAACAGCCAATAGCCAAAGCCAACAGCCAAAGACCAACAGCCAACGGCCAACAGCCAACAGCCAAAGACCAACAGCCAACGGCCAACAGCCAACGGCCAACGGCCAACAGCCGGAAAAAATCACTGAACCTCAACCTGGTCTTCTGCTATAATGGTCTTCTTCCATTCCTCCAGATAGGCAAACCAGTCCTTCGCATTGTGGAAGCCGAAACTCTCATTGTCGCTTCCGAATGTGATGCGGTAGGTGAGACGGTTATCCGACGTTTTGATGACAAAGGGATAATTGTCTTTGGTGGCTGGCAGTTCACTCTCCACATCGTATCGGTATAGGCAGATTCCTAATCCCACCGTCTCCCGTTTGTGCCCGGCGGAGTCTTTCTCCGATACAGGCCAGTCGGTGCCCCAGCATCCGCGAAGCCCTTGATGGTCGCTGTGCTCCACAGAGTTCTTCACATTGATAAGTCCCGTGGCAAATTTGAGGTCATTGACCTCGCGGTTGAAAAACACATCGACCCTGCAGTCACGGCGCCCGGCGTAGAGCGTGTAGTAAGTCACCATGTCGGTGGGCTGACTGTCGGGTTGTGGGCGCCATTGCTCATCCTTCACCTCCACAATCGTGCGCAACGGACCGCGTGCCACCAGTCGCTGGCTGCGGTGCTCCACATCGCTGATCATGGTTGGCGCCTGACCATCCCATCCGCGGAGGGTGCCTACTCCCAAGGTGTTGCCTACCCATAGCACATCGTCGCCATAGCCCGATGCTGCCTGGGCTTTGTCGGGGTAAAACTGGGTCTCCTTGAGTTCAAGCCCCATTTTGTATTTCCCATAAATGTCCACCGTTTGACGATGGTCGAAATAGATGCGGTAGGCTACCAACTCGTTTTCAAAAGCCGCTCCGTGGTGGTGAAGCATGGAGTAGGGGTTCACACCACGGTCTACAGTCAGTTGAGATATATACAGGTTTTGCTTGTTCGACTCCTTGATCTTGCTGTTGGTAAGCATCATGTCCATATATACCTTGGGCTCGTAGGCGCGGGGAGTGCCGGTGTCGCTTAAGGTGATTTGAAAGGTCTTTTGGGATTTCCTGGGTAGGTTGACCAAGGCAAACAGTTCGTCAAACTTGCCGTCACCATCAATGTCATCCAACTGGCAGGGTATCTCTTTCCCGTCCGACATGACCAAGGCGGATGCCACCTTGGGACCATCCGTCAGCGCTATGAGAAATGGATAATTGGGCATGTCGCAAGTGCTCGCGTTTTTCAGCGTGATGGACATCTGTCGGTCGGCTGCTGAGGCGAGGATGGCTATCATTGCCAACAAAAAAATAGTGGTAACTCGTTTGTACATAGTCATGGGTTTTATTGGATGATTTGCTTGTAGTGCCCAAATATAGTAATAATCGCTGAAAGCAAGATGATTGATTAACTTTAATTAATAAATAAATGCGAGTTGTGAACAAATATTAATGTAGGTAAAATTATCTTTAGGATTATACAAAATTTAAAAAATTGCTTTATCTTTGCATTACTTAAAGAATTGATTGATTTGGAGGATGTCTCAACCATCCCATCTACTGAAGAAAGGTCTGTACTATTAACGGATTGCTACGAGAATTATCACTGTCTCATTCACTCACTCACGCATTGGAAATACCATCTCATGCTAATTGATGACAATCGAATGACATGCGCTTACTTGGATTCTGACAGTTTGGCCATGGGCAAATTGTCGGATGAGCAAGGCTACTTACCCTCCGAATACAGGACGAGGACTATCATCGGAAATCTCACCATATCGTTGGATGAGATAAAACTATCACGCAAACTATTCAGCCAGACAAACAAGAAACAAGAGGCCACACTATTGCTCACAGAGCGAAACCAACTGACGGAACTTCGACCTCGCGGCAAGAAAACAAAGGGAAAAATTTCCCCTCATTGACCAGCGACAATGCAACAAAAGAAGTTCCGGACTTTCTCAGAAAAAACAGAGAAGTTCGGATTTTTTCTTCCCTGAACCCAACCTGACACACTACTACAACTCACTAAATAATGCAACACCTATGACTCGAAACAATAAACGCCCATTTTCCTCCCTTGGCCCGGAGGAAGTCAAGAATCTCTTCCATCGTCTCAAAACCGACGAAAAGTTCTGCCGCTCTTTTTTCTTCGGAGGAGAGAACGAAACCTTCTCCATGTACCAGATCCGCAAATACATCACCGGGTGTGTGGTCTCTACCTACAAATACCACATCTCCAAAGAGGATTTCGGTACCATCATGTACGAGAAATTCTGGGATGACGGCACTTGGCATGTGCTCGACACCTTCTCGGGCAAATCGCTCGACAACTGGCTCTTCACGGTCACTTTCCACACCATCACAGGGTATCTCAAGGAGCAGAGAATCATCAAGGATGTGAGGCAGCGCACCGCAAAGAACACAAAGGTCATGCTGAAAAAGCAGACTCCTGAAGGCTGCAAGATGATCATCGATGAGGTCATGCCCAAGGGCGAGGACCGCGACCTGCTGATCAAAATCTACGTGGAAAGAGAAAACGAAGACCTGATCATGAAAGCAATGAAAATGGACTCTAATGAATTCAAGAAAGTAAAAGAGATGGCTGAGCACTATTTCAAGTTCCGCCTCGTCAACTCCAACTATGTCTATGAGGAGTATGTCATCACTGACAAATCTCCGCGCTGTGTCACCACATCCGTGGACTTGGAGGATGCAATGGGCATGTTCGTCCAGACTGACAACATCTTCAGCGATGTCTTTGGTGTCAATCTTGCCAACGGTGAGGTGGAGGCCCGGGCGATGGACTTCATCAGCAATTTCGTCACCAACATCCTTCAATGGAATGAGCGTGACATCTTCATCTTCACCGAAAGACGAAAAGGCACCAAACCCACTGATGTCGCCAAGGCTTTGGGATGCCGACGCGACTATGTGGACACCCGTTACTCTCGGCTCAATGCCATTTTTGACGAGAAGTTCCGTCTCTGGTGGTACTCCCACACATAAGCGACAGAAACCAGTCACCGCCGTCATCCCAGGATGACGGCGGTGACTGGTTTTGGGGAGATGATAAGCCTGAGGACGCTTTCTTTGTCTCAGTGGCTTTGTCAGCCGAAGAGCCGCTGGGCTTCCTCGTAACTGTCCAGCGAACCGATATCGTAGCGGCTGCCGGGCATTTCCCACGCATGAATGGCGGTGACATCCACCAGATAATGGGCAAGATTGCCCGGCGCGTCGAAACCGCAGCCATGATTCATGCAGTCAAGGATGAGGGGCATGTCGGCACGGCTGTAGATGTAGAAGGGGGGCACGGCCCACTCTGACACCGGTTCCGATGGCTTTTCCTGCATCTGAAGCACGCGATTGTCTTCATTGATGGCAATCACACCAGTTCGCTGGAGACGTTTCAGTGACGGTTCGTGGTAGAACATGATGACGGATGTCCTCTTCTCTTTGAAGAAGTCGACAAATCCCCGGAAGGAGAAATCGAGGATGTTGTCTGCTGCCAACACCATGATGTCGTCGTCGATCGCACATTGGTGGAGAGCCAGCAGAAGGTCCTTGACTGCGCCCAGCCGATGCTCGTTGTCTGTCGTTCCGTCGTCGATGATACGGATGGGCTTCTGATAGGATGTTTCCTTGAGCCATTCCTCAAAAATGGGCGCAAACTTGTGGTTGGTGACAATGATGTGCTCATCGATGTCTTCGATGAGGTCGATGTCGTCAAGCATACGGCCCAAAATCGTCTTCTCCCCGACTTTCAGCAGAGGCTTGGGGAAATTCTCCGTCAGGGGATAAAGCCGTGTGGCATAGCCCGCCGCTATGATGATATTCTTCATTTGATTCTGAATTTGTTGTGATTAAAGGAAATCCACACCGTTGCTGGTCTTGCAGAAGAACACCTTGAAGGAGTCACGGTATTGGGGGAATGCCTTGAGATACTCTTGGGTCACATACTCACGGATGCTGTCCTCCTTCATGGGGTCGACAAGGGCAATGCAGGCACCCTTGAAGCCTGCACCGCTGAAACGGCCACCATAGATGCCGTCTGTGCGCCGCATGATCTTGTACAGTTCTATCAGTTCTGGCGAACCACATTCATAGTTGTTCATCGAACTCTCGCAACTCTCGAAAATCAGTTGGCCAAATGCCTTGATATCACCTTTCTTCCAAGCCTCCACACCTGCTTCCACACGGTCGCATTCGGTATAGTAGTGGCGCGCACGCTTGGCAAAACGCTCCGGCATCCGCTCGCCATATTTCTCCAACAACTCCTCGGGGACATCATGCAACCGGGTGTCCTGCAGTTCCTTCAGGGGGATGTTCTCATAGGCTTGCATCATCCATGCTGCTGTCTTGCATTCCGACACGCGAAGGTTGTAGTCGGTGCCGGTCAACTTGCGGGTCACACCGCTGAAGAAGATGCCGATCTTGAAGGGAAGGTCTCTTTTCCCGTCACCAAACTGCAGAATCTTGTACTCCGATGTCTCAGTGTCGAGGTAGAGCAGTTTTTCTGCCTCACACAGCACCACACAGGCTTGGTCGAGAATGCCGTTGTTCAGACTCACATAAGTGCGTTCTGCCATGGAGGCGTATTTGATGACCTGCATCTTGTCGAGACCCAGGTTGTTGACCTTGTCCAATGCCTTGACAAATCCGCAGAGCAAGGCGGCTGAGGAAGACAGACCACCGATGGGCATGGAACCTTTCACCACGCCACGGATGCCTTTCTGCAACTGGAAATCCTTTTGCAGCGACCATACCGCTCCACGGAGATAGTCGCCCCAGTTGTGCTGCTTGGAGTCAACCTCACGTCTCACATTGAAGGTCATCAGTCCCTCAAAGGAGAGGGAGCACATCTCCACCTTGCCGGTGTCTGTGGCGGAAAAAAGAAATTCTATGCCGCTGTCAAAGGCGAAACCACTCACCAGCCCATGCTGGTGGTCCACATGGGCCCCAAGCGGACATATACGATAAGGTGAAAACAGTTGGTAAAGGGCATCACCCTTTCCAAAAAACGTTCGATAAGCTTGAAATAAGTCTAACATAATATGTTCGTTTTATGTAATATCTAAACTCCTAAACTCACAACCCCCTGGCTGAGAAATACTTGTCATATCCTTCCAACAAAGCCTTGCTTGTATGCTCCCAACTCAGTTCGTTGATGATGCGGTCACGACCGTAGGCTGACATCCGTTTGCGCAATGGCTCATCCTCCAGCAATTGGATGATCTTGTCGGCCATGTCTCTCGCATTGTTGGGTATGGCATACAGCGAAGCGTCGCGGGCTGAGTAACGGCCCTCTGTGAGATCAAACTGAACAATGGGCTTGCCCAGTGCCATGTACTCCAATATCTTGTTCATCGTACTCTTGTCGTTCATGGCGTTGTACTCATCTGAGTTGACACACACGTCGGCGGTGTTGAGATAGTCGAGCAGGGTCTCATCGGGCACACGCCCGGTGAATTCGACGATGTCGTCGAGCCCCATGTTGTGGCTCTGTTTGCGGAGGGCTTCCAAGTGGGGGCCTCCTCCGACGATGCCCCAGAAAATGTCGTCGCGGTGAAGGTCCTCGCGGATGTATCGGGCGGCCTCCAGAAGATACTCGATACCTTCTTGCTGGCCAATCACACCAAGGTATCCCACCATGTATTTACGGCCTCGCTTGATCTCGGGTTTTGCGGGGGTGATCCGCAGACGTTCCAACTTGGGACCACTGCGGAGCACAAAGACATCCTTTTCTTTCATTCCTCCGCGCTCGATGGCTATTTTTTTGTAACTCTCATTCGTCACAAAAGCAAATGCGCAGTGCTTGTAGGTTTGCCGCTCCAGCCACAGTTGACTCTTATATAGCAAACCGGTGGTCTTGCCAAACTTCGCCTCATAAAGTTCCGGACAGATGTCGTGGTGGTCGAAGACGTAATCCACCCCTTTGCGCTTGAACCATCTCGCTACCATGTAGATGTCATCGGGAGGGTTGCAGCCGTGAATGACATGGAAGCCGCGTTCCTTGTAGATTTTGCGGGCCAGACGCAACTCCTCGCGCAGGGCGCAGAAATACTCACGGGCATAACCTAAGGCACCATTGCCTTCCTCAGGCATGTCGTGGCGGTGGATATGTACGCCTTTCAGATATTCATATTCCTTGTCGTATCCTTTTCCCTTGGGGCAGATGACAGACACCTCATAGCCGTTTTCGGCCAACGTCGTCGCTTCCTGCCATACACGTGTGTCAAAAGGGACGGGGAGGTTCTCCACGATAATCAGCACTTTTCTCTGCATGATACGGATATTTTTCTTTATAAACGGATATTTTTCTTTATAATATGGTGATGATACTGGTGATGCTTTTGCAACGGGTCCTATACCTGATGGCTTTCGCCGAACTCTTTGTGCCGTAACAGACAGACACCTCGGTTGGTTCTACACTGGCAGCGTACTGGGATGAAACAGAGACGGTCAGCAGGCATCTTGCTTTCTCAAGGCTCAGCAGCCATCCTTTTTTTTCCTGCTGAATGTCAACACCATGACCTGTCGCGTAGGTGAGGATGATGTCGCTCTCTTGGCTCAGTTCGTCGGTGATGGTGAGCCTTTTGCCTTCGTGGTCGAAGTCGAAAGTGCGGCGGACGGTGACAGGCGCATACCCGTCGTGTTCGGCTGTCAGGAGGCTGTGGCTGCCGTTGATGTCGTGCTTCAAAAGTCGGCAGTTGGCTTTCTTGCCCCACAGAAAAGCACCCAGCATCTCCGATTGGTCTGCTCCTCCGACACTGACCGTATTGTGGTTGATGGACTTCCTGAACTGATTGCGGGCAGGAAGGTCACAGTGGTAGATATAGGTCCCTGGGTCGGTGAAGAGAGGCGCACCGCCAACCAGCAGTTGGAAACTCAGCGCGTCTGCATGTCCGTGGGCGGCTATGCTGCCAAACCCCAGAGGGGCATGGTCGATGCCTATGAGCACTTCACCGTCTTTGCTACGAAGGAAGGTATAGCCTCCTTGCTCAAAGCATTTTCCTTCATAGGGCTCAAAGCGTGGTTGGCGACTGATGGCTGAAATGTCGGATGCAGGGAAAAGGCAGTTCACTGTCTCATTCGTCTTGACGAAATGTGAGTATCTCTTCCCAGTGACCAACGAACTCATTTGCAGCACATAATCATAATAAGGGAAGTTGCCGCCTTGCAAATCGATGACCTTGCCCTCATCGTCGTCACCAAAAGCCAGCACATGTGCTTCGTCATACATGGAGTGACAGATGAACTCACTCATCCTTTCCATGTAGGTGTGCCAGGATGGAGGGAGGGCATCGCTGTTTGACAAGATGCAATGAGCGGTAAGTGAATAGGCTTCCAGGACAAATGCATGATAGTGCAGCGACATCTCCCTGTTCACTCCGTCGGGGGTAATCTGGCGCTCCAATTCGGCAGTCATTGTGCGGATGCCATCTTCCTTCCATGGAGCATGTCCGAAAGCATATCCTCCGAGCACCAGGGCGGTTGATTCTATCAGGAGGTGGTTGTTGGCAGAGGAATAACGCGACCGGTGCTTGTTCACATAGTCCAGCATGTTGACAATGCCGGTGTTGATGTCATTCTGCAGTTGGTGGCTGGTGTCACCTGCCTTCTTGAGGTAGGCCAGCATGAACATCCAGTTGATAGACCTGATGGCCACCTCCATGACGCTGGTCCATGAGATGCCGAGCAGGAAAGGGTTGCTCTTGCGCCAGTCATCCAGAAGCGCAGTGAGTTCTTCCAGATGCTGCCTGTCGTGGGTGTGGTAGTAATTCTTGGCGAGAATGGCAAATTGGAAATGTCGGTTCAGTTCCCAGTTGGTGCGGGCATCGCCGATGGCATCATGCTGCTTGTAGTTGATGTCGTAGGAAAAAAACTGTCCCCATTCGTTGGGTGTCTGAAATCCGGCATGCCAGCGGGTTTTATATCTACTGTAGTCAAAGCCTCCGAGAAGATGGATGTCATTCTGGTGGCTGTGCCCTTCATTGTGGTATTCTATACCCAGTTTGTGGGCATCGAGAGTCAGTGGGGCAAGCGATTGGTTGAACACCTGGCTGGTCACGGGGATGGGGTGACGGGCATACTTGCGCTCACGGCGCTCCAAGCACTTCTGACTGATTCGCCATGCTACTTCCCGAAGGCTCATGGCTCTCAGTCTGTGCAAATACCATCCCCACCTGCCCATTTAGAAGTCGGTCTGTTGGAAATCCTTGTTGATGGCCTGTTTCTGGGCGCCTCTGTTCTGATTGATGTCCCCCCAGGAAAGGCCTTCATAGTGGCCCTCATAATCTACATCCCGCCATTGCCGTACAAGGTCGATGACAATCTTGTGGGGATACTGCTCTAGAAGATGGGCAAACTCATTCTCCTTGTTGGTGACTACAAGCACATCGGACTGTGTACAGACAGAATCGAGGTCGCTGGTCACAAAATGCTGGAGGTGCGGAATTTTGGCCATGATGAAGTCCTTGTTGGTGCCGGTAAGTTCGCTCACCACGACATTCTTGTCATAAATGCGGATCTCGCACCCCTTGCCGAGCAGTCGTTCCACCACATCGACAATGGGGGAGCAGCGCAGGTCATCGGTGCCCGACTTGAAACTCAGTCCGAGAATTCCTACCTTGCGCTTGCCTTTTGACAGGATGGCTTGAACGGCGTTGTCCTTTTGCTTCTCATTGCTGGGATGGATGCTGTCTATCACCGGCACTTCCACATATAGGTCATGGGCAAGCGCGCGAAGGGCCTTCATGTCTTTGGGCAGGCATGAGCCTCCGTAGGCGAATCCGGGTTTGAAATAGTAGGGGGAGATGTTGAGTTGACGGTCCTTGCAGAATATCTCCATCACCTTATGGCTGTCGATGTCGAGGCCCTTGCAGATGTTGCCCACCTCGTTGCCGAAGACGATTTTCAGTGCGTGGTAGGTGTTGTTCACATACTTCATGATCTCTGCCACCTTGATGTCTGTGCAGATCAGTTCTGCAGGGATGTCTTTGTATAGTTCACGCATCTGTGCTTCTGCCTGAGCATTGTCTGTGCCTATCAGGGTGAGAGGAGGGTTGAAATAGTCTTTGACACTGGTTCCCTCACGCAGGAATTCCGGGTTACTCACCACCGCGAAGTCAATGTTGCGCCGCTTGCCGCTCTCTTGCTCAATGATCTTGCCCACCTTCTCATTGGTGCCGGGAAGAACCGTCGAACGGATGGCGATGATGTGGAAACCTTGTTTCTCTTTCAATGCCTGACCGATGCGCGTGGCCACTGCGAAGATATAGTTGAGGTTGAGGTGCCCTTCCTTGCTGGAGGGGGTGCCGACCACGATAAACGAGATGTCGCTTGACATGACGGCTTCTGTGGCATCCATGGTGGCGTGCATACGCCCGGCGGCATGTGCTTCGGCGCACAGTTCGGCGATGCCTTCCTCGATGATTGTGGGTTTGCCCTCGTTGATGAGCCTCACCTTGTTCTCGTTCACGTCGACACCTATCACATGATGTCCGAGTTTGGCAAGACAGGCTGCTCCCACACAACCCACATATCCTAATCCGAAAATACTGATGTTCATGAAAAACTATCTTAGAATGACTAGTAATAAAATACAATTATCAATAATGTACGGTTAAGATAGGAATCCTACTTCACCAGGATGCGGCGTCCATCCACAACATTCATTCCTTTTCTCAAAGAAGGCAGTTGTTGCCCTTGTAGATTGTAAATTTCAGACGATGAAATGTTAGAGGAGGATGCTTGAGAATTTTTGGCGTTCTTCCCAATGCCATCTGTTGTGGGATGAGCATTGATTTGCAACGCATTGATGTAATAAAACTTGTAAATGTTGGAGTTGTTTTCGCCAGGAGAGACGGATAATGTGATTACCCCATTATCATCGGGAAGGACATTGCTCACCGTCACTGTATTGTCCGTATTGTTTGCTGCATCAAGATATACTTTGAATCCATCGGCACCTGTTATGCGGTATAACGTCTCTCTGTTATCGGTACATCCTGTACGTGAAGAATAAAAGGTGAAGTCGTAGGCCAGCTCCTTGTTCAAGTGTATAAAAGCAAATCCACCTGTGGGTTGATGGGGCTTGTCCTCAAAGTTTCCCTGACTATAGCCCCAGAAGCATGACTTGGATACCTCTGATGGCATGTTCATTAGCGTTGTCGTAGTCGCTGCTCCTAAGCCATTTGATCCATTGAAATCATCATTGAAATTCACGATAACTCCTGTATTGTTTCCCTCAATATCCTTCAATCCAACAATATATGGGCTCTGACTGGTAACATTGTTCCACAGAGAGGAGGATGAGGGGGTATCACCAAAGTTGATATTGATTGCGGCAGGCACGATGATGTTGTCATCCTTATAGAATTCATTAGACATATCACTAACTTCATACGGATTAACAACAGCTAGATGAGCCGCATTCTGACACACAAAGGCTGTTGTTTCATCAACACCAGAAGGGAGATAAGTCTTTCCAACAGGATTGATTCCAAGAATAGATTCCAACCATGTACAAGCTGCCGTGTATCGTCCGGTACTGTGGTTAAGATGATAGCCGTCACGGTTGAAATTATCTCCAATATAACTGGTGCGGGCATTCTGAATCGCAGTTCCACTTGGTATAACGAAAGAAAGTTCTGCATGGTCCGACAAAGCCTTCTGTACTGCTGATACAATTGCTTCATACATTGTCATTTGGTCGTTGTCATAGTTGGCAAAGCCAGGATGTGTGGCATTTTGTGCATATGCCCAAGTCATATGATAACCAAACTTGACTTCGTTATTTGTAGAGAGGCTTTTTACATAATCAATCAGATTTCCCAGATAGGGCTCAAAAGTATTGGTCAATCCCGACTCTTGGCTTACCTGCTGAAAGGTTATGAAGTCCCACGGCTCATTGGTAATAATGGAGGCAAGGGACTGGTCTATAGCGCTTGTTTTTGTCCCTTTCTCTATCTTTCGGAATTCGAAGGTGTTGTTATTGCTCACCACGTCGTTCCAATGTGATTCAAATCCTTGGCCAGCTCGATAGGCATTTCCAATAATCAACTCAATACCAGATTCTTGGGCTAACTCATATAGATTTTGTTCTACAGCATCTTCCGAGAAACTGTTGCCTATGGCCAGAATCTTGAAAACAGGTTTTTTAAATTCATAAGTAGGATATTGGATGGCAAATGATAGATTATCTAAATCCTCAGGAATAGTTACTGTGACATGTTGTCCTTCTATCTGGCAGGGCAAATACTGGCCTGTGCTTAAAAGCTTGACAGAGTCTGGAATTGAAGGCAAGTTACCATTCCAAGAGATTTCTTTAGGTAATTTTTTACCTTCTTCCAGCATATATATAGCATTCAATACTGTGCTGTCTTTAGATGTGGTAAAGCAGATGTTGCCGTCTTTATATATTTGGGCCGTTCTTGTGTTGTATATCGCTTTGCCATTTTTGTTTAACCAATCACCAATAATCCTTAATCTTTCAACGGCCTCTTTTTGTATTATTCCCTCGGGAGTTGGTCCAATACCAAGTAAAAGATTGCCACCTTTAGCCACTATTTCTATGAGCATGTTGATAATTTCTTGAGGTGATTTCCATTTTACATGCTTTCCATATCCCCACATATCGCTTAATGTGATGCAACTCTCCCATGGATATCCTAATGGTTCAACTGGGATACTTTGTTCGGGAGTTTTGTAATTTTCATATGGTGTGTTAGAATGTCTGTCGACAATTAGCATGCAAGACTGATGCTTTCTTGCCATTTCAGCTATCTTTGGTAGGTCTATGTCAAATCCCAAATCTGCCCTCACCCATCCTCCATCAAGCCATAGGATGTCTGTATTCTCATAGTTTGTTACCAATTCTTCTATTTGCCCATAAGTGAATTTTTTAAATTGTTCCCATCTCCATGGATATTTCTCAATATTGTAACTTGGATATCTATCTTTTGTTGCATATACATTCCACCAAAAATATTGTGAATGCCAGTCAGGTTTTGAAAAATAAGCACCAGTCATGAAACCATTATTTCTAAAAGCCTCTTGGACATATTTCCAAACATCACTCTTAGGGTTATTTGCAAAAGCATGCTTGGTGATGGAATAGTCTGTATATTTGGTATTATACATACAGAATCCATCATGATGCTTAGTTGTAAAAATCATGTATTTCATTCCGGCTTCTTTCGTCACATCCACCCATTGTTGAGGATTGAAATTTGTTGGGTTAAACTGATCGGCCAAATTCCAATACCATTCTTTGTATTCATGGTAACTAAGTGTTGTATCTTTGGGCACCCAGTCTTCATTACACAGATTCCATGATTCAGTAATGCCTGGTTGTGAATAAATTCCCCAATGGAATATAACCCCAAATTTCAAGTCCATCCAGTTTTGAAGCTTTTCTATTACTTCTGGTTCTTTTGGCCACTCATATGTATATGTTTTGGATAGTGAAATGTCATTTCTAAGTGGCTGTGCCCAAGCAATTGAAGTGTTAAGCAGGATGCAAGCAACTAATGATTTGAATAATTTATCCATTTCTAAAATATAAAATGTAAAATATAAGGGTCGGTTATCTTTCTATTGTTGGAATCTTTTGTTGACAACAAGACTGAATTTACCTCGTGCGGTGTATATCAATTCCGTTTCAGGTATTTCATTGATGCGTAAATCAATATTGTCAAGGCCAATTGTTTGGTCCAAAAGATTCATTACGCGCTCGCGGTCATTGGGGGGGAGATGCCCGGCGAAAGTGATGATATTCGTGTCTATATGTCCATCCTCATGCTGAACAAATTGTGTGTATTTAAATGATTCACAGTCTTCTAGCATGAATGTAAGTGCTGAGTCGCTGTAAAGGGTGCAGTCTTTTCCTTTGATGAAAAGCATCGCTCTTCCTTTGACTGCTTGTATGGTCGGTATGGTGGCGGGTACATCAGGTTGAATCGCAGTTCCACTTGGTATAACGAAAGAAAGTTCTGTATGGTCCAACAAAGCCTTTTGTACTGCTGATACAATAGCTTCATACATCATCAATTGATTATTGCTGTAATTGGCAAAACCGCTATGTATGGAATTCTGTGCGTAAGCCCATGTCATATGATAACCAAACTTGACTTCGTCGTTTGTAGAGAGGCTTTTTACATAATCTATCAGATTTCCCAAATATGGTTCAAAAGTTTTGGTTAATCCCGACTCTTGGCTTACCTGCTGAAAGGTTATGAAGTCCCACGGCTCATTGGTGATTATGGATGATAGGGATTGGTTCATAGTGTTTTTGTTTGTTCCATTAACTATTTTTCGGTATTGGAAGGTGTTGTCATTGTTTATCACATCATCCCAATGCGACTTAAAACCTTGTCCTGCACGATAGGCGTTTCCTATTATCAACTCAATACCAGCTTCTTTGGCTAGTTCATATAGATTCTGCTCAACAGCATCTTCTGAAAAACTATTGCCAATAGCCAATACCCTGATTATAGGTGTTCCCGACAAATTAGTTGGATATTGGATTGCTAATGACTGATTTCTTAATTGTTGTGCCGAAACAATAGAAATACTGAGAATGAGATAAATAGCCAAAGTCTTAAATACTTTTTTATAATAGAAGAAAATAACCGATAGCCAAATGATGAGTTTTCTTGTTGACAACAAGGCTGATTTTGCCTCGTGAAGAATCATCATAGGCTTTGTGCAAAATGGAGGGGGAAGCCAAGTCAGGCAAGGTATGCTGCATCTACAAAGTCTATATATTCTAATCCGAAAAACTTTCTTATAATAACTTACTATATAGTAACTTAAGGCTTTCTTCTACTTGGTCAGGCAAATGATTCCTGCATGTTTGAAACGCATTTTCACCCATTTTCATTCGTTTTGATGGTGAGTTAATCATCTGGCAGACAGCATGATATAGGGCATTCTTATCTCCAGGGGTAATCATGATGCCGTTTTTGCCGTCTTCCAGTATTTCAGGAATTCCCCCAACGCATGTTGATATGGCTGGAAGATGATATGAGAATCCTTCCAGAATACAGATAGGAACACCTTCATAATAGGATGGAAGAATAACTACATCACTCAGATTCAACAATTGACATTTGGCTTCATCGTCTACCCACCCCATGTATTTCACAATACTCTCCAAGTGTTGGTTTTCGACATATTTTGTCAACCTCTCAGTTTCACCTATTCCGGCGATAAACAACCGCATCTTGCCATTTAATGATGAGAAATGGCTGTTGATGACATCCAGAAGGTCGAAGACACCTTTGTGGTCACATATCTTTCCAAGAAACAAAAAGGTGCACAAAGTTGCGTTGCGTGAAGAGTGATCTTCCCGTGGATAATCCATAATATTATGCACTACTGCAACATTTCTGCAATGCAAGTCTGTTTCAAAAAACTGCTTCCAATATTCTGATAGTGCCACAATACAGTTGCATTTTTTCATTATAAAAGGAACAACTTTGGTGTGTTTGGCAACATAAGTTTTGAATCCACCGCTATGGATGTGGTATATCACTTTTTTACCTGCCAATTTGGATAGAAGAATAATTAGTGATTTCCTGACAAAACTGCCATCGGACGATCCGTGCACATGTACAATTTTGATTTTCGAACTTAATAAAAAAGGTAATAATTTTAACAATGCTTTTAAAAAGACACAGATTTTCAGTATGCTACTCCCCTCTTTCTGTGTTGTAAGATAGTTGAAAGAAGAAAATAGATGCATGTAGGTCTTTGTCACCATACCTATCCCCCCTTTGGGGGATTTATAGTCAGGACCGACAAGGAGAATCCTATCTGTTATCTCTTTGGTTATCATTGAGGATTATTATCGATGTTTTTTCCTGTTGTAGTATAGAAGGAACCATTCAGGTAAATAATTGCGGATAGACTCTTTAAATCGTTCAAATTTAGACTTGTCTCTCCATGAACCAACATAATGGTGTATAGTGCGGGTGTTGCTTGTTGCCTTTATTTTTTTTGTCACATTATTGATGGGGCAAAAGTATTCACTGGGATAAATGTAGATGTCTTTAACTTTTTGTATGCCTCCTTTATTCTCCAACCCTTCTTCCAATAGTAATTCTGTAGTGTATTGTACAACATTTTTTATGTTGTTGCTCCCATCGGGGTTCTTAAAATGTAGACTTTTGTATAATGAAAGAAACTGAGCATATACCTTCATTTTGGATGGGCATCCTATGCCAAGACCTGGATTTACCATAATGCCCCTTCTTTTTGTATTGGCATCTTGTTCGCAACCCATGAAAGCACCTTTGGCAATGATGTCATCTATAGGCTTGATAATTTCCACATCTGTGTCGAAATATAAGCCACCCTCATGATACAAAATCCAAAAACGGGCAAAGTCACTTACAAAGGCATATTTTTGTGCTTCGTATGCCTCAGCAGTGTAAGGAATGATGTTGACATCAAAGTTGTTTTCATTCCATAGTTTGATTTCGTAGTCTGGTAAGAATTTTTTCCATGACTCGATACATTTAATGGCAAGAGGAGGCAATGGATTACCTCCGAACCAGCAATAATGGATGATTTTGGGTATCATAGGTTGTTTTTCCTGAAAGTGATGGGTGTGATAAGATTGGATTGGGAAGCAGGTAATTTAGTTTGGGTTTTGTATAGAGTAATGCTCTCCGCTAACATAAAGGGTTTCTTGTGAGTTTTTTACAGAGGCATTCATTAATATATGGTCATGATGGAATTATTAGGCTATAACTAGCCATGCTTATTCTACCTCAAAACAAATATAACTGGAGCTTGTGATGATTGGCTTACCAATTTCGATATTTCCATTTTAGATAAAATTTTAGCATTCTTTTGTATAACCATCCAGTTTTTGAAAAATATACTATCCTCATTCTAAATGGTAAATGTATGTTTTCCTTATTCATTGTTGATAATAAATTGCGTGCTTCATCATATTGAGATAGGAGAAGCATGTTCTCAAAAAGCCGTACATAATTCTTTTTTAGAATATAATCAAAATGAAATTTTTTAAGATCGTCTTTATAATTTTTTATATAATATAGAAGTCCTGCTTTATTAAGAATAATACGCCTGTCATCAATTCTAAGTGTCTCTTTAGTGACACTATCATGTCGCAAATGTTCTATTATAGAAACAACATAATTAGTAAATAACAACTTCCCTTCTTCTCTGTAGATCTTTAAAAATGTCAAATATTCCTGAATTCTAACTGATTCGAGAAATGGAAATTTTTTAAGAACATTTGTTTTGATGACATGGGTGAAATCGCCTGAGATTGAACCAGAAAGAAAATCCTTATATTGAAATTCTTTTTGCAATAGATGTGAATTACTATTTGTGTTAATCAGTTCTTCTCTATAACTGGGGGTGAAAAGATAATGAGAATAATTGGGATTATTAATCCTAACTTTTTCTATGTTTTTTATCGCCTCAGGTGTAAAGTAATCGTCACTGTCAAGTAAGATACAAAAAACTCCTTTTGCGCAAGATATGGCATAATTGCGTGCTGCGTTGGTTCCCTTGTTTTGATTAAAACGATGATGTTGGATATGGGGGTTCTTAGAGGCATATTCTTTGATAATGGAATATGTGTTATCAGAAGAACCATCATCAACAATTATATGTTCTATGCCGATGCTATCATTGATTTGTAATGATACACTTTCCATACATCGTAGGATACAATCATCACGGTTATATACAGGGGTAATAATAGAATACAATATATCAACCATAAAACAAAACTCCGTTAAGAATTGAAAATAGATTACAAAATAAATATTTAACAGAAATCAATTCATGAGATTGAAAGATTGACGGGCAGGGAAACCAAGAAAATTCGTCTTCCCCTTCAATTCAACTTATTTGTCCGAAAGACTAGAATGTATGTGTTGTGTTCAATCTGTAATCTGGTGAACATGTAATTTTACCATTGTAATTATTCAGCCAAGAAGCCCACCAACCAAAAGAACTATTAGTTATTACTTGATGTTTGCACATTGACATTAATTGCATGTCAATAAAACTCTCAAGCCCTTGATTCCAATTTATAAATATAATTACATCCTTTTTAGGATATAAACCTAAAGATTTACAGTTTTCAAAAGCCCATTTTATACTATCGTTGTCACAAAAAATATAGAAAACGGGATTGGAAGTATGTTTCCGGATGTATTTGATTGCTCTTTTGAAATATCCATTTTTGTAACAATATTCATTAGCATTTAACATATCACCCCGTCTTACATGGATAGCAACGGATTCTGTAGATGAAATTTGTTCCTTTAACAATTTGTTTTTTTTATCTTGTATTTCGGGAAAAATGAATGTGTTGCGTATTTCTGGCTCGATTTTCTCAATCCCACTTCCCCGAAATCTGAACAATAATTTTTGCCCACCAAATAAATTATCATCAGATTGAATAAACAATTGGTCTCTGTATTGGATATCCTGTTTTTTTTGTAATCTTTTAATTCTTTGTTTAAAATAAATAAGGTAAGCATATAGTGATGAATGGTGTAACTTGTATCTTAAAGTTCCTGGATAAATATTCTTTGCTTTGAAATCTTTGTTTTCAAAATCATGATGTATATCCTTTAATAAAAGCCCTACTTTAGAAAAAGCTCTAGGAAAATAAATTGGATAATTCCAATTATGTTTTTTCTTATCCCAAAATTCACTAGAATAAATATCACGCATAATTATATCCCATTCCGAATTTGAAAAAATGGATTTGATGTTTGGAGCGGACACATTGAAAATCCGTTCTAGTTCATAACCATTCCATTGGCATATTTGTTCATTGCATTCAGGAATGTCATAAATAATGGTTTCAATATAGCAATCATCATTAGGGTTCATTTTTTTGATGGCCAAATACTCACAAAAACTAAGCATTTGGTTGCCTAGACCAGATTCTATGTGTATTACTTTCATCAGATACTTTATTTCAAAAAAATATACTTGAAATCCACAATACATCGAATATTGTTGATAACTCCTTCAGAAGGAATCGACAATTGTGGAATCACCATGAGATTTCCTGTTTTGAAAAAAATACCACCCTTCAACCTCTTCTCTTTCATCCTATAGATAGGCATATCTTGGAACTCAGCTTTGATTCCTATTTGACTGGTGAGATTCATTCCCACTCCGATTCGATAACATGTCTTGTACTTGTATCCTGAGTCATAATGGGGGTTAATGCTCGCAAAGAAATTGAATTTGTCAAGAAAATGGTATTTCCCATCAATAAAGCAACCTGTGCTGTAGTAGTTGCCGTTATAGGTGGTTCCAAAATATGGATATACAGACAATGTCGATTGGTGTAACTTCAACTGATAACCAGTGTATAATCTTAGATATTGGAATCCTATTTTTTCAGCATATACGCTCTCTTCAAGTTTCAAATTCCAATTATTATATTGGTACTCACCATAAATATATTGATTGTCCCTAGTGCCAACGGAAATCTGCGCCCAAGATAAATGGACAACCGTCATGGCAACAATGATAATTATAAATCTTTTCATTTTATGTTCTTTTTTAATATCCAAGTAATCAACTCATAGCCTTGCTTGCTCAGATGTAATCCATCATAACTGTATTCAGGATTGATACCATCATCCTTTTCTAACTCATGATACACATCTAAATATGTGAATGATGGTATTAAAAGGCACTTTTCTTTGATAATGGCGTTTAGTTCTTTGATTATCGTATTCAAACCTGGCGCATCACCTGCAAAACTGCGAGGAAAAATAGAAAAAACAAAAGTGCGTTTCCCGTTTAATTCCGCCAAAGCAGCCATGTATCTGTCTGCATATTCATATAACATTTCGGTGGTTAATGTATGAACGTTATTGGTTCCCAATATGATGATTGCGTATGTTCCATGAGCAGCATTTTTCATCTTTTCAATGTGAGCAACGACAGCCCCAGAACGTCCTTTGTTCACCGTTTGATATTCTGGAAAAAAAGACTTGACATCCCATCGCGCAACTTCAGAGTCTCCGATAAAAGTTAGAAAGGGATCTTTGTTTTCCTCATCATCATTACTGCATGCAGTGCCAAATAATAAGACTGTTAATGCAAAACTCATTATAATAAAGATGGTTTTGGCAATAGAAATGTTGGGGTGTTTCATGCGTTGAAAAATGTTTGTAGTTATACATCCATATATGGTTTAGTTCCTTCTTTCCAAGCCTCGTCCTTGAAAATGTCATAATCGAGCTTATCAGTCCATCCTACAATCTTGGCAGGGATGCCTGCGACTATTGCATTCATGGGGACACTTTTTGTGATTACGGCATTGGGGGCGACTATTACATTATCCTCGACAATAATTGGTCCTTGTATTATTGCGCCCGGACCTACGAAAATGTGGTTTTTTAATATCGGAGGGTTTTTATATGGACTTTGGCCAATTATGGAAACGTTGTTCCCAATTTTGCAGTCATCACCTATCTGAACTTTTGAATTAATCAGTATGCCAAACCCTGCGTGATTGAAAAATGTGCCCTTCCCGATATTTGTCTTATAGCTGATGGAACTGCTATAGCAGATGAAAATCAATAGTTGAAGAAGCTTGGGAAACAGCGGAATGTGATGCAAATAAAGCCAGTGAGCCGCTTTTTGGATTTTAACAACGTTTAGCATGGATATGATATTCTAAATGATGATACTATTTGCGATTATCAAAAGCAAAATGTTTGAATTAAGAAAACTTATTTAATCATCTTCGATGAAAAGACCTTTTGTTTAACACATAAGATCTAATTTCCCTAAAGTATTCATTATCGCGGAATAGGTAATACTCGATGATGACCATTGAGGTGATGGAGATAAAAAGGCGGAAATAGATTGACTGTTGAGATAACAGATAAGAGACACCTATTCCTGTTAGGATGATCAATGCCTGACGTGCCAATATGGGTGCCACATCCCTTAATTGTTGGGCAATGCTGTAATGGATGGGCTTGCCACAGTAATACAAGTTGAGGAACAGCAGCAGGATGGAATAAATGGAATTGCCAAAGACGAATATGGCAATGCTGTATCTGACGGTAAGAAGCAATATCAATATCATGATGCATCGGCGCACAATCTCAAGATACATCAGGGTCTTGCCTTTGCCAACCACCATGAGAATGTTTTGGTTGACAGCGTGCAGGGGAAACAAAATGCCACTGATGCTCAGCAAGATGAAATAGAATCCAGACCGACGCCAAGCACTGCTGCCCATCAGCACCTCAAACAGATCTGAGGCTACACCTGTCACCAATGCCATGACACAACCGACGAAAAGCATGGTCACACAGATGATTTTCTTGTAAGCGTTACGTAAGTCGCCACCCTCATTGTTGACTCGTGAGAGAATGGGGTAGGTGACGTTTTGGACAACACTGGTGGAAGTATGCGACGCAACGTTCTTGACTCTGTCGGCCTGACTGTAGAATCCTAGGTCGGTGGCGGTATAGAATCTTCCTATCAGGAGAGAATAGATGTTGTTGAATACGCTCCCTACCAGCCCTGCCACGAGGATGTTCTTCGAGAAGGAGAAATACCTGCTGACCAGTGGCCAGGAAAAGGAGAGGGTGGGGTGCCAACGGGATGTGAGCCATAGAAACAAGGAGCGGAAACCAAACAAGGATACATTCTGGATGACCAATGCCCACACATTTCTTAAGTAATAGGCGGAAACAATGGCAAGAATGCTGGACAGCAAAACTGCTACCAGAGTAATTATACAAAGTTTCTTGAAACGGAGTTCACGTTTTAAAATGGTGGTCTGGACAATGCATAGCGCGTTGAGCGGAAGGACAAGAAACGAAATCTTGCAGATTTCATTCAATATGGGTTGGTGATAGAAGTCGGCTATAGCGCCTGAACAGATGCACAAAAGGAAATACAGGCATAAAGCGATGAGCAGGTTCAGGTAAAACACCGATGAATACCCTGCCGGACTGACATCCTTCTCACGGATCAGGGCGACACCAAAGCCCGAATCAACGAATGTCTGGGCAATGGCGGTGAATACGACCAGCATGCCTACGAGGCCAAAGTCGGCAGGAGTGAGAAACCGGGCAAGCAGAAATGTGCACAGCAACTGAATGCCAATCAAAGAGTAATTCTCAATGGCATTCCATACGGTGTTGCTCACCAATTCTTGCTTGTAATTACAGCTGCTCATCGGTTATGGCATGGTCCGGGTCTATTCTTCCATCCTGCGGGAGATCTCTACTTCCTGCTCAGGAAACCAACCGCTTGTCATCTCATATCCCGACCCTATACAATGTGCAGGATTGCCTGTCAGCAATTGGCCCGTTCCTCCTTGTGAGAAATCACCGCTCACTTTGCTACAACATGAAATGACGGTTCTTTCAGCCAAATGAGTGCCCTTACCAATCGTTACGTTGTTTCCCACAAAAGTATTATTTTCTATAATTACTGGCAAAGTGCGTTGGTAAATCTTTCCTTTTGTCTTGTTACTGAGGAAATGAAAGTCAGAATCGAAAACTTGACAGTTCCAAGATATGCGTATGTCGGAACCTAACGTAATGCTCTTGCAGCATATCAGTTTGGTCATGCTGCCCAAAAGCACTCTGTTGCCCATAACAAGTTGTGCATGAGGATAAATCACCAATCGAACTCCAGGATGAATTTTAGCCCTTCCTCCAAATTGAATTTTACCATAATTGGAAAAGATGATTTTGTCAGTATTGCTTTCCAATCTGTCAATCTTGATAACTCCAATTGATATCATTCCAGGTGTGGCTGGATATATTATCTTGATGTCTCCCATCTTGTTGATTTTTACATTATAACCAATGATGATAGGGAATCGGGACGCTTGACTTAATGGTAAGACTTTGAAGTTGTAATAAAGGGTTTTCAACCAGTTGATTCTGAAGAATCTCTTTTGTATGACCTTCAGACTTTCAATGCTGTCATCGCTCCATCCTTTTTTAAGCAACAGATTCTTTATTTTGCCCATGATCCGTTATTTGAGTAGAATGACTGACTCTTTCATCCTTTTCACCATGCAGAATAGAAATATAAAGCAGGAAAGGGAAAATGACATTACCTTGGTTGGAAATGGCACATCCTGCAAAAGCGATTAGGATCGTGTTGAAAATTAGTAGAAAGCCGACAAATGAATAATCATCCTCTCTTTTTCTTTTGTAGAAGAAAAGCAAAAGGTATACCCATAAGGAAAGGTATATAATACCTCCCATATATCCATATTTTGTTAGAATATTACCATAGGATATGTCGGGGGTAGATAATTGCATGACATTTCCATCTGCATCGCGAAGGCCAAGGGAAAAATCGTACATTTTTTCAACAGTTTCCAACTGACTGTCACTGATGAGACCTAAACCAAATAATTTTTCACCGAGTGGTTGATCATGCATGTATAATGCTCTTTCATAAAACCAAGCTAGGCGATAGGTCAATGTGCCGACATTGTATGCACTGCCTGCCTTTACGGTTTCCTGTATTCCTCCAGATAAAATTGACTCAATATCATTTTCTGTTGAATCATTGAACTGTCCCTCAAAACGGGCACCTATGATGTCTGCGAACTGGGAGATGACAAACAGACCTATCAGGATACTACCAATAATGGACTTTATACGATTTTGCATGATTACACCCAACAAAAGAACTCCAATGGTTGTGCCAATCTGGGTTCGACCTTGAGTGGCAACAAGAGCTGTGATGAACACAAACGAGCTGAGAAAAGTGAGCCGTGACTTTATTAGGTGTGGGGTCAGAATAGAAACAAAAATATACCAATAAAGTAGTGGAGGGTGGTTGTAATACCTCAGGATACCTGTATAATTATCACGTTTGATATTCTCAGTATCATAGGGCAAAACTGGCAAGTCAAAGAATACCTGAAGAATAAAAAGAATAGAGGTGATTAGTGTAATGTAGAAAAAGAGGGTGTTCAGCCAAAGGAAGTCGTTTTTGGAATATTTCCTGAGGAAAAAATAAGACATAATCAAAAAAGAAGCTCGGCTGCCTTGGAGTATTTGTAATGAGGTGAAATGATAATGGACAAAAGAAAAATTCACATTCAACAACATGAAAATGAAGAAAATGAATATCAGTAATCTCAGTTTCCAGTCTTTTAAATCAGGTGAGTCCTCGTAAAATATCTGTAATGATAAAACAACTATCGTGTAGATGAAAGCTAGGTCGTAATTCTTCACGCCCAACACGGTGTCTGTGAGCACCGACCAGCCATTGAGCATGAATGTCACAAAGATGAACAGGCTGATGCGCCTCAGTTCAATGATGTATGTGACGATGGCAATGGCCAAGAGAATATATCCAAACATGAAATGATGAGGATGGAAATATGGTTTTTGACAATTTGGTGTACGTCACAGTTGAATCCAATACATATCCTCCTTGTATCTCAGAAAAAACACAAGGTTGCAAGTAGACTATTGATTGCATTGAGATTCAAAAGTGACCGCTTGGAGGTTAGCACATAGATACTGAACCCGCAGAAAACGTCTTGAAAGTCGTTTGCGACTGCAAAAGTACAAAAAAAAGAACCAACCAAGAAATAAACAGAGTAATTTTGATTACTTATCAGGCTTATAACTTCCAGTTCACATCTCTTTTGATAATTTCAACCGACTTTCCATGTCCGCCAATGATCGTTTTCGAATCAGTAATGCTTCGAGTTATGGTGGAGTTTGCAGAAATAATGTTGTTATCAGCTATCGAGACCCCTTTTAGAATAGTATTTTTGCATCCAATCCATACATGATTTCCAATTATTATTGGTTTGGGGGAGTTAATTATTTGTTCATCGGCATTAAGTATTAGATGGAAGTCTGTGTCCATTATGAGAATATCCCACGATAAGAGACAATTACTTCCAAAAGATATCTCTTTTTGACATATTATTTCTGAGTTTCCTGTTAAAGAAAAGTTGTCTCCTAAAGTTAGGGTGGCATTTTCTCCAATGCAGATTTTGCTTCCACTGCCGATATTCACCTTTCCTTTAACGACAAATGTACCAGTAACCTCCCACATTGTTCTTGAATAAAAAAAATCTTGTGTTCCTAAAAGATGTGGTCCGATTTTGATCATGCCTGTTTTTATAGGAGCATCAATAACAATTTTACCTTTCATCTTGTAAAGTTTAGTACGTCTATATATAAAGATAGGCAAGGTTATTGCTGTCTTAAGGGGAAAATAGTGTAAGTTGAAGTAAACAGTCTTCCACAAGTTTACTTCCTTGAGTATCTTAAAATAGGACATAATAGTCATAAACATTTATTGTTAATTAACCAATTATCCGAAATCGGAAAAAATAGAGTTTTTTGTCAGTAATACATCAAAAAATGTAGTGTTTCTTCTTACAATTCTTTCATTCTCTTTCGATTTCGATGTAGTTGTGTGAGTTAGTGATTGCAAAGTTATTAATTCTTCCAATCTTATTATCATTTTATTCCAAATCATAACATTTATTAGTATATGCAGACTGCAAATCATATATATATTTGTAAGTTAAGTCCACACACTGTCTTTATCGGCTAACATTAATAAAGGAGCACCTAAACCTTTTTTCATCAGTAAGAAAAACTATTTGCAAAACCTGCCCTGCATCATCCCGCTCAAGAGCAACCCCAAGCTCATCGCTCGCTACGGCCTCGACGAACCGGTGGAGAGACTGAATGCTTCAGCAAGAGCAACGTGCTTTACAAGAAGGTGAGGATGGCCAACAGCAATTGGCCGGTGATGAAGAGCATCCAGCGGTCGTTCAATGCTGCCACGACCGATGCCATGAACCTGTCCTCACATGGCGGCCTGCTACTTCTCCAAAGGGAAGAGGAACACCTGTCGTTGACCTGTCAGTTGGCCAGTTGCATAGAATACAGGCGCACTGCTTATCTGGTTCGCCACAGCCTCACGGAAGTCATCATGACCCGCATATTCCAAATATGCATGGGCTACGAGGATGTCAACAACTGCGACCGCATGCGCCAGGACCCAGATGATCCTGCCGCTGCTCAAGTCCGGCCGCAGGATTAAGACCGTCAGCTTCAAGGACACCATTCTCTGGCTCATCACCTGCCTGCGGGCGGCATGGCCGAAGACCGTCATCACGGTGCGTGGCGACAGCCACTTTTGCTTCCACGAGCTGATGGATTGGGCCTCCAGCTTGAAGTTTTTTACTGTGGAGTAGTGAATTTTCTCTGAATTATTTTGGTTGCAAACTGCAAAATGACTAATTTTGCGCATGTGTGGTTTTGTTTGGAATTTGCACTACAAATATAGCGCATTTCTCTCTGGTAACCAAAGAGTTGTTGTTATAAAGCCTCACATTTTTCATTTTAGTATTAAATAAATAGGCTAGAATTACGAGAGCAGTGTGCGGTGAAAGTCGCTTGCACGTATCGTAAGGGGGGAAGCAGGGGAAACCTCGCCGACCTAATTGGAATAACAGATATTTGCTTTATAATGAGAAGAATTTTCCGACTTTTGGTTGCTGCTGTTCTATGGATGATGTGTATATCTGTAGTCTCATGTTCTTCAGATAATGTGTTTGAGGAAACAGAGGATCACAAAGGGTATGAGGTGTTTCTTGATCATGATTTGAGGGTGTTGATTTTGGGAAATAGTTATTCTGTCGATGCCACAACATATCTTGACGAATTGGTGACTGCAGCCAAAATCAATAAAAAACAATTGTGTGTTTACAATGGTGTTATCAATGGTGGTGGTTTTGAGGATTGGATCAACAAATATCAAAGTGGAGCCATCGTGAACTTTGACAGGGTGACAGGAAGCATTCAA
The DNA here is from genome assembly GCA_016281815.1 of Prevotella sp. Lineage (GTDB taxonomy): Bacteria > Bacteroidota > Bacteroidia > Bacteroidales > Bacteroidaceae > Prevotella. The sequence continues at coordinate 70,891 of JAEEJK010000104.1, read as the reverse complement.
ATGGAAAACAAGCAAAAATTAGGGAAAATCCTTAAACAAAATTGGGATATGATTATCCTATTGCAATATAGTGGAAAATCTTATGAATGGGATTCTTTTGAGACAAGTTTGCCGCAATTGTTGGAAATCGTCAAGTCAGAATGCCTGAACTCCAATGTTATCATCTCATATCAGATGCCATGGGGACACAATGTGAATTCTACTCCCAGAGAATTGAAAGGAAATGTAGAGTGTGCAAGAAGGATAATGAAAGAATTTGATATCACGCACATCATTCCTGTAGGCATTGCCATTCAGAATGCTAGAAATACATCCCTGAACACTGATATGTATCTTACCTGGGACAATTGGCACCTATGTTATGGAGTCGGGAAATATGTCGCAGCCTGCACTCTTTTTGAATCCATTATTTCGCCCCTTGCGCATATCAGTATAGTAGGCATTAAGGCTGATCATATTTTGTCAAAAAAAGAGATTTCTTATGATGGCTCTGTTTCAGTAGATGAGACCAACCGCCTGTTATGTCAAAAATGCGCTTTTTATGCTGTAAGAGACACCTTTTTTGTTGCCGACGAATTATTATCTTCCAAATAGTCAGTAACATCAAAGTTTTTATGTGCTCCCACTTTAATATAAATTGCAACACAGTTATAGAGAAACAGAAGATAAGAAGAAACTATATATCCCGCTCGGGAAAGAAAGCAAAAAAATGACTTTTTGTTTTGCTTTCCACTTGCTTATTCGTACCTTTGCAGTCGTATTGTAGTTGCTTAGTTGTAATTGACCGACAAAAGAAAAATGGAAATAATCAAAACAGAAATAGAAGATGTAGTTTTGCTGAAACCCAGGATTTTTGAGGATGCCAGGGGATATTTTTTTGAGACTTATTCAAAAAGAGTGTTTGACAAACTGGTGAGAACCATCGATTTCGTTCAGGATAACGAAAGCAAATCCTCGTATGGTGTTCTCAGAGGACTCCATTATCAGAAATGGCCTTTCTCTCAAAGCAAACTGGTAAGGGTGATGAAGGGATGTGTGCTGGATGTGGCGGTGGATATCAGGAAGGGTTCACCTACCTATGGCAAATATGTGGCTGCAGAACTGACAGGAGAAAACCGGCTGCAGTTCTATATTCCACGCGGCTTTGCACATGGCTTTGCCGTTCTTTCTGATGAGGTGATTTTCCAATACAAATGCGATGAGTTCTATCATCCTGAGAGTGAGGGAGGCATCGCATGGGATGACCCTGACCTTAATATAGACTGGAAATTGCCGGTCGACAAAATCATCCTTTCTGAGAAGGACAAACACCATCCTTTGCTGAAAGAACTGCATTCTCCGTTTGATTACAATGTCGATTTGTATAAATAGTTTTAATTCCTAAATAATGAATGTTGCAGTAGTTGGAACAGGCTATGTTGGCCTGGTTAGCGGAGCATGCTTCGCAGAAATGGGTGTCCATGTCGCCTGCGTGGACATTGACGAGGAAAAGATAGAAAACCTCAAAAATGGCAAAATCCCCATTTATGAGCCTGGACTGGATGAAATGGTGAAAAGAAATGCCAACGAGGGCAGATTGACGTTCACAACAAGTCTCAAGGATGTCATCGATGATGTGGCACTGGTTTTCAGCGCTGTGGGTACTCCTCCCGATGAGGATGGGTCTGCTGATCTTAAGTATGTGCTGAATGTGGCAAGAGAGTTCGGACAGAATATCAAAAAATATACCGTCCTGGTGACAAAATCCACCGTTCCCGTTGGAACGGCCATGAAAGTGAAGGCTGCTATCGAGGAGGAACTGGAAAAACGTGGAGAGCAGATTCCTTTCGATGTGGCGTCCAATCCTGAATTTCTGAAGGAGGGTGCAGCCATCAAGGATTTCATGAGCCCCGACCGTGTGATTGTTGGCGTGGAGTCGGAAAGAGCACGCTCTCTGATGATGAGGCTGTACAGGCCATTCATGCTCAACAATTTCCGTGTGATATTCACAGATATTCCTTCCGCTGAGATGATTAAGTATGCTGCCAACTCCATGTTGGCTACCCGCATCAGTTTTATGAACGATATTGCCAACCTTTGTGAGATTGTTGGGGCTGATGTGGAGATGGTCAGAAGAGGTATCGGAGCGGATACTCGCATCGGAAGAAAATTCCTTTATCCAGGATGTGGATATGGTGGCAGTTGCTTCCCCAAAGATGTCAAGGCTCTCATCAAGACCGCTGAGAAAAACGGATACGAGATGAAGGTCCTCAAGGCTGTTGAGGAGGTTAATGAGCATCAGAAAACGGTCGTGTTCTCCAAACTCAGCAAATGTTTGGATGGACAGTTAGAGGGTAAGACCATTGCCGTTTGGGGGTTATCTTTCAAACCGGAGACAGACGACATGAGAGAGGCTACCTCGCTGGTAACCATCGACTTGCTGCTGAAAGCAGGATGCAAGGTCAGGGTGTTCGACCCCGTTGCCATGGATGAGTGCAAGAGACGCCTCGGCGATGTGGTTGAATATGCCAAGGACATGTATGATGCCGTCCTCGATGCAGATGCCATGCTCATGCTTACGGAGTGGAAACTATTCCGACTGCCAAGTTGGGGCGTCATGAAAAAGACCATGCGCAACGCCCTCGTCATCGATGGACGCAACATCTACGATGCAGAGGAATTGGCCGAATATGGCTTCGAATACCACTGCATCGGAAAATAGTTCACTTTCATAGTTCACAGTTCATAGTGCATAGTTCATAGTTGTGAGTTCACATAAACTATGAACTATGCACTATGCACTATGAACTAATCCTTATTCCACCGTCACACTTTTGGCCAAATTGCGGGGCTGGTCTACATTCAGACCTTTTGCTACAGCCACATGATAGGCTATCAGTTGCAGGGGGATGACGGAAAGAAGGGGCGCTAAGGTCTCCAATGTCTCGGGAATCTCGATGACAAAGGAGGAGAGTGCCTTTACTTCTTGGTCGCCCTCGGTGACGATGGCGATGATGCGCCCGTTCCGGGCGATGACCTCCTGGATGTTGCTGATGATTTTCTTGTACAGGCGATGGTGGGTGGCGACAAACACGACAGGCATGTTCTCGTCAACCAACGCTATGGGACCATGCTTCATCTCGGCAGCAGGATACCCTTCGGCATGTATGTAACTGATTTCCTTCAACTTGAGCGCTCCTTCCAAGGCTACGGGGTAGTTCATGCCACGGCCCATATATAGGGTGTTGCGGGCATAGGTCAAGGTGCGTGCAAGATCACGGATGTAATCATTATGCTCAAGAATCTGTTTGATTTTTTCGGGTATACGGGCCAGTTCCTCGATATGTTCCTCATATAGTTTCTGTGAAAGTACTCCCATCTCATGACCAAGTGCAAGGGCAAATAGCGTGAGGACAGTCACCTGACCCGTGAAGGCTTTGGTGGATGCTACTCCGATCTCCGGACCTACGTGGATGTATATGCCTGTGTCGGAGGCACGGGCTATGCTCGAACCGACAGAGTTGACAATGCCAAAACATAAAGCGCCTTTTTCCTTCGCGAGCGCAAAGGCTGCCAGCGTGTCGGCTGTCTCTCCGCTTTGAGAGATGGCTATCACTACATCGTCTTGCCTGATGACGGGATTCCGATACCTGAATTCGCTCGCATACTCTACCTCGACAGGCACTTGGCAGAATTGCTCAATCATCTGCTTGCCGATAAGCCCGGCGTGCCAGGAGGTGCCGCAGGCTACAATGATGAAACGGCCGGCATTCAATAGTCGGTCGCGATGCAAATGGATGGCACTCAGCACAATCCTATGCTCTGACGGCATCAGGCGACCCCTCATGCAGTCTGAAATGCAACGGGGTTGCTCGAAAATCTCCTTGAGCATATAATGAGGATAGCCTCCTTTTTCCAATTTGTCGAGGTCGATATCCACATCGTGGACATTGGGGGCTACTTGATCGCGTGAGTTGGCCAGGTTCTTGATGGTGATTTCCTTTCCGCAACGGATTACGGCCACTTCCTCATCGTTGAGATACAGGATGTGCTTGGTATATCCCACAATGGGAAGGGCGTCTGAGGCAAGAAAATACTCTGAGTTGTTCTCTCCGATACCCACGACCAGCGGACTGCTTTTCCTTGCGCAGATGATCTCGTCGGGATGCTCTCGGTCGAGAACGGCTATGGCATAGGCGCCCACCACACGGCGGAGGGCATACAGTACGGCAAGGCCTAATTCAAGATGGAAACGCTGCTGGACAAACTCTATCAACTGTACGAGCACTTCCGTGTCTGTGCTGCTCTTGAAATGATAGCCTTTCCCCGTCAGATATTCTTTGATATTGCCGTAGTTCTCTATGATGCCGTTGTGCACCAACGCGAGTCTGCCGCTTTCTGATAAATGGGGATGGGCGTTGACGGAGGAGGGCTCACCATGGGTCGCCCAACGAGTGTGGGCGATGCCGGTGCTGCCGCTGGTGTCGTGGCCCACTGCTCGTTGTTCCAAATTGGAAACCTTGCCTTTTTCTTTGTATATACTCATTTCATGATCGCTGTTGATCAAGGCTACTCCCGCTGAGTCATAACCGCGATATTCCAGTCGCTTAAGCCCTTCTATGAGTATGGGAAATGCCTCCCGCGCTCCTATGTATCCAACAATTCCACACATATAGATATAATTTGGTTTTGATATTAAAACGTGCAAAAATACTAAATTATTGTGTCAAATAGAAAGGTTTTCTATGAAAATTTTGTCTTTTTGTTTTGAATTTCTTATTTTTGATAAATTTTTGCCTGTTTTCTTATGACGCTCCTGTCTGAACGAAAAAAGAAAAAGACGGGAAACAACCCCCGTCTTTTTATATCTAATAAAAAATACCTTCTTTAATACAGTTTAATTCGGTAGCCCACTGTCAGCATGATAGTCTGCTCATGGGCATTGCGCAGCACCCTTTTACCTTGGTCGGATTTGGCAAGTTTTGAAATCGGAAGACCATAGTAGCACTCAAAGGAAAGGTTGTTCAATTCATATCCGATACCGCCAATGATGTGGGCGGCTCGCTTGCGAAGGTGGCTCTTGATGTCCCTGTCGTCTCCATCCAGACTACACTTGGCTCCTACGTGGACACCAAAGAGAAAGCCTGTATAGATATTGAAATGGCGGATGGGATAGTAACGCAATTTATATAAGGTGTTGATATAGTCGAAACGATACTCATAAGGACCTCTTGCCCTGTTGCCCACCACGTTTCCTTCATCATCCTTGATCTGGATATCATCTTCAGACATGAAGTTGGCCCATGCGTCGCGGGCTCCTTGGCGGGAATAGGCAAATTCAAGACTCATGCCGAAATGATTGTTGAAATAAGCCTGCAGAATTCCGCCTATGTAGGGACCAAAATAAAACTTGCTGTCATATTCTGTCAGATTGGAGGCGGCAACACCGACTACAGGACCGGCGTAGATGTCGAATGGGTCATGCCATCTGTTCTCATCACGCCATTCCTCGTTGCCATCCACTTTGTTCACCCATATCGTAGAGGGATCCTGACGGCCGTTGGAGTCATACCTGACTTCTTGGGCATGCATGGCTGGACAGGACAGAATGGCTGTAAAAACAAAGAACAATATTCTTTTCATATCATCTTTTTATCTGAATGCATGGCGGAAAGCAGCCAGAAAAACGTGCTTCCCCGCGAATTTGACTGCAAAGATAATGCAAATCAAGCGCAGAACAAAATGAAATCGTTCATTTTTTTGCCTTGAGGCTGCTTATACGCATTTTTCTTCGTTTTTTAACATTCACTCTTGTCTTTCGTGCCTTATTCGAATGATGTTCAACACTAAGAAACTATTACTCACTGTATCTCTGTGACTCTGTGTTGAAATAGTAATGCTGTGTTCTCACGCTTCACCAAAAGTCCTCTCCCCCGGGAAAGAAAAATAAATATGTGTTTTTATTTTGCTTTCCTCTCGCTTATTCGTACTTTTGCACGATGATTCAGTATATCAGTTTGGCTAAGCGCACGCAAAGGTACAGGCAGGAGATCCTGGAAGCGACCAATAGGGTCGTTGACTCAGGATGGTTCTTGCTGGGACCTGAGTTGCAGTGCTTCGAACAAGAATATGCTGATTACCTGCATGCCGGATACTGTGTGGGTGTGGGAAATGGTCTGGATGCCCTTACATTGATTTATAGGGCATATATGGAGATGGGACTACTGAAGCCTGGCGATGAGGTCATCGTACCGGCCAATACCTACATCGCTTCCATTCTTGCCATCACCGAAAATCACCTGAAACCGGTTCTGGTCGAACCAAAGGCCGAAACGCTGCTGATGGATGACCAACTGATAGAGCAGCACATCACTCCGCGCACAAAATCGGTGATGATTGTACATCTGTATGGCAGATGCGCTTATACCGAACATATCGGCAATTTGTGTAGGAAATATGGCCTTTTGCTGGTGGAGGATAACGCGCAGGCTCATGGATGCCGTTTTGAAAACAGGATGACAGGGACGCTGGGAAATGCTGCTGGTCATAGTTTTTATCCGACCAAGAATCTTGGAGCATTGGGGGATGCCGGGGCTGTGACGACAGATGATAAGGAGTTGGCGGAAATGGTCAGAATATTGAGAAATTATGGTTCTCCTAAAAAATATGAGTTTTCAAAGATTGGCCGCAACTCACGGATGGATGAGTTGCAGGCTGCCATCCTTCGTGTTCGGTTAAGACATTTGGAAGAGGATAATGACAGACGCAGGTGTATTGCGGATGTCTACAACTCCATGCTGAACCATCCGTCGGTTCATCTGCCGGCAGACATGCCTGAGAGACAGAATGTCTGGCACATCTTTCCTGTGCTGGCAGACGATAGAGACAGACTTCAGGCTTATCTTCTTCGCCAGGGGATAGAGACTCAAGTGCATTATCCGACTCCGCCTCACCGGCAGATTTGTTATAAGCAGTGGAATGGCATGCACTTACCGGTCACGGATGATATTCATGCCCACGAACTGAGCCTGCCCATTGGACCGGAGTTGAGCGATGAGGAGGCGGAAACGGTCGCAGAGGCCATCAACAGATTTGATAATTGATAATTGGATACGAACAGTTTGAGATACTTTTTTCTACTTTCTATATTATTGGTATCATCCGCTGCAAAGGCACAACAATATGCCGGCTTTGTTGATGATATAAGGAATGCCACATCCGATTCCTTGATGAATATCGGAGGGGTGGAATACTATCTCTTGTATGAGGATTATGAGAAAGTTCATTTCCTTTCCATGATGTCGGAGAAGAGGGAGACGTCCATCATCGGACCGGCCCTGCCTGCTGACACCCTGTATCAGAATGGGGACATCTGTGGAGACCTCGGACTGGAGAGGGTGAGAAGACCATTGGCGGAAATGGGCAATGACAGCATGCTGGTCACCAACAAATACCCACAACTGTTCACCAGGTGCGAGTCTGTCTCTCCCTGCAACTTCAAGGCATGCGATACCAACAACTTCGGCTATAAGATCCTTGTCGATTTTCCTTCTGCAGAAGGTGAACTATGGGACCACCTGAGATACTGGATCATCAATTTCGTGGATTCATTCACCAATATGGACATGCTCTATTATGATGATGTCTATCTGGAGAAAAACCTCAACAAGGGGATGCTGCCCACAGAGATGATACGAAAGGCTCACCCGGATGCTTTTGAGATAGAGGATATCTCAGACGGACAAGCCATTGTCGACCATTTCAGGGATATGTACATGCGTCAGGTATACTATCTCAAAAACCAAGATTTCTCTTTCCCGCTCAGTTACCTGCGAATTTTCATGTCGCCGAGATTCATATCCGACAGGTATGTCACCTATTTCATCTCTACCAATTTCTATGCGTATGGGGCACATGATTTCCCCATAGAGCGGTATGTGACGTTTGACCTGAGGAATATGAAAGTCCTTACCAACAACGAGTTGTTCCGTGCTGGCGACATCAGAAAGGTTCGTGGAATCTTGGCTGAGAAACTGGGAGGCAGGGATTATGATGTGAGTCATTACGACCTGCCTCAGGCTGCTCTCATGGAGGATGAGGTAGTGTTCAGTTTCCAACCCTATCAGATCGGGTCATTTGCCGACGGCATCACACATTTGGCCATCCCTAAGGAACAACTGCGTAAATACATCGTCACCGACTATCTGAGGTAATCTCTCACCTCTCACCTCTTACCTCTCACCTCTATTTTACATACTCTTTCATGTCCTTTTTCCAGTCGTATTCATGGTCGATTTCATAGAAATCGTCTATGAACCAGTCGCCACGCTCAAACTGTAGGTCCAAACGGACGGGAATAATCTCTCCGTCGTTGTGCAGGTCGAATTGCACTTTCGCTTTGTTGCCATCGTGTTCCACCACTTGGATGTCGCTCACGGAGAGATCGCCGAAATCCTGACCCATCACCCAATAGTCTGCCTCAAAGAAGCCGATGTCGTCAGGATGGTTCTGCTGGTCATAATCCGAAACCGCTTGCAATGCCTTGTTCCAATCGTCACTGCAGTATTTCTCATCAGGAGAAGATGTGGGTGTGCTCTCATCTTCGTTGGCTTTGTTGTATTCAGCAAAAATGTCATCATAGATGGACTGCACACGGGAGACGATATACTCATCGCTCTGGCGGTCGGCATCTGAGACGGCTGCATTCTTGGTCGTTCCTGATGAACCCTGGCCGTCTTCCGTGCCATCAGTTGTTTTTCCGTTCTTGCCACAGCCTATGATTATCAGTGCCATGGCTAACATCATCATTACCTTTCTCATTTTTTTAACTGTTTATGGATATCAGATTTTGAAATTGTCTAATTTTTGGAGGAAATATGACCTAAATTCGCTCCATTTGTAATAAGGTCCCGTCACCTCCTTCAATGGAAGCCGTGTCTCATTCTCATTAAGCAGGACTTTCAGAAGTATCTCACCATCAGATTGTGTGGGACGGTAGAATACCAACTGAATGTTGCAGGCCATAGGGAAAATCTTGTAGCAAAGCCAATTCTCGTCATCCAACTGCTCCAGATCGGCTATCTCCTTGCCGCAGTTGTTGAGTTCCAGGAGGCAGGCAAGGGGCATCACGCACACCTCATGGCCATAGCGGAGCGTGGCTCCGGGGTGGGGGAGGCGAAGGCAACTGTCGGCTTCCTGAATCATCACACGCAGTAGGTTGCGCTGAGAGAAGGGGGATACACCACCGTTGAGAGGACATGGTCCGTAATGAATGTACCACCAGGCGTTGGTCTGAAGGAACAGATCGTAAAGTTCCTCTTCCGTGAACAGGTCATACAGACTCATTTCGTGGCGAAGGTCTGTGCTTTGGATATTGCACCCCATTTTGAACAAATGATAAGCCAAATCCTGCGCGTCCACGTCTTTTTTCCAGTAGTTCTCGTCGGTGAAAAGCGAGGCCATCAACCGGTCGTTGTGCTGGTGGCGCTTGCAAAAGGCATCATAGGTATCCTTGAGACTCTCGGGCATCTTGAGTTTGTCAAGGTTCTTGTCACTGAAATTCATATACCACATGTCGTGCTCACTGGCATCATGGCGGATGTTGAGTTCGGGATTCTTGCGAAGCAGCGCCTGGAGGGCATTCTCCATGGAAAGGATGCAGCGGATGACCACCGTGCTCTTGGCATCGATGTTGGTCTTGCCCTTGAACACTTCAGGAAAACGGTCATACATCCTTGTTCCGATGGCCTGATGCTGTTCGGCTCCAAGCAGGGTCAGTTCTCCATGACGTTTCTCTGCGTTGTCGCGGATGACGATGACACGTTGAAGAACATCCTTGCCCAGAGCAGTGAGAATGCCCATGGAATCTGCTCGCAGCAAGGCCTTGTAGGCCATGTCGTAATCACTGTCATTGATCAGATGTCGGGAACCATGACGGCCGTAGTGGGAAATGTAGAATGGTTCATATCCCTCAGGACTTGGCGTCAACTGCTCCTGGGCAGGACCAGGATAGGCAAAATAGTTGCTGCCCATCAGATAGATGTTCTGCTTGATTTCCTGACGGGATAATTGGGCTGAAGAGGCCATGAAGACCATCACGGCAGCAGTCAGAAGGAAAATTCTTTTCATGTCGGTTGCACTTTGTCCACAAAAGTACATATTTTTGACGAATAATCCAACTTTATGGTCATGGGAATGGCGGTTTTTGACTCAATTGTAATTTTTTAACGCAGACAAACCTTGTTCCATCATGCGGAAATCGTAACTTTGCCTCGCAATTAACCAATTCAACTATTTGTAATGAAAAAAGAAAGGCTGGCTTTTGCCATTGTGATACTGACAATGTGGGTTTGTAACGCCAATGCCCAACTGCTCTACAGAATTTCAGGAAACGGACTCAGCAAGTCATCTTATCTGATGGGTACTTACCATCTTGCTCCCTCTACCTTCTCTGACTCCATACCGGGTTTCAGACAGGCCATGGCAGAGGTGGAACAGGTCTGTGGCGAATTGGACATGGAGAATGTCAAAACCCCGGAAAACACAATGAAGATGCTCAATGCCATGACGCTTCCTGAGGGAAAGACCATACAGGGTATGCTGAGCGAGGAAGAGATGAAAAACCTCAATGGCTTTGTCAAGTCATTGATGGGTGTCGATTTTTCCAACCCTATGGTTGGCGAACAACTGGGTAAGTTGACTCCGGCGGCTCTCAATACGCAGTTCTCATTGTTGATGTACATGAAAATGAACCCCAATTTCAGCACAAATGACGGTATTGACACCTATGTGCAGACCTTGGGAAGGAAGGATGGGAAAAAGATTCTCGGACTGGAGACGGTAGATGACCAAATCAATGTCCTCTTTAAAAGCCAGCCACTTGAGCGGCAATTGAAACTTTTGATGTGCATGGTGCGCCATAAGGACGTTCAGATGCAACTTGCTGGAGATATCGTCAATGCATATTATGCACAAGATCTCAACCGTATCTGGGAACTCACCGAAATGAAATACAATGATGAATGTGACTCTACACCTGAAGAGGAGGAAACTCTCATCTACGGAAGAAATGCCAACTGGGCAAAGGCCATGCCTGAAATCATGAAAAATCAGCCTACATTTTTCGCTGTTGGCGCAGCCCACCTCTGCGGGGAAAAAGGGTTGATCAGCCTCCTCAAGAACAGTGGCTACGTGGTCGATGCAGTGAAAGCGCAATAAGCGCTTTGTTTCAGGAATATACTAATCAGCAATAAAAATCATTTAAATAATTGGACATGAAACTGACAAATATCAAAATGGTGGCTTTGGCCATGACTTCGGCTCTCGTGCTCACCAGTGCCATGGCGGGCGAGGAGCCCATTACCAAAAACGGCAAGCAGACAATCATCAACACAACTACGATTGCCCGTGACGTCAAAGGATACATTGGGACGACACCAGTGAAAATCTATATCACTAACAACAAGATTGACAAAATCGAGGCGTTGCCTAATGAGGAGACTCCCAAGTATTTCTTCAAGGTAAAGAAAGAAATGCTTGACAAGTGGAATGGCATGACGGTCAACAAGGCTATCAGCGCCAAGGTTGACGGGGTGACTGGAGCCACTCTTTCATCCGATTGCCTGAGGGAAACCGTTAAGAAGGGGCTGCAGTACTACAAGAAAAATAAGAAGTAGAACATACCGACGTCTTAACCTTTCTTGCGCTCGTCAATGAACTTGTAGTCTTTGTATTTGGCTGCAGGGAAGGTGAATACGTCATCTTTGATATTGCCACTTTGGAAACGGCTGATATTCACCGTTGTCCAAAACCAAAGCACCTTGATCTTCAGACTGATGGGGGCCTTGGTCTTCTTGTCGATGATGGCCTTGATGTGCTTGATGCCTTTGGTGTTCTTATGGGCGTTCATCAGAATGACATAACCTTCTTTGCTGTTCTCCCATGAATAATCGTAATCATTGGGATGAAACTCAAACTTGCTGGAATACTTGTCTTTCTTCTCTGAACCGGCATCATACAAAGTCACTGTCTTCTTTTTCTGGTCCACCCAGTAATCTTTCACACCGTCATTCCAACTCAGGTAGCGCGACTCCACAAACCTGCTCTTCTTCCCCTTGTACCAGATGGTGCCGTCAACCTTCAGGATTCCTATAATGTTGACGTTGTAGTGAAGCGTGGAGCCTTGTTCGCCAAATACCATGTTGTAGGTGCTGTCAAACATCTTGCGCGCCTCTGCGGCATTAGTGGAATTGGCACCCATACTTGTCATTGCAATCGCCAGGAATGCAATGACTGCGAAAAGTCGATTCTTCATACAATTTGTCTTCTATGACTGGTGATAATCCGTTCCACTTCATCAAAAGTGCCGTCAAACGGACCATTGTGTGATAATTTCTGTGTGCACATGGCGGCAGCGAAACGTCCGCTGTCACCGTAGCCCATACCCAAAGCACGGCAATAAAGATATCCGGCTGAGTAGGTGTCACCGCACCCGGTGGCATCTACTATCTGGGTGGGGGGATAGGCTGGAATTTCATAAAAACGGCCTTCTGCAAAGATGAGCGAACCATAACTGCCCAAAGTGAGAAGCACCTCCTTCACTCCCCAGGAGGCTATCCGCAAGGCTACCTTTTTGGGATCACGGAGCCCTGTTACCGTGAACATCTCCTGCTCATTGAGTTTGAGAATGTCTATGTAGCGAAGCACCTCGTCTTTGTCTTTCCAGTCTGTCGGATAAACTTGTTCTCCGCATACCTTGCGGAGGAATCCCTGTACGTCAACCGATACAATCCCTCTTAAAGAGAGGTCTTTTATCAGTTCGGGGGAGAAATCATCGTCCAGCAATGAGCCCAGATGGAAAAAACGCGCTTCAATGCCTCTCAATTGGTCAACAGAAAATGGATCTGCCTTTGCCAGCACACGCTGGGAGCGGTTGTCGCGGTTGTCGCCATACTTGTTCTCAAAATAAACGGTTTCCCTGGAGGGGAAAAAGGTGACATCAATGCCTGATTCAATCATGTCATCCACCGCAGTGCGGTCCTTTTCTGCCATCGAGGTGACCAAACTGAAACTGAGTTCATGAGGAAGATGGTTGATGGCATGGGCAAAATAATAGGATGTCCCTCCGTTCATATACACAACGTCTTCCGGAGTGATGATCTTATCAAGCGTGATATGGCCTATGCAACAGATATCTGTCATACATCAGTATTTGAAATGATTTTGCAAAGATAGTGCAAAACAAATGCACGGCAAAGCAAAAATACAAAGTTTTTGCTTTTTAAATGTTTTTGATAGATTTCTAAGAAAAACCGAATATAATTTCACATTTATTTCGTATTTTCGCAACAAAAATATAAATATGAGTATGGCTGACAGCAAACTGACTGATTTGATGGAGGAGCATGGCATCAAGGTCACAGCCAACAGGCTGATTGTGGCGCGCTCCCTCCATGCCTCTCTGATGCCCATGTCCCTGGCTGAACTTGAGAGGCAGATCCTCACACTTGATAAGTCGAGTATTTTCAGGGTGCTCAACCTGTTCCGTGACTACCATCTGGTGCATGTCATCGAAGATGGGGCAGGGGGCGTCAAATATGAGTTGTGCCACAGCCACAGCGCTAATGCTGATGAGGATGCCCATGCGCATTTCCATTGTGAGGTATGCGGCCGAACCTTATGCCTTGACCATGTGCCGGTTCCGATAATAAGACTTCCGGAGGGCTACGAGGCGCATTCCGTCAATTATCTGATCAAGGGGGTGTGCCCGGATTGTTTGCCCCGGAAATGAGTATCAGCCAAACAACTCCCGGAGGGCTTCTTCGACCTTCCTGACTGGATGAAGTTGGATGCCGTATTGGTGGATGTCGATGCCGCTCATGTTGTATTTGGGAAGGATGAAATGTCTAAATCCCAATTTCTCTGCCTCTTTTATCCTTTGCTCGATTCTGTTGATGGGACGCACTTCGCCGCTGAGTCCCACCTCGCCGGCCATGCACCATCCGGATTCTATGGCTGTGTCTACATTGCTTGACAGGACTGCTGCGATAATGCTCAGGTCCATGGCCATGTCGGTGACACGAAGACCACCTGCAATGTTGACAAAGACATCCTTCTGCATGAGTTTGAAGCCCACCCGCTTTTCCAGTACGGCAAGCAACATGTTCAGACGGCGGTGGTCAAAACCTGTCGCTGAGCGCTGTGGGGTGCCATACGCTGCTGTCGATACCAATGCCTGGGTCTCAAGCAGGAAGGGGCGCACTCCCTCGATGGCTGCAGTGATGGCGATGCCCGACAGCCCTTCATGGTCTTGAGTGAGGAGAAGTTCTGAGGGATTGCTGACTGCACGCAAGCCATTCTGCTGCATCTCATAGATGCCCAGTTCGCTGGTGTTGCCAAAACGGTTCTTGATCGAACGGAGAATGCGGTACATATAGTGCTGGTCTCCCTCAAATTGTATCACGGTGTCCACAATGTGCTCCAGGATTTTGGGACCGGCGAGGGTGCCTTCCTTGGTGATGTGGCCGATGAGGATGACTGGTATGCCACTTGATTTGGAGAAGCGGAGGAGAGACGCCGCACATTCCCTTACTTGGGAGAGACTGCCGGGCGAACTTTCCACTTCCTCGGTGGAGATGGTTTGTATGGAGTCGATGATGATCAGTTCGGGATGGGTGTCCTTGATCTGGGCGAAAATGTTCTCGAGTGAGGTCTCGCAGAGTATCATCAGGTGCTCGCTGTTGCCTTGTCCGATACGCTCTGCACGCATCTTCAACTGATGAAGGCTTTCTTCACCGCTCACATAAAGGATCCGGCGCTCGGTCATATTGAGGATGGTCTGCAGCGTCAGCGTACTCTTGCCAATGCCGGGCTCACCGCCCAAGAGAACGATGGAACCAGGTACCAATCCTCCGCCCAATACTCTGTTGAGTTCATTGTCGTGCATGTCTATCCGGGGAGACTCTTTCGAAGAGATATCCCGGAGGTATACCGGCCGGGCTTTGCCTTCCAGGGTGCTTCGGAGCGAACTGGCGGCTGAGCGTGCTGCCTGACTGCCGGTCTCGTTGCTGATGCGGATTTCCTTAAACGTATTCCATTGCCCGCAGGCGGGACATTTCCCTATCCATTTTGCTGACTCTTGTCCGCAGTTGGAGCACACATATGCGATTTTATCTTTTGCCATCTCGATTCTTTTTTATTGATGAGTAACAAATTGAGCATCATTCCAGTTTTCCTGTTTTGAGGAATTGCTCATGACATCTTTTCTTTACATCCTTTTCTATATCCGCTATGGCCCTGTGTGGGTTGGAGAGTGATTTGACCCAAACACATAGGGCAAAGACTACGATGGTGATGGCTACGCTGACAACCCATCTCAGCACCTCACTGCTGATGGGAAGCATTTCCACACAGACAATTCCGGTCGCTACCGGGATGCCGAACAGCAGCCAGTCGGCTCCTGAGGACATACCGTATGTGGCAACGGCATCCCTGTATTCCTTGTCTTTGTTCAGCAACCGCTTCTTGTTCTCCAGCCAAAGTTGCTCAAAATCCTTTTCCTTGTTTTCCATATTCAGTCCGTTTTTATCAAATCACTCATCACCGTGTCGCTCATCATGATACCGCTGAGGGTGAGGCGGAGGTGGCCGTTTTCCACTTTTAGCCAGTTGTTGGCAAGATGGGCGGCGGCGTTCTCAAGAAGGTAAGCCACCATGTCTTCTCCATAAGATGTTCTCACAGCATCCAGGCTGATACCTCGGGAGGTGCGCAGCCGTGTGGTGATCATGTCATTGTATCGGTCGGTCATGCTGAGAATCTCCCGCTGGGAGGGCATTATTCCATGCTCGATGCTGTGGATGTATTGCTTCAGGTCTGACACATTGCAGGAGCGGCTTTTGAGGTCATAGGAATGGGCGGCGGCACCAATCCCCAAATAGGGCGTTTCATCCCAATAACTGCTGTTGTGACGCGACTGATATCCGGGACGGGCGAAATTGCTGATCTCATAATGCTCGTAACCAGCCTCTTTCATTTTTTCGACCAATTTCTCATACATTATTATATATGTATCGTCATCCGCCGCACTCACTTGGTGCCGTTCCAGCATTTCATTCAGAGGCGTACCTTCCTCATACATCAGGCTGTAGGCTGAGATGTGCTCCACTTCCAGCCGTAGTGCCTGCTCAATGTCATACTCCCAGTCTTCCAACGTCTCTCCGGGGAAGCCAAACATCAGGTCAATGCTGATGTTCCCGATGCCGGCTTGTCGCAGTATTTCCACCGCTTGCCTCCCCTGGCTTGACGTATGGCGGCGACGGAGAAACTGCAACCTCTTGTCCGCAAAGGACTGAAGCCCCATGCTCACTCGGTTGATGGGTAATGTGCGGAGCATTTCCGCAAAATCCACGCTCACGTCGTCTGGGTTGCATTCCATGGTGATTTCCGCCGTGTCATTCACTTCATAAACATCTTCGATGGTGTCAAACAACTGGTGTAGCATGGGACCCGTAAGCAGTGAGGGGGTTCCTCCTCCCAAATAGATGGTGCCGATGGCTGAGCCTCCTCTCATCCGCATTTCCTGGCATAGGGCATCTGCATAACGCTGACGCATATCCAGCATCGTCGTGGAATAAAAGCCGCAATAGATACACCGGGAGCGGCAAAAGGGAATGTGGATATAGAGTCCTGCCATGCATGCAAAGGTAGTCCATTTTTTCATAAATGTATTTAAAGATTCGAGAATTTGTGCCAAATGTTTTGGCTGTTTGACGAAAAATAAGTACTTTAGTCGGCAATTTCGCAAAAAGCGATTATTTTCACTTAAAATCTATCATAATTTATGAAAGTCTATCAGACAAACGAAATCAAAAACATCGCACTCATTGGCAGTGCGGGAAGCGGCAAGACTACTCTTGCCGAGGCCATGCTTTTTGAGGCTGGCATTATCAAACGTCGTGGAACCGTTGAGGGAAAGAACACCGTCAGTGACTACTTCCCCGTAGAGCAGGAATATGGATATTCCGTGTTTCCTACCGTTTTCCACGTTGAATGGAACAACAAGAAACTCAATTTTATTGATTGCCCGGGTTCTGACGATTTCGTCGGTGGAGCCATCACGGCTCTTAATGTGACCGATCAGGCTGTCATCGTCGTCAATGGTCAGTATGGACCGGAGGTCGGCACCATGAACAGTTTCAGGGTGACAGAGAAGATTGGCAAGCCTGTCATCTTCCTCATCAACCAACTTGACCGTGAGCACTGCGACTTCGAGTCAATCATGAACAATATGAAAGAGACATTTGGCAGCAAGTGCGTGGAAGTGCAGTATCCTATCGCAACAGGCCCGGGATTCAATGCTGTCATCGATGTTCTGCTCATGAAGAAATATTCATGGAAGCCAGAGGGTGGCGCTCCCATCATTGAGGACATTCCCGCTGAGGAAATGGACAAGGCTGAGGAACTGCATGCCGCTCTTATCGAGGCCGCTGCTGAGAATGACGAGACTCTCATGGAGAAATTCTTTGAGGAGGAAACCCTTTCTGAGGATGAGATCCGCGAGGGCATCCGCAAAGGTCTGATCACACGCTCTATCTTCCCCATCTTCTGCGTTTGTGCTACTAAAGACATGGGCGTACGCCGACTGATGGAATTCTTGGGCAACGTGGTGCCGTTCCCCACCGACATGCCGAAGGTGAGCGATACCAATGGCGACGAGATCGCTGTCGACAGCGAGGGTCCCGAGAGCCTCTTCTTCTTCAAGACGGGTATGGAGCCTCATATCGGTGAGGTGAGTTATTTCAAGGTGATGAGCGGAACCGTCCATCAGGGCGACGACCTCACCAATGCCGACCGTGGCTCCAAGGAGCGTATGGGACAGATTTTCACCTGTGCAGGTGCCAACCGTATCGCCGTTGATGAACTGAAAGCCGGTGATATCGGCTGTACCGTCAAACTGAAGGACGTGAAGACGGGCAACACCTTGAACGCCAAGGATGTGGACATCCGTTTCGACTTCATCAAATACCCGAACTCCAAGTATTCTCGTGCCATCAAGGCTGTCAGTGAGAGCGATACTGAGAAACTCATGGCTGCTGTGCTCAAGATGCGCCAGGAAGACCCGACATGGGTGGTGGAGCAGAGCAAGGAACTTAAGCAGACCATTATCCACGGTCAGGGTGAGTTCCACCTCCGCACCTTGAAGTGGCGTCTGGAGAATAATGAGAAAATCCCCGTGATTTACGAGGAGCCCAAAATCCCATACCGTGAGACCATTACCAAGGTCAATCGCGCTGACTACAGACACAAGAAACAGTCGGGTGGTGCCGGACAGTTCGGTGAGGTTCACCTCATTGTCGAGCCTTACACTGACGGAATGCCTGATCCCACCGTCTACAAGTTCGGCGGTCAGGAGTTCAAGATGAACATCAAGAGCCGTGAGGAAATCGACCTCGAGTGGGGTGGCAAACTGGTATTCCTCAACTCTGTGGTGGGTGGTGCTATCGACACTCGCTTCATGCCGGCTATCCTCAAGGGTGTGATGGAGCGTATGGAGCAAGGTCCGCTCACTGGTAGTTATGCCCGTGACGTGCGTGTCATCGTTTACGATGGTAAGATGCACCCGGTCGACTCCAATGAACTTTCATTCATGCTGGCTGCACGCAATGCGTTCTCCAAGGCGTTCAAGGATGCAGGTCCGAAGGTGCTTGAGCCTATCTATGACCTGGAGGTCCTCGTTCCCGCTGACTACATGGGTGATGTGATGGGTGACCTGCAGGGACGCCGCGCCATCATCATGGGTATGGACAGTGAGGCTGGCTATCAGAAACTGAATGCCAAGATTCCTCTCAAGGAACTGGCTAACTACAGCATCGCTCTGAGTTCTCTCACCGGTGGCCGCGCTTCCTTCACCACCACGTTCTCAAGTTACGAACTGGTGCCGAACGATATCCAGCAGGCTCTCATCAAGCAGCATGAGGCTGAACTGGCTGAGGAGGATTGATCTGTTAGTCTGACGTAGAAAATCTTCTATATAATAGCATTGAGCCCGGTACAAGACCGGGCTCAATCTATTTTACTACTTGAGTTTTGAGTTTGCGGATTTCCTGATTGCTGACGGCATAATTGAAGATGCGGAAATCAGCAACTTCTGTCTGAGTCAGGTATTTGTCTCCACGGAAGGGGGCACGCCCGATCCAGCAGTTGGCAGGAGCATCCTTGAATATCTCAGAGAGAATTGGCATGTTGTCGTTTCGGCCAACCAGTTTCCCATCCAGGAAAAGTTCTCCTTTGTGCCCTTCCTGGCGGTAGAGAACATGCACCCATACATCGCGCTTGGGCTTCCCTCCCTGCATGATGAATTCTTCGTTTTCATACCCGCCGGTAGAGGTCTCAAATCGCTGCTCGTTCAGGCGCATGGCCATGTACGGACCTTCAGAAGCATTGTTTTCTGCCAATTGGGAGAAGGCGAAAAGAAAGTGTCCGTAACCATCGAGTTGGTTTTCTGAACAGACTTTGAAGAAGACGGAAACAGAAAAGTCTTCCAGTTGCTGGATGAGTGAGCCGGTCTCTGCCGTGAGGTCGTAATACCCGTTGCTGGCTCCAAGATGGAGAATGGCATTGTTTTTCTCGTCTATCTTGGCGTCACGCATCAGATAGGGGGATTGCCATGCAAAACGGTATTCTGCCTGTTCCTTGGTCTTTATCAAGGGAGCGGGAAGGGCAGAGGTCATCTTGGCTGTCAGACGCTTGATTTGTTCTTTCAGAATATGGTAGGCGGGCTTGGCCATGGCACCGTGGTCGTAGCCTTGCATCTCATAGAGTGTGGCATCAGGATGTCCCACGAGTTTCAGCATGCGCCAGAAATAGGCCTGCTCTTCATATCGCCCGAAAAGTTCCAATTCCCTGTCTCCGGAGATGATGACGATGGGTGGGGCATCGGGGCGGATGAAGGTAAGTGGGGCAAATTCGTCGATGGTAGGCTGCAAGGGGCCGATGCCTTGAAGTTTGCGTACGTTGTAATGGGTGATGCACTGTCCGCTGAAAGGAATGAGACCTGCCAAAGAATCGGCATCGACACCATACTTCGCAAGCCATTTCTTGTCCAGTCCGATCATATCCAGCAGATAGCCGCCAGCAGAGTGGCCCGCGACAAAAATCTTGCGCTTGCTCCCGCCGTATTTGCCGACATTCTTGTATGTCCAGGCTACTGCCGCTGCAGCATCATCAATACACTGGTCGATACTGGCTTTGGGCAACAGCCGATAGTTGGCTGAGACAACCACCAGACCGCTGTTCTTCAGTTCTTGGTCTATGTGTTTGTTGCCTCCTTCTATGCCTCCTCCGTGAAACCATACCACGACAGGTGCGTCTTCGCGGTTGGTGGGATAATATACATCAAGTTTGCAGCGCTCCTGTGCGTAGGCATCTGTCGATTCTGTATAAGAAATGTCATTGACCTGTTGGTATTGCGCCATGGTGAGTGACGCATACAGCAGAAACGCAAGGGTGAGGAAAATGTTTTTGTTGTTCATGTTTTTATCTGATATAATGTGTCTCGACTAATGGTTCCTGGATCTTCGGAGAGCCAAACTGCTGCAGGCCAAGGCGGATGGCTTTGATCATGAAAGCCATGTTGAGGCCCAGTTGGCGCATGGTCTGCATGCCTTCCTCGTCGCAGGTGACTTCACCAGGTGTGGTGCCATGCGCTATGCTCCAGTATTGTGAGGGCACCACCGGCATGTTCGTCTTTAGGAAATACTTGTTTAGAACGTCCATCGTGGCGGTGGCTCCACCACGGCGGGCTATGCTCACTGAGGCTCCCACCTTCATGCTCCAATCGGAGTGGAGATTGGAGTAGAAGAGCCTGTCGAGCAGCGACAGCAGTGTTCCGTTGGGGGATGCGAAATAGACGGGGGAACCAATGAGAAGACCGTCTGCATCACGCATTCTCTCTGATAGGTCGCCGACGATGTCGTGAAAGGCACAGATGCCTGTTTCCCAACATTTGTTGCAGGCGATGCAGCCGCGAATCTGCAGATGGCCCACATGAATCCAGTCTGTCTCGATGCCTTGTTGATGCAGCATGCGTTCTGCCTCTTGTAGCGCAGTCGCCGTGTTGCCGTGAGCCTTCGGACTGCCATTGAGAATGATTACTTTCATGCTTGTTTGTATTGTAGGTAAGGCCTCTCTTCATTTCATCTAGTCTCTCTAGTCTCTCTAGATCATCTAGTATATCTAGTTCTCCTAGTTCTCCTAGTCCTCCTAGTCCTCCTAGTCTCCCTAGTCCTCCTAGTTTCCATAAATCAGCCTTTATATAAAAATCTGGCTACAAATATAATGAAAAGACCTCTAATTTTCGTATTTTTGCCGTAGGATTTGATGAGCAAAGACAAAAATACAGATGATGGATACATTCAGGTACCATCATCTTGTCTCCTAACAACTAATTGTTGAGATAATGAACAGAATAATCAGGGAAGCCAAACCCTCGGACATGGCTGAAATCATGCAGGTTATGGATGCCGCAAAGCAAATCATGCGGTTGTCTGGCAATATGCACCAGTGGGTGGAAGGCTACCCGTCGGAGGCGGCCATTTTTGCTGACATGGAGAGGGATGGGGCCTTCGTTGTAGAGGATGATGGCAAGGTGGTCGGCTACTTCGCTTTCCTCCCATCGCCGGAGCCAACTTACGACAGAATTGATGGGGGCGAATGGCTCGATGATGAGCACCCTTATCATGTGGTTCACCGCATCGCCAGTTATCCTGATGCCCATGGCATCTTCAGCAGCATCATGGACTTCTGTTTCTCCCACGATCCTAACATCCGCATCGACACTCACCGTGACAACACAATCATGCAGCACAATATCCTGAAGCATGGGTTCACTTATTGTGGCATCATCTATCTGTTGTCTGGTGACGAACGGTTGGCGTATCAAAGATTGGATACAATACCCTGATGGCTTACCCAAATGGGAGCCTGTATCCACAACCTTCTTTCCAACGGCTGCACCCATAGGCGGTCTTTCCCTTGATGATGGTCCCTGTCTTGCAGAGTGGACAGGGTTGGCCGATCAGATGGTCGTTCCCTGCCAACGCATTTTGGGGTGCCTGAGCAGTAGGGGTGCCTGCCGCTTGTTTGGTGGTGGATGTTTGTTTGGTGGTGGATGTTTGCTTGGTGGTGGCTGGCGCTTTCTTGGCCCTTGGTGGCTTGGGGGATTTCTTGTTCAGTTCTTCTTCGCTGAGCAACGTGATCCGACGGTTGCTGTTGTCGGTGAGCACCTGAACGACGATATCTTTGATCTGCTGTTTCAGTTCGTCAATGAACATGGATGCGTCATATCGCTGATGCTCGATGTCGCGTAGTTTCTTCTCCCAAATGCCGGTCAGTTCGCAACTTTTCAGCAAGTCTTCCCTGATGGTGTCTATCAGTTCTATACCAGTGGCGGTGGCAATCAGGTTCTTTCGCTCCCGACGGATATAGCGCCGCTTGTAAAGGGTCTCGATGATGCCTGCCCTGGACGAGGGACGGCCAATGCCGTTCTCTTTCAGCGCGGCGCGCAACTCCTCATCCTCCACGAATTTTCCTGCTGTCTCCATGGCGCGGAGTAGGGTGGCTTCGGTATAGTATTTGGGAGGTGTGGTCCACTTTTCCGTAAGTGTGGGGGTGTGGGGACCGCTCTCACCCTTGACAAAGTCGGGAAGCACTTTCTCTTCCGTTTCATTCTTGGCCTCATCATCTGCGGTGGCATTGGCGTCTTTGTCATAGATGACACGCCATCCGGGACTTTTGATCAGTTTTCCCGATGCCTTGAACTCCACACTGTCCACCTTGCCCATCACCGTGGTGGTGGCAAACAGACAGTCTGGATAGAACACACTGATGAAGCGGCGGACGACCAAGTCATAAACGTGGCGCTCCAGGTCAGTCAGACCAGTGGGTGCCACACCCGTGGGGATGATCGCATGGTGGTCGGTCACTTTGGAAGAGTCAAACACTTTCTTGCTCTTTTTCAGGGCCTTTCCTGCCAAAGGTGCGGTCCACTGCTCATATCCTCTGAGACCTTTCAGGATATTGGGACATTTGGGATAGATGTCATCGCTGAGATACTGGGTGTCGACACGTGGATATGTGGTGAATTTACGCTCATACAGTGTCTGGATGATTTTCAAGGTGGTGTCGGCGCTGAGACTGAATTTCTTGTTGCAGTCTACCTGCAGCGAGGTGAGGTCATAAAGGTGGGGTGGGGCTTCCGTACCGTTTTTCTTCTGTACGTCGGTGACAACAAATGGCTTGTCCTGGATGAGTGAAAAGGCCTGCTCTCCCTCTTCCTTGGTCATGAACTTGCCCTTGGTGGCCGTAAAAAGGGTTTCACGGTAAAGGGTCGACAACACCCAATAGGGCTCTGGCTTGAAGTTGTCAATCTCTTTCTGGCGGTTGACAATCAGTGCCAAGGTGGGGGTCTGCACCCGACCGATGGAGAGCACCTGTTTGTTCTGACCGTATTTCAGCGTGTAAAGCCTCGTGGCATTCATTCCAAGAAGCCAGTCCCCGATGGCGCGGCATAGGCCTGCCAGGTAAAGTGGGTCATATAAGGATTGGTCTTTCAGGGTCTGGAATCCTTCGCGGATGGCTTCATCGGTCATGGAGGAAATCCACAGCCGGCGCACCGGGCATTTCGCCTGGGCTTTCTGCATTACCCACCGCTGGATGAGTTCGCCTTCCTGACCGGCATCACCGCAGTTGATGATGCCGTCGGCTGCCTGCATGAGTTGCTCGATGATGGCAAATTGTTTCTTGATGCCCTCATCCTCAATGAGTTTGATGCCAAAACGGGGAGGAATCATGGGCAGTGTGGAGAGCGCCCATTTCTTCCACAAGGGCATGTAGTCATCAGGTTCTTTGAGCGTACAAAGATGGCCGAAGGTCCAGGTCACTTGATAGCCGTTGCCTTCCATGTATCCGTTTTTGGAACTGTTGGCGCCAATAATCCGGGCAATGTCCTTGGCAACGCTTGGTTTCTCTGCTATACAAACTATCATAATCAGTATCCCAGTTTCGAAATCTCTCAACTTTTAGGAACTTAGGAATTTAAGAGGCACTCTTCACTCTTCACTCTTCACTCTCTCAGTATCCCAGTTCCAAATCAGTAAGAATCACGATGTGGCGTTGGGCAGGATGTGAAAGACGGAGGAAATGGAAATAGTTGCAGATGCTGTCTGTTGAGTTGCAGTTATGGCAAAGGCCGTCCACCTGGCAAGGAGTATTGATGTTGAACCTCATGGCGTTGATGGGGGCTGCGGTGTGACGGGCACGCTGAAGCGCACTTTCCACATCTGCCGCAACTTTGTTGAGACCCACCACAAAAATCACACGCTTGGGACCCCACGTGATGGCGGCCACACGGTTGCCGTTGCCGTCAATGTTGACGAGCACACCGTCTTCTGTCATCGCATTGACACTCGAAAGGTAATAATCCACCTCGAACGCCTTCCTGTATATGCTCAGTTTCTCCTCATCTGTCTTGGCATCGTCACGGTCATAAACTTTGTAATCTCCGTTTTTCAATGCTTCTGTCAGACCTGTGCTGCGGATGCTCATCGAACCTCCCCAAGTCACGCTGCTGCCTTTTTCCATCAACTGTTTCACTTGGGCAATGATTTCCTCTGCGGTATGGCAATAGTATGCGTCAAAATGGCGGCGCTTCAGATTGAGAATGATTTTCTCTGCCATCTTTTGCTGGCGTTTCTCTTGGGGATTCATAGGGCTTGTGTTTAATTTGGTGACTTTTTTGTCTGCATACATTCATAAGTATGAATATCCGACATGCAAAATTAACTGAATCCGACCACAATTCAAAAAAATAAATCCAATTTCTTTTCTCCTCTCATTTTTTGATTGTATTTTTGTAGGTAGTTATTTTGTGGAAATAATAAAACGAATCAATATGAGACAACTGTTTTTCCTGCTTTTATGGTTGGTGGGACTGTCTGTTCAGGCTCAGTCAACCGAAAAATTGTATGACCAAGCAAAAGCGTTCTATGATGCTAAAAACTATGCCAAAGCCGTTCCGCTCTTCCAGGACGCTGCCAAGAAAGGCCATAAGAAGGCTCAATATCGACTGGGTTTGTGCTATGACAAAGGAAGGGGCTTGAAGGAAGACGACAAGCAGGCTTTCCATTGGTATGAACTGTCTGCCAACCAGGGGTATGCCAAGGCTCAGTATCAGTTGGGGAGATGCTATAAGAAAGGGGAGGGCACCACTCAGGACATAGCAAAAGCAGTCTCTCTCTTTTCCAAGGCTGCCAAACAGGAAAATGCCGATGCACTCTATGCTTTGGGCAAATGCTACCTGAAAGGTCAGGGTGTGACGGCCGATAAGGCAAAGGCAAAATCCTTGATTATGAAGGCTATCCGTGACAAGAAGGATGGCGCAGAGATTTTGGAGAAGATACGCAAGGATGCCAAAGAGGGGGATGAGGACGGCAAGCAAATTCTCGCGTTGATAGGCAAAAAGTGATCAAAGAAAACAAAACCGCAAGAGACATGAAGAAAACAACCTCTATTTCTCTCCTGGTATTGTGTGCGATACTGACCCTGGGTCATGCCGAGGCTGCCAATCCTTGGAAACAGATGAGAAAAGTGGAGAGCGCCATTGTCGTGCCCTCTTTTCCCGACAGGACATTCAATATACTGGATTTTCATCAGTCAAAGGATTCTCTCTATACCGGTGCCATCAACAAGGCCATCGAGACTTGCTCCATGCAAGGGGGTGGGAAGGTGGTGATACCCAAAGGTGTATTCAAAACGGCGGCCATCCATCTTCGTTCGGGGGTCAACCTTCATCTTGAGGAGGGGGCCGTGTTGCAGTTCAGCACCGACCGCAGGCTCTACCCACTTGTTCTGACCCGTATAGAGGGTATCGACTGCTACAACCTCTCGCCCTTGATCTATGCCTACAATGAGCGCGATATCGCCATTACAGGAAAAGGAATACTCGACGGCATGGCTACTAAGGACAACTGGCTTCATCCCGACACCATCTGGAAGGTGACGCTTCCCGACGGTACCGTGGGCAAGGAGAAAGACTGGCTCAACCGTGCCCTGGAGCAGCAATGGCCCATGGAAAAGAGGGTTTTTGAGGGCACCATCGGCATGAGGCCTCAGTTCATCAATCTCTACAAATGCAAGAACATCCTCCTGGAGGACTTCGAGATCAACCGCTCTCCGTTCTGGCTGATTCATCCGCTGATGTCGCAGAATATCACTGTCAGGAGGCTCACGCTCAACAGCCATGGATACAACAATGATGGCTGCGACCCGGAGTCGTGCCGCAACGTGCTCATCGAGGATTGCTATTTTGATACGGGTGATGACTGCATCGCCATCAAGAGTGGTAAGGATGACGATGGGCGGAGGTGGATGATACCTTCTGAAAACATTATCGTCCGCAAATGCCGGATGAAGGACGGACACGCAGGGGTGGCCATCGGCAGTGAGATTACTGGTGGCTGCTCCAACGTATGGGTGGAGGACTGCAAGATGGACAGTCCGCACCTCAACCGCATCATACGCATCAAGTCAAATCCCAATAGGGGTGGGGAGGTGAAAAATGTTTACGTCAGAAATGTGGAGGTGGGTACGTGTGACCTCGCAATATTGGGCATAGAACTCAACTACTGGCATGTGAATGAAGGTAAATACTACCCCTATTTCCACAACATCCGCTTCGAGAACGTGACAAGCCAGAAAAGCCGGTATGTGCTGCATGTCGAGGGACTTGAGAACCGGGTGCAGGCAGAGGACATCTCTTTTAAGAACTGCCGCTTTGATGGCGTGACAGAGCAGGAGGTATGCCATGTGGTCGGAACAGGGAAGATATCTTACAAAAATGTATATGTGAATGGCCAATTGTGGAAATAAGTAAGTGTTAAAAAACTGAGCAATGGAATATATCATCATTATTGCCGTCATCGTCATCATACTGGCATTTCTTTTCCTGAGGAAAAAAGAGGAAGTGCCAAGCGACTATGAAGACCCTGTCTATAAGGCAAGTGGGCATCAATGGGTTTTCAATGGCATTCTTGACATAGATTGTCCACCAGCCGACATGACCCCTTTCACCGATTATGAGGGGGAAATCCAACTGATGGTGAAAAAAGGATTTGTCCATTATGACCTGATCGTCGCGGACTCAGATCAACTGAAAGACAAGGTCGGCCTGTTCCGGGCTGCTGCCAGTCTGGAGGATGGAAGGATCGTTGTCAGGCAGGGCTCCACGGTGTTGGGCTATCTGCCGTCAGGACTTTCTGCCTTGGAAGAGCAAATCAGAAAGTCTTCAAATGGAACGGAGGCTTATGGCTTTATTGCCAATCGGAAAGGTGAACTATTTGGAGAGGTTTGTGTAAGGAAATGAATGTAAACTGGAACGAAGTCATCAGATTTGGAGTTGTCGGAGTTTTTGCCACCCTTCTCCACTATGGCATCTATTGGGTGCTCAACCACTATATGAATGCCAATATCGCATACACCATCGGTTATCTCCTGAGTTTCATCTGCAATTTTTTCTTGTCTTCCTATTTCACTTTCAAGTCCAAGGCTTCAGTCAAACGGGGCATAGGCTTCATTGGAGCACATCTCAACAACTATCTGCTCCACATGATTCTGCTCAACCTGTTCCTATACCTCGGCGTTAGTGAGACTTTGGCTCCTGTTCCGGTTTACCTCATCGCCGTGCCGGTCAATTTCATCTTGGTCAGGTGGGTGTTCAAACACAATAAGACGATAAGGAAATCGGAGAATTAATTTGGCTGTTCTGCCGTTTATCAGTAACTTTGCAAAAATAATCTTCAAAAATATGGAAAAATTCAAACAATGTTTGCCCGACATCATTGCTGTCGTGGTTTTCGTCCTGATTGCCTTCGCTTATTTTTTACCTGCTGACATTGAGGGGAGAATCCTTTATCAGCATGACACGTCCGCAGGACGCGGAGCGGGACAGGAAGCACTGGAGTATTATCAGAAGACTGGTGAGCGAACCCGTTGGACCAACTCCACTTTCGGGGGGATGCCCACTTATCAGACGTCGCCATCATACAAGAGCACAGACGGACTGTCGCAGGTCGTCAGCGCATACCATCTCTGGTTGCCCGACAATGTGTGGTATGTCTTCGTCTATCTCTTGGGATTCTATATCCTTCTCCGTGCATATGATTTCCGCCAGTCGCTTGCTGCGCTGGGGGCCATCATCTGGGCGTTCTCCAGTTATTTCTTCATTATCATAGCCGCGGGCCATATATGGAAAGTGTGGGCGTTGGCCTACCTGCCACCCATGATTGCAGGTATCGTGCTCGCATACAGGGGAAAGTATTTTTGGGGTTTTGTGGTCACGGCACTGTTTACAGCGTTTGAAGTCTATGCCAACCATGTTCAGATGACATATTATTATCTGTTCATCATTTTCTTCATGATTGTCGCCTTCTTCATCGAGGCCGTCCGACAAAAACAGATGGCTCGTTTCCTGAAGGCTTCGGCTGTGTGTGCGGTGGCGGCTCTTGTGGGCATCAGCATCAATTTGTCCAACCTTTATCATACATGGCAGTATTCCAAGGAAACGATGCGCGGCAAGAGCGAGTTGGTGAAGGAGAACAATGCCAACCAGACGGACAGCGGTCTGGAGCGTGACTATATCACCCAGTGGAGTTATGGCATCGGAGAGACATGGACACTTCTTATCCCCAATGCAAAGGGTGGGGCGTCTGTTCCGTTGGCTGCCAATGAGACGGCCATGAAAAAGGCCAATCCTCAGTATTTTGACATCTACAGACAGATAGGCCAGTATTGGGGTGAGCAGCCGGGCACAAGCGGACCTGTATATGTGGGGGCGTTTGTCATGCTGTTGTTCGTGCTCGCTCTGTTCATCGTGAAGGGACCAATGAAATGGGCATTGCTGGCGGTTACGGTATTGTCCGTTCTCCTCTCATGGGGCAGGAATTTCATGGGACTGACCGATTTCTTCATCGACCATTTCCCCATGTATGCCAAATTCCGCACGGTGGCTTCCATCTTGGTCATCGCTGAGTTCACCGTCCCGCTGCTGGCTATGATGGCGCTCAAGAAAATCGTGGATGAGCCGGATCTGCTCAAAAAGAACATCAAATATCTTTACGCCAGTTTCGTGCTGACAGGTGGTTTCTGCCTTTTGTTTGCCTTGGTACCCTCCATGTTCTTCGACTACGTCTCCTTGACTGAGATGCAGGCGCTCAGCCAGTTCCCTGCCGACCAACTCAATCCATTGCTCGACAACCTTAGGGAGGTGAGAAAGTCCATCTTCACGGCGGATGCATGGAGGTCTTTGTTCATCATCGTCGTCGGTATGGTGGTGCTCCTGCTCTATCAGGCTCGCAAACTGAAGGCTCAGTATATGGTATGGATATTGGCAGTCGTCTGTCTGCTGGATATGTGGACGGTCAACAAACGCTATCTGAATGACAGCATGTTTGTGCCGAAGAGCATCAAGGAACAGCCTCAGCAAAAGACTGCTACCGATGAGCAGATCTTGCAGGACAAGACACTCGATTACCGTGTGCTCAATTTCTCCACCAATACGTTCAATGAGAATGAGACTTCCTATTACCACAAGAGCGTCGGAGGATATCATGCCGCCAAACTCCGCAGGTATCAGGAAATGATCGAGGCATATATCATGCCCGAGATGCAGGCTGTCATGCCGGCAATCACTCAGGCTAAGGGCGATATGGAGGCTATCAATACCGACAGCATCTGTCCGGTCATCAATATGCTCAACACCAAGTATTTCATCTTGCCGCTCCAGAACGGACAGACGGCTCCGCTTCAGAACCTCCAGGCCTTCGGTAACGCATGGTTCGTGGACAAAGTGAAGTTCGTGGCCAATGCCAATGAGGAAATCGATGGCGTGGGCAAGCATGACCTGCGCAAGGAAGCCGTGGCAGACCAGTCGTTCAAACAGGTTCTTGGCGAGAGTATGCCGCAGGACTCTGTCTCAAAAGTCACGCTCACCAGTTATGAGCCCAACCACCTCACCTATACGGCTGAATCAGCCAAGGGCGGTGTCGTGGTGTTCTCTGAGATATATTATCCTGACTGGACGGTTACCGTGGACGGAAAGCCGGCGGAGTTGGGACGTGTCAACTATATCCTCAGGGCTCTTCAGTTGCAGCCTGGCAAACATGAGGTCGTTCTTGACTTCCATCCCACTTCTGTCAAGAAGACGGAGACCATCGCTTATGTCGCCGGCATCCTGCTCCTTCTTGCCATCCTTGGAGGTGCTGTCAATGGCTTGCGAAGAGTGAAGAGTGAAGAGTGAAGAGTGAAGAATGAGAAGAGTGAAGAGTGAAGAGTGAAGAATGAAGAATCTCCTCCGTCGTTGTTGTTCGGTAGGTCGCTGTCAGCGACAACGCCATGCAGAAGTAATGTCTAAACTCCTAATCTCCTAAACTTCTAAACTCCAAAAATCACCCAATCTCCAAAAAATAAAAAAATGAAAAAACTGCTCTCCTTGCCTCCCAATCTTGTGGAATGCTTCCACGATATTACAGGGTACAGCCATAAGGAATGGTTTTGCTCAAACGATCCCATTGACAAGAAATTGGGGAGCGGAGGAGGGTCGACATGGCTGTTGAGCCAGTGCCATCAGTCGCAGGCGCCGCAGGTGCCTTTCGACGAGTGGTTGGTGTCGGAGCGGCGGTTGTTGCTTCATGCGGGCGGACAGAGTCGCAGATTGCCGGCATACGCGCCGTCGGGCAAGGTGCTCACGCCCATCCCTGTGTTCCGTTGGGAACGTGGACAGCGGTTGTCGCAGGATTTGCTGTCTTTGCAAGTTCCTCTGTTTGAGCGCATTTTTGAAATGGCGCCTCCGTCATATCACACGATGATTGTCAGCGGTGATGTGCTCATCCGCACGACAAAACCTCTGCCCACCATCCCTGATGCTGATGTCGTCTGCTATGGTTTATGGCTGAATGATGAGATGGCCTCGACGCATGGCGTCTTCGTGGCAAATAGGAAGTCGCCTTCCGAACTCAAGTGCATGTTGCAAAAACCGTCTCCGTCGGTCTTGGCTGGCCTGCGTCACGATCACCTCTATTTGGTCGATATCGGGATTTGGCTGCTTAGCGACAAGGCTGTACGTGTGCTGGTTGACAAAAGCCAAAAAAACGGAGAGGTGGTGGAGTATGACCTATATTCCACTTTTGGGGGTGCGATGGGCACTCATCCTACTTTGGCTGACCAAGATGTGAATTCGCTCAGGGTGGCCATCATTCCGCTTCCCGGCGGTGAGTTCTATCATTATGGCACCAGTCCGGAACTCATCTCCTCTACCGTGGACATCCAGAATCTCGTCCACGATCAAAGGGAGATCATGCACCGTTCCAGGAAACCGCATCCCTCCATTTTTATTCAGAACGCTCAGACATGGATACCAATCACCAACGAGCACCGCAACCTGTGGATTGAGAACAGTTGTATTTCCGAACACTGGACGCTGTCGCACGACAATATAGTTACAGGTGTCCCGGAAAACGCTTGGGAGATATCGCTGTCTCCAGGGCAATGTGTGGATATAGTCCCTGTCGGGGAGCATCAATGGGTGGTGCGGCCTTATGGGTATGCCGATAGTTTCAGGGGTGAAGTCACGGATGTGAAGACCACTTATCTGGGCTTGTCTTTCGCTCAGTGGGCTTCTGCTCATGGTATTGATGCCAGCCAGATCAAAGGCGGTATGGACTTGCAGAAAGCGGCTATATTCCCACTGGTGGACAATTTGCATGACGCACAACTCGTACTGAGGTGGATGTTGGGCAATACACAACTGGATGGCGGCAGGATAGTTTGGGAGATGTCCGCAAAGATGAGTGCGGATGATATCTCTGCCAAAGCCAATCTGCGGCGCCTTTGTGCCCAACGAGAGGAGAACAGAAAACTGAACTGGTCATTCCTGTCAAATAATTACGAGCACAGTGTGTTCTATCAAATAGACCTGGACCATGCGGCCGCTGAGTTCGCTCGTTTTGGCATTGCGGAACCGCATCCCTTGCCGGAGGATGTACCCTTGCTGGTGAGAATCCGTGACGCCATGTTCAGGGCACGTCTGCGCCGGAATAAAGGAAAAGAGGGTGGGGACGAGGAGAGAAAGGCTTTTGCCTTGCTCAGGGACGGACTGACTTCTTCTGCGCTGCAGGATACACAGGCTCCCCATTTGTCCGTTTATGGTGACCAAATCGTTTGGGGACGATGCCCCGTCCGCATTGACATAGCAGGTGGGTGGACCGACACTCCTCCTTTCTGCCTGATGGAAGGGGGCAATGTGGTCAACCTTGCCATCGAACTCAATGGACAGCCGCCCATTCAGGCTTTTGTCAAACCCTGTGCTGAGCGACATGTCATTCTTCGGAGCATTGACCTTGGTGCTTCCGAAACTGTGGAAACATATGAGCAATTGGCTGATTTCCATCTGGTTGGCAGTCCTTTCTCCATCCCGAAGGCGGCCTTGGTGCTCGCCGGCTTCCAACCAGGATTCTCCCAGGTGAGATATGCCTCACTAAAAGATCAGTTGGAGGACTTTGGCTGTGGTATCGAACTGACACTCCTGTCTGCCATCCCGGCAGGTAGTGGATTGGGTACAAGCAGCATCCTGGCGGCTACCGTTCTTGGCGCACTCAATGATTTCTGCGGTCTGATGTGGGACAGGAATGAGATAGGGCGCCGCACACTTGTGCTTGAACAGTTGCTGACCACCGGAGGTGGATGGCAGGACCAGTTTGGCGGTATTCTTCAGGGGGTTAAACTGCTCCAGACGGAAAGGGGATTTGCGCAATCTCCTGTCGTGCGTTGGTTGCCTTCCGAATTGTATACACAGCCCGAATATAAAGCATGCCATTTGCTGTTCTACACGGGCATTACACGAACCGCCAAAAACATCCTTTCCGAGATTGTGCGGAAGATGTTCCTCAACCAACATGAGCAGTTGCAGTTGCTTCGGAGCATGAAAGAGCATGCTCTTGACATGTATGAGGCCATCCAGCGTAATGATTTCAACAGGATGGGGCAACTCATCAGCAAGACATGGGGGCAGAATCAGTTGCTCGACAGTGGAACGAATCCTGCGGAAGTCAGAAGGCTTACCGACCTGGTCGATGACCTGTGCTTAGGTTACAAACTTCCGGGTGCGGGTGGTGGCGGCTATCTTTATATGGTGGCAAAGGATCCGGATGCTGCCGCAAGCATCCGCCAGATTCTGTTGGCCAACCGTCAGAACCTCAACGCCCGCTTCGTGGAGATGTCCCTCAGCAACACAGGCCTGCAAGTGAGCCGCAGTTAAATCTTTCCAATCAAAATCGGGGCAGCCATTGGCTGCCCCGATTGATATAGATGGAGACAATTCTCATTCCAGAAGGGTTACTCGTCCCAGAGGTTGGGAGAGGCGATGATGTCTGACTCCATCTCTGACTCTTCAAAGATGACGGTGTTGGCGTGGACATCATCTGACGTGTCGCTGTAGCGTCCATAGCCAGGATCAGTATTATCCTGTAAGACAGACCCTTTGAGATGAAGTGTCTCGATATCGGTTTGCGGTGCAATATATATTCTTTTCATAATTCCTTTTTGTTGCTGATTATTTGATGATTACTTTCTTGCCGTTCACGATATAGAGACCGCTGTTGGTGGGCATTCCCTCCAACTTCTGGCCATCGATGGTGTAGACACCATTGATAGTGGCATCTTCGATGGCATTCACCTCGTTGATGCCGTCAGCGTCCTTGTCATTGTCAAAGACAAGATCGAAGACATTGGCAGATTGATTTGTCACCTTGTCGGTTTCCATCGGCAGGTAACCGTTGTGGCCTTTGCTCTTGGCACCTGTGCTCTTCACGCGGTAGAATGCCTCGACACTCTCCGTTGCGGTTTCACCCTGATCGTTGACGTAAATCTTGTTGCTGAGGATGTAGTTGGTGTAGTTCCCTTCTGTGGCCGGAATGGTGCCAGCACCCACCTGAGCCTTCAGGATGCCATAGTCCTCAGTGATAAGGGTCTTGTTGCCGCCATCGTTGTTTCCTGTGAAGTCCTCCTCAGTATTAAGATAGTCATGCATATCAGGAACGAAGAGGTGGAAGCCGCTGTTGAGGATGCTTACAGGGTTGCCAGCCTTATTGTGAAGAATGCAGGCCCATCATCCAAGGCGCACAGCAGTTGAGAACCTTCCTCACCTGGGTAGGTTACTCGGGCCAACTCCACATCACCACCGTTCCTGCCAGAAGTTCCATATATTACGCTTTTCACAAAGATGGTCTCGATAAGTTCTCCTGTCATATACCATGTCAGGTCGGGATCAACTACATGCTCGCGGCTCTGTGGCCCATCCGTTGGAGTCGAGGCTCTTGAAGTCCTTAGACACAGCCAGCCTTTTGAGTTGGAATCCGTTCAGAGAAAGGGTAAGGTTAGACTTGTTCTCATTCGGGTTCAAGAAGGCTACGATATAATCATCAGTGCCGTCTACCTGATAGAGTTTCTCCGTGGTGCTTTCTGTACTTGTGCTAATTGATGACATGGTTTCTTGTTGTCCGAACATATACTTGACAACTGGGCTTTCTGCGGTCGTCGTCATACGTAGATATACGGCTGTGTTTGCAGGCACGTTCGGAACCACTAAATATGGACAGGAGTTTTCTCCATTTACTATTTGCATTCCATCATCGGAGACATTCAACATGCCAGCGTCTTCCGAATCATTGTTCTCGGTGTAGAACCACAGACCTTGGGTTTCGGGAACAACTACATCTTTTGCCCAAATCTGATTACCGCCTGCATTCTTAGCAGTCTCAAAGATGTTGTCCATGGCTGTTGGCTCTTCCTGGCTGTTCAGACGCAAATCGAAGCCATCTTCTGCTTCTTCCAAGAGTGAGAGATCTCCAGAAGATTTCTCATAAGAAGCATTCCAGGAATCTTCATTTTCAAACCAACCTGGCTTTGTTGGCTCATAAGCATCTGCTGCTACATTCAAGTACCCTGTCGCATCCCTAAAGTCCCAAGTGTAAGGATACTTCATGGTCTCTTGGTATGCGATGGTCGCATTATGCTCGCCGTAGTCGGCCACATACTTCATATTCTTCTCCATATCCTTACCGCGAACACGGATAGTTCCGATTTCACCGTAATCATGCGGATATGTGAAGGTATTGTAAGTCTCAGATTCTTCATCGGTATCTGTTGTGAGTTCTTTGGTGATATTACCCGACTGAGCAACGATGTCGTTATTCACTTCATTGGTTCCATCTGCTAACTTCTGGTCCTTACCGAAGTACTTCAGCGTCCAGTTAGAGGCATCGCCCTTTGTTGCCGCTGCATGATCGTTAGGATCGGCTTCTGTGGATACCAGCAAGAACTGGTCGTCTTCCCCAGCAATGTCGGTCCATTTTGTCGGTTCAGTATGTTGCGTTGCCAACGCAACTCTTCCCCCCAAAAGTCCTCTTCACCACTGTCCTCCATCCGGCAAAATAGTCCATCCTCTATATTTGTATCCACAAGCCGCTTGGAAAACTCAAATAAATATGGCTTTTATCTCGTTTTTCCCTAACTTTAGATAAGTTGCTCCATCTCGGCACAAAAAAAATGCTTCATATTTTGTTCTGCTCTCGATTTTTCGTAACTTTGCACCTTAAAATAAAAAGACCCAACAAAATGGGCGCAAATTGACAAAAAACAGCAAGATCATTATGACCAAGAAATTTGCCGTGTATGAGCACCTTAATCTGACTGAAATCAACAATCAGGTGCTGGAACAGTGGAAAAAAGGTGATGTCTTCCGCCGGTCGGTAGAAGAACGTGAGGGATGTCCGGAATTCGTTTTCTACGAGGGACCTCCATCAGCCAATGGTCACCCTGGCATACATCATGTGTTGGCACGCACCATCAAGGATACCTTCAACCGTTACAAGACAATGAAAGGATTCCAGGTGAAGCGCAAGGCAGGATGGGATACTCATGGACTTCCCGTCGAACTGGGCGTGGAGAAGGAGTTGGGCATCACCAAGGCTGACATCGACAATCCTGAAAGCCCCCGATACATCTCCGTGGAGGACTACAACCGCAAATGCCGCGAGAATGTCATGATGTTCACCCATGAGTGGGATGAACTGACAGAGAAAATCGGTTATTGGGTTGACCTCGACAATCCTTACATCACTTACGACAACAAGTATATTGAGACCCTTTGGTGGCTGCTCAAACAGTTGTATGACAAAGGTCTGCTTTACAAGGGATATACCATCCAACCTTATTCTCCGGCTGCAGGAACTGGGCTTTCAAGCCATGAACTCAACCAGCCCGGATGCTACCGTTTCGTGAAGGATACGACCTGCACGGCTCAGTTTGCCATCACTACCCCAAAACCTGAGATGGAAGGATGGGGCAAGGCGTATTTCCTCGCATGGACCACCACACCGTGGACCCTTGCTGCCAACTCAGCACTTTGCGTGGGACCGAAAATTGACTATGTGGCCGTGAGGACTTACAATCCCTACACCGCAGAACCTGTCACCGTCGTGCTGGCAGAGGCACGCCTCTCTGCATATTTCAATGAGAAAGGACGCGACGCAGACCTCAATGCCTACCAAAAGGGCGATAAGATCATTCCGTGGACCATCGTGGGACGATATGTCGGAACCGACCTTGAGGGCATGTGCTATGAGCAGTTGATGCCGATGGTCAAACCCCTGACAGACGGTGCCTTCCGTGTGATTCCTGGCAGTTACGTGACTACCGAGGATGGTACGGGTATCGTGCATATCGCGCCCAATTTCGGTGCCGACGATGCCAATGTGGCTAAAAAAGCAGGCGTTCCGCCCATCGTGATGGTTGACAAGAAGGGACACCAGCGCCCGGTGGTGGATTTTGAGGGCAAGTATTTTGCTGTCGAAGACCTTGACCCGGAGTTTGTTGCCCAATATATCAACCTCCCGCTCTGGAGCCGTTACGCAGGACGTTATGTCAAGAATGCCTATGATGAGTCGCTCTCAGAAAAGGACGAGACGCTCGACATCACCATCTGCATGGACCTGAAGGCCGAAAACAAGGCATTCAAGATTGAGAAGCATGAGCACAACTATCCACACTGCTGGCGAACAGACAAGCCAGTGCTTTATTATCCCCTCGACAGTTGGTTCATCCGCAGCACCGCCAGCAAGGAGCGCATGTCAGAACTGAATCTGAAAATCAACTGGAAACCAGAATCAACGGGTACAGGGCGATTCGGCAACTGGCTGGAAAACCTCAATGACTGGAACCTCAGCCGCAGCCGCTTCTGGGGTACGCCATTGCCCATTTGGGTGAATGAGGAGGACGGGGAGACCATCTGTATCGGTTCGCTCCAACAACTGTACGATGAGATAGAGAAAGCCGTGGAAGCCGGTGTCATGCCTTCCAACCCACTGAAAGACAAGGGATTCGTTCCAGGTGACTATTCTCAGGAAAATTATGAGAGAATCGATATGCACAGACCTTATGTCGACGATATTCTGCTCGTTTCTTCAAAGGGACATCCCATGAAACGCGAGTCTGACCTCATCGACGTGTGGTTTGACTCTGGTTCGATGCCTTACGCTCAAATCCACTATCCGTTTGAGAATGCTGACTTGGTGGACAAGGGAAAGGCCTTCCCCGCCGACTTCATCAGCGAGGGCGTCGACCAGACCCGCGGATGGTTCTTCACGCTGCATGCCATCGGAACGATGGTCTTCGACAGTGTGGCTTTCAGCAACGTCATCTCTACAGGTCTGGTGCTGGACGCCAAGGGCAACAAGATGAGCAAGCGCCTGGGCAATGCTGTCGACCCGTTCGAGACAATCGCCAAATATGGTGCTGATGCCCTGCGCTTCTACATGATGACCAACTCCCAACCGTGGGACAACCTGAAATTCGATACGGCTGGAGTGGAAGAACTGCGTCGCAAACTCTTCGGCACACTCTACAATACCTATTCGTTCTTCGCTCTCTATGCCAATGTGGATGGATTCGACTGCTCTCAGCCTGAGGTTCCTGTGGCTGAGCGTCCTGAGATCGACCGATGGATTCTCTCACAACTCAACACGCTCATCAAGGGCGTGGACGAGAGCCTTGCTGACTATGAGCCAACCAAAGCAGGACGACTGATTGATGAGTTCATCGACAGTCACCTGTCCAATTGGTATGTGAGACTCAACAGAAAGCGTTTCTGGGGCAAGGACATGAGCACCGACAAACTCAGTGCCTATCAGACTCTCTATACCTGTTTGGTGACCGTGGCCAAGTTGCTGGCTCCGTTCTCACCGTTCTATGCCGACCGCCTGTACCTTGACCTCACGCAGCCGGTAGGAAAGGCTGAGGCCGACAGCGTCCACCTCACCAAATTCCCTGTGGCTGATGAGAGCCTCATCGATGCTGAACTGGAGGAGCGGATGGGCAACCTGGCGCAGAAAGTGACCTCCATGGTGCTGGCTCTTCGCCGCAAGGCTGACATCAAGGTGCGCCAACCACTCCAATGCATCATGATTCCTGCCACCGACGAGTTGCAGCGCAGCCGCCTCCAGGCGGTCTCCGGCATCATCCTCAATGAGGTGAACGTCAAGGAACTCAAGTTCGCTGACGGAGAGGGACTCCTGGTCAAGAAGGTGAAGTGCAATTTCCGCGTGATGGGTAAGAAATACGGAAAACTCATGAAAGGTGTCGCCAATGCCATGGCAGAACTCTCACAGCCCGAAATCGCTCAGTTGGAGAAAGAGGGCGTGTTCAACATCGTGGTAGATGGCCAGCCTGTCACCGTGGAGGCGGCCGACTTGGAGATCATCAGTGAGGATATTCCGGGATGGCTCGTGGCCAATGACGGAAACCTCACAGTGGCGCTGGAGGTGGAACTCAACGAGCAACTCATCAGAGAGGGCATGGCACGCGAACTCATTAACCGTGTGCAGAACCTCCGCAAAGACAATGGACTGGAAATCACCGACCGCATCGATGTGACTGTCACACCGCAGGAAAAGGTGGAGGAGGCCATGGCTGATTTCGGAGATTATGTCCGTACCCAGGTGCTGGCAGACAGCATCACTTTCGCTGAGAACGACGGCCCTGCCGTTGCTTTTGACGACTTTACACTCAACATCAAAGTTGATAAGAAATAATCCATACCTAAACCATTTAAACCCTACCTAATTAATATGGCAGAGAAAACACGTTATAGTGATGAGGAACTTGAGGAGTTCCGCGCTATTATCACAGAGAAACTTGAACTGGCCCGCCGTGACTACAACATGATGATGCGCCAGTTGATGAATGCTGATGGCAACGATGTGGACGACACCTCTCCCACCTATAAGGTGCTGGAGGAGGGCAGTGCCACCCAAAGCAAGGAGCAACTCGTGCAGTTGGCTGGCCGGCAGCAGAAGTTCATCCTCGGACTGGAGGCAGCATTGGTGCGCATCGAGAACAAGACCTATGGCATCGACCGTATCACTGGTGAGTTGATACCGAAGGAAAGACTGCGCATCGTACCACATGCCACGCTGAGCGTAGCATCCAAAAATGCCAGAAATAAGAACGGATGATTGGCAAACTGTTCTCTAAAGGCAGTGTCGCGTGCCTGATTGTGCTGCTGATTCTCGTCATCGACCAGATCATCAAGATTGAGGTCAAGACCGGAATGTTCCTTCACGAATCTATCCGTGTCACGGATTGGTTCTTCATCTATTTCATAGAGAACGAGGGAATGGCATACGGCATGACGTTCATCAACAAGTTGGTGCTCACGCTGTTCAGAGTTCTGGCGGTTATTGTCATAGGTATCTATCTCTACCGCCAGATTCGGAAGGGCGCGCGATGGGGATATGTCGTCTGCCTGTCCATGCTGTTGGCGGGCGCAGGGGGCAATATCATCGACTGCCTGTGCTATGGACAGGTGTTTTCTGCATCCACCAATGATGCCATTGCGCAATTCGTGCCGTGGGGCGATGGCTATGCACCGGTTTTCTACGGCAAGGTGGTCGATATGTTCTATTTCCCCATTATTGATACCTATCTTCCGGACTGGCTGCCCATCTGGGGAGGTGACCACTTCATCTTCTTCAGTCCCATCTTCAATTTCGCAGACTCAAGCATCAGCGTAAGTGTCGTGGCACTGCTGCTCTTCTTCCGGCGTGAACTGGGGGGCATCTCTGCCTCAAAGGAGGAGAAGAAAGAGGGTGAGGAAAGTGTGGGTAACGAGGATGGCGAGAAAAGCGAAGAAACACAACTTCAAGAATAAGCCTATGGTCAGAATCCTCCGTATCTTGCCCGTCTGTGGCGTCATGATGATGGTCATGGCGCTTATGGGTTGCAAACCGGGAGTGCCAAAGCAGTTCCTGCAGCCCAAGGAATTGGAGGATATTCTGTATGACTATCATGTGGCTGACGGTATGGCTTATGCCGAATCCAATTATTCGGACCTGGCCTACAGAAGACAGGCCTACCGAGAGGCGGCGTTGAGGAAACACGGCATCACGGAGGCTGAACTGGACTCTTCTTTGGTCTATTACTACCGTCATGCGGATCGGCTGCATGATATCTATGCCAATCTGGCCAAGCGGTTGAACAATGATGCCATCGCCCTGGGTGCTACTGCCAACGAACTCAGTCAGTTTGGCGGTGTCATGGCACAGGGGGATACGGCGACGGTGTGGCGCAACGAGCGTTCCACAGTGCTCATCCCGCAGGCTCCTTACAACACTGTCTCCTTTGATGTCAAGGCCGACTCTGCCTACCATCCGGGCGACAAGATGATTCTGAGTTTTGACAATCAGTTCATCTTGCAGGAAGGCATCAAGGACGGCATCGCGCTGCTGGCTGTCACTTACAAAAATGACAGCACGGCGACCATGGTCGATCATATCACGTCCGACCTTCCCTACAACCTCCAACTGTCAGATGAAGGACGTATCGGCATTAAGCGGGTATGGGGATTCATCCACCTTGGCAAAGGAAACTACGGATCCACTCCCTCACAGTCGCTGAAACTGATGTCGGTCAGCAACATGCGATTGCTGAGGATGCACACCGCTCCGCCAAAGAAGGAGGGGGAGGAGGATGAACTGGAGAATGGTGCGACTGGCATCACGCCTCCTTCTGCACGACCTTCCATATCCATGCGTCCTGAGGTGTCCGACGGACAAGGGCAGGAGGAGACTCCAAGGTCGTCCGCACAACCCAATATGCCGACTTCTCTGACCCCCACTCAATAACCGTTTGTAAAATGTTGTTTGCACACATCATCCTCGCTGCTGTCA
The DNA here is from genome assembly GCA_016281815.1 of Prevotella sp. Classification (GTDB taxonomy): domain Bacteria; phylum Bacteroidota; class Bacteroidia; order Bacteroidales; family Bacteroidaceae; genus Prevotella. Next base: position 29,585 of record JAEEJK010000104.1, on the reverse strand, counting down.
CCTACTTGTCACCCGTGCATTTCGATGTATCACTGGCTGGCAATTTCGGAGAACCCAGACCCAACCATTTCCATGGCGGACTGGATATCAAGACTTTGCAGGAGGAGGGAAAGGCTGTCTATTCCATCGGAGATGGATATGTCTCGCGCGTGACCGTCAATGTGGGCGGCATGGGAAACGCCATATATATACGTCACCCTGAGGGATACACCAGCGTGTATGCCCATCTGCAGCGTTTCGCTCCCATCATCGAGGCACAGGTGAGGAAATGGCAGTACCAACATCATGAGACCGACGTGGACATAACCCTTGAGGCGACCGATTGCCCGGTGGCTCAGGGACAGTTGGTCGCTCTCAGCGGAGACACGGGCGCCAGCATGGGGCCTCACCTGCATTTGGAAATCCATGAGACCTCTACATGGAACATGATGGATCCGCTGGACTTCCTCCCCGACCTGCTCACCGACAGCATCGCACCCAAAGCCCATGCCTTCATGGCCTATCCGGTGGAGGGGCAGGGCGTATTCTGCGGGAAAAGTGAGCAGCAGCGGTTTGATTTCATCAATGACATCATTGCCGATTCCCTGACGGCATGGGGAAAGGTGGGTTTCGGACTGTATGCGGAGGATTTCATGCAAGGGTCCTACAACCGCTACGGCATCCGCCACACCGCCTTGCTGGTGGATGGAAACGAGGTGTTCTCCAGTGAAATTGACAACATCCCGGTGAGTGAGAACAAGATGGTCAATGTGTGGGGCGACTATGACTATTTTGCCAAAAATCAGCAGTGGTTCCTGCGCTCGTTCATCCTGCCGGGCAACAGATTGTCTTTCCTCAAGGCGGACAAGAACAATGGGGTGGTGAACTTCTGCCAGGAACGCGATTATCTGCTCACTTATGTGCTCAGCGACTTTTTTGGCAACTCGTCCCGTTATTCTTTCGTCGTCATGGCGAGGCCCGACACCATCCGGCCCGTTGAGGTGGACGACTCCCTGCAACTCAAGATGACCGAGGAGAATGAGTGCAAGACGGAGGGCATGGAACTGCATCTGCCCAAAGGGGCTTTGCTCAATGATGCCAAGGTGTCGCCATCGGCAAGACGAATCAGGAATGGGTGTTCCGATGAGTTCCTGCTGGCGAGGAAATCCATCCCGCTCTATCAGAAAGCGTCTCTGAGTTTGCAGGTCAGGGAGGGGGTGGAAGATACCGAAAAACTATACATCGCGGCTCGGAAAAGAGACCGACGCAACGAACTCGACCCTGAGCAGGACAAAACCGTATTTGTGGGAGGTTCCTATGCCGACGGGTGGATAAAAGGTGAGATCGACGACATCGGCGATGCTTTCTCTGTCGCATTGGACGATACACCGCCCTCCATCATCCCGCTCAACCAGAGGACGTGGACGGAGGAACCGCTGCTGCTGTTTGACCTTAAGGACAATCAGTCGGGCATCAAGGGCTTTGAGGGATACCTCGACGGGGAGTTCGTGCTTTTCGACCATATCAAGAAATCCTCTCGCATCATCTGTGACCTGCGCGACACACCGGTGGTGCCCAAAGGTCAGGAAAGACAACTCCGCCTGCTGGCACGCGACCGCATCGGCAACGAGTCGGTCTTTGATGCCACTGTCTTGTATTGAAATTATAGTTTAACTAATCTGTGGGTATTTGATGCCCACCTATAAAAATTCATCCTATGAGAAAGACTATTTCATTGCTGTTCCTGTGTTTGGCCACGTATGCGTCTGCATGCACCAATTTCATTGTGGGCAAGGATGCCAGCACCGATGGTTCGGTGATCTGTACCTATAACGCTGACGACTATGGCATGTTTCAGTTCCTGTGCCACTATCCGGCTGCCAAGCATGCTCCCGGAGAGATGCGCAAGATCTACGACTGGGACTCCAACAAATACCATGGTGAGATACCGGAGGCTCCTGAGACCTATAATGTGATCGGAAACATCAACGAGTATCAGGTCACCATCGGAGAAACCACTTATGGCGGACGCGAGGAAATGGTGGACTCTACCGGCATCATCGACTATGGCTCGCTGATATACCTGGCACTCCAGCGGTCGAAGACAGCCCGGGAGGCCATTCAGGTGATGACCCGTCTGGTGGAGACCTATGGTTACAACTCTGAGGGTGAGACGTTTACCATCTGCGACCCCAACGAGGCGTGGATCATGGAGATGATGGGCATGGGACCTGGCAGCAAGAGTGCTGTATGGGTGGCGATACGCATCCCCGACAATGCCATCTGTGCACACGCCAACCAGAGTCGCATCAACAAGTTCAATATGAAGGACAAGGCCAACGTGCTCTATTCCAAAAACGTGGTGAAGTATGCAAAAAAAATGGGGTGGTACACTGGTAAGGATGCGGATTTCAGTTGGAATGAGACCTATGCCAAACCCGATTTCTCTGCCCGCCGCTTCTGTGAGGCTCGCGTGTGGAGTTTCTTCAACCATTTCAGTTCTGAGATGAACCGCTATCTGCCTTACGCCATGGGAAAGGAGGCGTATGATGAACAGATGCCCCTGTGGATAGTGCCTAACCACAAAGTCAGCGTACGCGAGGTGATGGAGTGCATGCGCGACCATTATGAGGGTACGCCTTTCGCTCTCGACAGTGATATAGGTGGCGGTATCTGGGAGATGCCTTACAGGCCTACGCCTCTCTCCTTTGAGGTGGATGGCAAGAAATATTTCAACGAGCGCCCCACATCTACACAGCAGACAGGTTTTTCCTATGTCAGCCAGATGCGCTCGTGGATGCCACGTCAGGTTGGTGGACTGATGTGGTGGGGAAATGATGATGGCAATATGGTGGCTTACACACCTATCTATTGCAGTATGACCAATCGGCCGGAGTGCTACAACACTCCGGGGGCTGATGAGATCAATTTCTCTGACAAGAATGCGTTCTGGGTATGCAATTGGGTGGCCAATATGGTCTATCCGCGTTATTCTTTGTTGTTCCCGTCGCTCAAGGAGGTGCGCGACTCACTGGAGAACTCTTACTTCGATGGACAGAAGATGGTCGAGGACGTGGCCTTGCAACTGTGTGAGGGAAGCCCGGAGAAAGCAGCGGAGTTCCTCAATCTCTACAGCGTGGAGAAAGCGCAGGAGATGCTCGCACGCTGGAATGTCCTTGCCCGTTATCTCATCGTGAAATACAACGATATGATCATCCATCCGGAGGAGAATGGCCTCTTCACCCGCGACCAGTATGGACTGGGCACTCGGCCCAAGCGTCCGGGTTATCCGGAGAAATTCAAGCGTGCCCTCATCCAGCAGACGGGCAGCAAGTATGAATATCCCACTGAGTGAGAATAAATATAGAGTTAGTAGAATTCTAAACAATTGGAAAAAATGAAAGAACAAGTTTTGCAAGTGATGCGCGAGGCTGGAAAACCCGTCTCGGCAGGTGAAGTGACGAAAGCATTAGGCGCTGACCGCAAGGAAGTGGACAAGGCTTTTGCCGAGTTGAAGAAAGAGGGTGCTATCGTGTCGCCCGTCCGCTGCAAGTGGGCTCCGGCCCAGTAATGGCTGGGTGGACAGGCTGCTATCATACATAGTTCGGCTGATCGTGTGGCTTTCCGGTTTCGCTAAGCCACTTTCTCGTTTTGGACTCTGCCGTTACGAAGAGTGGAGCAGGGGAAGGAAACTGAAAATATTGCTTGTGGGCTACAATGGCGCCAGAAATACTGGTGCCGATGCCCGGGTGGTGGAACTTGTCAGACAACTGGATGAAACGTTGGCTGGCGATGATGTCGAAATGACGGTGATGACACTCGACGAAGAAAACATCAGAGGGTATTTCCCAAGTCATGTGCGGCTCTGGCCATTCACCACCATTTTTTTCTGGTCGTTGCTGAGGGCAACTTCACAGCACCACGTGGCTGTGTTGTGTGAAGGCTCTACGCTGACATCTACCTTCGCAAACGCTCTTTCAGTTTTCTTCTGTGAGGCTGCAGGCATCATGCGGCGCCAGGGGAAGCCCTGTATCGCATATGGCTCTGAGGTAGGACATCTGGAGGGATGGCTTGCCCGACTGAGTCATGACCTTTGCAGGGATACCTACTTCATGGCTCGCACAGAGACTTCCTTGCAAAACCTTCAAAATCTGGGACTCAAGGGACATGTGGGTACGGACACTGCATGGCCTCTTCGGACAGAAGCGGGGGAGGAATGGGCACGGCAACAACTGTTGACGGATGGTTGGGACGGTAAGAAACCCCTGTTGGGCGTGGCGGTCGTCAATCCTTTCTGGTGGCCGGTCTGTCCGTCTCTGTGGCGGTGGATGACGGCTGTGCTGACGGGAAACCGCGCCTTGCAATACGACAAAATGTACTTCTTCAGCGACAGTACGGAGCGCAGGGAGAAGTTCCGTCAATACCTGTCTGAGATGGCGCAGGCCGTCAACCGCTATCAGAAAGAGCATGAGGCCTTTGTCGTGATACTCGGCATGGAGCAACTCGATGAGGAGGCATGCCGTCTGTTCGGACAACTCGTGGAGGGACCGCATGTGGTGTATCACTCGAAGAACCACAATGTGTTCCAGATGACTGGATTGTTGAGGCAACTCTCCCTCTTGGTGACATCTCGCTACCACGCTGCCGTACTCAGTATGGAACGTTCCATCCCGCTCGTGGCCATCTCGATGGACGGACGGCTCGATGGCGTTATCAGGGAAACAGAACTGGCCGACCAATACCTTCATCATGTAGACGATGCTGGTTTGGGAGAACGCATCACCACCTCACTTCTCCTGGCTGACGACCACCGGGAGATTATTTCAGAGACTATCAGGAAACATCAGACCATCAATGAAAACAAGGTCAGTGAAATGGCCCAATTCTTTATATCATGGCTGAAGGATCATTTTTCGTAACAGGTGCCACGGGATTGTTGGGTACGGAGGTCGTACACCGACTGCTGACCACTACGGACAGCACCATCCGCGTGTTGGTGAGGGCTGCGTCCGTGGATGATGCCGCTCATCGGTTGTTGGCGCTTTGGTGGGAGGATGAGGTGCTCTCTGCTGCTATTGGCCAACGGGTGCTTCCTGTGGTCGGAGACATCACGCAGGAGGAATTGGCTTTGGACAGCGAACAGTATGCGTGTCTGACGGCTGAGACGACACACGTCATTCATTGTGCGGCAGAGACGGGTATCCAGAAATCGAAGGATGATCTCTGGCGAATGAACGTAGAGGGTACCCGGCATGTGGTCAGACTGGCTGAAAAGATGAGGCTGCTCAAACGGTTTTCCTATGTATCAACGGCCTATGTGGCTGGAACTCAGCGTGGACTGATATCTGAGGACGCACCACTGCCCTCACGTTTCTATAGTCTCTATGAGCAGAGCAAGGCGGAGGCAGAACGTGTGGTGAGGGCAACCTCGCTGCCCCTGACTATCTGCCGCCCGGGCATGATAGTCGGAAACAGCCGGACAGGGCACACCCGAAACTTCAATACGGTCTATTATGTGCTGAAACAGATGCTGCAAGGCAGACTGAGATGTCTGCCTGTCAGTCGTTCTCAGACGGTCAATGTGGTGCCGGTCGACTATGTGGCGCAGCAGGTGGTGACTCTGACATGGCACCAACAGGCTGTAGGGAAGACATTCCACCTGACAGCACCTGCCAGTCAACTGCCTCGGGTCGGAGAACTGGTGGAAGAGGTCAGAGCGTGGGCAAGGAAGAATCTGCAGACCGTCATCCCCAAACCGACATACCTCTCCGTTCCTCTTTTGCGTACCCTCGGTCGGCGTTATAATGCCGGTAAGGAGACGAAACGGCGCAGCCTGCTGTCCAACCTCATGGCACTGATGCCTTATTTCCTTGACGACCATCAGTTTGACCGAACCCATACAGATGATCTGACAGGTGATTATCAACTCAATTGGCATGAGTTCCTGCCCGCATTGTTGGAGTTTGCCTGCCGCCACAATTTCATGCGGCTGTCTGACAAAACCATCTTCGAGCAGGCTGTCATCCGCCGAGGGAGTCGTCACTATCCCATTACCTATTACAACATCTCTGCCCAGGGAACGGAGCGCGTGACGGGCAAGGAGATGAATGCCCTCGTAGGCCGCTTCGTCAGAAAACTGACAGAATTCGGGGTGCAACCGGGGGATACGGTGGCGCTGTCGGGCATCAATTGCACGGAACATGCTGCCATCGACAATGCCATTGGATTGCTGGGAGCGGTGAGCGTGCCCATCTACTATACGGCTCCTGCCGATGAGATCGCTTTGCTGCTGCAGAAGAGCGATGCCCGGTGGTTCTTTGTGGGGGACCTGCGTGTCAGGCAGAATCTGGATAAAGTGCCGGCCGATGTGACAGTGGTCCTTTTTGGACCGCTTGCCGAAAAGTCTGAGGGAATAGATCTTGAACCGTCCACAGGTTACCATCATGCTGTCTTCTCTCCAGATTCTTTGGCCACTATTCGCTATACGTCGGGCACCACGGGTGAACCAAAGGGCGTGATGTTCAGTTTCTACCAACTGAAATGGATGGGCGAGGTGCTCACCAACCTGTTTTCATGGCGCGACCGTAACCGCGAGATGCGTTATCTGTCGTTTCTCCCGATGAGTCACGTCGTGGAGGGCATCCTCGCGGCCTACGCTCCTTACTGCATGCTTTGCAAGGCGAAGATTTACTATCTGAATGACTTCCAGATGCTGACGCAGGCCCTGCCGGAGGTGCGCCCTACGGTGTTCTTCTCCGTGCCTCGTTTTTATGAAAAACTCTGGGAGCAGATAGAACAGAATCGGTTGGGCAAAAAATACCTCTCCATGAGCGACGGATGGATGAGAAGGTGGATGGGAAAAATGCTGCGCCGCGCTGTACTGCGTAAGGCAGGACTTGACAAATGTTCCCAGTTGCTCGTAGGTTCTGCTCCCATCAGCGAGGAACTGTTGCTGCGATTCCGCTCTTTGGGCATCGAAATCCACAATGCATACGGGCAGACGGAGGCTCCGCTGATCACCCTCAACCGCTTGGGCGACAATGTTATACCCAGCATTGGCACACCGCTGCCGAGTACCGCTGTCACTGTCAATCCTGATGGCGAACTCATCGTGCGGGGACCTCAGGTCGCATTGGGGTATTACCATCTCGAGAGCGATACTTTCCAAAAAGGTGAACTGCACACCGGCGACTTGGGCAGTATCGGTGCCGACGGTCATGTGTACATCGGTGGGAGAAAGAAGGACATTCTCATCACCTCCTATGGCAAGAATATCAACTGCACGAAGATTGAACAGCGGTTGATGGATATCCCGTGCGTTGAGCAAGCCGTACTGGTGGGGGAGCAACGGCCCTACTGCACCGCCCTGCTATGGACGGTGGGCGCGACGGATTCCCTCCGGCAGGATATAGAGCGGATGAACCAATCGCTCTCTCACCCGGAGCAGGTGAGGCGGTGGCAGGTGATTGAAACACCGCTGAGTATCAGTAAAGGGGAACTGACTCCTAACCTCAAGGTGAAACGCAATGTGGTTTGGGAGCATTACAACCGAGAAATCCATGCGATGTATGCTGATCAATAATGCATTCTTCCGACGCATAGCCCTTCAGCAGTTGATGAATCTCACTGCACGTGCTTTCAACAAACCTGCACAGCGTATTTGGACTCTTCCTAATGACGAGGCGCTGCGGGTCTATGCTGAATATACCCGCGACAATTTGCAGGAAGGGGTGGATGCCCAATTGTTGAAGCGGATGAATGAGGAGGCTTATAAGATGGGGAGGTTGCTCCGCAAAGTGTTCTTCCTAAAAAAACAGGCAGGCATCGAACGCCTTACCATCGCCCTGTATCGGAATATTGGCATCGAACTGGAGGGGCACATCCCGGGGCAACTCTGTTTCCGACGGTGCTTTTTTAGCCAATATTACACGCCTGAGATCTGCCTGGCGGCCTCTGCACTGGACGATGGCATCGTAAGAGGATTGGCCGGCTGTGGCCAACTGACATTTCAGCAACGCATCACTGAAGGATGTAAATGCTGTTTGGCAACATTTCAATAACAGATTTTCCCAAATATGAAAAAAGCAATCATCATAGGAAGCGGTGCCGGTGGCGCTATGGCAGCAAAGATGCTGGCAGACAGTTTTGAGGTAACCGTGTTGGAACAGGGAAAGGCATTCAAACCTCTCTCCCTACCTTTGGAGCAACTGGCCAAATTCCGTTGGACAGGACTCTATTTCGATGAACGCCTCATTCAGTTGTTCCTGCCCAGTATGCGCATTGACAGGAATCCCGAGATGGTAATGGTCTACGGCAGGGGTACTGGAGGCACCACAACGTTGGCTACAGGCAATGCCGTGCGTGCGGATGAGGGACTGAAGAAGTTGGGCATTCATCTGGATAAGGAGTTTGAGGAATTGGGTAGGGAACTGCCCATCACCACTGACCATCAGAACCGTTGGTCGCCTATTACCAAACTGGCTTTCAAGGTGATGCAGGAGATGGGATTTGACCCGCAGCCTATGCCTAAGTTGTTGCGCCCAAAGCAGTGCAGGATGTGTGGGCATTGTTCCATCGGCTGTCCCACCCGAGCCAAGTGGGACACGCGTGAACTGCTCGACGGCATCAAGGTGGTGACGGGATGCAGGGTCACCCATGTTGAAATAGGTGATTGCTTGGCCAAAAGGGTGCATGCCCAAAAGGGGTTGCAGCATCTGAGTTTCGAGGCGGATGTCATCATCGTCGCTGCAGGGGGATATGGCACACCCGATATCCTGCGCCGTTCGGGCATCGAGTGCCAGCCACGGCTCTTTGTCGATCCAGTGTTGTGTGTCGCGGCTCCCATGGAGAAAGCCCGTCAGGACCATCAGTTGCTCATGCCTTTCGTCAGCCGCCGCGAGAAATATATCATCTCGCCCTATATGGACTGGCTCAGTTTCTTCTTCAACAGGCAGTGGCGCAAGCCCATGGATGGCATGGCGAGCCTGATGATCAAATTGGCGGATGTGGAGCAGGGCGATGTCCACCGAAACAAGATGCAGAAGACACTCACGGAGACCGACCATCAGTATCTGAAGCGTGGCGTTGAGGACTGCCGTGAAATCCTCATCCGCATGGGGGCCAAAGAGCAGGATATCTTCCTCGGTACACTCAATGCGGGTCATCCGGGAGGCATGCTCCCCCTGACATCTGCAGAGGCGGAGACGCTGCACTCGCCTTTGTTGCCTGCCAACCTCTACGTTGCCGATGCTACCATCCTTCCTCAGGCTCTTGGACTGCCTCCGATGCTCACCATCATGGCATTGGCCAAAAGAATAGCGACAATCATCAAGTCTTGATAAATCATTATTTAAGGGACGGCAAAGACATGGCAATCAGAGGAAAAATTGTAACTTTGCACCCAATAAAAATGTCATATAGGGCAAGAGCATGGCAATAGAACAAGCAATATTCCGCAGGACGGAACTGTTGGTGGGTGACGAGTCGATGGAACGGCTCAGCAGCAAGAAGGTGATTATCTTCGGCGTGGGGGGCGTAGGCTCATGGTGCGCTGAGAGTTTGGTGCGCTCAGGCATACGACACCTGACCATCGTGGACTCTGACCGCGTGTGCATCACCAATATCAACCGACAACTGATGGCGACAACGAAGACCGTGGGACAGGTGAAGGTGGAGGTGCTGCGTGAGCGTCTGCTCACCATCAATCCTGCTGCCGATATCACCGCCCTTCAGCAGATCTTCACGGCAGAGACGGCCGACAGTTTCAATATAGACACTTATGACTATATCATCGACGCCATCGACTCCCTGAAAGACAAGCAGTTGCTCATCCTGATGGCATGCAGGACGAAGGCAAGGTTCTTCTCCTCGATGGGGGCTGCACTGAAAATGGATCCCACACGCATCCAGGTGGGGGAGTTCTGGAAGGTGAAAGGCGACCCGCTGGCCCGCGCGTTGCGTAACAAGTTCAAACAGACAAAGCAATTCCCCAAGCGGAAATTCCTTTGTGTGTTCTCCGACGAACTGCTGCAGAACAAGGGGCATAATGCCACCTGCGGCACGGAGATGTGCGTGTGTCCCAAGGCAAAAATGGGTCCGGGAAATCCTGACCTCCTGAATCATGAATGGTGCTCTTCAAAAGCCCAGATCAACGGCACGATGGCTCATATCACCGCCATCTTCGGCTTCATGCTCGCAGGACTGGTCATCAAGGATGCCATAGGATAATTAGAATGTCTAAAATGTGAATTTGCTGACTTTAGGGCTAAATCAACTATGAAGATTTGTCGGATTCATTTTTTTTGTTTATATTCGCAGCCTAAAGCAGGATGAGATGGAAACGCCGAAGAGAGGTTATGCCGTAGGTATTCAGGAATTTGACTGGATACGTGAGCGCAATGCGGTATATGTAGACAAGACGGCTCTTGTCTATAAGATGGTAAACACTAATGCCAAATATTTCTTCTTGAGTCGCCCAAGACGGTTCGGCAAGTCGTTGTTGGTAGATACGCTGAAGTGTTATTTCGAGGGACGAAAAGATCTTTTCGAGGGGCTTGCAATGGCTTCCTTGGAAAAGGAGTGGAAGAAGTTTCCCGTCATTCGCATTGACTTGTCGGTGGGCAAGTACTACAGGCTTGAAGTGCTGACCGCCACAATCAGCGGCATCCTGCGTCGGTTGGAACGTAAATGGGGACTTCCAGAGCGTGATGACCTCAATTTCAATGAACGGATGACCGAGATGATCCAGTTCATTCACAAGAAAACAGGAATGCCCGTCGTGGTGCTGGTTGACGAGTACGACGCACCCATGCTTGACAGTATCAACAAGCCAGAACTGCAAGACCAGATACGTGAGCACATTCGTAACTTGTTCAGCCCTTTGAAAGGTGAGGCGGAACACCTGCGTTTCGTCTTTCTCACAGGCATCTCCAAATTCTCTCAACTCAGTGTCTTCAGTGAGTTGAACAACCTGCAAAATCTCACCTTCGATCCGCAGTACGAGGCTCTCTGTGGGATTACAGAGGAGGAGTTGCTTACCCAACTGAAGCCCGACATCGAGCAACTGGCCATGCACCTTGACGAGATGGCCATGAGATTTGGCATGCCCCATGTGGATTACGACGAGACGGTGAGACGTTTGAAGAACACTTACGACGGCTACCATTTCTCGAAAAAATTCACAGACATATACAATCCCTGGAGTCTCATCAACGCCTTTAATATGGGTGACATCCAAAACTTCTGGTTTTCCACTGGTACCCCCACTTCTCTTGTCAACATCCTGCGTGTACGCGACATCGATATGCCAGAGTTGGAGGGCATCCACTGCCGTCTTGACCGCTTTGATGCTCCCACAGAGCGCATAACAGACCCCATACCAGCACTTTTCCAAAGCGGCTACCTCACTCTCAAAGCGTACGACGGACCTGAAGACGAATATATTTTGGGTTTTCCAAATGAAGAGGTCTATCGGGGTTTTGCCAACAGTCTATATCAGTACTACTGCGAAGAATATGTAGGGAGTAGGGACAATATCGCTCGTATCTATCGAGAATTTCGGGATGGGACCATCACCATTCAACAGTTCATGCAACACCTGCGCCAATTCTTTTCCGCCATGCCCTACGATGTTTCCAACAAGAACGAACGGCACTACCAGTCCGTCCTCTATGCCCTCTTGGTGGCTGTCGGTGCCGACGTGAGTGCAGAGGTGCGCACAGCCATTAGCCGCATGGATATCGCCCTGAGGATGCCCAAGGCCATTTATATCCTCGAACTGAAGTACGACGGAAGTAGCGAAGATGCAGTAGAGCAAGTGAATAATCGTGACTATGCCGCCTCATTTGCCTTCGACAAACGTCCTGTGTGGGCAGTAGGTGTCAATTTCAGCAGTACGACACGTACCATTGAGTCTTGGGAAATCCGAGAAATGAAGAAGGGTTAGCTTCTCGTTGTCCCCGAATCTGGTTCTGGCAATCTCCCTCTCCTTTGGAGAGGGCTGGGGTGAGGTTCTCCCGTTGTCGGGGATTTGCAATCCCCGACTCCTTAATATCAGGATTTGTAATCCGACATCCGTTGTCGGTGATTTTAGTAGTTGTTGGGGATTTGCAATCCCCGACAACTACTTTAATATCTGATTTTAGCCTTTTTAATCCCTTCCGAGTATGTGGTTAATGATGATAAGTGCATCGGTGATGTTGAGTTCCCCGTCATCGTTCATGTCACCCTTAAAACCACAGTTGCAGTCGTTAACATTGATGACCGAGGTGACATCTTCCAGTTGATAGCGGATAGCATCAGGGTCGGTCACGACGGCATTCCTCACCTGAAGCAAATAATCCTGGGCAGCCGCATCGGGATCCACCTCAATCAAAATGGTGCATACCTCACCGTCGTTGCCGCTGAGAACAGCACCGTTGGTTGAACTGCACAGCACCCTCAGTGATCCGTCTCTTTGAAGGTCGCTGTCAAAATAGTTCATCTGTTTCTCCGTGGCCCTGGTTGTGCTCATGTTGGCCTCATAATACCCATCCTCGTCCTGGACGAAGGTGATGCCGTCCGGAAGATACAGGTCAAACTGGTAGCCACGGACTGAGATGGATTGGTTTTTCAGGCAGACCGACAGTTTCACCTGCGTTCCGGGTTTTGCCTTTGCTTTTTGGATATAGATGGCATTTGCCATGGTGTTGATGTCAGTGGCCTGTGCGGAAATATTCGCCACATAAGCCATCATGAGCAATATTGTGAATAGGAATCTCGTCTTCATATCATTTTGTTATTTTGTTCTTGAAACTTTCATCGTTTTTCCGTTGCGGTTTCTGATGATGTTGATGCCCTTTCTTGGCGTGTTGAGCCGGCTGCCATCCACACCGTAGTATTCCTTGCCCTCATCCATGAGCAAAGTGTCGGTGATACCCGTTGCCTCACCCACGTAGAGTGTCGAGGTGATGTCTTCCGCAGTTGTCCTGTTGCCTTCCGCAGTGAGGACGATGTGTCCGGCGGAGATGTCATAGTTACCCGCTGGCATAGACGCGTCCACCTCTGCTGTCAGCATGATGACAGGCCCGTTGATTCCCCTGATGCGGCTGTTGTTGGGGGAGAAGCACAGTACTCTCATCATGCCGTCACCCATCATGCACCAGTCCACACTGTGATTGGCGCGTCTCTCATCCACCATGGATACATCTTGTATGGTCACCCCTTGTGGAAGAAGGATATCCATCTGGAAGGACGAAACGGCATCAACTGTATTCACCAGACTGACAGGTATCAGTGCCAATTCTCCGGCTTGTGTTTCCACGTCAGGCATCTCCATCCTTATATCACTGTTCTCTGGCACATTCTTTATTGCAGCCATCATCCTGTCCTGGCCTCCATGGACGATGATGTTCGCCACTCCAGCGAAGTCAGCGATGTCGATGACACCGTCATTGTTTACGTCGGCAGCCATGAAAAAGAATGGGTTAGGGTCGCGCCCGAGGATATAGTTGACTATCAGGGCAATATCTGACACATCAACATATCCGTCACCATTGGCATCGCCAGCCTTTTTCTCTTCATCGTATGTCGCCCCATTGATGAAGAAGAACTCTTTCCACTGGTCTGCACTCTGATAGGCTTCGATGCTGCTCTGCGGCACCGTCAGTTCACAGGTCCATTTGCTGATGTCGTCAAGCGCCTGTGACCCGCAGGCAGGCGGAGTGCTTGCCCGTGAGATGATTTTCGTCACATTGACGCAGTCGGAGAAGGCTTCCTGGCCAATAGTCTCCAGTTTTGAACCAAAAGCGAAGTAGTCGAGGCTGGAACAACCCGAGAACGCCCGGTTGCCGATAGTCGTCACGCCATCACCGATTCTTACATTCTTCAGTCTTGTGCAGCCATAGAACTCATTGGGAGAAATCTCCGTCTCCTTGTCTGTGATGTGTATGGTTCGCAATGACGTATTTCGATAGAAGGGTGAAGTGTTGTAGGTAATGTTTCCACCGATATAAACAGAATCAAGCGGACAGGATGAGAAGAGGGGATTGCTTCCGTTGTAACCTAACTTCAGTTCACTCTCACGGTCGGCAATCAGTACCGTCGCGAGACTGCTGCAACCATAAAAAGTATAGTTTTGAATGGATGTCACTGAGGCAGGAAGTTCAATTAAAGGTAGACTTTTACAATTGTTAAAAGCGTAAGTGTTGATTTGTTCAACATGATTACCTATCTTCATTTTATTCAATGAAGTACAGTCAGAGAAAGCATAAGTTCCAATGGTTTTTGTTCCATTTCCTATTGTTGCAGATTGGAGATTAGTGCAACCAGAGAAAGCATAGGAGCCAATCAAATCAACAGAATCAGGAATGACAATTTTCTGAAGTTTTGAACAGTTTTGAAAAGAATAATCATTTATTCTGGATACTTTTTCTCCCAAAGTACATGTTTCGAGAGAGATACACTCTGAAAAAGCCTTAGTGCCAATTGAACCTAAATTGCAGACTTTCGCTGTTTTAATGGCACCACAACCATAGAAAGCTTGTTCCCCAATATATCCATTGTTGGATAAATCAATATTATAGATGGAATCGCAGTCATAAAATGCATTTTTTTCGATATTACCTTCATTAGAAGCAATCACAGTTTTAATATCTCCACAATTATAAAAGGCTTGTTCCCCAATAATCCCTTTGTTGGCCACATTCACATGAAGAATGCTGTCGCAGTTATAGAATGCCATATTCCCGATATCACCTTCAAATTTCAATTCTACATCTTTGATGAAATTGTTAAAATAACATGTATACGGATTCATATATTTTACAGCCAAACTCACTCCCTTGTAGGAAACAGTAGCGTTGATATGAACCTTTTTTGCTGACTCATTATAAAGGCAGTCAAGAGCATCGCATGTCCGCTCCGAGGGACTGACAGGCACATACTTGATGCCATCAACCTCAAAAATCGAGCTTAGAAACGGATATACTTTTTTATTGGACAATGAAGAATACTGATTGTTGGCGACATAGTTAATGGTTCCTGCCGCAATAGTATAACCATTAGGGGGTGTGTTGGTCAGCCAAATGGTTTTTGTGATACTGCTGAAAGCACTACTTCCAATAGAGGTGACTCCAGAACCAATTGTTAAGGAACGAAAATAGGTGTTATAGAAAGCCTCATCCCCAATGCTTGTCACGCTGTTGGGGATAGTGACGGATGTCAGGCCTTTGCAGCCAGAGAAAGCATATCTCCCTATGCTCGTTACGCTGTTGGGGATGGTGACTGATGTCAGGCCTGAGCAGTTGTAGAAAGCATAATTCCCAATGTTCGTCACGCTGCTGGGGATGGTATATTCTTTAATTACCTTTCCATCCAGATCAATTAATTGAATAGTTTTTCCAATGGTAATTCTTATAAGATTGATGATTGTATTATTGCAAAATGCAGCATAATCATCAACAGGAACACTTATGCTTGTTAATGCAGAGCAACCACTGAAAGCAGAGCCCCCTATGTACGTCACGCTGTTGGGGATGGTGACGGATGTCAGGCCAGAGCAGTAAGAGAAAGCATATTCTCCTATGTTCGTCACGCTGTTGGGGATGGTGACGGATGTAAGTCCGGAGCAGCCATAGAAAGCATAACGCCCAATGCTCGTCACGCTGTTGGGGATGGTGACGGATGACAGTCCTGAGCATCCATAGAAAGCAAGACTCCCTATGCTCGTCACGCTGTTAGGTAGGGTGACGGATGACAGTCCTGAGCATCCATAGAAAGCATAATCCCCTATGTTCGTCACGCTGTTTGGGATGGTGATGGATGTCAGGCCAGAGCATTCACAGAAAGCATTTTCCCCAATGCTCGTCACGCTGTTGGGGATGGTGATGGATGTAAGTCCGGAGCAGCCATAGAAAGCAGACTTCCCTATGAAACGAGTACCCTCTTTTATGATATACTTTGATAATGTTTTGTCCACAGCTTGAATTAAGTAAGTGTCGGCGTACCTGATATTGTTTTCAATAGGGAGGTTTGAGCAGCCAGAAAAAGCATAATCTCCTATGCTCGTCACGCTGTTGGGGATGGTGATGGATGTCAGTCCGGAGCAGTTTTGGAAAGCATAATCCCCTATGCTTGTCACGCTGTTGGGGATGGTGACAGATGTCAGTCCAGAGTTGCCTCTCAAAGCATTTTCTCCTATGCTCGTAACTTGATATTCTTTTTCATTATATATGACAGTCTTAGGGATGGATATAGATGTAATATTCTCATATCCGTAATACTTGTAACTAGAATAATATTGATACGTCACTTGTAATTCCGTCTGATTATTCATCCAATTATAGTAGATGGTCACGCCATCGTTATTCGGGATGGCGATGTTATAGGCATACAAATCGTAGCATACCATGCTCATAAGGATGATTAGCAGAACGGTGATTCTTGATTTTTTCATGATGATATATAATGGTTTGATTGTTCGGTATATAGAATGCAAAAATAGGAATTTATGAGGAGAAATCCAATAAATAAGTGGATTTTGTTGGTAGATAGTGAGAAAATATTGGGAATTGGCGTTTTGAGGAGGGAAAAAGCAACCACGAAAGGCACAAATCGGCTCGAATCTTGATTTCTTTTTAACGTGAATGACCATGAATGCCCACGAATGAATCATCAATAGGAATATTATATGGAAAATTCGTGGACATTATATGGTCATTATATGTTGATGTTGAAACAAAAATAGTTTATGAGGTTTGGGACCACGGATTCCACGAATCGGCACGAATCTTGATTTCTTTTTAACGTGAATGACCATGAATGCCCACGAATGAATCATCAATAGGAATATTATATGGAAAATTCGTGGTCATTATATGGTCATTATATGTTGAAACAAATTATAGACTAAGAGGTTGGGACCACGAAAGGCACGAACCGGCACGAATATTTGCCGCTATGCGGTCAAAGGAATAGTATTCTAAGGCCAAACATCAAAGTAAACCTTGGGTAAGGAATCTTCTCAGATGGAGGTGAGTGAATGCGTCGCAGAGGTGTTTTGTGAATCATCATGATGGGAACTAAAATCATGGGAAAAAGACAGAATGTATTGCCGTTTCAAAAAAAAGTTGTATCTTCGCAGTTGGAAAGGCAACAATTCTATCCACAACCCCAAAGACGAACAGTACATGAGCACCATCAAACTCCTGCCCTACGGCATCTCCGACTTCAAGCAGATACAGAGAGAAGGGAAATACATCATCGATAAGACGATGTACATCTCCCAAATGGAGGAAACGGACAATTTCCTCTTCCTCATTCGCCCGCGCCGCTTCGGCAAGAGCGTGTTCCTGAGCATGCTGCGCACCTACTACGACATCAATGAGCGCGGCAACTTCCAAGACCTCTTCAAGGGGCTGTGGATAGCCGACCACCCCACGCCAGAGATGGGGCAGTTTCAGGTGATGTATTTTGACTACTCCCGCATCGGGGGAAGTACCTCCGTGCTGGAGAGGAACTTCGATGAGTACTGCAATATTGAATTGGATGCCTTCGCCCAGCAATATGCCAGGTTCTATACGCCCGACTTCGTGGAGAGCGTGAAGAAGATAAGTACGGCACGGATGAAACTCAACTACATCAACACCCAAGCCAAGATTCTCGGTCACAAACTCTACCTCATCATCGACGAGTATGACAATTTCACCAACACAGTGCTCAACCAAGAGGGTGAGGCTGTATATCATGCCCTGACGCATGCCAACGGCTTCTACCGCGACATCTTCAAACTCTTCAAGGGCATGTTTACCCGCATCCTGATGACGGGAGTCTCACCCGTGACGATGGACGACGTGACTTCTGGCTACAACATCGCCTCGAACATCTCGCTGCGGCCAGAATTCAACCTCATGCTGGGCTTCTCCGAGGATGACGTACGTGAGATGATACGCTACTACAGCAGTCTGGGCCGTATCAGCCAAGACGAGGAGACGCTCATCGCCGACATGAAGCCGTGGTACGACAACTACTGCTTCTCGGAAAGCCGCGTCCACAAGGATCCCAAGGTGTTCAACTGCGACATGGTGCTCTACTACCTCAACCGCGTGATGCAGACGGGCGAGCCGCCACGGCAGATGATTGACCCGAACACGAAGACGGACTATAAGAAGATGTGGCGGCTCATACAGATAGACAAACTTGACAACTACCGCCGCAGCATCGTCCATCAGATTGCTGAGGACGGCTACATTTTCAGTACCATCAACGAGTCGTTCCCCGCCGACACACTCACCGATGCCGACAACTTCGTCAGCCTGCTGTACTATTATGGCATGCTCACCATCGGCGACGTGGAGGGTGCCCTGCTTCAACTCATTATTCCCAACAACAACGTGCGCCGCCAGTACTACGACTGGTTGGTGAGGGAATATGACAAGATAGCAGGAATCAATGTCATGAAACTGAACAAGGTTTACACGGATGCCGCCCTGCACGGTGAATGGCGACCGATGCTCGAGGAGATAGCCCGCGCCTACCAGGAGACGACGAGTGTGCGGCAACTAATAGAGGGCGAGCGTAACCTGCAGGGTTTCATGAACGCCTACCTGACATTCAACCCCTATTACCTGTTAGCGCCCGAGGTAGAACTCAACCACGGTTTTTGTGACTTCTTCCTCATGCCTGACTTCATGCGTTACCCCATGGTGAGGCACAGTTACATCATCGAACTGAAATATCTCAAGGTCGATGCCACGAAGGCTGAGGCGGAGCGGCAATGGCATGAGGCGGAGGAGCAGATACGGCAATATGCCCAGGGACAGCATGTGCGCCAACTCATCGGCGACACCGAATTGCACCTCCTTATCCTTCAAATCCGCGGCTACGACATGGAACGGATGGAGGAGGTTTGAGGATTAAGAATTAGGAATTAAGGATTAAGAATTATGATTGCAACTTCTTCTGAAAGTGAAGAGTAAAGAGTGAAGAGTGAAGAATTACATTGCGAAAATGGCGGTGCAAATGTAGGGACACAATAATCACGTCCGTCAGCCAAACCTGCCGCGACATGTAAATGTAATGTCTAAACTCCTATACTCCTAAACTCCTAAACTCCTAAACTCCTCATGGACCATTCGGGAGTTATGTGAACTGCCTCAGAGCAGCGAGCAGTTGCGTGTTCTCGTTTTTCGTGCCGATGGTGACGCGGAGGCAGTTGTCGCAAAGGGTGACACGGCTGCGGTTTCTCACGATGATGCCCTTCTCGATGAGATAGTTGTAGATGCGTTGCGCGTCGGTCATGCGGGCAAGAAAGAAATTGGCATCGGTAGGGTAGATCTTCTTGCAGGTAGGCAGGAGACGGAAGGCACTCATGAGGCGGATACGTTCTTCAAGCAACATGGAGACCCATTTCTCCACGTCGTAGGGTTTGCTCAGCAACTCAATGGCTTTCTCCTGGGTGAGTTTGTTGATGTTGTAAGGATATTTCACCTTGTTGAAAAGACCGATGATCTCCTCATTCGCAAAAGCCATGCCCATGCGGATGGCGGCACAGCCCCATGCCTTGCTCATCGTGTTCAACACGATAAGATGCGGATAACGGTCGATCTCCAATCTGAATGGAGGCTGCTTAGAGAAATCGGAATAGGCTTCATCGATGACCACAATGCCGTCGAACGACATCAGCACGCGTTCTATCTCTTCTCTGTTGATGGTATTGCCCGACGGGTTGTTGGGTGAACAAATCCAGATGACTTTGGTGTTCTGGTCGCAGGCTGCCAGCATCTTGTTTGCCGACATCTGGAAATGCTCGTCAAGACGGACAGGACGGTACTCCACATCATTGATGTCGGCACAAACACGATACATCCCGTATGTTGGCTCGATGGCTACCACATTGTCCTTTTGGGGGATGGTGAAGCAGCGGTAGACCAGGTCGATGGCCTCGTCACTGCCGTTACCGAGGAAAATCTGGCTCTCACGCACGCCCTTATGTTTGGCTATCAAGGGTTTCACCTCACGTTGCAAGGGATCGGGATAGCGGTTGAGGGGCTGATTGTACGGGTTCTCGTTTGCATCGAGGAACACATGGGCATCATGCCCGCTGTACTCATCGCGTGCGCTGCTGTAGGGTGACAGTTTCCAGATGTTGGGTCTCGTTAAGTCCTGCAGATTTCTCATAATTCCTTATATTATCAAGTAGTTAAGAAGTTAAAGAAGTTAACGCTTCGCTGTGAAGTTAAGCCATTTCTTTTGATTGTTCAGGAGCAGTATCCCATGGGGATAGGTGTCGACAACGAATCATTTGGCTTAACTACAGTAACTGCTTCACTTCATTAACTACTATTTATTTGTCTTTTTGTTCACGTCCCTGACACGGAGCGTCATGGCGTTCTTGTGGCCATCCAATTGCTCGTTTTCCGCCATTACCTCCACGGCGCGGCCGATGGAGCGGATGCCTTCCTCGGTGAGGTGCTGGAAAGTGATTTTCCGGCAATAACTGTCCAGGTTCACACCGCTGTAAGCCAGCGCATAACCATGGGTGGGCAGCGTGTGGTTGGTGCCGCTGGCATAGTCGCCGGCACTCTCACAGGCATACTGACCCAGGAACACACTACCGGCATTCACTACATGGTCAGCAAGATGCTCATAATCGGCAGTGCAGATGATGAGATGCTCAGGGGCATATACGTTGCTCAGATGAATGGCATCCGTGGTGTCATGCACGAGAATCATCATGCTGTTGGCCAATGACTTCTCTGCTATCTCACGGCGGGGGAGGAGGTTCAGTTGTCGCTCCAACTCTCTTGCCACCTCTTGAAGCAAGCGCTCTGAGGTGGTAATCAGCACCGACTGGGAATCAGGACCATGCTCAGCCTGAGACAAAAGGTCGGCGGCCACGAAATCGGCACGGCTTGACTCATCGGCGATGACGCAGACCTCAGACGGACCTGCCGGCATGTCGATGGCGACATCATGGAGCGAAACCTGCTGCTTGGCGGCCATGACAAACTGGTTGCCGGGACCGAAAATCTTATATACCTTCGGCACACTCTCTGTTCCGTAAGCCATGGCGCCGATGGCCTGGACACCGCCGGCTTTGAAAATCTGACTGACACCGGCGATACGAGCGGCGACAAGGATGGCTGGATGAACCTTTCCCTCGCGGTTGGGAGGAGTGCACAGCACAATCTCATTGCATCCCGCTATCTTGGCGGGGGTGGCCAACATCAGCACCGTACTGAACAACGGGGCAGTACCACCAGGTACATACAGGCCCACGCGCTCGATGGCCATGCTCTTCTGCCAACAGGTAACACCGGGCTGTGTCTCGACCTTCTCTCCGGAAAAACGCTGTTTCTCGTGGAAAGTGTGGATGTTGTAATGGGCTTGTCGGAGCGACTCTTTCAGTTCGTCGCTGACCAAATGCTCTGCCTCGTCCATCTCCTTGTCGGAAACCTTGATGCTGCTGAGCGCCACATGGTCGAATTTCTCCTCATAGCGTTTGACGGCTTCATCACCATTCTTGCGAACATCCTCCAGCACTCCGCATACCACGGAGGTCAGGTCTGACATGCTCATCTGAGGACGCCTGGTGAGTTCTTCCCACGTCTCTCGGGCGGGATACCTGATGATTCTCATTGATTGTTGATGTCTTCTTTTAGGTTACAGAATCATTTTCTCTATCGGGGTCACCAATATCCCTTGGGCACCCAGTTCCTTCAGTCGTCCGATAATCTCCCAGAAACGACGCTGGTCGAGCACCGTGTGTACACAGCACCACTCCTCATCAGCCAGAGGAATGATGGTGGGACTCTTCAGACCCGGAAGCACCTCGATAATCTCGTTGAGGCGGGCGCGGGGTACGTTCATTCTGACATATTTCTTGTCCTCGGCCTGACGGACGGCACCGATGCGGAACAACAGTTCCTGCAGGGTGGCGCGTTTCTCTTCGCTCAGTTGCTTGTTGCCGATCAGCAGGGCCTCGCTCTGCATCAATATCTCCACCTCACGCAGGTTGTTGCTCACCAAGGTGGAACCGCTGCTGACGATGTCGAAAATACCGTCGGCAAGGCCGATTCCCGGAGAGATCTCCACACTGCCCGTGATGACGTGAATCTCGATGTGAATACCCTTATTCTCCATGAAGCGACGGAGAATGTTGGGGTAGGAGGTGGCGATTTTCTTGCCCTCAAACCATTCGATTCCAGGATAATTCACCTCCTTGGGAATCGCTAATGACAGACGGCATTTGCTAAAACCAAGGTGCTCGATGATGTCTGCCTCTTCTTCGCGTTCCACAAACTCATTCTCACCGACCACACCGATATCTGCCACACCGGATGCCACACTCTGGGGGATGTCATCATCACGGAGATAAAGCACCTCGATGGGAAAATTGGATGACTGCACCAGAAGCGTCCGCCTGCTGGAACTGATCTTGATGTCAGCCTCAGCAAGCAGATGCATGGTGTCTTCGTATAATCGTCCTTTGGATTGTACTGCTATTCTTAACATATTTGGTTTTCAATATAAAGTACTCATCAGTCCATTTCCTCGTCGGCTTCGTAACCGCCCATCTCACGGATGGCATTGCGCAACATCGTATGCTGCTGGTAGAGGTGGTTGACGGCTTCCTCTCCCTTGGTGTAGTCGTGCATCGGACTCTTGAGGAAGAAACTGAGGAAACGCTGGGTGCCGCAAAGTCCGGCACGTGCGGCTAGGTCGATGAGCAGACACAGGTCGAGACAGACGGGAGCGGCCAGGATGGAGTCGCGGCAGAGGAAATTGATCTTGATCTGCATCGGATAACCCATCCATCCGAAAATGTCGATGTTGTCCCAACTCTCCTTGTTGTCATTGCGGGGAGGATAGTAATTGATGCGCACCTTGTGGTAGTAGTCCGTATAGAGGTCGGGCTGCTCCTCTTCCTTGAGGATGGTCTCGAGTGTTGACAACTTGGAAACTTCTTTGGTGCGGAAGTTGTCGGGCTCATCGAGCACCAGTCCGTCACGGTTGCCGAGGATGTTGGTGGAGAACCAACCGTCGAGACCCAGGCAACGGGTGCTGATGATGGGGGCAAAACCCGATTTCACCAATGTCTGACCGGTCTTGAAATCCTTGCCGGCAATGGGCATGCCGGTCTTCTCGGCCATCTCCCACATTGCTGGGATGTCAACAGTGGTGTTGGGGGCTCCCATGACAAACGGAGCGCCTTCTGCCAAAGCGGCATACGCATAGCACATCGATGGTGCCACGTGCTCACGGTCGTCGGCCTTCATGGCTGCCTCAAGGGCAGACAAGGAATAGTGGACGGCCTCGTTGACAGGCACATAAATCTCGGTGGAAGCGGCCCACAGCACCACGATGCGGTCGCACTGACGGCTCTCGCGGAACTGGCGGATATCCTCACGGAGGGCCTCGACCATCTCCCAGCGGGTCTTGCAGTCTTTCACGTTGTCGCCGTCAAGACGCTTGGCATAGTTCTTGTCAAAAGCGGCCTTCATGGGGACAATCTGCTCCAGTTCCTCACGGACGGGATCGATGTCGGAGCGCTTGAGCACCTCGGCATAGACGGCCGACTGATAGGCGTTCTGGGGATATACATCCCAGCAACCAAATACGATGTCGTCAAGACTGGCAATGGGAACGATATCTCCATATTTGAGGTATTTCTTGTCGTTGCCTTTCCCAACACGAATCTTGTCATACTGGGTCATAGAGCCAATAGGCTTTGAAAGACCTTTGCGGGCCATCAGAACACCGGTCATAAATGTAGTGGCAACAGCACCATTGCCTACCACAAGAATTCCTAACTTGCCATTTGCTGGCTTCACGTTTGACTGTTCCATTTCTTTTGCTATTTACGTTTGTTTGAAGTGTCCAAATCATTTCCGTCATGTTCCAATACGCTCATGCAAAATGTTGCTAAATCGTTGATACAAGCAGAAAAACGTAAGAAACATGCATAAAAATCCTGCATTTTGGCAGAAAATATTCTCGTTGCAAAATTACTCATTTACAATGAGTATACCAAACTTATCCTCGAAAAAGTGAGCGCCCCCTCCATTTTTACCCAGCCAATCACAATCCTTCACTCTTCACTCTTCACTCTTCACTCAAACTAACGACCTCACAGTCTGCAAAACGGCTGCCGTCGATGGTGAGCCTCACAAGTGTGCGCTGCTGCTGCCATCCCTGGATGCCGGCGGCACCAGGATTGATATGAAGCAATCCCAGCGTCTTGTCATATTGTACTTTGAGAATGTGGGAATGGCCGCTGATGAAAAGTTGGGGTGGTTTGGCATAGATCTGACGTGCGATACTGGCATCATAGCGCCCGGGATAGCCACCTATATGCTTCATCAGCACATCTATTTCCTCACAACGGAAGCGAAGCACCTCTGGGTACATCAGGCGCAGGTCGCCCCCGTCACAATTGCCACATACCGCCCTGAGAGGACGGAACGCGGCCAATCGCTCTGCCAGTTCCGTGGAGCAGATATCTCCTACGTGCCATATCTCGTCACAACACTCAAAATACTTCAGATAGCGGTCATCCCAATAGGAATGGGTGTCGCTGAGGATGCCGATCCGTTTCATTTTCCATCCTCCGTCTTTTGGGCTTTCAGTCCGTCTCTGATGAACTGTGCGATCATCTCTGCTGTGCCTTCCAACCCAAGAATCGTGGAGTCGACAGATAAATCGTAGGACTGACTGTGTCCCCATTTCTTTCCGGTGTAGTAATTGTAATAGGAGGCGCGGCTTTCCTCCTCATGGGTGATGATTTTCCGCGCTGTCTCATCATCACATCCATGGCGGTTGGCCACCTGCCGGATGCGGTAGGACATCTTGGCTGTGATGAAGATGTTGAATGTGTTGGGATAATCCCGGAGAATGTAGTCCGCACAACGGCCCACAAACACGCAACTGCCTGAGTCTGCAGCCTTTTTGATGGCCTCCGACTGAAATTGGAAAAGACTTTCCTGGGAGAACCTGTTGGGGTAGAAATTGTTGTCGCTCACATGCTGGGCATGCATGTGGAACAGCGATTTGAAAAAACGCCAGTGCTCATCATGCTGCTCAAAAAACTTCTCACTGAAACCGCTCTCCTTGGCTGCCAGATTGAGCAGTTCCTTGTCGTAGAACATACAGCCAAAAATCTCCGAAAGACGCTTGGCGATGACACGTCCGCCACTGCCAAGTTGGCGGCCCACATTGATGATGATCTTCTGCTCAGTCATGATTGGATAGTTGAGTTTGTGATTTGAATTTGCGCATGTATCTCGCCATGATGATGGCGGTGACGACAAATGCGATGAAATCTGAAACGGGGAAAGAGTACCATACGCCCTCAAGCCCTATGAAAGGAGGTAGCAGCAAAAGGACCGGGAGGAGGAAGAGCAACTGCCGTGACAAGGAGAGGAAGATGCTTATTTTTGCCTTTCCGATGCTTTGGAAGAAATTGGTGATGACCATCTGCATGCCGACCACAGGCAATGTCAGATTGGCTATCCGCAGACCGTGCTCTGCCAGACCGATGAGCGTCGAGTCGGAAGTGAAAAGACGGGCGCAATAGTAGGGCAGAAACTCGCTGACCAACCAACCCAGGGTGGTCATGACCGTGGCGGCTATCATCGCATAGCGCAGCACCTTCATCAGACGGTCGTAATGCATGGCACCATAATTGTAGCCCGCGATGGGCTGCATGCCTTGGTTGATGCCGAACACTACCATGAAGAAAAGAAACGTCACACGGTTGACAATGCCATACGCGCCTACTGCCAAGTCGCCTCCATAGCGGCTCAGACTCTTGTTGACGATGATGACAATCATACATGCCGTGACATTCATGAAAAAAGGCGACATGCCGATGCCGATGATGCGTTTCACCAAGTTGGATTTGAGCCGGTAGATACCCCGCTCAAAGTGGATGATCTCATTCTTGTTGCTGAACATGCGACACTGCCAGCAGAGCGCCGTGAACTGCGCCAGGACAGTGGCGATGGCGGCTCCTCGTATGCCCATATGGAAGACAAAAATAAACAACGGGTCGAGAAGGGTGTTGAATACCACCGTGAACACGGTGGCTGCCATGGCCATACGGGGTTTGCTGGCTGACCTCAACAGCGCGTTCATCCCGAAATACAGATGGGTGAACACATTGCCCAAAAGGATGATCTGCATGTACTCGCGGGCATAGGGCAGCGTGAGTTCGCTGGCGCCGAAGAAAAGCAGGATGGGGTCGAGGAAAGTGAGGGCGAAAGCGGCGAAAATGATGCCGAGCATGATGTTCAGCGTCACGCAATTGCCGAACACATGGATGGCCGTGGAATAGTCCTTCTGTCCAAGACGTACTGAGATGAGGGTCGAGGAACCCACACCGACGGCTGCGCCAAAGGCGGCTGACAGGTTCATGAAAGGAAAGGTGATGGCAAGACCCGAGATGGCAAGGGCTCCCACACCCTGACCGATGAAAATACTGTCAACCATGTTGTAAAGCGAAGATGCGGTCATCGCTACTATGGCTGGCAAAGCATACTGCAGAAGCAGGCGCCCTACGGGCTTGGAACCCAATTCCAACGTGGCTTTCTTGTTATCCATCTATACAAAATACCCTTGATTCGAATTGCAAAATTAGTGATTATTTTGTATTTTTTGTGTCCATCCGATAGTTTTTTTGACTGTCTGCATGATGTTATCGTTTTTTTTCATATTTTTGCAACAAATACTATCAGACGAAAAGATGAAACTATCATGAACAAACGTAAAAAACACACTTTGCTCAGCCTGTTTTTATTCTTGTTCTTGCCCATGCAGGTCATGGCTGGAACTCCATTGGCACAGCAACCTGAGAAAATCGAATTCCCGGGGGGGAAGACTTATTTGTTCCGACTGTCGCTGACTGACAAAAATGGTACACCATACAGGTTGGACAGACCGCTGGAATTCTTGTCGCAGAAAGCACTGGACCGCAGAAAGCGACAAGGGCTCGAGGTTGACTCCACCGACCTTCCGCTGCCTCCTGAATACATCAGGAAAATCAATGCCGTCAAGGGGGTAGAGGTGGTATGCATGAGCAAATGGAACAAGACGGTGGTCGTGAGGGTGGCTGAGACGTCACACGTGACACCGCTGCTGTCGCTGCCCTTTGTCAGTCATGCGGAAAAAGTGTTCACGGCTCCCGACTCCATCAAACCTTCCGAGCGGACGCTCTATCATAAGGAACTGGAAAAATGGGAGGGTACAAATGATGAGGATTACGGAAAGGCGGCACTGAACATCAAGATGGTCAACGGACACCGGCTCCATCAACTCGGCTATACAGGAAGAGGACTCACCATCGCTGTCTTCGATGGCGGATTCATGAACGCAGATAGGATTCCTGCCATGGACAATATAAAGGTGCTGGGAACACGCGACTTTGTGGCATTCAAGTCTCCCAACATCTATCAGGAAAATGATCATGGAACCAAAGTCTTGTCCACCATGGCACTCAACGTCCCCGGCGTCTTTGTCGGAACGGCTCCTGATGCCAGTTATTGGCTCATCAGGTCGGAGGATACGGCGACGGAAAGTCTGGCGGAGGAGGATTACTGGGCGGCTGCCGCTGAGTTCGCTGACTCGGTGGGGGCGGACATCATCAGCAGTTCGCTGGGCTATAAGTCTTTTGACGACAAGACAACCAATCACAAATATACCGAACTGGACGGAAAGCATGCGCTGATCTCAAAAACGGCTTCCAGGTTGGCATCAAAGGGCATCGTCCATGTCAACAGCGCTGGGAATGAAGGTGTGGGTACATGGAAAAAGATAGGAGTGCCCGCCGATGCCTCTGACATCCTTGCTGTGGGGGCGGTCAACTCAAGTCGCGTCAATGCCACGTTCTCTTCGCTGGGCCCGTCAGAAGATGGGAGGGTGAAGCCCGACATCATGTCGCTGGGTAGTCCCGCGGCCGTGGTGAGTGGAAGAGGGGCCATCATCAGCGACATGGGGACTTCGTTCTCTGCTCCCATCATTTCTGGCATGGTGGCTTGCCTGTGGCAATCGGTGCCCAAGGCCACTGCCTACCAGGTGATGGATGCCATACGGAGGAGTGCCGACAATTACCAGACACCCAACAATGTCTTTGGTTATGGCATTCCTGACTTCGAAAAAGCATACTTCTTGCTCAAGGGCCGATAATTGAGACACCTCCAAGCCATGGATAAAGAACAGAAACTGTCATTGCTCGAACTCAATCTTCTCGTCCGTGAACTGATTGAGACGGAAATGTCCCAAGAATACTGGGTGGAGGCGGAGATCAGCGAGATGCGTGAGGTGGCGGGCAACTGCTATCTGGAACTCATAGAAAAAGATGAGCGGACCAATACTCCCATAGCCAAGGCTTCTGCCAAATGCTGGCGGTCACGATGGCCTTTGGTGAGCGCACATTTCCATGGGGTAACAGGGAAGAACATGGTGAAAGGCATGAAGGTGCTGCTCAAGGTGAGTGCGCAGTTTCATGAGAACTATGGCTTCTCCTGGATAATCAGCGATGTGGATCCGACTTTCACCATGGGCGATATGGCGCTGAAGAGAAAGCGCATCGTGGCCCGACTGAAGGAGGAGGGGGTGTTTGATGCCAATCGGGAACTCTCCTTGCCGATGTTCACACAGCGGATTGCCGTCATCTCAAGCGCTGGGGCGGCGGGCTATGGGGATTTCTGCAACCACTTGGCTGACAATGAGTATGGATATGTGTTCCGAACCCAACTCTTCCCTGCCATCATGCAGGGAGAGGGGGTGGAGCAGAGTGTGATCGATGCTCTCGATAAGGTGTTTCAAAAAATGGAGGAGTTCGATTGTGTGGTGATTGCAAGAGGAGGAGGGGCCACCAGCGACCTTTCAGGATTTGATACCCTCTCTCTGGCACGCAATGTGGCCAATTTCCCCTTGCCTGTCATCACGGCTATTGGCCACGACCGGGATGAAAGTGTCCTTGACATGATTGCCAACGTCAGGGTCAAGACTCCGACTGCCGCAGCCGCTTTCCTCATCGACAGGTTGCATCAGGTGGACGAGGCTGTCTGCAGCATGAGGGAACGGGTGGCGAGAATGGCCGCTGCTGTCTTGCAGCGGGAGCAGATGCGGGTTAATCATCTGGCAACGCGCATCCCGGCACTGTTCGCCGTGGTGAAGACCAGTCAGGGTGCCCGACTCGATTCGTTGCTCAGCAGGGCACGGGTGGCCACACAGTCCCGAATAGAGCGTGCATGGGTTGGACTGGAGCGGATCAAGGCACGTATCAGTCCTGCGATATCGCAGAAAATGGCGAAGGAGCATCACCGATTGGAAATTATCACCCACAGGATGGCGGCCGTAGACCCGCAGCGCATCTTGGATATGGGTTACAGCATCACCATGCATGAGGGAAAATCAGTCAGAAAGGCCAGTGAACTGGCAAAAGGGGATGTCATCGTAACCCGATTGAAGGACGGACAGGTGGAATCCGTAACTACTCAGTCATATGCCATGACTTCTTAGGAGGTGGGAACAGCACCTCCTAAGAAGTTATTCTTTCGATGAAATCTTTATCAGGGTTATCCTCAATCATTAACTGGTACAGCGTATCGAATTTTGACACCCCGTTT
>JAEEJK010000103.1 GCA_016281815.1 Prevotella sp. | reverse complement strand
TGCCGCTTTCAGGGGCAGGTTCTTGTCCCGGGGTATGATTTTCACAGCGTAGATGCGGACTTTTTGGTAGTTGTTGACGATGGAGAGGGTGCCGTTTTCGAAAGGAGGGCAACCCCAGCGTCGGCCATAGTTGCCGCATTGCTGGCAGAGCTTGACGAAATCCCCCACCTTGCGGAAACCCTCAATATAGGCTTTCGCATCGATCTCGGCAGAGAATCTCTCTGTCGTGTAATCTATTATAGTATTCTTTTCCTTCCTCACTTACCTATTCGTCGAATACGGTTGTTATTGCATGGCATATCCTTCGTGTTGCCATTAGTCTCCGGCTTTTGATGAAATCCAACCATGTAGCAACATCCACAAGTTATTTTTCGCTTTCTCGGAAACGGTTTTCATTGGGAAGTCCATTTTTAAGCCTATAGACACACAGCTGCGGTTGTTCCGCTCGTCTATACCATATGTTTGTCCAGCCACGGATCCATCAGTGAAACGCAGCGAGGCCTTGTTGCTGCCCCACAATCCGAAACGAAGGCTGTACGCCACACAGAAAGAAACACTGCTGAAAAGATGGATATCCACACCAACCTGTGGTGATAGCGACAGCGCAGGGCATGAAACGTCGTATGTCATCATGGCTTGACAGCCAGGAAAACCTTGCTCTGCCACGATATGGCACTCACCTTTCTGATGTCCAAGGTTCAGCACGTTTGTGTGAAGCAAAGCTCCGATGTGAGGCTGACATATCCATTTGCGAGGAAAGAAATAATATTTCGCTCCTGCATGAAGGCCGAGCATGTTCACTTTCTTCAATCCTATTCCGTCGGAATAATCTGTATATAGTCCTTGTTGTTCAAAGGTCGCGCCACCCGTCAGTGCCAAGTGGTATGAAAGCCAATAGTCGGCAGAAATGAAGAAATCATTTCCTTGGTCTTCATTCACATAGTTGGTGCCGTCGTCATAACGGTTTTCCAGCATTTGAAGACCTCCTATGCCGGCCTCTATTGACCAAACGTTCTCTTTTTGTCCAAAGGAGTAGAGCGAAATCAAAAGCGCGAATCCTAATAATATCGCCTTTCTCATATCAGTTCATCTTTGTCATGCGGTAGCCCATCCTTTTCAGCTGCATGGTGGCTCCAGCCAGATAGAGCTGGTGCAGGCAGGCGACATAGGCATGGAAGGCCTCCTTGGTGCCAGGTTCGATGTGCTGGTGGCGCAGTGCGTTGTACACGCGAGAGGCGCATTCGCCTACCACTTTCTCCAGCACGGTATAGTCGACGCCGCTCAGCAGCAGCACGTTCTCTCGGATATACTCGTCCATGTTGTCATACCCTCGCTTGTCACGCAGGTAGGCATAGAGATTCTCTATTTTCGAGTAGATCTCCCACTCCGCATCCCAGAATTTCGCGACGGCCATGCCAATGTACATCATCCAGCCAAGGCTGGCGGAGGGGAAGTCGTTGAATTCCCTGATGCCGTCAGGGATGTAGGCTTGGGCTATCTCCTCCCATTTCTCCTCCACATCCGGACATTGTGGCAGCCGTTCATCAACCTCCTTCATGCTGAGCAGGAATTGGTGAAGGTCTTTCTGCAGTTGTTCTTCGAATTGTTTCATGATCTTATCAATCGCTCACAGTCCCATGAATTTGGATGCGTTGTTGTAGAA
This sequence comes from Prevotella sp., assembly GCA_016281815.1. Classification (GTDB taxonomy): domain Bacteria; phylum Bacteroidota; class Bacteroidia; order Bacteroidales; family Bacteroidaceae; genus Prevotella. Next base: position 2,493 of record JAEEJK010000103.1, on the reverse strand, counting down.
AATGTTTTCAAGCCCCTCGTCATCCACACCGCAAGCCATGATCTTCTGTATCTCGACTGTCGGGTGGTGGAACGGAGAGTCGATGCCGAACATGACCCTCTCGTGTCCTACGGTGTCATAGGCGTTCTTTATCTGACAGCTCATCGAAGTTCCGGAAGTCTCCAACCAGATGTTGTCGTAGCGTTTGGCCATTGTGATGGCGGCATCCACATAAACCCCATGGGCATGACCCATGTGTATCATCACGATGGGGAGGTGAGGGTGTCGTTCCGCCAACAGTCCTATCTGCCAGGGAAGGGAGAAGGGTGGATGGCCGGAATGTACGAACAGCGGTTTCCCGTATTTCTCGCAAAGTTCCGCCACGGGGTCGACACAGGGAGCGTCGGCGGTATAACCGTCGAACAGCGACTGCAGCTTTGCTCCTGCAAAATGCTCGTCGCGCAGGTAATGCTCCAGCAGGTCGTATGTCGGCTGTCCTTGGGCGCAGTTGACCCACATCAGCGGGATGATGAGGTCTGGATGCTGCTTGTATGCCACCGCTGTATCCTCGTTGGAATATGCGCTCGAAGAGCAAAGGATGGTCTTCTGTATATTGTATTCTGCCATCTGTTCAAGCAGCCGTTCCACGTTGAAGTCGATGTTGAACGGGCTGCCAAACGCCCCGATATGGGTATGTGCGTCTATTTTCCTGAATCTGTTGAAATCACTCATTATTTGAACTGGTATTTTGTCTTTATAGTGCAATTGTAGTGCAAAAGTACAACGAATTTTGGTAAAACAGGCAGAAAAAGGGAACGATAGTGATGTCAGTTGATGATGGATCCTTCCCGTGGCTCTTCTGTTGAATCGAAGTCGGAAGCGTGTTCCCTGGAGTCGCTGATTTCGATGAATTGGCACAGGGTCTCGTCATAGGCCCAATGGTCTTTCTTGAACCACCTGTTCATGAGACGCGTGAATTTCCTCACAGCCTTTTCCCATTCCTCAGTAGGTATCATGGGTTTCAACAACTTCAGTTCCCTTTCAAATGAGCATTTGCGGGTGTCGTGAATGGCGTTGTAGAGGTAGTCCTTGTGCTCCCGGTAATACCATTGGCCATTTTCGGCATGGTCGTACACGTAGCGCCATTTCTTCTCCTCTTCCTTGCGGTCTTCGAGTTCCCACATAGTGGATATGTTCCAGCAGATCTTCTCACACGCCCATGTCATCAGTTTCTCCTTGCTGACGAACCGTTCAGCCACATGGTCAGCCTCACGCTCGCCAACGCACCAGACTTCCAGAGGGTCGTCTTTCACATAGTAATAACGCATGCTTTTGAAGGCTCGTTCCACGATGTCTTGTGGAATCTCATCCGGCAGTCTGCTCAGGATCCATTTCTTGCCGTACCAGTCGCTCATATCAAAAGACATTTAGATTCCTTCCAGGAATTGATTGCGGGATTGTTTGCCCAACAGGATTTTCCTGCCGTTTACAATGTATAGCCCGGGCTGGGTGGGGGTGAACTTCTGGCATTGTCCGGTCAGGTTGAACGTTGATTGGTGCGTGGGCGGCGTGGTGATGGGAGCCATGCCTGTCGGCCTGATGTCTGCGTCAAATTCTATGGACTGTTGTGGCAGGATGCAGTCGCTGGTGATTTGTATGTCGCTGCCGTCGCCATTAGGCACTGTCGGTATCTCTATCCAGCATTCATCACCGGGGAGAAGACCTCGCAATGTGGAAGAGGAACGGATGTCGCCGATTGCGAACCAGGCATCCCTGTAGAGTGGCGCTATGCCTTCGTTGGCTACCAACAAGCGAGTGGTGGTGCCATCTGTCTGACATTGCTTGACCACGAAGTGGTAGCCGGTGGCCATGGAACCCTCACGGAACCTCTCCGGTGTGGCAACGCCCCCACGAGGCGCGTCGTTGGCAATCATGAAGGTGATGTGATATTTGGCGGCTTGTTCTGCCCAGGTGTGGCCATAGAGACCATCGGGACTAAGGAAATTCTTCTGGTCGTTGGACGAATAGTAGCTGATCTCACCGCCGCAGACACCTGTCTGCCAGCGTGTGCCTCGGCCGATGGCGTTCCAGCATTCCTCGTTGTATCCGTCACTTGTACCGATCTCGTGGTCTTTGTGCATGAACGAGTCATCGAACAGGCCGAAGTGCAAAGCCATCAGCTCGTCATCATCGACCACGGGGGAGTACTCGTCATCGGCGGCATCTATGGAAACCGCCCATGGGATGTCGGTTATGACGGCGTTCATGTGCTCGAAGAACTGTTTTTGGAAGTCTTTTGAGGGGAAGTTCTTGCCCAGTTCCAACTTCGTACCGTAGATGTGATACTCGGACCAGTGGCCGAAACCCACCTCCAGAAAGGCCAGGCGGGCATCGTGGCCGTAACGTAAGGCGAAATCGGTGTAGAACTGCAAGGTGAAACGCTGCAATTCCGCATTGCTCCAGTCGGCATAGTAGGTGGGGCCGTCGCCACCGGGGTTCTTGGAATAAGTCTCC
>JAEEJK010000102.1 GCA_016281815.1 Prevotella sp. | reverse complement strand
CACATATGTTGTCCATATCGGTCAGCCTGGCAGCGTCGCCGCCGTGATGCTCGGCGGGTGGCCGCGTTGTCGGCAGGGCTTCACACCCGAGGGTCGCCCCTCACGCATGCCTGCTTAGGCTACTGCTGACGGAACAGCAGACTTAGACACCTCCTCCGAGGGCTAAGTAATTGCTTATGCGACTTCTGGTCGCACCTTTCACATGCAAAAATAGAGAAAAAAGCGTAAAAATGCGAATGGATATAACACAAAACACAACTTTTTTCAGAACTTTTTTGGACTACGCAGAAAGACCTATTATCACAAACACAATAAATAAAACGATGATGATGATCCTCAACCAATTGTAAATATTGACAATTCTATCTGCTTTTTGTTTTTCCATGTTACATCAACTTGTTGGTTTTCCGCTGCAATAGTACGCTTTGGATATTACCAAAGCATTTCAGTAATATGAAGGTGTGGTTACGACAACGCTTGTAACAAGATAATAATATCAGCGTAACGGAGATGCAACATCATTGTAAAACCTTTGCGGTATATTTACAGAAAGCATCTTCATGGAATTGATTATCAACATTTTTTCGCTTGTTGGTTCTCTGGCATTGTTTCTCTTCGGAATGAAGACGATGTCGGAGGGTCTGGAAAAATTTGCCGGCGACCGTTTGCGCAGTATCTTGTCAGCCATGACGAAGAATCGCGTGATGGGCGTGCTGACAGGCATCCTCATCACGGCGCTCATCCAGTCGTCGAGCGCCACCACGGTAATGGTGGTGAGTTTTGTGAATGCGGGCTTGATGACGTTGGCACAGTCTATCGGCGTCATCATGGGTGCCAACATCGGCACTACCGTCACGGCATGGATTATCTCTGCCGTAGGTTTCAAGGTCAATATTGCCGCCTTTGCCATCCCGCTGCTGGCTGTCGGCATGCCCCTGATATTCAGTGGAAAAGGCAACAGGAAGAGCATCGGTGAGTTTATCTTTGGCTTTTCGTTCCTCTTCATGGGTCTGTCGTTCCTTCAGGAGGCAGCCACCGCCATGAACATAGGCGACATGGTGGCTGGCATGCTCGCCCATGTGCCGCAGGACTCGTTTCTCACCATCATCCTCTTTGTCATCGTGGGTGCCATAGTGACCATGATCGTACAGGCCTCGGCTGCCACGATGGCTATCACGCTGATGCTCTTTGGCATGAATATACCAGGTTTCGGATTTGAACAGGCAGCCGCCCTGGCCATGGGTCAGAATATCGGTACGACCATCACGGCATTCATGGCTTCGCTCACCGCCAACACACAAGCCCGCCGTGCCGCCCTTGCCCACATGTTCTTCAATGTGTTTGGTGTCGTGGCATTCCTCATCGTGTTCTATCCGGCTTGCCACGCCGTCAGTTGGTTTGTAGAGAACGTGATGGGCGGAGGCAACGATCTTTTCAAACTCTCTGCCTTCCATACCGCCTTCAACATCATCAATACACTGCTGCTTATCGGTTTTGTCAAGCAGATTGAGACACTGGTGTGCAAGGTGCTGCCGATGAAGGCTCAGGATGAGGACTACCGTTTGAAGTTTATCAGTGGCGGTCTGCTCTCAACTGCCGAACTGAGCATCATAGAGGCACAAAAGGAGATTCACAGTTTTGCCGAGCGTTGTCAGCGGATGTTTGGATTCGTGCCGGAACTGTTGCAAATGCAAGACGAGGTGAAATTCAACAAACTCTTCTCACGCATCGAGAAATATGAAAACATCACCGACTCGATGGAGATGGAAATAGCCAGTTATCTGAGCAAGGTGAGCAAAGGCCGGCTGTCGGATACCTCGAAGAGTCAGATACAGAAAATGTTGCGGCAGATTACGGAGTTGGAGTCCATCGGCGACTCGGTGTACAACCTCGGCCGTACCTTGAACCGCCATCGCATGCACTGCCAGGAAGCATTCACTGCAGACCAGATCCAGCATATGCTGACCATGATGCAACTGGTGGATGGTGCGCTCACCGAGATGCTGAAGCAGATCAACCAGCCCACGACCAAGAAAGATACCAAGACCTCCGTCAACATTGAGCATGAAATTAACAACTACCGTACACACCTGAAGAACCAGAACTTGAACGATGTGAATTCGGGCCTCTACGACTATCAACTCGGAGTATTCTACGTTGACTTCATCTCGGAGTGCGAGAAACTCGGCGACTATGTGATGAATGTGGTGGAGGCAGGAAAGAAACGGAACAATGACTATGAGGACACACCATATGGTGGACAAGGTTAGAACCGTGCGAGTGTAAACCTGATAGTGAGTCCTCCGCCGGGAGTTGTAAGTGCAGTTGCTGAACCACCATGGACAGCAACTGCATTTTTCACGATGGCAAGACCGAGACCGGTGCCCCCGAGTTTGCGCGAACGGCCTTTGTCGATGCGGTAAAAGCGCTCGAAAAGGTGCTCCAGATGCTGCGTCTCTACACCAGGGCCATCGTCTCTCACCAAAAACTCATAGAAATGGCGGCCTTCTGTCTCAATCTCGCCACACGCGATCTCCAAACGCGATGCCCCGACAGCATAGGCGATGGCATTGTCTACAAGGTTACGGAAGATGCTGTATATCAGGCTTTGGTCGCCCAACACTTCCACATGCTGCGGCACTTGAAGTGATGGAGTGATGCCCTTGTCCTGAAGTTGGAGAGAAGTGTCGTCGAGCACACTCTGAATGACCTGCAATACATCGACCTGATGAAATGCCTGCCGGGTCATGGCCTTGTTGTCGTCCCACTCATCGAGTTTGGCGAGGGCACTCATGTCGAGCAGCAACTTGCTCATGCGCTCACTCTGCGCATAGCAGCGCTCCAGAAAATGCTTCTTCTTATCTTCCTGCATCTCGGGGTTGTCGAGGATGCTCTCCAGATACCAATGTATGCTGGCAGCAGGCGTCTTCAGTTCGTGGGCAGCATTCTGCGTCAGTTGGCGTTTGATGCGCAACTTGTCTTCCTCAGAATGGCGCAATTTCCAGTAGAGCATGATGATGGTGTGGCTGATGTCTCCCAGTTCGTCATCAGGCAGGCGACGCTCCAATTCGTGGTCGATTTCCTCGCCCTCCTCGGCCTTGAAGGCAAACTCGCGCAGATAGCCGATATGACGGCTGATGCGGTGGGTGATGTAATATAGCACGATGCCCAGCATCAGCGTCAGGAAACCTGCAAAATAGATGTATGTATTGTCGGCCTTCAGCGAGCGGGTCAGTTCGGCTGAATAGGGCACGGCAGCGCGGATGATGACGTCGCCGAAGCGTGTGGCCGAATAGAAATAGGTCTCGTGGGTGGATTGCGACATCCGCTTGATATCATAACCACTGCCCGTATGCAAAGCCTGACGGATCTCAGTTCGCTGGAGATGATTTCCCAATGAGTCCACATTGGTATCATAACTGTCGAGGATGACCCGCCCTTTCTGGTTGATCACAGACACACGGAGGCCTTCCACCTGATGACGTGCCACATAATCCCTAAACAGCCGACTGTTGGTCAGGCTGTCCTCACCTATCGTCTGCACCATCTCATAGTTGTACATCTGCAGACGAGAGTGCAGGATGTCAATCTTGTATTCCTTCTCGCGCTGGTACTGATAAAAACTGAAGCAGACGGCAAAAAGCAGGAATACGCCACCGATGCTCAGCAGCAGATTGCGCTGGAAAGACTTACTCCTCAAAACAGTAGCCATAACCTACACGTGTCTTTATCTGTTTGCCATAACGCCCTATCTTCTTGCGTAACCGCGTGATGTTCACGTCCACCGTACGGTCGAGCACCATCACATCCCGTGGCCAGCAATATTTAAGCAAATCCTCGCGTGAAAACACCTTGTTGGGATGTTGGAGAAAAAAAGAGAGCAACTCAAACTCCAGTTTGGTGAAAACCAATTTCTGACCATCACAGGTGACAATCTTAGCGTTTAAATCGAGCGCGATGCCTTCATAAACAATCTTACACTCATCATGGGTTTCCATGGCTTGTTGTGGCAGTGATGACCGTCTGAGCACAGCCCTGACCCTGGCCTTCACCTCCTTCATACTCAGTGGTTTTGCGATATAGTCATCCGCACCGATATTCAATCCTTTCACCAGGTTGTCCTCTCCGTCGAGAGCAGTGACAAATATGATAGGAATCCGCGCAGTAGAGGTGTTGTTCTTCAACCTGCGCACCATCTGGAAGCCAGACATCTCACCCATCATCACATCAAGCAAAATGAGTGAATAATCCTTTAGGGGCATATCAAGCGCTTCCTCGGCTGAACAGGCTGTGTCGACCTCAAAACCCTCTGTTTCAAGATTGTATTTAAGTATCTCACAGATATCCAACTCGTCATCAACAACAAGTATTTTCATACAACATCAGCATTTCAGGCAAAATTACTGATTATTTCCCAAAAACAACCAGAATTAGTATTACAATGATATGAAAATATCTGTCCACACAAATGAATAAGATGAAACGCCACCAACGATACGGACGTGACATCTCACAGGAAGAATTCATTGCGGTTGCGGTCTTAGGGCTTCCAATGCACGGTCCACCAGGCTGCTGCAATAGGACAGTTGCTGGTTGGCATGAAACTGCGCTATTTCCTTGGTGAACACCACACCGCCGACATGGTTGCCCACAAACATCGGCACGTAATCGGCTGTAGCATACCATTTGGGCTTGTCCGGCATATCATCATAGATGGGCCGCCCATTGATTTTCAGTCCTTCGAAAGTCACATTACGCACACCATGCTCCTCGTCGTAGCCATTGACAACCGAGATATTGGGTCTTCCACCATTATATCTTACATTTCTGAACGTCACATTCTCCACCCCTCGTCCTGGAGCAGTGCAGTACTTCTGGTTATAGCCCACCTTCACCTGCGTGATGCAGCCGTCCTCTATCTGTTCGATGCGGATGTTGTCGAAGAGCACATCACGCACCAAGTTGCCATCACCACAATTGATGGCCAGACAGCCCTGATAATCCACCTGAGGTTCGGCCTGTCCAAGTATGTCGATGTTCTCATAGACCAATTTTTCAATGGTGTCGCCCACTTCAGGATTGCCGTGTATCCCGATGAAGATGGGGTGAGCCACATCGGCCCAAAGGATGGAGTTTCGCATCCGCACATTGCGCGTCGAACCATAGAAACCCTTTCGGGTGGCATAGGCGGTTGTGCAGTCATCACTGTTTCGGCAAAAGACACGGTCGTAAAGGACATTTGAGGACGCAAAGACATTCAGCCCGTCGCCCCAACTTGGATGAGAGATGCTGCGTATGTCATGGAGTGTCACGTCGGTGCTCCCTCCCACTGGACAAGTGTTGAGCACCATACCATCTATCAACACGTTTTTCGAGCGATGCACATGACAGCCCTCATAGCCTCGTGGCGGACGGGCAATGCCACGCCCCAATATGCTCACATTCTCAGCATCATTGATGGCGAAGGTGCTGGTGAAGTAAGCCCCTCCTGCTAAATATACTGTCGTGTTGGATTCGACGAATATCGTGTCCTGCTGATTGTAGAATCCCGGGGCATAGTACTTGAACACCCGTCCTTTACGCTTTGCCTCTCGTTCCGCCTCTTCCTTGCTCACCGGTGGCTTCGAGGTGAACACCAAAAGGTTGTTGGTGATGTCACCATCAAATTCTACGCTCACATTCTCGGGTTGGAAGAGCAGAAACTGCACCGTCGAGTCATTCTGAACCTTGGCTATCGTCCCCCGGTAGTCGGGACGGATGCGTGCCGACTCGAACTTCCGGTTCTTGCTAATAACCTTCACGAACACATCCCCCGTGAAGTCAAACATACAGTAGGAGATTTCGCTCACGGCATGCTTGCCCCCACCCACCGTTGCATTCACTTTCGCCATATAGGTGTCTATCTTCGTCCATTCCTTGTTGCCACGCGGCTGGACATAGACATCGTAGTCGTGCCTCATCGGGGCGCCATCGGGAGCAGGATAGGTGAACACCTGATGCAGTTTCTCTCCTTCTTTCACTCGGGGAACTCGCATCTCACGACTCATGCCTTTCTTTTCAGCCCTGGCTTGCAAGGCAAGCACTTTCTCCGTATATGGCATCCTCAGTCCTTTCTCTTTCACATAGTGGTCGTATGGTTTCTGGTAGATGTCCCACAGTTTGCCACGCCCCATCGCGCCAGGTTCTGTCCATTCACAGTATAGACCCGTCAGGTCTTTCCACGTCTCGAAAGGCACATCGTAGCCCAAGTTGTAGCGGGCGGCATATTCAAAGCCCTTCATCAACCGGTTGTCGAGCGCGCCCCACAGGTCATCACCATGATCCCATGCCATCTCGCAGATGTCTGCCATCGCCTCCAAGCCCAACTGCACATGCCCCTGGTCACGTCCTGTCTCTTGGCACTGTCCCGTCTCGCTGATGTAAAATGGGAGTGAGCCGTTGTCGTAGCTATCCAAATAGTAATTGATGGCCGCCCGATACATGGCCATATCGTTCATACTGATGGCGGCAGCCATGCGGAAGCGGTTCACTATGGCACCCCAGTTTCCGTTTGCGTAAGGGCTGTCACCCTCAAATTGCTCCATTGTGGACACCATGGCTCTTCTTAGCATCGAGTCCCAGGTGTGTGTGTCACAGTCAATCGTCAATTGACCCTTTTCTATTTCCGATTTGACAACCACCATCGCCCTGCACAACCAGTAACCTTGAATCAGACACAGCGGTGCATCGTGACCGTCCAGCCGCTGCAGTTTCCCGGCATAGGCATTGATGATGTATGCTGCCTTTTCGTATTCACCTGCCTTGGCGAAATCCCATGCGGCTTTCATATCGCGCTCGCTACCTTGTTTTGTGCCGGCATATTGTCCGTCACGAGCCACCACCTCATAGGGGCCGTTGATTGTTGGCTGTTGGCTGTTGGCCGTTGGCTGTTGGCTGTTGGCCGTTGGCTGTTGACCTGACATTTTGTAATCATTCTGAGCCATCCCAATAAGTGATGTATTCAGCAAGCATAGGAATGATAGTATAAACTTCATCTGACGATATATTTTTTGCCGTTTCTGAGATAGATTCCCCTTGTCGGAACACCCTTCAGCCGCCGGCCTTGAAGGTCATAGATGGAATTTGAGCCATACGATGTTTTTCCGAAGTCCGATGTCTCATCATGAAGGTCTTCAATACCTGATTGCATGTCGCCATGGTAAGTGAGCGTGACATTGTCCCAGACGAGCCAGGTGGTACCCGAGGCAGGCTCCTTGATGCCGACGGTGAGCGAACCGTCAGTGACAGCAACAGAAAGAGACAACAGTCCATAGGAGGCTTGGGCCGACATCTTGTCGCGCTCAGCATCGAAGTTGCTGCCTTTGCAACTCTGCGTCACAATAACCTTTTCCGTCTCCGTGCCAGAGGATGCATAGAGGTAACCCGTATTGCTGCCTTCTCCGTTAGCCATCTGGCAGGTTACTCGATAACGCCCATTCGGCAAGCCTCCAATAGTTTGAGAGAAGTCGAAATTGGAACTATGCCACACCTCTACGGCTCCGTTGAACCGCTGGTTGCCCCAAGTGCCGCTCATGTTCCATCCGTAGCCATTGCCTACGAACTGTGGGTTGATGACAAACGGTGTGGCATTTAGGGGTGCCTCCTCACTTGCATTCATTAGGTATTCCTGATGAAAGCGTGCTTTGCTGATGGCGAAGAGTTGCAGGTGTCCGATGTCGCCGCCCTTCTTGTTGCAGGCTATCTCCTCACCGTCCTTATATCCGTGGGCGGGTGTCCAAAGTCCGAGCCAATTGCCCAGGTAGGTGCCGTTCTCAACCGTCCAGGCGGCATTATCGTATGTCATCAACAGCCGTGCCCAAGAGATGGGATATGGCTGGTCGTGGGTGCGCAGGTTATGGGGCGCATTCATCTCTGTCTGCAATAGCAGTCCGTCGTAATCTATGTTGCGCAGGCAGAAACCGCCATCGAAGGGTTCGAAAGTGAAAACTTTCGAGAGGTCGGAAAGCGGGTCGACAGGCGACTGGTAGAACAAGGCTTTGTTGCCGTTCAATGGGGCGTCGGCGAGGCCTATGAGCAAATCGGCATCATCGCTGGCAAGGACGAAATAGTGGTCATCAGAGAGTTGTTCCAACTCATCGGTGGAAGTAACGAGTTGATAGCCTTTTTCAGTTGTCAGCAGACTGTAATAGGAGAAATCCGCAGCCTTCACAAAAATGTTGTAGGTGTAGTCGATGCCTTGGTAGGTGGCGGTCACTTGAGTGTCGGTCTGCACATGGTCGATGGCGAGTATGCTGCCCTTTGTGCCATCACTCCACACGATGCCGGCATCATCCATATAGGAAGGGATGGCCAGCCGAAGAGTGACGCTGCCGCCGGCGAGGATATCGGTCTCTGTGCCTTCGGTGTCATTGATGATCTGCATAGCAGGCACCACATACAGGTGGAACACACTCTCGCTCACGGCTCCGCTCTGGTTGGCGTATTGGCAAGTGTAGTTGCGGCTGCTTGTGATGGCTGGGATGGTGATGACGCTGTTTTTCTGACCATTGTCCCATAGGTAGTCGTTGGTCCAGCCCGTGGCCGAACCTGCATAAAGGATGACACTGGTGCCTTCGAGAACGGTCTTCTCGGTACTTCTCTCAATGACGCCACCGACGGTTATCTCGTTGGTCATCACATCGGCGGGTGCGTCGCCACATACGGCGATAGCGAAAGCCTGCTGGCTCACGGTGCCGTTTGCTGCGGTGTAACTGACACGGTAGATATAACTATGGTCGGCCTTGACAGTAATCTCCCGGGAGGTCTCGCCTGTGTTCCACTGCCACTGGCCAGTGTCGGTCACGCCCTCTGGCAACTGCGGCTGCAGGGTGATCTCGCTGCCGTCGGCAGAAATACCCTTGGAGGGGCACACGTTATAGTTGTATTTCAGTCCACCAAGGTTGGTTTGGTTCTCATAGGTCACGCCTTTATAGACGATGTTGCCCGACAATGGGGTGATACCCTCTTCGGCACTGACTGCAGGCCGCCAACTGGTGAGGGTAGAGAATCCAAGGTGGTCGAATCCACCGCTGTTCTGACTGTAGTTGCCGCCTCCTCCGTCGGGACAGACCTTGGCACTGGCTGCATCGGAATACTTCATCCTGACACCCCGCAAGCCCTCATAGTAGCCAATGAGACGGTCCCAATAAGGACGGTATTCGCCCGAACCGCCCGTATTGATGCCTGTCATGAGCCATCCTGCACCCATCGTGCCGCGGCAGTCGGCATAGTTGTAGTTTTTCCATGGCAGCGAGCCGGCATCCACTCCTCCGAAGTTGGAAGCCGCCACGAACTCGGCGCCGGCGGCGATGCGGTCGTCCATGTAGGCAAAGAGATCGTCACCCTGGTTGAGACCAACCTGGCAGATGTCAACGGCAAGTCCCAGGGCCATCAGTGTATGCCCTTGGTCGCGGCCACTCTCCTGCATCTGCCCGAGATAGCCGAACGGCCCTCGCTTATCGGGCATCACGATAGGAACGAGATTGCCAATGAACTCATTGCATCCGTCATTCAAGATAACGCTCTGCTTGGAACGGTCCTTGTAGGTGCCTACATGGTCGTATTTATAGAAACTGACACCTTGGTTGTACATGTGAACGTCGTCACAGAGAATGCCAATGGACATCACACAAAGAGCATTGCACAGTCCCCAGTTGCTCCAATAGTGGCCGGGACGCTGACCAAGGTTGGCATAGCGTGCATTGAGCCATGTGTCATGGCGCCGGCGTAGGAAATCAATGGCCGGATTGTAGAAAACACGTACTATCCATTGTTTAAACTCCTCGAAGTCCTCCCGGCTCCAACCGTCATAGTCACGCATCAGTTCTGCTGCATTAGCCCATTCGTGACCATAGATGCCTGCCGCCAGCGACACGTTCGTATCACCACCAAGACCTTTGCACTCCCGGGCCCACTGCATCATGATCCGAACCGCAGCATCGGCATTGGCCCGCGTCCCGCCAATCTTCCAGCGCAGCGCATTCTGGAAGGCCATGGCAGCCCCACGTGCGCAGTTCATATAGTTCTGTCCACCGCTGCCACCTCGGACGACGGTCTCCGTGGGCCATGTGGCGATGCCCGAACTGCTGTACTCGTTGGCGCAGAGGATTTCCCAAGCCCGCTTGATTCGTGTGTCACCACTGGCCAACAATTGTTTGGCACGGTCGATGTCCCGTTGTGACACTACTCCTCCGGGATGCACGAAACCGTGGTCAGCAGTTGCTTCAAATACTTGTTTGGCTGTATAGTTGACGGTTGTTTGGACCTGGGCGAGCAGTTGAGTGAGCGTCGTGACATATTCGTTGATGAGCGCCTGCGAGGCACGACGGGCTTGCATCTCCATCTGGCAGATGTGTATCTCGTCTTTCAGTTCAGCAATGGCGTTGGGGGCATAGTTCCCGCTTGCCGAGGCGATGAAAGACAGGCACTCCTCAACCTTGGCCTCGAGCGACGTGAAATCACCTGGCTCACCATATTTGCTTTCCTCTTCCAAGAACTGCGCTTCGGCGGCAAGTTGGGAAACGGCATCGTCGCTGACACAGGCATCGTAAATCCTAAAATCAGCCACCTGAGTCTGCTTCAGGTAGTTGTCGCTGGAGAACGGCGGTCGCCCTATCCAGTTGTAGGCAGGCACTGCGGTAAATGTGGCACTGAGCACAGGCATCTGTGTGTTGGTCTGCACACGTCGCCCGTCAACGAACAGTTCGCCCCGCTGACCCTTCTGGCGATAGAGCACATGCATCCATCTGCCCTTGGGCGAGGCGCTGCCTGTCTCCATCCCTGTTTCGTGGTTGTACCCACCTGTCGAAGTGGCCATCCGCTGTGCATTCAGACGGTATGCCGTATATGGCGAAGCATCAGCAGTGTTGGCTGCCGACTGTGAAAAGCACCAGAGGAAATACCCCTGACCAGAGAGTGATGCCGACGCATCCACGCGGTAGCACACAGAAACAGTGAAGTCCTGCAAATCCCTGACTATGGCTCCTGCATCGCGGGTCATATCCATATAGCCCGTGGCATTGCCCAAGTCAAGCACGTGATACTGTCCCACCTCTATAACCTTGGCAACACCTTTCAGACTGGCTGTCACACCTGAGACATCGTCCTTCACACTTGTTCCAGATACGTTTGAGAAGTCGAAACACATCTTCAGATGCTCCGATGGCAGATTGTCATTTTGTGCCGAGTGCGCCTCCTCCGGCCATGCGGTCACTCCGACGAGGAGCAGCAACGCCAATAGTTTTTCTCTCATCATCAACGAATTTTTTTATTACGAATTCAGAATCATCATATCGATAATGCAAAAATAGGCATTCTTTTCCACTTGAGCACAACCCTACCGTCTAAAGGCATGCGCTTCATTCGTCCAAATGGTTATATAGACAATCCGAACATATATTTTGGACAAAACAGACAGTTATATCAAACGTTTTTCTTATATTTGCCGATGAACACAAACGATAACAGATGCAACATAAACTTTCACTAATTATATGGTGTTTGCTTTTCTGCGTGAACCACATGAGCGGACAGCGGCATTGGACGGTGGCCGACGGGCTTCCGACGGGTGAGGTGCAGCAGATAGTGGAACTGCCCAACGGACAGATGCTGGTCAACTGCGAAGGGGTGTTTTGTCTCTCCAACGGGAGATCGTTCGACGTGGTGTCATGCGACCAAAGCAGAGCATACCAACTGCCCCGATACACCAACCAGTATGGGCTGTTGTGGGAGGGAGACTCCGTGCTGTGGCTGCACGATTTCTACAGGATTTTTTATTTCGATGCCCGCCAACGTATTTTTGTGAACGATGCATGGAACAGAGTGAACGACAACCTACGGGAAGCCATCCTTTCCGACAAGGCAGACACCCCACAGCCCACCCTGTCGCAAAGGAGCATCATCGACTCTCTCCATATTGGCGACATCACCCTTGCTATCAGCGACCGGCAAGGGGGAGTGTGGATAGGAACCCGCTCCAGCGGTATCTTTTATCAGCCTCCTCATAGGGCAAAACCTGAAATCCATACGGGCGATGACCCGCTGATTGGCATGGCACGCAGCGCAAGCCTGCGAAGTGGACAAACTACTTTTGTACTGGAACTGCCTGACGGCCGACAGTTGCGTTGCGATAGTCTTTGCCAGTTGGGTTACTACTTGCCAGAACAGCAAACCACCATTTCACTGAACGACAAGTTTCCTGCCTTGAACAAATACCGCCATATGGTGGGAGCCTGCCCATTGGACAAAGATTGGGTAGCCGTCTATACGCAGAACGGCATATTCATGCTCAACACGAAAACAGATACGCTGGCGTCTTTCCCTTATGCCAATGAGATAGAACGACACAGCAGCAAATACAACTGCATGCTGAAAGACCGTGAAGGGATGCTGTGGATTGGGACCCAGAATGGACTCTTCGTTGTCAATCCGTCAAAATCATCCATCACTCGTGTGAATGGGTTGGCAAACAACTGCATACGCAGTTTGGTATTAGATGACAAAGGACATGTGTGGGCAGGCACCTCGTATGGAGTTTCACGCGTCACGCCAACTGTTGTCAACTTAGGAACAGACGATGGCATCCCTGCCATATCGATGATGGACAGGGCAGCATGCCTGACCGACGACGGGCATCTGGTTTTCGCGGTAGGTGGCGGAATGGCAGTGGCCTTCAAGCCTGACGAGTTGATAGGCAGTGAGAAGCCGTTGCCTGTGGTGCTCACACGGATGGAAGTGAATGGTGAACAGACTCAGAGTCTGCCTCGCTCACTCTCCCATTCCCAGAATTACCTCACATTCCAATTCTCCACGCTCAACTATGCCACACCGTCCCACGACCGTTACCGCTACCGTCTGAGAGGACTGGAGCGTGAATGGAACATTTGCAGCGACGGAAGCGGACTGTGCATTGCCAGTTACAAGGCGCTGCCGCCAGGCAACTACACCTTCGAGGTGCAGGCTGCCACAGCATCAGGAGAATGGGGGCCTGTGACGAAGCAGACATTCGTCATCTGCCAGCCTTGGTGGTTCACATGGTGGGCAAAAATGCTATACTGCTTGATGGTGTTAACTATTGGAGGATGGCTCATAGCGCTTTACCTGAAGAAAAAGAAGGCTAAGATGGAGTACGAGAACGACCAGCGTGTGAACCGCCTGTTCGAACTGCGCGAGGAAGCCCGGCACCAGTTTGCAGAGTCTGCCAGCATTGCCCCCGGTAAAATCACCATCAATGCTGAGGAAGAGAAGATGGTAACCCAAATGCTGAAAGCCATTGAGGCTCATATTGACAACGAGCAATACAATGCCGACCAACTGGCCCGAGACATTGCCATGAGCCGCGCCTCACTATATAAAAAGATGCAAACCATCCTCGGCATCACACCTACTGACTTCATACGCAACGTCCGTCTGAAACGAGCCGCCCAATTGCTTGCCGACACCCATCTATCCATCAATGAGATTGCTGGCCGTGTAGGTTTCGTCACAGCCCGCAACTTTTCTACTCAGTTCAAAAAGATGTTCGGGGTCACACCTTCAGAGTACCGGGAACCCAAAAATCTGCAATAACAAAAGCAGGGGTGTATTCACAACAGCCGTTCCAACTGGTGCACCGCCAGTGTGATGTCATCGCCAAACTTCCTATGGTCCTTCAAAAAATCACTCCTACCTTGGGAGATGACCTCTAATAGTTCTTTGCTCATCTCATCAACGAAAGAGGCGACGGCATACTCGATATCATCGCGCTGCCATTCCATGGTGGAATGGACATACACGTTTCGCTTCTGGTGCAGGAAACTATAGGCGGTCTCTATGCTGTCTTTCGTCATCAGTCCTTCCTTTTTGTTGATTCTTCCTCCCTACCTGTATCCGTGGCACCATCGTAGCCTATCGGCCTGAATTGCTTTTGGTCCTCACTCCATACGAAACCATAGGTAAGGAGATAATTCCTCACTTCCTCAGGTTCTCTGTTAAACGCATAGCACAACGACTCCAGCGTGTCAAACTCCTCATCACGAAGGAGCATGTTGACGCTTGACACCAATATGGCCGGGTCTTTTGGCAGATAATCCATCTTCTTCTCTTCACTTTTGAAAATACGGGGCAAAGTTACGGAAAGTCGAGAGCAGAACAAAAAGAACTTGTTCTTTTTTTATGCCGAGACGGAGTAACTTATCCAAAGGTACGGAAAGTCGAGAGCAGAGCAAAAGAATTTCACTTCTTTTTCTTTGCCAAGACCAGTACCTTCGCTTCGCAGAAGCATAGTTACCATTAAGTGATAGAGAAGCCAAACTTTTGGAGCAGCGAATGAGGGTGTGTCAAAATAGGCATACCCTCCTATTTGTTAAAAAATGCTCAAAGGCCGAACTTTCCCAAGCTCGGCCTTTGTCATGTCGTAAAGAATTCGTACCTTTACGAAACCAAAATTAAGTTATGCAAAATTACCATT